>CAZBZV010000011.1:0-72851 GCA_964496505.1 uncultured Ignavibacteria bacterium | reverse complement strand
ATCATCTGGCGGCGATACTTTCGGCGGTCGGGGAGACCAAGCCCAACCAGGCCTGGCAAGTTAATATCAACGGCCTTTATAATATGCTCGAGGCCGCACGTCAGTATCATTGTGCACTGTTCGTGCCCAGCTCGATCGGCGCATTTGGCAAGGATACGCCCAAGGATAAGACACCCCAGGATACGATCCAGCGTCCGGATACTATGTACGGAGTTACCAAGGTCACCGGCGAACTCCTCTGCGATTACTACCATAAACGTTTCGGGCTGGATACACGCGGTGTTCGCTTTCCGGGGCTGATTTCGTACGAAACCGAGCCGGGCGGAGGCACTACCGATTATGCCGTGGAAATCTATATCGAAGCTTTGAAGCATAAGAAGTACTCCTGCTATCTCAAGGAAGACACTTATCTGGATATGATGTATATGCCGGATGCTATTAAGGCGATGATTAATCTGATGGAGGCCGATCCGAATAAGCTGATTCACCGCAACGCATTCAATGTTACTTCCATGAACTTTACTCCGGCTCAAATCGCAGCGGAGATCAAAAAACACATCCCTGAATTTAAAATCGATTACAAGGTCGATCCGGCACGGCAGGCAATTGCCGATTCCTGGCCGAATTCACTCGACGATTCATGTGCACGCGAGGAATGGGGATGGGATCCGGTTTATGATCTGGAGTCGATGACAAAGAATATGCTGGAAAAGCTGGCCGAACGAGTGGAACTGCCCTCCGAGCAGAAATCGAGATAATTGAAATTGATCATTAGCAACATTTCAGGATGCCCCGCTGCGTAAGCGGTGGGATCCTGAATTATCAGTTGTTTTTATTAATAATCGAATATCCCACCCCTTATGGGCCGAAATCGGCCCAACGGGGATGGGGCACCCACCAATAACTTATTTATATATAGAAATTCTTTGGTCCGTCAATAGCCGGATTTACAATCGCTTCGCTCTCTCAGAAGGACAAAATAAAAATGGATTATTAAAACAGTGTGTAGATAAAGGGTGCCAGGGCGGAGCCCTGTGCGAGCACCAGAAGCGCTCCCAGAAGTATCAGGAATGTTATCACCGGCGCCAGCCACCATTTCTTGCGCGCCTTCAAAAATCCCCAGAGCTCTTTAAAAATCGTGAATCGTGACATATACGGAATTTATAATATTATTTAGCAAGTTCAAATTATTCTTTTCCAATTTTTATACGATTAAAAAAGCTGATTATCCATTTAAATGTGATCAATACGGCTTTTCGGGACGGCTGGTGGGGCCTTCGGAATCGACATCGCTCCAGTAGCTTTCGGCATTATTATCGAATTTGCGCTTCATTGGATCGCGTCCAAAAAGCCGCATCAGAAGACCTATGGGAGTGATAATAATATAATAAGTGAGCGTCAAAAGCACATAGGTCATCACAATCCCGATTACATGTGCGACCTTCATCCACAGCCATTCAATCGGGCGGAGGATAAACGGCAGGGCGAGGCCTGTCAGGAGGAAGAATCCGCTGATGCAGAAAAGGACAATCCAACCCGTAAAATCGCGCCAGATAAAGATCAGCCCCAGCACGGCAAAAGCAATTGTCATGGTCAGGCCGAATATTCTCAGCTCTTTATTTGTCTTTTTCTTTTTTGACATAGCATTAATCCGGTTCAAATTCCTCGCGCCAGTCTTTAATCTCTTTTAGCTCCGGCTGATCTTCCTTGTATAAGATAATATTTTCCATGACAAGCATATCCATTTCGGTGCGCATGAAACATGTATAGGCATCCTCAGGAGTGCACACGATTGGTTCACCTCTGACATTGAAAGAGGTGTTTACTATTACTCCATACCCGGTTCTCTCCCTAAATTTCTCGATCAGCTCGTGATAGCGCTCATGATCCTGCTTATTAACCGTCTGGATTCTGGCAGAATAATCGACATGAGTGACCGCCGGAATATCGCTTCTGGGGACATGCAGTTTTGCGATTCCAAAGAGCTTCTTTTCGTCCTCGGTCATCTCGCGCCGCCTCTCTTCGCGTACATCAGCAACCAGGAGCATGTAGGGCGATTCGACATTCATATCAAAATAATCGTTAACATCCTCAGCCAAAACCGAAGGTGCAAACGGCCTGAATGATTCGCGGAATTTTATCTTCAAATTCATTTTCGACTGCATTTTTTTGCTGCGTGCATCTCCAATTATGCTTCTGGCACCCAACGCACGCGGCCCGAACTCCATACGTCCGCAAAACCATCCCACCACTTTTTCCGATATAAGCGCGTCCACTGTCTTTTCGATAACCTCATCCTTGCTGAGCCGCTTATAAGGGTAGCGCTTTTGTCCGAGCCATTGCTCGATCTGATCTGTGGTCCATGACGGTCCAAGATATGAGCCTTTTTGCATATCGCGACCGGAAGAGGGCAGGGTACGCTTATTACCAAGTTTGTGGTACCATGTAAAAAGCGCAGCTCCCAATGCTCCTCCGGCATCGCCCGCCGCAGGTTGAATCCAGATATTGTCGAAAATATTCTCTCGCAATATCCTGCCGTTGCCGACGCAGTTTAGGGTGACTCCGCCTGCAAGGCAGAGATTTTTCTCGCCGGTCTGCTTCTTTACATAGCGCGCCATACGCAGCATGACCTCCTCGGTGATCTCCTGAATCGAGCGCGCCAAATCCATATCTTTCTGGCGCAATTCGCTCTCCGGCCTCCGAGGAGGACCGCCGAATAGCTTATGGAATCTATGGGAGGTCATAGTCAGTCCCTGGCAGTAATTGAAATATTTCATGTTCAGACGCAGACTGCCATCCTCTTTGAGATCGATCAGGTTATTGTAAATGGTCTGAACATATCTCGGTTCACCATAGGGGGCCAGGCCCATCATTTTATATTCGCCGGAATTGACACGAAAGCCTGTATAGTATGTAAAGGCTGTATATAAAAGCCCAAGGCTGTGAGGAAATTCCAGTTCCTGCTTTAA
Source organism: uncultured Ignavibacteria bacterium (assembly GCA_964496505.1). GTDB lineage: Bacteria > Zixibacteria > MSB-5A5 > JAABVY01 > JAABVY01 > JAABVY01. The sequence goes on along the minus strand of CAZBZV010000011.1, from coordinate 69,882 downwards.
CTCGACCTGATTTCCGTTACCCAGCCCCCAGGAGGCGGTAGCCCATTCACCCACGCCATCGATTGTAAGTATAGCAGTGCTTTCGAAGGGAGACGGGAAGAAGGCCGAGGCAACATGTGATTGATGATGTTCAGGGAATAATATTTCGCCTTCGAATCCGGGCAGCTCTCTTTGTAAACGATCACTCATCCAGAGCTTTTCCTTAAGCCAGAGAGGCATCGATTTCCAGAATGATCGTATTCCGGCCGGTGCAAAGGATAAATACGTTTCCAGAAGCCTCTCGAATTTTATCCAGGGCTTATCGTAAAAAGCAACATAATCCAGTTGTTCTGAGGAAATACCGCCCTCATTAAGGCAGTAGGCGATAGCGTCCGACGGGAATCTATGGTCGTGCTTCTTGCGACTGAACCGTTCCTGCTGAGCAGCGGCTTTTATATCGCCGTTTTGCACAAGACACGCCGCGCTATCGTGGTAGAAAGCTGAGATTCCCAGTATGTTTATAGAGCTACTCATTTTAGATTATACGTAAGATTAGCTCAGGCGGTGATATTTGTCAACTTCATTATCGAAAGGAAAATAGCTTGCGTAATTAATATGTATAAATATTTTGCCCTGAACAGTATAGACGGTTTTAGAAGATATGAGTAAGAAGCCAATGAAAGACTGGTCGGATGAGGAGAGAATATCTGCTGTTAGGGATATCTTCAGCAAAATAACTCCTAACTATGACCGCATGAATCGAATCATGTCCGGGCGGCGTGATGTCGCCTGGAGACGGTTTCTAGTCAAACGGCTTCCGCACAGCGCACGCAAAGTGGTTGACATCGCCACCGGCACCGGCGATGTTGCCCTGGAGATCGTGCGCAAACGTCCGCAGGTAAAGGTTACCGGGCTTGATTTCGTGCAGGAGATGCTTGACCTTGCATCAAAGAAGACCGATCAATGCGGACTTGCGGAAAAAATCGATTACATCCACGGCGATGCTATGTCGATGCCGTTTGAAGATTCCACTTTTGACGCTTCCACGATAGCATTCGGTATGCGCAATATCCCGGATCGACTGGGCGCGATTAAGGAGATGGCACGCGTGGTCAGGCCGGGGGGAAAGGTGCTGGTGCTGGAGATGACCTTCCCCAAGAACCTCAAGATGCGTAAATTCTTTTATTGGTATCTGAATAATGTCATTCCCGCCCTTGGAAAAGTGATTGCCGGAAATCACATCGCATATAATTATCTTTCCGAATCAATACAAAACTTCATCCACCCCGACCAAATGAGGGATTTATTTGCTCAGGCAGGTTTGCTGGAGATAAAAGAATATCCGCTTACTCTGGGGATTACTTACCTTCATGAGGGGATCGTGCCGTAAGCCCGGAGGGTTTATTCCGTGCACTGCAAGATTTTGTCCAGCAAAACATCAGGGTGCCCCAAGCTTTAGGGGATGTTGATGAATCCTGATGATGTAGCGTTGGGTCTTTATTGCGTCCCAGACGGAATTGTGACCCAAGGCAAATGCAGACTATATAATAAGGCGCAGGGTCACAACCCCCGATTCCATCGGGGGCCAAGACCCTGCGCGACGAAAAGTACCTTTTCAACAAGCCCTTTAGCCTGGGATGACGTGTAACTTCAACGCCGGGTTAGGGAACCCGGCGGCACGTGTATAAGATTAATCTTCAAAATCTGATATAGCAGGATGGTCTCTAAAACCCACATTTCATGTGGGATACCAAAGTGCCATGATCCATGCTTGATGGACCACAGCACATATGAATTCTATTCCAGAATCATACAATTACGATCGCCATCGCCGTCCGGATCACAAGGTTCGTATCCGTCCGCGAAGATATAATTGATGATATAAACCGCATCCACAAGCGATATCCTACCATCGCAGTTGACCTCGCCGGTTTCAATCGGATCGGGCTCATCGCCACCCATGAAGATATAGTTTATCATGTAGACGGCATCGGAGATAGTTATTTCCCTGTCGGCGTTGACATCACCGCAGATTGGAATGGGGTCCTCGATTACAAATTGGAACCTGATTGTATCCTTTCTGGGCGGGTTGTCGCTGTCGGTCATTTCCACAGCAACGCCGTAAATCGCCGGCCAGGTAGGTGTGCCGCTGATTTTGCCGATCGTATCGCCGATAAAGGCACAGCCGTAAGGCAGCTGTCCGGAGAGATGCTCCCAGTGATACGGTTTTACACCGCCGACCGCCTTGAATTCGAATTCATAGGGATCATATTGATGTCCGACCGGCGGAGGATTATCGACTATTGTAAATGAGCCTGCTACGCCCTTAATGCAGAAATTGGCGGTGTTGTTCCATTCGTATAAATCCTGCCAGGCATCGCCGTCATGGTAGTAGCTCTGGCCCGGCTCGGATTTGGAAATGGTCCAGCCGCGATATTTGCCGCCAACTGTCTCCATGCCGCGATTGGACATGTCAATCGCCTGGCCGCCGTGTGAGGTCTTTAAATAGATATAAAAATTCTCGTCCGGTTTAATAACCAGATGTGGATCGAGGTCGATTGTGTGAAATCCCTGATGCGCATAAAATCCGGAATCCACCGCAATAAGATTGGTAAGTTCACCATCTGTGAAATCATCATAGAGTTTCATGACATAATTCACGCTGTCGGCGGCGGTGACGAAATTAATTGCCCACAGGAGCACCTCCTGATCGGCGGTGAAGGCATTGAAGGCCTCGCTGCAGTCGGTTTTTTGCCCGCCCCAGCCGTGATAGTCATGGTAGAAGACATAGGGATAGGGTATATGCTTAACATTATAAAATGAGGCGGCTCCCAGTTTGGGATGCTGCCCGCAGTATTTATCGTAATATGAGATCCAGAAAAATCCCTGCAATCCCCAATCCGTACCCCAGCTATTTTTACAGAGCCATGCGCCCTTCTCCGGTGCCTGGGTAACCTTGTTATCGTCCCAGCCGATAATCGCCACGGCATGATTTAGATCAGTAGGATCGTCGGGAGGCTGATAGTGCACATAATTTGCACTAAGGAACTGGCCATCCGCTGTCAGGCAGGTTGAAATCGGACCCTGGGTCATAACCTTTTCTTTTATGATGTCAATCTTGCTCAAATCACTTCCGGCCGTGTACCATTCAATATCCCGGGGGTAATAATAGCGGTAATCGTCGCTGAATCTGTCGGGCGGACTGCTGAATGACTGTCCGTCAATATCTCTGACTGCACCCTCGCCACGGGTAAGATATGCGGAGGTCATGATATAGTTGCCGCCCTGGTGCACCGTGATGCCCTGCGGATTATTCGGGTCGGGGGCGTCATCATTAAAGTAATCATTGAAGCCGTTCCACCAGTCGAGATGATATTCGGCCAGATTCGGTTGCCCTGTATCCCCGGCATTCAGCCATTCCTCGGTCATCAAAAGATATCCCTCGGGAGAAGCATAAGCGCCAAAGGCCCAGCAGGTGCCGCCGCTCTGGCTTTTGACTCCGGTTACAAAATTCTCGTCGTTCACATCTCGAAGATCGTAGCTTTCCGGAAGCTCAGCAGTAAGCTGAGTAGAAAATAGAAGAGTAATGGCCAGCGCCACTATTATCTTTTTTGCGTGTACATGGTCTAATTTCATAATTCTGTCCATCGTTTAAGCGGGTAAATCAACGTATGTACCAAACTTCTACGGGTAAGGTATTACATTTTTTTTCTGTGTCAATAAAATAAGAAGTTGATATTGAGGGGATTGAGGACTTCGTGGGTATAAATTATTGGTCCGATTCGAAATTGAGGTCAAGCGGACATTGCTACCGGCTCGGCTTCAACATCGTCTTCCAGCTTGCACCGCGACCAGATACCGTACATCTCATCATCATTCGTATGCGAGTTTATTACCAGGTCGGCTTTGCCCTGATTTATCATATTGGCGAAACATTTTAGGAGCACCGGATCGAACGTCGTACCGGATTCCTCTTTCATTATTTCCAGGGCCTTTTCAATTTCAAAGGCCTTTCTGTAGACCCTGTCTGAGGTCAGAGCGTCAAAAACATCGGCAATACAGATAATTCTTGCCCCCATGGGAATATCCTCGCCCTTCAGCCCCAGGGGGTACCCGGTACCGTCAAGCTTCTCGTGGTGGTGCAGTATGAGCGGTTTTATGTCCCAGGGAAATTCCTTGCCGCGCAGGAGTTCTACGCCCATGCCTGGATGTTCCTGAATGCGCTTGAACTCCTCGTCTGAGAGGCGGCCAGGCTTTTTAAGGATGATATCGTCGATTTTGATCTTGCCGATATCATGCAGAAGTGATGCGGCTACTATGGTTTTGAGGGTGTGGGTATTTAATCCCAGCTCCTTGCCCAGAAGCAGGGCTAAACTGGCCACCCGGTCGGAATGACCTTTGGTGTATTTGTCCTTACGGTCGACTTCACGCGCCATTGAATCGAAGATTTGGAGGTATAACTTTTCAATCGAGTCTATAACTTCCTCGGTGTGTTCCTTCTTGCCTTCCGCCTTCAGAGTCGTGTAGATATGGTAGGATGATTCCAGATCGCTGAGTGCCTCGATATGTTTTCCCATTGCGCGATAAAGCGTGCCGCGTTCCATAAGTACGTCCGCTGTCAGATACCTGGCTCCGATTTCATGGCTGATTTCAATTGCCTCGTTGAATGAGAGAAGCGCCCTGTCGTATTCCTGTTCGAAATAGAAAATCTTTCCTGATAACTTCTTGGCCTCGACCAGGTGGCCATTTATAAGGCTTGCATCGAGTAAATATTCTTCTGCTTTCTGGCTGTGATTTTTGGCGGCCTGCAGTTCTCCTCTCTTAAGATGCAGGTCGGCCAGATTTATATCGACAATTAATGTCAGCGAGGCATCCTTAATGGCTGCCGCTGTCTCGTAGGCCCGTTTGAAATAATCGTGCGCTTCGTCATTCATGCCCTTTTCCGCAAGTGTGATGGCCAGGTTGTTTTCGGTATAGGCGCTTTTTCTTTTCTGGTCATTTTGTCTGTAGATTTCCAGGGATTGACGCAGGAGAGCCAGAGCCTCCTGCCAGCTTCCCTTCATATTTTTAATCGCCCCCAGATTGTTGATCAGATCGGCGAATAAAACCTGATCTCCGATCTCCTCGGCCAGTCCTATGGCCTCTTCATAGTTGATCTCGGCCTCTTCGAATTCTCCCAGCTCGACATAGACTACCCCGAGGTTGCGGAGGGCGCGGCACATTCCGGACTTGTCATCCAGCCTGCGATAGGCGCCGATCGCCCTTTGTAGGTAGCCCAGTGCGCGGTCATGATCTCCCTGCTTGGCAAGGAGCTGACCGATCTGGTTGAAGGTTTCGGATTTCGTTACCAGTTTTTGTGAATCACGGCAGTACTTCAGAATCTTCTGGTACTCGTTGATGGCCTGATCGTATTTGCCCTGAGAGGCAAAGGCCTTGCCCTTTTCCTGATGTAGTTCGATTCTTAAATCGGAGGAAAATTCGGGAAGACCCTTGGAATCAAGGATCTCCTCAAGTGTATCGAGGTAATTTATTGCCCGCTCATACTCGAAGGACTTGTTGTTTTCTTTGGCCTGGGAGAGGAGGTTGTGTACCGTTTTTGACCAGTCGGAATCCGGGCCGAGTTGATTTTCCGTAAGCAGATTTTCCATGCTGTTGTTGAGTATTTCACGGGCAATACTTACCTCAGGCATATGCTCTCCTTTTCAAATATTCCAGGGCTTCGACCGCCTGCTTGAAACCGTTGTCGATACCCAGCTGCTTGTAGAGATTGGCTGAGGCGTCGAGTTTTGCGATTGCCAGGTCGAACTGCCCTTTGTCCTTGTAAATAAGTCCCTGTTCCTTCAGAATATCTGCCTGAAGCGCGGTCATATTATTTTCCAGCGCCATCTGATAGGTCTGGAATGCCAGACCCTCGGCATTTTCGATATTGCCCATCGCATGCATAATACGGCAGTCGATCAGATTAAGTTCTGTCTCCAGGGCCTTTGAATTAAGGCCGGGAAGAATCTTACGTGCTGTGTCGATTACCGATTTTGCCAGAATTGTATCGTTCTGAGCGAGGTAACATTTGGCAATATTCTGATAACATATTTCGACAAGACTCTGATCCTTTTCGTCCAGAGCCACTGCCAGTGCCTGATTCAGGCTGCGAACCGCTTCAGCGTATTCGCCCAGTTCTGTCTGGGTAAGTCCGATATTCAAGAGGACATACCCTTCTCGGATGTGATTTCCGGCACTCTGAAAATCCGCCAGGCAAAGCTTGAAGGTCCTAATAGCTTCCTTGAGATCGCCGGTTGCCGATTTAATTGCGGCCAGGGTATTTAATATTGTGGCGCGCAATTCATGATCGTTGATTGCGGAAGCCCATTTCAACGCCTTCTCGCATAAATTTGCGGATTCCTGATATCTGCCCCGTTGGAAATACATATTCGCGCAATTGCGAGCACATTCGGATGCGCCCTTGAGATTCTCCAGATCGAGGTAAATCCTTTGCGCTTCAAGGTAATATTGTTCCGAGCTGTCCCACTCCGACTGCATCATTCTGGCGCGCCCGGTTTCCTTAAATATGCGCGCTCTCAGTTCCTGATTAAGGTCGGCGTCGGGCGATTCCAGAGCCGATTTCAACAGCTCTAGAGCCACAACAGTATTGCCCTGCTTTAACCATCCCCGGGCCAAATCCAGCATGGCAAAGCCATCCATCAGTTCCGAGCAGAGGTCGTCCTTCTTCGTATGTGTAATTGCAACTTCCATCATTTTCTATAACCTTTACTCATTAGGTTCCGGTTTTCACTTCCTTACTGTTCGTCTGAGATTAGCGCGTATGCTGAAAAATGGTCCAGATAGCCGGTGACGGTCTGGGTGCTGAAGTCGACTTCACATTCGACATCGATAAACTCATTTGTGTTCGGATTCAGCCATCCGATGCGGATGGTGGATTCATCGACTCCACCTAAGTCGGCGTTACGGTAAGACATCGTAACTTTCACAGGCACGTCGAAAACAAGTCCGGAGGTGCCGAACTCATTGTAGAATACATTAATGTCGGGAATATCGATACTGAAGATAGTATCCTTCGGTACCGCTCCCGGAGGAATCTCGAGTGTTACATCCAGAAGGTTCAGGATGCCGCCGGTCTCAGCCGAGATTCTCTGCTGCACGGAAAATGCGGCTGTTGATAAGCTGATTCCGGAAACTGCTTCAGCCGATCTCATCAGCATCTGCGGTTCCGATTTCTTGTCAGCCCCTAAAGGATTTTCAGAGCAACCAATTGCTGCGAAAACCATGATTACAAGCAGAACTACTGCTTTGCTGCAAACTCCATTAAAATTGAAACCCTTCATCAAAAAGCTCCTTTGGTTTTGCCTTTCGGCTTTTTCTCTTTCGCTTTAGACTGTCGCATAGGCTGTGCCAAAATGAAAAGGCATTGATAAGTCTATGATAGACAACACAATGCGGGGATTATTCAAATATTTTGATATTAGTCACAATCGGGGCAAATGGAATGAATTGTTCCAGCGGTTTTTGGGAGGTTGGGTTTATCTTTATGCGTTTCGGTTAGATAGGCCGATTATGGGTCAGATTGGAACGTTTTGTTCCGTTTCTATCTTTCGCGTCTATTTTGTTCCACTCCGGCACTCGCCAGGATTCGCCTCAGGCGGGGACGAGATATATCCAGAAATTTGGCCGCTTCGCTTTTATTCCAGTTACACATATCCAGAACCTGTTTGACTACAGTCTGTTCGATTTGCGAAAGCGGCAGGCCCTGATCCGGGACCTCGAGTATAATCTTTTTGCGGTCTTTCAGTCCGATCCGGCCTCGTTTAAAGGCGGCCTGAACATCCTCGGAATCGATCTTGCCGCTTTTCGATAGTAAGACTGCTCGTTCGATAACATTGCAAAGCTCGCGCACATTTCCCGGCCAGTTGTATTTGGCCATCGATTCCAGAGCTTCACTTGATATCCTGATCCTGGGAATTTTATAAAGGCCGGCATAATATTTAAGGTAATGATTTATCAGCGGCTCCAGATCTTCGGGACGTTCTCGCAGCGGAGGGATTTCGATTACCAGCAGGTTGAGCCTGAAAAAGAGGTCTTCTCTGAATGTACCGGATTCGATTGCCTTCGAAAAATCCATATTGGTGGCCGCAACCACGCGTACGTTGATGTCCTTTTCATGAACATCCCCAACCCGTCTTAGTTTTTTATCCTCGATTATTTTCAAAAGCTTGGCCTGAGCCGATGAAGTCAGGCTGCCGACCTCGTCAAGAAACAGCGTACCGTATTCGGCATATTCAAAGAGCCCGACCTTTTCCGTACGCGCATCGGTAAAAGCGCCTTTGACATGACCGAAAAGCTCGGATTCAAATAGCTCATCCGGAATTGCCGAGCAGTTAACCTCAACCAGGTTATGCTTGGCGCGTAGTCCGGTATTGTGAAGTATCTTTGAAATGAAGCTCTTGCCGGTGCCAGTTTCACCCAGTATTAATGCACTCGGAAAATCAACGTCCGAGAGGAGATTGATTGTCTTGCGGATCTCGGCGATTTGAGGAGAGCGTCCGATCAGGCTGTTGACGCCGAATTTGGAGGTTCTGCTTTCATCCTCTCTGGCATCCTCTTTGTTGTCTTCAAGGATTTTACAAAGCCTGTCGAAGCATTCGTCCTGAGTTAATATCTCCGAAACGCCCAGCTTGGAAACGCGAATTGCCTCATTTAAATCGGAACTCTCGGACTTTCCTATTATTCTGACATCTTTGCCTGACGTCGCAAGCGAAGCCAGGAATTCCGAGGCCGCAAACTGAGGATTGTCCAGATCAATGAATACTATGGACGGTTGCTCCCCGGTATTCTGGAAGGACTTCGAGTCGGCATGCCATGACAGGAATTCATTCGACTCAGGGAACGAGCGTCCGATCTTATCACGTTCCTCAGGCCCGACTATATTTCCGTATATTACTGTTTTCTCCGGCATATAATCCCTTTTTCAGTTATCGGACAAGAGTTTACATACTTGATTCAATCTCTGTAATTGCTTTTTTGCAGGACGAAAATTCAGGGGAATCACAACCACAACAGGGATTTTATGATTTCGTTTATTGAAGGATTAATGATGCGCTGACACCGCAATATTTTTGCGGGATTAAAATAGTATTCGATATATATAAGACTATATCAATCTGGTATTTAGGATAAGGGCTTGAAAAAAAATAGGTTAAGCCTGTTTTTTTACCTTGACAAATATGCTTTTCATTGACATATTTTAAACAAGTTTTGGGATCATCTTCTAAATTACTTCGAGACTGTGAAGCAAGTGTCAGTAAAGATTAGTTGCGATTTTTATCAGGGATATTGTGAGCGGGTTTCTATTATTGAATACCCTCCCCACATTGCTTGCTATGGTTAAAAAGAATCCCGAGGCTGTTTGCTATCGAAAAATATGATCTTATATAAGGGATGGGAGTGATTATGCAACGATTGGTTACGCTGCTATTGTTTCTGGGGCTATTCTTATTCGTTTTCAATTCAGTATCAAATGCACAGGAGGGTGATGAATGGTGGAAAGATTCACTGAGCGTCAAGATGGACAGGGCTGAACCGAGCCTGCAGCAAATTTTTGACAGTCTTGGATACGATATTGACGAGACTGAAGATGAGCTTGGTATTGAAAAGTTCTGTGCGCTTCCCGGACAGAATCTTGCCACTATCATTATAGAGGTTGCCGGATCGTCAATCAGCGCCAATTCGGGATGGTATGTTGCCGGTGACACCAGTGTTCTAAACCAGCTCTTTTCGGGGAGCAATAGTCCCGGTGATTCAACCACATTTACCGTGACCAGCGGTGATTCGATCGGCTTCTACATGGAACCGAATCTATCGACTTATTATTTGTGGATGACCGAGGCATTCATGAATTCAGATAATTATGATCATGCAAGTGTATACTCGACCGGAAACCCGCATGAATATCTGGTTTGCTGGGAGGATCTGGAGAACGGCGGCGATATGGATTATAATGACCTGATTGTCAAAGTGCGTTTTGCCAACCAGGAGCCTGTCGTGACTCTTCCAGATGATGTTTCATATTTTCAATGCGATCCCGAGCAGATTTGCTTCGATATCGATGCCGATGATGCTAACTGCGAGGGAGATACTCTTACGCTCGAGATGATTTCGGGTGAGGGTGTTTTTACTCCCATAACCGATGTGGGGCCGATTAGCGCTACACACTGCTTCACTCCAGGCAGTGCGGATATGACCTATAGGTTTATTTTCAAGGTAACTGATGAGCTGGGTGCCGAAGATTTCGATACCCTGGATGTTACAGTGGAAATCAATGATGCACCTGTGGTGACATGCCCGGCCGATATTACCGTTTCATGTTCGGAATCGACCGATCCATCAAATACCGGCAGTGCTACGGCCAGCGATGATCATGGCCCGGCACCGACCATAACCTATACCGATACCGAAACCGCCGGCGCCTGCCCGCAGGAAAAGACGATCAGCCGCAGATGGAAGGCAGTTGATGAGTGCGGCGATTCGGCTGTATGCGTCCAGACAATTACTGTTGAGGATAACGAAGCACCAGCCATAACCTGCCCGGCAGATATTTCGGTGGATTGCAACGGATCGACTGATCCGTCAGCGACCGGTTCAGCCACCGCGACAGATAACTGCGATACGAATCTGGATATTACATATTCCGATTCACAGATCAGCGATGTTATCACGCGTACCTGGACAGCTACTGACGATTGCGGAAACTCGGCGCAGTGTGATCAGACAATCACAATCGAGGATACGACACCTCCGACAATGGCCTGCCCTGACGATGTTTCGGTGCAGTGCCCCGGCGATATTCCGGCTGTGGATGTTGGCTCGGTGACAGCCTCTGACGACTGCGATCCGAATCCGACAGTGACTCATATAGGCGATGTCTCGGATAACAACACCTGTCCTGAGACCATCACCAGAACCTATCGTGCGACTGACGCTTCGGGCAATTATGCGGAGTGCACACAGATAATAACGATTGATGATACAACGCCGCCCGTGATAACCTGCCCGGCAGATATCACTGTCGATTGCAATGATCCTGCTGATCCGTCAGCGACCGGTTCAGCCACCGCGACAGATAACTGCGATACGAATCTGGATATTACATATTCCGATTCACAGATCAGCGATGTTATCACGCGTACCTGGACAGCTACTGACGATTGCGGAAACTCGGCGCAGTGTGATCAGACAATCACAATCGAGGATACGACACCTCCGACAATGGCCTGCCCTGACGATGTTTCGGTGCAGTGCCCCGGCGATATTCCGGCTGTGGATGTTGGCTCGGTGACAGCCTCTGACGACTGCGATCCGAATCCGACAGTGACTCATATAGGCGATGTCTCGGATAACAACACCTGTCCTGAGACCATCACAAGAACCTACAGAGCCACTGACGCTTCAGGCAATTATGCCGAGTGTACACAGATAATAACAATTGATGATACAACGCCGCCCGTGATAACCTGCCCGGCAGATATCGTAGTTGACTGTGCGGAATCGACTGACCCATCAAATACCGGTTCAGCAACCGCGACCGACAATTGCGATACGAATCTTGATATTACATACACAGATTCACAGACCGGTGATGTTATCACCAGAACCTGGACAGCGACTGACGATTGCGGTAATACCGATCAGTGTGTTCAGACAATTACCATTGAAGATGCGACACCGCCGACAATTGCCTGCCCGGACCATGTTTCAGTGCTGTGCCCCGGCGATGTACCGGCTGTTGATGTTGGCTCGGTAACAGTTTCTGACGACTGCGATCCGAATCCGACTGTGACTCATATAGGCGATGTCTCGGATAACAACACCTGTCCTGAGACCATCACAAGAACCTACAGAGCCACTGACGCTTCAGGCAATTATGCCGAGTGTACACAGATAATAACAATTGATGATACAACGCCGCCCGTGATAACCTGCCCGGCAGATATTTCGGTGGATTGCAACGGATCGACTGATCCGTCAGCGACCGGTTCAGCCACTGCAACCGACAACTGCGATACGAATCTTGATATAACCTATGCCGATTCACAGACCGGTGATGTTATCACCAGAACCTGGACAGCGACCGATGACTGCGGAAATACTGATCAGTGTGATCAGACTATCACAATTGAGGATTCAACACCGCCAACGATTGCCTGCCCGGACGATGTTTCGGTGCAATGTCCCGGTGATATCCCGGCTGTGGATATCGGCTCTGTAACAGTTTCTGACGACTGTGATCCGAATCCGACAGTGACTCATATAGGTGATGTCTCGGATAACAATACCTGTCCTGAGACAATCACCAGAACCTATCGTGCGACTGACGCTTCGGGCAATTATGCCGAATGTGCGCAAATAATAATAATTGATGATACGATTGCTCCGGAGATTATATGCCCTCCGGATATTACTGTTGCCTGTAACGGTTCAACAGACCCGTCAAATACGGGTAACGCTTCAGCCACGGATAACTGTGACTCCCTTACGACTATCACTTACAGCGATGTCACGGATGCCGGAGTTATAACGCGTACATGGGTATCGACCGATGCCTGCGGCAACTCTTCACAATGCGTGCAGACTATAACTGTGGAGGATAATACGGCTCCGGTTTGCAATGTGCCGAATGACACAACGATCTTCCAGTGCGCACCGGCGGAGGTCTGCCTTCCGGTCTCGGCTACAGATGCCGAGGATAACCTTGATGAATGTGTGATATCCTCAGGTCTAGGTACTCTGGATGCGGGTAATTGGTGCTATACTCCACAGGGTGACGAGACTGTATCGGTGACTGTCACCTGCACTGACTCCTGTGATGAATTCTGCGAGGCTTCATTCGAAGTCGAGTTCGTTATAAACAGCACCCCGACTATAACGGTTGCGGAGGATATCGATACTTTTGTTTGCGACGCCGATGCTCAAATCTGTTTCGATAATTCGGCCAGCGATCCAGATCTGCCATCGGATGATCTTTATTTCGAGATGCCATCGGCTCCGGCCGGAGCGACAATAGATCAGCAAACCGGCGAGGTTTGCTTCAATCCAGGTACAGCGGGAACATTTAACTTTACGATTCGCGTTTATGACAACTGCACTGAATTCGACGAGGGCACCGTTACGGTTACCGTAACGGAAAACCAGCCCCCGATAATATCCGCCAATCAGGATGAATTCTTCTTTGGCTATTGTCCCGATGCCGATCCGGCGGAAAGATGCTTTAACGGATTCACGATCAGCGACCCGGATCATTCGACAAGCGAATTAACTATTTCCAAGATTCAGGGCCCCGGTACATTTAACCAGAGTACCGGAAGAACCTGTTTCACTCCGGATGTTGTCGATTCTGCCTATGAATTCGTGTACGAGGTCAGCGACCCCTGCGGAGCGGTTGACCTTGCGACAATAGATGTCAATGTGGTCGTGTATGAGAGCTGTGATTCGATAACATGTATCGATGTCGCCCTGGGCGATACGGCATGCGTCTTTAACAGCACCTACACTCTTGCTCCAATAATGATCAGCAATTACACCTCATCAATTGGCGGTTTCGAACTCCTGATAACTTACGATCCCACGGCCTTCACATTTATAGAGGCGCTGCAGGGCGATGCTATCGCCGATTGGGAATATTTCACCTTCAGAACCGGACCTTTCGGAAACTGCGGCGATAACTGCCCCAGCGGTATGATACTGATTGTCGGTATTGCCGATGTTAACAACGGCCCGGCCCATCCTGATCAATCAGCCTTAGATCCCAACGGTGTGCTTTCATACCTGAAGTTCTATGTGACCGATAACCGTGACTTTGGCGGTCAGGCATATCCTCTGCAGTTCTTCTGGATGGATTGCGGGAGCAACATGTTTGCCAATGATATGGGCGATACGGTCTATATCGACAAGAGGATTTACGATCCGTACGGCGGAATCAGGTGGGATGAGTTCGATGATGTGAACTTCCCGGAAAGCGAAAGGTTCTTCGGTACCGGCGCGACCGATGAATGTGTGATCGGGGATAAGACTGTGCCTATCAGATGTATCCAATTCTTCGACGGCTACATAGCAATCTGCCATCCCGATTCGATCGACCTTCGCGGCGATATCAATATGAATGAGATTCCCAACGAGGTCGGAGATGCGGTTCTTTACACCAATTACTTTATATATGGTCCGGGAGTATTCACGATCAGCCTCTATGGACAGGTTGCCGCTTCAGATGTTAATGCCGATGGCAAGACACTAACGGTTGGCGACCTGGTATATCTGATAAGGGTAATGAGTGGAGATGCTGTGGCTGTACCGAAACTGTCGCCTTATTCCGAAGAGGCTTTGTTAACTATGCAGGCAAAGGATGAGGGCTACATCGTTAGCACCAGCGCCGACACCGATATGGGCGCGCTGCGTCTGTCATTCGATGTTGACAATGCTGCCGGTGAATTCGAGGTCGAATTGGCTGAGGATATAAGCAGCTTATCGATTATGTCTGATGTAGTCGATAAGAAGTTGAATGTCCTGATCTACAGCTTCGACCAGAACAGAATACCGGCCGGAGAAAATGAGATCGTGAACATCAAGGCCTCCGAAGGCCTTCAGCTTGTTTCAGCCGAGGCCTCCGATTATGAGGGTAGTCAGCTCGATATAATCCTGAGTAAGGTTGAGATGCCGACCGAGTTTGCATTGAGCCAGAATTATCCCAACCCGTTTAATCCGGAGACGGAAATAATATTATCGCTTCCGGAAGCGGGCAACTGGTCCCTGGATATTTATAATATCAGGGGACAGTTGGTGCGTCAGTTCAGCGGCTATTCCGATGCCGGAACGGTCAATGTGAAGTGGGATTCCCGCGACGATCACGGCAATGAAGTCGCCTCCGGCATCTACTTCTACAAGGCTCGAGTTGATGACAGGTTCAGCCAGACTCGCAAGATGATCCTGCTTAAATAAGCAATATGTCTGTCTGAATAGAAAATGCTGCGCTTTATCAAAAAGCGGAGCATTTTTTTATGCTCATATCGGGCATATTGCACTCGTATATGGATTGGAAAGGCCAATTTGCCGAAGGATGAAGTTTGGTTTGATTATTGCTGATTTAATTTGTATAATCAAGGTAGCCGAACCAATCCCTAAGTGATCGGTTTAATAACTGCGGAATCTGCCGAAGTATAAAATGGCTTTAACGGCAGGGAGGCGATAATGAAAACCGATGGAAAGACCCCCAAAAACTATGAGATCATTGGCACAGAAGTAATCAACGAGGATATTTTTCGGGATCGGTTCGAGGTTACCCCGGCCCAGGTCGAGCAGATCTTCGAAACAGATTTGCCTGAATTCTGGCTCGCCAATCCGGATATCTACGAGCT
This sequence comes from uncultured Ignavibacteria bacterium, assembly GCA_964496505.1. Classification (GTDB taxonomy): domain Bacteria; phylum Zixibacteria; class MSB-5A5; order JAABVY01; family JAABVY01; genus JAABVY01. Next base: position 54,487 of record CAZBZV010000011.1, on the reverse strand, counting down.
TCTGAAGAAATCGGATGATATCGAAGAGGCTCGCCAGGCACTCTATGATTATCTTAATGCCTGCGAAAATAAGGTTTTTGATGTAGATAATGACCTGCACATTCTCGAAAAGGCCAATATTCGAGAGAGCGTAAGGGCATTCAAGAGCATTATCGCACAGATCAATGAAAAAAGAACCGGAACGAGCGCAATTTCATATTTATACATGCTTGCCCACGGCATGCATCCTGAAAATATACCTGAACTGTCGAAAGGATTTATCTCCGAATTCAGCCATCTATTCAGGGCAGTGATCGGACTGACCGCAATATACTCCGAATCCGGTAAGCCCGAGAAGCGCTCGATCCCACGCTTCATTTCCCGTGACGGCCGCGAGGCCGCCCTTTTGCGTTCAGCATTTCTGGATAAACTTGCCTCACGTGCAGAGGAAAGGATTGCACACTATAAATCCGGACTGGAACCTGAGATAATCAGCAAACGACAAGAAAACCGAAACAGGATTTTGGAGTATTTCGGCGGGAATGAATCGGAATGGCAGGATCACAAGTGGCATCTGAAGCATATTTATGTCGGCGGGGAGGCACTCGGGAATTTAATTGATCTTACCGAAGATGAAAAAAGGGCGATTCAAATCGCTGAGGAATACAGGATTCCTTTCGGAATAACGCCATATTATATTTCCCTGATGGATAAGGAGTCCGACCGCAAGTACGATCATGCTGTGCGGGCGCAGGTAATTCCGCCCCTCTCTTATGTGGAGTCATTTGCTCATAGCAAGCAGGAAAGGGGCATGCGTTTCGATTTCATGGGCGAGCATGACACCTCACCGGTTGATCTTGTCACACGACGATATCCGGAAGTTCTGATATTGAAGCCCTATAATAGCTGCTCGCAGATTTGTGTTTACTGCCAGCGAAATTGGGAGATAGAGAAAGTTATGGATCCCAAAGCGGTGTGTAAACCGGAAACGATAGATAGGGCGATAGAATGGATTAAGAGCCACAAGAGCATTCGAGATGTGCTGGTGACAGGAGGCGATCCCTTTGTGCTGACTGATGCCAAACTAAGGCGGATTTTCGACCAGATCGCAGATATTGATCATGTCAATAGAATCAGGATTGGTTCGAGAATGCCGGTGGTGATACCGTTCAGGATAACAGATGAATTATGTGACATGCTGGAGCGTTATGTGCAGCCGGGCAAGCGCGAGGTCTGTGTCGTCACTCATTTCGAGCATCCCTATGAGGTAACGCCCGAGGCTGCCCAGGCGGTTCTAAAGCTGCGCAAGCGCGGGATTTCGGTCTATAATCAGCAGGTTTTCACCTTCGAGAATAGCCGCCGTTTCGAGACGGTAGCCTTGCGGAGGAGTCTCAGGTTAATTGGCGTTGATCCATACTATACCTTCATCACCAAAGGCAAAGAGGAGACCGATTATTACCGTGTCCCACTGGCGCGAATCCTTCAGGAACGCAAGGAGGAAGCCCGCCTATTTCCGGGTCTGGATCGCACCGATGAGCCGGTTTTTAATGTGCCGCGTCTCGGCAAAAATCACCTGCGCTCATGGCAGGATCACAGGCTGATCATGATTCTTCCAGACGGCCGCCGTGTTTACGAGTTCCATCCCTGGGAGAAATTCGTAACCCCTGTACCGCCTTATAATTATACGGATGTTTCTATCCATGATTATTTACAGCGGCTGGAGGAAATAGGCGAGGATATTACCGAATACCGTACAATTTGGTACTATTATTAAAGCTCAAATGCTTCGATACTATTTTCTCTGGGCGGTAATGCTTTTCTTATCGCTTCTTATGACCAGGCTGTTATCGCGCATGAATATCGCATTCAAAGTGCTCCCCTCTGTCAGATTGTAGGACACGAATCGGTCTTTTGCCGCAGGATGCATCGATTTAACCGGCTTCTTACCGTCCATAACACCCTGGCAGTAGCCCTGCATCCAGCCGAACATGAGATTAACCGTGCCGTCCTCGAAATTCACGCGACAGTATGTATGAGCTCCGTCGCCCATTTTGGTGCCCAGGATAACATGATTTCGAACCTGTCCCAGACTGTCGTATGAACTCCACCACTGCCTAAGTATCTCAACCGGATCACTGCCGGGACGTTTAGACCAGAATTCAGCGGCTTCTTCGAAATCGCCTTCCGCAAGAGCTTTGACCATCTGATCCGTCTTGGTATTATATTTTGGCAGCTTATTCTGCATAGGGGAGGGGTAGACAGCGTTAACAGCATCCTGGCCAATTGGATGAAGATGCAGCATACCATCGGAAACCGTGACTCGAATCAGGGCTGTATCATTAATGAGATATATATCTTCCAGCCCTTCAAAAAGGCTGTCATCGATGCTGGCTGTTTGCGGCGGAAGCTCGAATTTTTCGCCGAATAATATTTTAGACAGCCCCACCGCGATATGGTCCACAGGCAGGATGCCGTCCATCGGCTTATTGGAAAATACAACATATACCGCGCTATCCTCGACATAATTATAAAACGCACAGCTCCAGCCGTGCGGCATGGCGCCGCCGTTGTGCCAGATAATTTTGCTGTCACGTCTCTCCGAATCCTGAATCACCCAGCCGTAACCATAATAGGACTCCATATCCGGGTATTCCCTGACATAGGGCGTGAATATTTTATCCGTGAATTCAGGCGGTAGGATTTCAGATCCTCTTAAGGCGGTATACCATCGATACATATCCGCCGTTGTGGACAAAATCCCGCCGTTTCCAATAAGATTCCAGGCGTCTTCGGGACGGTTAGCAGGCGAGGGATAGCCCAGTTCCTCATTATGTGAATGTGCTATCATTGTGTCGTCAGAATGAAGCATATGCAAACCGGTATGATTCATGCCAAGCGGTTTGAATAGATTTTCCTGCAAAAAGGCCTCGTAATTCTTATCGGAGACTATCTCGATTATAGCCGCCAGCAGCGAATACCCGGTATTGGAATAGGCATATTGTTCACCCGGTTCGAGTTCCAGCGGTTGCGCTAATACGTTGGAAATGAATAAATCCCGGCCCATCGAATCCTCGTCGCTGCCGTAGTCATGAGCCAGACCCGATGTGTGAGTCAGGAGATGATGAATCGTTATGCCGGACTTATCGGACGGGACATTCATAAAATATTTATCGATTGAGTCATTCGTGCTTAGCTTCCCGCGGCTTTCCAGATATACTATGGCGGCCGCGGTAAATTGCTTTGTCACCGAGCCGGTGCTGAAGAGGGTGGAAGTATAATTTGTAATCTGATCGGGTACATTTGCTATTCCATATGCCTGATGCAGAAGGATAGTGTCATTTTGAGCAACCAGTACCGAGCCGTGAAAGCCGAAATCTGATAATCTCTCCAGATACGTATTCATTTCCTGCCCTTTTGGGCTATTTATAACTGTATCCGGGACTGAAGGCTGTGCGGTTATTATGGAATTTGAAGAAAGATAAATCAGAAGCGTAAAAATAAGAATCAATGCGGTTTTTATTCTGAGCATAGCCCAAATCTCCTGTTGTCGTCTGTTATGGGCGAAATATGTATATTCTCTCTTTAGACTCAATCCGCCCTCGATTGGTTGCAAGGAAAACAAAAAAAAATGCTCAAAGTCAATATATTATTGAATTTGCCGAATCTGACGATAGAAAATATGTTGGACAAACGCAGGAACAAAGATCGATAGTAGAATTTAAATGCTTCTCAAATAATAAATTAGGAAACAGATTTCATAAAATGCTTGTTTGAGAAGTAAATTTCATATAACTTCTTGCTCGAAAATTCGAGGTCTTTAATAAGGCCTTTTTCTTAGATAATGGAGGTGTATTTGTGGCTAAAGCTAAATCCAAAAAGGGCGTGATTGGAATACTAACCGGCGGTGGAGACGTTCCCGGATTAAATCCTGCTATCAGGGCGGTGACAATTCGTGCCATACGCGAAGGCTATCAGGTTATCGGAATCAGAAGGGGCTGGGCCGGTACGATTGAAATCAAGAGAGACAAGAAAGCCGACAACAGCTCCAGTTATCAGATTCTTACTGAAGATATAGTGAACAAGGCGGGGCGAACAGGCGGAACATTTTTGCACAGCTCCCGCACTCATCCCGGGCATGTTGCCAAAGCCAACGTTCCGGAGCATCTCAGGAGCAAGTATAAAGATGAGCGCAATGATTTGACTGAGGAGGTTAAGAAAAATCTCGATTTCCTCGGCATAGACTACCTGATTCCTATAGGTGGAGACGATACCTTGAGCTATGGCGTACGGCTGTACAAAGAAGGTGTTAAGGTAGTGGCCATTCCAAAAACTATGGATAATGATGTTCCCGGTACAGATTATTGCATTGGATTCAGCACCTGTGTTACCCGCACGATTCAGATGACCAACAGCCTGCGCACATCGGCCGGATCGCACGAGCGTTTTCTGGTGCTCGAGGTCTTTGGACGTTACGCCGGTTTTACCGCCATGCTTCCAACCATGGCCGGTGCTGCCAACCGCTGTGTTATCCCGGAACATAAATTCAGTATCGAAAGGCTCACAGAACTCCTGAGCATGGACAGGCGCAATAATCCCAGTAAATATTCCGTTGTGCTGGTCTCTGAGGGCTCCATGTTCGAGGGTGGTGAGATGATCTTCCGAGATAAGGAGAAAGATGCCTACGGTCACATGAAGCTGGGAGGAATTGGAGATCTGGTTTCCGCTAAGCTGAAAGAGGTTTCGCCGAAATTCAATAACGGCAGGCCGATTAATGTTATAAATCAGAAGCTTGGTTATCTGGTCCGCGGCGGTGATCCCGATGCTATCGATTCGGTTGTGCCTATGGCCTATGGCAACCTGGCGCTCGACCTGATCTTAAGTGGCATTCACGGACGTTTGGTGGTGCTGAAAAACGGCCGCTATGATAATGTTCCGATTGATGTCGTTACCAGTACCAAGAAATTCGTCAATGTCGACCGATATTACAATAAGGATAGATTGCGTCCCCAGTATAAGAGCTTCGAGATGCAGCCCCTGTTTATTATGGCCAGCGAATAAAAAATATGATCAAAAAAAGCCCGTCTTTTGGAAGGCGGGCTTTTTTATTTCCTGGTCAGGCAGCTATTTATTATAGCTCATGAAGATATCGAGATTGGTTATCTCGTTGCTGCGGATATTGACCTTCGATGTATAGGTCTGGTAATAGGAATTGCTGGCTGAGATATCCTGCGAGCCGGTGGGAATATTGCCAAGCGAATAGCGGCCGCTTTTGCCGGTCGTATCAACCGCCTGCCCGCAGGACACGATTATATTGGCAATCGGCTTCAGACTGCCCGAAAGGTATACATGCCCGGTAACTCCCCCGGATACAGCGCTGGCCGGGCCATAACTGCCCTTTTTCTCACAGGAGAAGATCATAAGAAATGCCGTGAGGATAAAGCACAGGATAAATCCGAATCTTTTTGAGTTCATAAACATCTCAATATTAATACGAAAATTCAACGTTCTACGAAAAAACTATTACACATTCAGCAATTGTCAATGCATTATTTTTTGCTTTTTGAATAATACTGTTGCCCTTGACATACGGCAGGCATTATTATTATGCTCTATTTACTATATGGAACTCTTGGAATTTAAGAGAAAACAGGGAGATAATATGATATTACACGGCAAAGGCGGCGTCAGTAGATTTTTGATACTTTCCATATTTGCGACTATAATTGCGTGCGGAGGAGGAGAAGAGGAGACGACCGTAGGACAATCCCCTTCAGAATTAACAGAGTTCTTTCCGGAATCATTCGCTGATACCGAAATCAATCTCACCTCCGAGGTCGAGGTTTATGAAGGACGATCGCTATATGAATATATCAACGGCGGGGCTGAGCTCTATCACCTCTACAATTTTGAGAAGGTTGCCACGGCTGGATATAAGAAGGGCGAGAACGAAATCGTGATGGATATCTATCAGTTCGATACACCTCTCAATGCCTACGGGCTCTACAGCCGTGTTCGTCCTCCCGCAGAAGAGGTCCTGGCTCTTGGCGTAGAAGGATTTGGAGGCACCGGCAGCCTGGACTTTGTTAAGGGGCGTTATGTTATAAGACTGACCGGCTTTGACCAGTCCGATGAAACTCAGGTGATGATCGATACAATGGCGCAGAGAATGGCCGTTGCGGTGCCCGGTACAATCGATAAACCGGACGGATTCAGTCTGTTCCCGTTTCAGAATATGGTTGAGGGTACTGATGTTATCTATGCCGACTCGTATCTGGGACATTCCTTTCTTACCGAGGTTTTTGAACGCAAATATGCCTTTGGAGATGACACATTGACTCTCTTTTATACCGATGATGCTTCCGGCAAAACGTATCTGCTCTGGGTAGAGGAAGTGGGTGATAGAGCAGAAGATTTTGATCTTACCGATCTGCCCTTTGATTATGGCAAATCATTCATGGTCAAACATGATTTCTACGGTAATATTCTGGTGGGTTTAAAAGAGGGAAAGCTTCTGGGCGTAATAAATTACGGCCGCCGCTATATGAATTTTGTGTCCGATTGGCTGGAACAACTCTCAGCCGAAACCGAGTAGAAAAACAAAAGCCTGCATTTTTAAATGCAGGCTTATTACTTAATCAGTGCATAATATCAGGCATACATCAATTTTAGATCATTTATCTTCTCAGGAATATTTACGCTATTGACGCACTCAGCCACACATGTGTCACATGATGTACAGGCCCGCAATCCCCGGTTTTTCGGAAGCTCATCCAATGTCTGCCGTGCCAGATAAAAATCAGCATACTGCGCGGCATACATATGGGTTCGCATCAAGGTTGGAATCTCTGAATTATGAGGGCATGATGCCAGACATTGACGGCACTGGCGGCAGAAGCCCATGCTGAGTTTGATGTTATTATCCTCAAGAAGCTTCCTTTCATCTGTAGTGTAGTCGAGATTATGGGCGACCTCAATATCATCCGAAAGGTGCTCATAATTGGTAAAGCCGGGAATAGAGGTGGCAATATTCTCATTTTTCATTACCCATTTTAATGCCGCCCTTGTAACGGTCAGAGCATCATAGTTTCGTCGAGATTCCGGATTCGGCCAATTTGCACCACCCGCCATGGTCTTCATCGCAACCACAGCAATACCCGCTTTGGCAGCTTTCTCGATTGCATTATGAAGCTCGGTGTTATCGGCCATGGTAAAGTTTATAGCCGTTAGTACCGCATCATATTCTCCTGAATCGGCCATTTCATTTATGACCGATGACATATTAGTATGGGTCGAGATGCCTATTGCCCTGACCTTACCGGCCTTTTTTGCTTTTTTGAGATTATCCAGTATCAGGGGATTGGAGATCTCTGCCGGATTTGAAACATCATGTACATATAGTATATCGATATAATCCGATTTTATTCTGTGAAGGGTTGCATCAATAAGTTGATTAATCCTCTCTTCAGCATTCGTTTCGGTTAGGGCTTCCCGTTGTGCGGGGATAAGAATCTTGGAGCCGATTATTACTTTGTCGCGTACTCCTAACTTGGCTATGATATTACCGACCATTTGCTCGTTGCGGCCGTACTGGTAATTAGCCGCCGTATCGAAATGACGGATTCCGGCTTCATGCGCGGCTTTTATGATACCCGGATCTGGCACTCTCATAACGCCCATGCTGACTATCGGTATTTTCCAGCCGGTCTTCCCGAATTCCCGATAAATTAGCTTGCGTTCCTTCTCGGATTCTTTGGCAGGGGCATCCTGCGCCGATGCAATCCTCGGGGAAAGTCCCATCACTCCCGCAGCTACGGCACAGGAAAGGGAGCTTGTCAGAAATTTTCTTCTGTTTAATCCTGTCTTTGAATTGTCCATATATTACTCCTGAATCAGCTTATTATTATTTGCTATTTATACGGCATAGATCAGCCCTGCAGCTCACTTAACATTCGTTCACATTTCTCTTTTAACTGTGCCTTGAGCTGATCATCATTGACAGTGTCGATTGGAATTGTTTCCAATACTTTTTTCATACACTTTATCGCATTTTCAGTATCATCCGCTGCCATGTAGCCGTCCGAGAGGCTGTCCCATGTATTGCAGGAGTGCGGGTAAGCAACGGTATTCATTTTAAAGAGCCTAATGGCATCCTGTATCTGCCCCCTGTTTAGAGCCTGATAGCCGAGAAGATTAATTTGTCCCTCATTGAAGAATACCCTCTCCGGTTCAAGCTCATGAAACTTCTGGAAAATCTCGAGCGCCTTATCCACACCATGACTTTCTACAATTCCCATAAACTGACTTTGAGTAGGCGGCAGAGCTTCGGATGTATAAGATTTAATTCCAGTTGAGGGCATATTCGAGGCGAGTTGAGTGAATGTGTTTTGAGCTGTGATATCATCTTTAATGTGTTCATTCAGGAATGCCAGTACAAGCCCGCATATGTCTTCATGGGCCTCACGCACCGAGGCCGTCATTGTTTTGATCTCATCACTCATAAGCAGGGTAAACATCGGGTAGTGCACGAAACCATCACCGGGCAAATCTGTCCGATGGATCAAAGTCCGGTCGCAATATTTGAGTGACTCAAGAAGCGAATAATCCAGCTCCTCCTGCGGGCCGAGGCTGACATGCAGAAACGGTCTATGCATTCTGATTGGATCGAGAAACGGGCTGTTTTTGCAAAACTCAATTTTATCATTTTGAGTAAGCCAGCCCTCAATGCTGACCACAGCGTCAACATCGCTATTGCGCATCTGCATCTCCAGGGCCATCAGGCCGCCGGAATTGGCGCCCACCAATGCCAGCCGGTCGAAATCGATAAATTCCTGATCTTTGACCATTGTCCAGGCAAACTCCTTGTCTCTGGTCTGGAACTCCAGCGAGGCGTGATCCTCATCAACATTCACGGATTTCATGCCCAGCGGAGAGGTCGAGAGCACAGCGTAACCGTGACTGGCCAGGTATTCACAAAGTACGGCATTGTTGCAGTAGATGCCGCTGATATTGGGATGATAGATTACAAGCGGGAACTTGCCCTCAGCAGGCTCGGCATCTCGAACCGCCGCAAATGGAGTGTTGGAAATTGTCAGCATGATATTCTGATCACGAACCCGTGAAAAGAGTATCTGTATTTCCCGATTCTGAATTGCCGAAAGAACATTGAACAGTCGATCATCCTCAGGATAAGCAAACATATACTCTCCGTAATTCATGCTCATCCCATCATCCTGCTTCGCAGCCGGATACCACAGGCAGGCCTGAATCGGACGCGCCCGTATTCCTTCGATTTTTTCACCGAAATAATCTGTCTTGGGTCGAAATGTTCGTGAGTGATCGAACTTTTCAAATGTTTTAAATCCGACCGCATACTGCCCGGGCGAAAGATCACCCCAGACGATCGGAGTTTCAGCCGTTAAATTCGAGCTTAATGCAAAAAGTAGAAGGGCGCAAAACGCAATCGCCCCCGTGAGTTTGATATGCATATTTCCTCCCCAATATTTTGTTTCCGCCGAATTGCAGAGCGAAAGTTTCCTCTGCAGTCCCATGCCCTTCAATACGATAATTTAATGTAAGAGTTGCTTTTTACGTAAAAGCCGAAATTATGAGGCTGCCGTAAAATATGATATATTCATATTCCGGCAATAAAAAAAGAGTCTTATTTGATGCCGTCGATTCTCTGGATTGCGGGCTTCTCATAGGCGGCTTCAGCGGTATAGACAATCAGGTTATTCAGGATTTGGGCTTTCCCGCCGCCGTGCGTATGCCCGCAGTAAACCGTCAGATAATTTGAGGGATGATCGCGCATGATATCTCGGATTGTGTCGCCCACGATTTTGCTGGCGAAATAGGGTTGATGTTCATCGTCGGAGACCTTGCCTTTGTACCAGCAGGAATCCTTGAAAGGAGGGACATGAGTAAGAAGAATCACATTTTCCGCCGCCTGGCATGCCTTGGGAAGATTCAACTTGAAATGTTCCGCGGCCTTATCGGCAAGTGACTGCATCAATTTGAGTTTCTCGACCTTATCGAGACCCATAAAATCCTCGATCATGAAGAAATCGGCCGGGATATAGGGAGAGTTTTCATAATCGCCGATACGTCCGTCATTCCATGACTCATGCCCGATCATGACAGTATTGTCGCTCAGCCTGACAATATCCTCGTCGGTAAGCCAGACCAGGTTGCCTGAATTGGAGGATATCTCCTCAGCCAGATTCAAGGTCTTCTCGATTGATGAGCGGTAGAAATCATGGTTGCCAAGCACAAAGAAGATGGGGAATTTAATGATCTTCGCCATGATGTTGAGGTGCTCTTTCAGGTAAGGCGCCTCGCTGATATCTCCGCTTGTCAGTGCAACCTCGGCTCCTGAATCTGAAACTTCACGACTGAACTTTTCTATTTCCTGATGGGGCACAAAATTCAGATGAATATCGCTAAGCCATGCAATTCTCATATAATTATTCCATTTATAATAATAATCCTGCCTATAGATAGGATCTTAATTTAAATAGTCAAATACAAAGCGGGAGATTTAGAATCTGAAAATACAGAGCAATTAAAATCTTGACAAGAATTGCGATTTATTTATATTAAGATTAAATGCGGATAAAAACGATCCGCATTTGCTTTTAAATCACAAATATACTCAAAGCAAATGTATTCTGGGAATTTACTATGCCTTATCTCCAAATTAAGACTGCTGCCGCGCTTCCGGGCGCTATTTTCCTTTTCTTATCATTATTTAATCCGGTTGCTTTTGCCGAACCACCTCAATATCATTTATCTACGATTACAGATGATGGTATGGATCTTGGGCCCGTTTTTCCCCGGCTTAAAATCGCCAATGACGGCACTGTGATGATCCCGCGCAGCCAGCTTGCAAACGATTCGGTGGATACATATTTGTGGCGTAATGGTGAATTCATTCCAATATATCCGATGGCGGGCGTTGAATATTATACAACCTGGGACATGAATAATCATGGTCAGGTAACCGGCATACATGCTATAGACGGCTACCACAGACATGCGTTCGTCTCCGAAGACAGCTCCATAGTTTCTGACCTGGAGCCTCTTCCGGGATCTCACTGGGATGAGGGGCAATGCGATAATTCAACGGGATTTGCGATTAACGACCTCGGACATGTGGCCGGCGAATCTCGTCCGCAGGATTTTAATACTCGAAGGGCTGCTCTATGGACCGAAAGCGGCCCTGTTAGTTTGGGATTGGTTCCCGATCTGGATTCGACTGTTTACGGCGTTTCCAGTGTGGCCTATGGCATAAATAACAATGGTGAGGTGGTGGGAACCTCAAGCGGTGTAGATCAGGACGGCTACATCGTAACCTGGGGGTTTTTCTGGAGCGATGGAAGTATGACCTCCATTCCGCCTTTCCCCGGAGGCCTGAACAGCCTTACTCGCGATGTAAACGACAACGGTCAGGTGGTCGGCTATGCCAGGGGTGAGTTTGATGGTCAGGTGGTGGATCATGCTTTTTTATGGGAAAACGGATCAAAGATTGATATTCATGGTGATGGCAGTGTCTATCCCATCTCAGGCGGCAGCGAGGCATTTGCTATCAATAATCAGGGGCAGGCGGTGGGAGCATTCAAGTCGATTACCAGCGCTCCGGTGCAGGGGCTTCTGTACCATGAAGGTGAGACCTACAACTTGAACGATCTTATTGTCAGTGATGACGGCAGCGGCAACTCGATCGATATTGCCGATGATATCAACGACAACGGCGTTATTGTAGGCCGTTCGGGAAATTCGCTGGTTATGCTTACGCCTGTGCTGGACGGTCTGGTCGTAAATTCAACGGGTGATGATATTGATGACGATCCGGGCGACGGTGTTTGCAGTACAGGCGGTACCCTTCCCAACGGCGATCCCGAGTGCACGTTCAGGGCCGCTATTCAGGAATCGAATGCGCTACAGACCAGAGACAATATATATTTCAATATCCTATCCAAAGAACCGCCTGTTATAATGCCGGACAGCCTTCTGCCTCCGGTATCGGATTCAGTTGAAATTGACGCTTCCACCCAGCCGGGAGGGACGGTAGAGGTTGACGGTTCGAATCTCACCGATGGAGATGGCCTGGTAATAAATTTCGATAAATGCGTTGTGAAGCATTTGCAGATCAGCAATTTTCCCGGCAGCGGGATGGTTGTAACCAGCGATTCAAATCAATTCTTCTCGAATGAGCTTAAGAATAATGAATACGGAATCATTATCACCGGTTCGGACAATCAATTCGGCAGCACGGAGCCTGATGATGCCAATACTATCATGAACAATGACAGCGCCGGAGTTTTCATTCAGAGCGGCGCGGGCAATCTGATTCGCAGAAATATTATTCATGATAACAGCGGCCTGGGAATTGATATCGCGCCCTTAGGTGTTAATACGAACGACACTCTGGATACTGATGCCGGCCCGAATGGATTGCAGAATTTTCCGGTCATAGACTCGGTACTGGCCTCGGCAGGTTCCAGCACGGTTTATGCACGGCTCAAGAGCATTCCCAATCAAAGTTTTATAGTTGAGGTGTTTTTTAACGAGGGCTGTGATTCGACCGGTCATGGCGAAGGGCAGGAGTCGATGTGGACGACTGTTGTTGGAACCGATGCTGACGGTCTGGCGGAATTCGAAACTACATTTTCCGGGACACCCGACAGCAATCAGACGGTGACATTGACGGCAACAGATCTCGACAACAATACCTCAGAGTTCTCGCCCTGCTGGCCTCAAAAATCTATTGAAATTGTCGATGTCAACGAGAATCCTATTGTTTTGACAGAGTTTTTGCTTTACAGAGTGGAAAATGACCGACCGAAATACACGGAACATTTCATAGACACGATAAAAACTGATATTGACGGCGTAGTCGGTCTGAATGAATATCTTTTTGAGGGCGATCTCAGGCTGGGTGATTCAATTAAGGTCTTTGTCCTTCTGGATACACTTGCCGCCGTGAAGGATTCCTTCGAATACAGATATTCCGAAAGAATCGAGCTGGATAATATGAAATTCGATTCAGTGACATACGATCCGGTTTTTGATGAACTCAATGATGAGGTTGTGCAGACAGTTGTGATGGATCATACCACTTTTGGTATAAATCTCACAGTCAGCATCGAATGGGAGGCTGATGATGTTTATCTCGATCGTACCGAAGATGGTTTCCGCAGTATGGCAAATTTTCTTTATGATGTTACCGACGGGCAGGTAAGGATCGATACGATTGTGGTCGCGGACGGCAAAAGAGGCTGGAATTATGCCGATATCCATGTTTATGCAAGCAATATAATCTGGCCGCAGGCGCATTTGGGCGGATTCTATATGGAATCAAATGACTTCATGGTACAATTTCCCCGGCGATGGTTTGGCGACAAAGATGCGGGACGCAATATGAGCGTGATCGAGTACCCCCATGATCCTTCGGCGTCAAAACAGTATCGCACTATGGGACATGAGCTGGGACATTATTATCTTGGGCTCTATGATGAATATGAATTTGCCCTTGGGGGAGAAAGATGCTCCAAAACTCATGCCTATGGTTTCATGGATTCCCATTACGAGGTCTCCGGGCCGACTGCAAGCGAAATGTCTACAATGAATCAATACCAGGACCCGGCCTGTCAGAATACCAACCAGTATGTCTATGGCAAGAATCCCTGCTGGGAGTTTTTGGAGTCCGAGCGCGAAGGATTTTATACTACGGCAATAGCTCCGATAATCAGGCCAGGCGAAAGGAATTTAAAGCCGGGTGACGATTTTCTGTACGGCCCTAATGATGATCTCGGTAATGTCAATTATGATGTCGGCGCCAAACTGGAGCTGATCCATAATCGCACTGCACGCACAAGCTATGATGATCCTGTCTATTTCAATGTAATTGGTTCTTCTTCTCAGAGACTTGCGAACGCGTATTGTGTCCTCAGAAAAAACAGCGCTCCCTCACATAGAGAATGGCTGGCTCAGGGGAGTACTTCGGATTCAGGTGAAATCTATGTCCTCGACATCGATCCCGGAGATGAGATGTATACCTCGGGCGGGCATACGGTGGAATATATAGAGATAAAAAAGAAAATGTTCTCATATCAGAATGGTAGTTTTGAATGGTACTCCGGAACTATGGAATTTACCTCACCCAATGACAGCGCTGTGGAGATGTCACTTGTTGATGGTGATTTTAATGCGATCTTTTATCCCGGACTGATCGAAAGCTCTGTCGAAATAAATGTTGAGGCTGTCCAGCAATTCAACAGCATCCCGGATTTGCGCGTGTTTGCGGGGACGGGAGATTCTTATTCATATTCATTTAACCAGAATGGTACTGATTATGCAGTAGAAAGCATGGATGATTTTTCAAGCCAGGGCGTTATGATGGTAGAGACCGAGGATTTATCCTCTAATCCGTTTTTCTTTACTGGCGATTACAGCATCCGAGAATTTTCGGACACCTCGACCAGCGATGGGCTCTTCAGCGGTGACAGCCCAATATCAGTCTATGCCGATTCCATCGGCGGTTTAATCTCACGTGCAATGCTTCTAAGCACCGATTATCCTCCGCCTGTTAATGGTCTGGAGGAGAGCTATATTCGTGTCAGCGATGTATACAGCTTTGCATTATATCCGGAAAACGAGTTCCCTGATTTGAGTGGTATTAGAATATCTTACTCCGAACAGTTTATTGAATCTTCTCTGGATGAGCTTGATGTAAGGCTTTTCGGATGGAATCGTGCTTCGGGGGAATGGATTTTGATCGGCGGGACGGTTGATACGGCAATGAATAAGGTCTCGGCTATGATAGATTCTTCCGGTACGTATGCCGCCTATCTGACTGATATTGCCACCGATATAGAGGACCAGGGAGATATAGATCAGCTCCCGGAGAAATACGGTCTGGATCAGAATATCCCCAATCCATTCAATCCCCAGACAACGATCAACTTCCAGCTCCCGGCAAGTTCGGATGTAAGGCTGGATATTTATAATATCCTGGGGCAGAAGGTGAAAATCCTGATTGAGAGAGATCTTCCGGCGGGCGATCACCAGGTTAGATGGAACGGCACTGATCAAAGCGGTGTTCGTGTCGCCAGCGGGATTTACTTCTACAGGCTTCAGGCGGATGAATTCGTACAGACACGTAAGATGTTATTGCTGAAATAGGATCAGCAGTCCGGTGTACCATTGCCATCTGGGTCGCAGGGCGCGGTGCCTCCGATGAAAACATAATTGATTATGTATGCCGCATCTGATATATTGACCGACAAATCACAGTTAGTGTCCGCCGATGCCAGCGGATCAGGTGCAGCGCCTCCTATGAAAACATAGTTGATAATATGCACTGCGTCGCTGACATTAACAGCATCATCGCCATTGGCGTCGCCGCATGTATAGGTCGGCCCCTCAAGGCTGGTAAGGATTACATCATCAAAACATGTCTCCTGATATGTGTTGGAAAGCCGGATATGTCCTATAGATGGCATATTCGAGATAGCGGGATCGATATGTTCGAATATAAGTTCATCATCCCGAAATACCATTATCTGATCCTCGAGGAGTTGTATTGTCAGCTTATGCCATTGTTGATCCGAACCATTCCATTCGGAAGCGTCAACATCGGCAGTCTCGTAAAACACCCATTGCTCATTTACCACACAGATACATACCAACTGTTCCACGATCTGATCGTAGCGCACATAAAAATAATTGGCGAAATCCGAGTACCATGACAGACGGCGTTCACGGCTGTTGCCGCTTGTGTCGGATAGAAATGTGTTTGCCTCCAGAACAAAGCCGTTGTCATATTCAAACGAACCAACTGTCCGCATCATAGTCCCGGCGCCTCATGGTTCGCAGAGCGTTTCCAGACAGAGGGCTTCATCGGAAACCGAGAAATAGCCTATGTCGATGAGCTCCCAGCTGTCAGCGGTGCCGTCCTTGAAATCATCGAAAAATAAAATATCGTCTGCAATGGCAGAACAAGGCAGAAGAAAAATAGCAGTCAAAAAGAGCACATATAATTTATTCATAACAGCCCGCTTAATGAACATTATACCTCCGGGTGTGTACATAAAAATAAAATACCATGAATATGCAGATTGTCAATTGAAATACATTTTGGCCACGGGTTTTTTGATGCGCTTATCTATGCGCCCGCAACAAAAGGTGAGTATCGTCATCATCGAAACTGACCTTGCCCCAGGCCGGAATGCACTCTGACCGTCGGAATCCGGCCTTCTCAAAAAGCGCTTTATACTCATCATTGGTGTAGGCCTGCATTGTATTCCGATATAAATCAGCATTGGCGGTTTCAGCATCGATTATAATATAAGTGGTTTGCGCCGCCTTCTCATTTTCATACCATTTATTTCGGGTCAGTATAAGGTGTGGTTTATCCGAGAAGAGGCCGGACTCTTCTTTGGTCCATGAATTCGCGGAGTTTCCCAGGTTTTTTATGACATCAAAAGTGTGTGCCTCAATCAGAATTTGCCCTCCCGGCTTGAGTGCGTTGTATGCTTTTTGCAGAAACTTAAGGACATCCTTTTTCGGGAAGACATTAAACTCGCCGTATATCAGCATGATAAGATCATAATCTGAGCCGTAATCTGTGGTTATAATATCCTCCTGTAAATATTCAATCCGATTATTATCACACATATTCTCCCGCGCATACTCGATCGAGGCCGGTGAAAAATCTATACCCCGGCATGAATGCCCGATTTCTGAAAACCTTGAGGTGTAAAAGCCGGGACCACAGCAAAGATCAAGGATTTTGGAGGGTTGCTTGTTCAATATTATAGTGTTAATCCAGCTCACATGTTTGTCGATTATTGCAGTCCTGCGGCTTGCCAGATCATGTTCCTGCGAAAGATGCTCGGTGAGCATCCTTTTGCTGAACTCCGGCTCATCCCAGGGAATTTTATACTTTCCCTGCCAGAGGGATTTGGCATTGGCCTTTTCATCGAAAATCTCTGCCAGCTTCAAATACAATCTCCGGTTTAATCTTAATCGAATCTAAGCCAAGTTCAAAAATATTCCAAGATGTTTATGTCTGGGCTGTCGATGGGAATTTGAATTTTCTTCCGCCTATGGGAAATGTCCCTTTGACGAACAGAGGCGACTCCGAATCGACTGTGGTATCATCAAAATCGAAACCAAGCAGATCGGGTGAGAAATAGAAGTTAATCGACTTAATATCTTCTGATTTGATTATTTTGGGCAGAGCTTTTTGAATCTCAATAGGTTTATCATAAATTACATCCCAGATATGAATCTGGTTATCCCTTTCAGATGAGATTATGATAATGCCTTCCTTTTCCAGAAAATAGAGATGATTCGGATGAAGGTTTAAAATGTGCCAGATTGTTATGAAATCGTAGTCAAGAGCGCCGAACAATTTGCTGATGGGGGTCCGTCTACTCAGCATCTCCAGCACCAGCCTGAAGTCCTTGTCTGAGCCCATATCCAGTTTGCGCGCAGAAAAATCCGGCTGCGGAATATTTTGGGTCTGCCTGAATATCACTTCGTTATAATGATCTAATCCGAATTTGGGATAAAAGCTTAAAGCCTCTTCACTGGAATAGAGGAAAATGATGTCCACCGAGTCGGAATATTTATCCAAAATGTGTTGCATTAATATTCTTGAGAGACCGCGCCGTCGGTATTCCGGTAAGGTGCCGACAGTCCCCACCTGAATTCCTTTCATAATATTGCCGTCCACAAGCAATGTCATCTTCGTGATAGAGGCATTGGATGCAATCTTATCGTCAATTACAATCGAATGCGGAATATAATTATCCAGCCAGAATCCTTTTTCATACCAGGTCTTGAAATCCAAACCGGGGTAGATTTGGTCGATAAAATCGAAGAAGGCAGTTCTTAGAGTATTGTCATCGCGATAAGCTTCACGAATCCTGTGCTCATTCATGCGTAATCTCCCGTCTCTTGTGATCTATAACCAGGGCGGCCTAATTGTCCAAATGAATATGTCAGCATTGAATCATCGATTCTGCCCATGCAGACAAATATACACTATAAGATATTGTATATCAAGAAGATAAGATTTCCGAGCGAATATTCTTGAATTTGGAGATAAAAAGGATAAAATATATCTTGATTTAAATCGATTTTATGTTATATTATCGGCCACAAAATAGTATTTAGTTTTCGAATGGTTCAAACTGTAGTGGTTTGAATCAATATGATAGCAGAGGTTTTCATCTGCTTTTGCTTTATTAGTCTTAGGGCAGGGGGCTTCTGTGATTTCCAATAATAGAGTATTGAAAAAGAGCTAATGGAGGAGAATTAGTATGCGCAAATCGTTAATGCTTACCGTCTCGATTCTGCTGGTTTTTGTTATTGTCAATGCCGGTCAGGCACAGATTTCCTTTCCTAACAGCGGTACTCTGCCTTCGCCGGGCTCCGCTTTGAATTCATGGTTGGCGGATGATATAGCCGAATCCATGTATATGCACCTTACAGCAACGGACGGCGGGAGTCAGACATGGGATGTGACGACAGTCGATTTTATTCAAGAAAATACGGGTACTGTGATTGAGGCTTTCAGCGCACCGCAGATCGGTTCATTTCCGGATGCTAATTTTATAGTCCGGACCATAAACCTTGCCACCGAGGAGGATACAGTCTGGTCCTATACAGAATGGCTTCCGATGGAAGTAACAGAATGGGGTACTGCGGTTCGTTCATCGAGAGCTGGGGAAGTCCTCTTTAAATATGATGAATCTACTCCGCTGTATCCATTCCCGATGGCATTCAATGATGAATGGACTACCGAACGTGAAGGCACCCGTGAATTTACCCCGCAGTTCGTTGAAAATGTATTTGATACGATAACCTATGCTGTTGACGGCTGGGGAACGATTACATATGAGGGTAATACAGTTGACTGCCTGAGACTGTCTTTTGTCAAAAGGACGACCACTCAGCAGGTTATCAATGGAATTCCAATGCCCGGCAGTACTGTTGAGACCGAGGGGGCGGAATTTTTCGGCGAGGATTTCGAGTTCCTCGTGAGTGTGAATAAAAGCGGTCCGAGCGGATTCGAAACCTATTCGGCTTCTGCTTTCGGCGGATTTGTGGGCTCCGCCACTGATGTCAGCGAGATCAACCCTGGGCAGCTTCCAGAGGGGTTAGATCTTTCACAGAACTATCCGAATCCGTTCAATCCCGTAACTGAGATAGAATTCAGCCTGCCCAAGAGCACGGATGTCCGGCTTACCATATATAATATGCTGGGACAGAGAGTAAAGACTCTGGTCGATCAGTATCTGGATGCGGGTTTTTATTCTGTAGACTGGGATGGCAGTAATGACGCCGGTAGTCCTGTTTCGAGCGGCGTGTATTTTTACCGACTTTCGGTCGGCGAATTCAGCGAAGCCAGGAAGATGCTGCTATTGAAATAAAAAGGATATCATGAAAGATATAGATAGTAATTTAGGAGAGAATTATGTTTGACCAGACAACATTAAAGCAGAGTGCCGAAAATTTCAACGGTAGATTAATTCAGCCGGGCAATGCTGATTATGACGAGGCGCGCGCGGTGTGGAATGGCATGATAGACCGGAAGCCGGCGGCGATAGTCCAGTGTGCTGATGTTGATGATGTCGTTAAAGCGGTCAATTTCGCACGCAAGAATGATCTTTTGATTTCGATTAAGGGCGGCGGGCACAGTGTGGCCGGAAGGTCAGTTTGTGATGATGGATTAATGATCGATTTTTCGCGAATGAAAGATGTAAAGGTCGATCCGACAGCTAAAACTGCAACCGTCGAACCGGGGTCGACTCTGGCCGACCTTGACGCCGCCACCCAGAAACACGGCTTGGCTACAACCGGCGGGCTGGTTTCAGAGACCGGGGTTGCAGGATTGACGCTCGGCGGCGGTATGGGATACCTGGCACGAAAGTATGGGCTGACGGTTGATAATTTGATCTCCGCTGATGTGGTTACCGCCGACGGCAAGCTGATTCATGTAAGTGATGATGAAAATCCGGATCTGATGTGGGCCTTGCGAGGAGGCGGCGGCAATTTTGGCATAGTAACATCATTCGAATTCAAGCTGCATGAGGTTGGCCCGGAGGTTTTGGCCGCCCAGATTTTTTACCCAATGGAGAACGCCGAGCAGGTTCTGCGTGCATACCGGGATTTTGCGGCTGAGGCTCCGGACGAAATGTCCTGCTATGCTCTGGCGGTTAATGTTCCTCCCATGGAACCGTTCCCGGAAGAGTACCATATGAAAACCGCGATTGTACTGGTGGCATGTTATATTGGCGATGCCAGGGAGGGCGAAAAGCTGTTGGAACCGCTGCGGAAACTCACCGAACCGATTTTCCAGGTAGTGGGGCCGATGCCGTACACTGCGCTGCAGCAGAGCTTCGACAAAGGCGCCCCGAAAGGCGGCCGGTACTACTGGAAGGCGCATTATATGGAAGGTCTGACGGATGAGGCTATCAAGACATTCGTAGAGATGGTTGATCCTTTGCCGGGCCCGTTTTCGCTTGTAGGCATAGAGCCAATGGGCGGGGCAATCAGCCGTGTGGAACCGTCGGCTACAGCGTTCCCCGACAGAAATGCTACCTTTGGATTGGGTATCTGGTCCGGATGGACCGAAGCTTCAGATGATGAGAAGGCTATTGAATGGACACGCAAGTTTCATAAGGCCATGGAACCGTATTCAACGGGCGGAGTGTATGCCAATTATCTCGACAGGGATGATGATGACCGTGTGAAGGATGCGTTTGGCGCAAACCACAACCGACTGCGGGAGATCAAGGCCAAATATGATCCGGACAATTTCTTCCGCATGAATCAGAATATAAATCCCAAGAGCTAATAGTTGGAAAAAGTATTTGCTACTGAAAAACATCCTTGAATTTGGGGCAGATTTTTTAAGAATCCGTCCCTTGGACCCAGTAAAAACAGATTCATTTTAGTACAAATCCCTATTCCTTCCCGATGATGTATAAAATATGCGGTGATGGCGCGGGCGGCTTTTTTACGCGAAAACCTTTGAACCCGGCTTTGCTCGCTAAGCCCTTTATCTC
Organism: uncultured Ignavibacteria bacterium; assembly: GCA_964496505.1. Classification (GTDB taxonomy): domain Bacteria; phylum Zixibacteria; class MSB-5A5; order JAABVY01; family JAABVY01; genus JAABVY01. The sequence continues at coordinate 33,431 of CAZBZV010000011.1, read as the reverse complement.
CTGCCTGTTATAGCACTTTGATCCGGAAGTCATATAAAAGAAGAGCGAGAACGCGCTTGAAGCAAGGTCGGTTTTGCCTTCAGCTTCTGCAAAATCCCAGATGGCCATTATACCGCCGGGATTGATGTGCTTATGGATTTTGGAAAAGACATCATCAATTTTCTGCGATGGTATATGATGAATCAGATTTCCCATAAATACCAGATCATACATGCTTTCCAAATCCGATTCCATAATACCACCTTCAACATACCGCACATATTTGTCTGTTCCGAGTTCATGGGAAACCTCACTTGCAGAATCAATCATTTCCGGCAGCTCGATTACTTCGGCCTTTAAGGGAGGATTCTTTTTGCAGATCGCGGCGGAATAGATTCCGTGTGAGCCGCCGATATCCAGCATCAATCTGCTATCGTCCGGTAATGCAATTTGGGTGGCTACCCATTCAGCGGCGGGTGCGGCGGTTTCCGCCATAGCAAGCTGATGTAAGCGCAGGTCTTCGGGAGAATTCATGAGATCTTGCAGGTTTACTCTTTGCCCTTTCGATAATGTGTATTCAAGCTGCTGCAATGCAAGCAACTGAAAGCGGCAGAATTTGACCCAGTTTTTGAGCCGGTGTGTTGAATTTTGGATAAGGGTCTGTTTGGAAACATCGGTGAGCCGGTAATGGCCTTCGCTTTGGTGAATGTATCCAAGGCATGAGAGAATATCCAAAAGAGCTCTCACAGCATCGACATCCAGGTTAAGTCGTTCGGCGATCTTCTGGGATGTGTATGCGCCATCGACAACAGCATCAAAGATACCGCTCGAGACAGCGGTAACCAGCGCCCATGACGACATTGCAGGCACGAACGGATCAAGAAGGGGATTGGGCTGATTCTGTGAGTTTTTCATAAAATCCTCCAGTTATAGGGCTAATTTATATAAATCAGAATGTTTAGGGAATTCTATAGAGATTTGATTAGATGTGCTGAATTTTGATGTGTGCGGTGAATAGGGCTTTTAATTGTCAAGCCCGTACATTATTTATAATGCTCTAAAAGGACTTTGTCAATCAATCATAATGCGACAACTAAAAAATATTATGCGGTTTCTACTTCCGCTTTTGCAGGCTTGAGCTTGTAGAGAAGTTTGTAGAAGCTTATATATGTTACCGGGATAAGGACGAGCGTAATGAAGGTTGACACAAAAAGTCCGCCGATCACAGCTCTTGCCAGGGCGGCCTGAATTTCACCGCCGGCGCCTGTTCCAAAGCTAAGGGGCAGCATACCGAGAATTGTTGTTGCAGAGGTCATCAGGATTGGACGAAGACGCAGGCGTCCAGATTGAATCACGGCCTCCTGAATACCAAGGTTTTTCTCCCGCCTCATCAGGTTGATATAATCCACCAGCACAATTGCATTATTAACGACAATACCAATCAGCATAACGATTCCCATCAGGCTCTGCATGTTCAATGATGTACCCGTAATAAGCAGAGTAGGAACCACACCTATAATCGCCATCGGAACCGCCACCATGACAATAAGCGGATCCAGAAATCTTTCGAACTGAGCCGCCATGACCATGTAAATCAGAATAAGCGCCATTATCACTGACAGGAGAAAGTCGGACTGCGCCTTCTGCTGTTCCTCATATTCGCCCCTGAAAATCAGCGAGAAACCTTCCGGCAATGGGAAATCGTAAAGCTGATCCTGAAGTTTTTCGACAACATCGCCCAGCGCGGCTCCGCTTTCCAGATTGGCGGTTACATAGGTTACCCTCTGTCCGTCAACACGCTCGATCTCAGTCGGACTGCGTCGTCGTTCAGTTGTGACCACCGCGGAAATCGGCATGATCTGCCCGCCCGCAGTGCGGACCGAAACGTTGCTCAAATCCTGAGTGCTGAGCCTGTCCTGCGGCTGAAGGCGCACCATGATCGGAAATTCCTCGCCGCCTTCACGGAAAACACCAGCGCGTCCGCCGCCCACATTGGTCTGGATAACCCGTGCGATCTGGCTGACCGACAGGCCCAGGTCAGCGATTTTTTCCCGGTCGATTATCAGGTTCTGCTCCGGTCGTCCCTCGCGGCGGCTGATACGGACATCGGCTACTTCGGGTACCTGTGTCATAATACTCTGCAGATCTTTGGCGATCATATCGGCTAATGCCAGATCATATCCTCGCAGTTCTATCTGCACAGCCTCGGAGCCGCCCGAGCCAAACAGCCTCCGCAGCATCCATAGTCCGGATTGGGCATCCACCCTGACATCCACGCCCGGGACCTGCCCGGCGACATGCTCACGTATTTTATCTGCGAGTTGGAAGCTGTTGATCGTTCTTTCATCTGCGTTTTTCAGTGAGATTTCGACCTCGGCATCACCCGGTCTGATTTCGATAGAGATATGCTCGATCTGGTCCATGGGCAGGACCTCACGTACCAGGGAATCCATCTCATGCAGATAATTATTCACAACCGCAATATTCGTCCCCTGGGCCATTTCCAGTTCTATATCGATTTCATTGGCATCTGTCTGCGGGGCAAGTTCCACTGGAAGCAACTGCCACAGAAAAATGGTAGCTATAAGAAGCGATCCAGCCACGCCGAAGACGATTTTCTTCTGGTTTAGAGCTTTGCTTATAAAACTCACATATATCGATTCGAGCTTTTCAGTCCATCTGGCAAAACGCGATTCTTTTTTCGGAGAATCTTCATCCTTTTTCTTAACTGTAAGATAGCGGCTGCCCAGCATGGGCACCAGTGTCAGGGCAATGAAAAGGGAGCATAGCAGCGCAAAGACCACCACCATAGCCAGTTCCTTGAATAGCATCCCGGAAATGGTCTGCATGAATACAACCGGCAGAAAGATGACCGAGGTGGTGAGAGTTGATGCGATAATCGCTCCTGTTACCTGCTTTGCTCCAATCAGTGAACTGTCCTTTAAATTTCTGCCCTGTTCACGCAATCGCACGATATTTTCCAGCACCACAATGGAATTGTCGACAATCAATCCTATTCCCAGTGCAAGACCGCCGAAGCTCATCTGGTTAAGCGAAATACCATTAAAAAACAAAAGGCCGAAGGTAGCGATGATGGAAATGGGTATTGACAATGCGATAATAAATGTTGTGGAGCCGTTTCTCAGGAATACATATAAAACGAAAATTGCCAGAAGTCCTCCCCACAAGGCTGAATTCTGAACATTATCTATGGCATTTTGGATAAAATCACTTTGATCGATGACCATCATTAGATCGAGATCATCCCGCTCTCTATCTATCTGCTCCATTACCGCACGTGCCCGTTCAGCCACGGCCACAGTATTGGCTCCGGACTGCTTGCGGATCCCCATGCGGATCATGGGACGGCCGTCGATTTGAACCAGACGGTTGACATCCTCGTACCCGTCCACCACCTCGGCCACATCCCCAACACGTATTGGTTTGCCGTCAATTACGGTTATGATGGTGGATGCGATTTGCTCAATAGTCTGGAATTCACCCCGTGTGCGGACATACATATCGCTGATTCCTTCGCGCATATCGCCGCCCGGCAGGGTGACATTTTCCTCTTGAAGCGCATCCCGCACATCGGCAGCCGAGAGACGGCTTGAGGCCAGACGGTCGCGTTTCAAACGCACCTGAATCTCGCGGTATATACCACCCCAGACATCAACCGAGCCGACGCCGGGTATCTGCTCGAAGCGCTGAGAAATCTCGCGTTCCAGAAGCCGCGTCAATTCCTCCATACTGCGGTCGGACTGTGCTCCCAGAATTACCACCGGGAAGTTATCGGGATCGAATTTCCAGAGGCGCGGAGGTTCTACCTCGGGAGGGAAGTCATCGCGTATGCGGTCGAGCGCGGCCCTGACGTCATTGGCCGCGGCATCGATATTCGTTCCCTGCGAAAACTCCAGCGTAACCCGGCTGCGGCCTTCGGAAGACCTGGAACGCACCTCCTCGATATTGGGCACGCTGGCAATGGCATTTTCAACCCTGTCGGTTATGATCGTCTCGATCTCCTCCGGGCCGACATTGGGATAGGTGGTGGAGACGCTGAGCATCGGATATTCAATAGGGGGGAGCAGGTCAACCGGAAGGAAGCGGAATCCCATGATGCCAATCACGATAATTATCAAAAACACCATGGTGGTGGCGATAGGCCGATTGACTGCTACTCTGGTGATATTCATAGTATCAAAATTTGTCTAAAATATTATTGTATGCTCGATGATGCCGTATCTTTAACGGCCTGCTGCTCCTGCATGATCTCCCGTAGAAGATCTTCGCGCTGAAGTTTCTGAAGGTTCTCCACCCATGACCAGTCGACCGGCCGCACCCGTGCCATGCCGGACTCACCGCCCAGTAAATCCTGGCCGATCGTTACTACCCAGCTTTCCGGCTCGATACCTCGAATACCGGCGCTCATACGGCCTTTGGCGATTACATCGACCTGCACGAATTCAAATGGGATCGGGTCAGTGAGACTGCCTTTTTCACCCTTACCCAGAGGCTCAACCGGAATTCGGTTCAGTGTATCCTGGCTGACATAAATCCCGGTAGCGCCGGTTAACGGATTTTCATAAAGAGCGCTAAGGGGAACAAGTGTTGCCTGTTCACTTTCGCCGTAGTAAATGTCAACGGTTACGAACATTCCCGATTTTAGCTTGTGATCCGGATTTTCCAGATCGATTTCGGCATCTGTGCTATGAGTAATGGGGTGGAGGAACGGCGATATCCGTGATAATGATGCTTCCAGGCCGCCCGATGCAAGATTTCCGCCCCGGATTTCGGTTCGTTGCCCGGATTCGATATAGTTCAGCATACGGTCGGTAAGCACAACTTCCACCCGTACACTGTCGAGTTGACCGAGCGTGAAAAGCCTGGTAGAAGAACTTACCATCATACCAACCTCGGCGTTACGATTTCCGACCGTTCCTTCTACAGGGGCACGGATGATTGTGCGCGAGAGAGCCTCCTCACGTTCCGATACTGTAGCCTGGGCCTGCTCCACACGCGCCTGGGCAAGTTCGACATCGGCTCGGGCTGAAACCGCCCGGGTTTCGATTGCCTCGAGTTCCGCCTCGCTGCTGAGATTCTTTTCGGCCAGCGCACGGGAGCGCCTGAGCTCAGATTCAATTTCCTTAAGCTTGGCCTCGGCCTGGTTAGCCTGGGCTTCGGCAATTTGAAGGGCAGCCCGCGCCTGCTTTAATCTTTCCCGAAATTCCTTGTCCCGAAGACTTACAAGAGGCTGATTTTTATCGACATCGTCGCCGTTTTGTACATGCACAGCGCTAATAATAGCGCTGATTTCGGGATAGATTTCGACCTGGTTTTTGGCCTTGACAACTCCGCTCAGCCTCTCAGTCAGGGGCAGGGAACCGTATTTCGCCTGAACCGCCTCAATCGCCGGAATTACCTTCTCGCGGCCGTTGCGGCTTTCGCCTGATCCTCCGGAACATGAAAGCGCCAGAAACACGATAGAAATAATATGTAAGGGGAATAGTATCTGTAACTTTTTCAAATTAAATCTCAATATTCATTTCGTTAAATGTATCTGCTTAGATATAATTAAAGGCTCGCATTGAATATCTTACGAGCCCGCATTTGTTTCATTTATACATATATTTTGCTTATTTTGTTCCTCCGAATAGCCATAGCGGTTGAAATATACGGATGCCAAAAATAGATGTCCAGTATTTCAATCCTGATTTCCAAATCCAAGTCGATAAATCAGCCCTGCGCTGATCCCGTATTCGGCAACGCCTTCCGTGCCTCCAATGCGCCAGCTAATATCCAGTGCAAAATTCCTGCTGATGCCAATGCGGTTGCGCTGAACAAAGCCCACATGATAGTATGGTGCAAAACCGAGTCCGTAGCTGGCCCTGAAGCGGTCACTCAATGGTACAGATACCGACAGGTCATAGAGACCACCACCTGAAGCAAGTGGAGTGGATTCCAAAATGCTGAGGCTGACATTGACTCCGCGCACAGAGCCCAGCCGGATATGCCCTGAGATAGGCCCTGTTTCATATATAATCGCATTATCGAATCTGTACGGAACGTTTCCTATGATAACCCCAAGACCCATCCCTATATATCTGGTTTCGAAGCTGACACAGGGATTGAGATAGCTGTATGAATAATCGGGGATATGTTCAAAATAACCATAGTTGATTAGATCCAGATCGGTTCTCCAGTAACCTCCGCGCAGGCCGAGTATCATAGGCGAGTTGGAACGCGGTGGAACCCTCAGGTAAACCTCCCCGGAAATATCCAGGAAATCATTTTTGACCGCTTCTTCAACTCCATTGCATCCGGTAATCACCGAGGCCACCCGTCCGCCTCCACCGTGAATGCCGAACTGCATGTCAGGTGAATCCGGATCATCCTGTTCAAGACCGATAGGAAGCCCCATAGTCAGGATGAGAAGTAGAAGTCCTCTTATAATTGCTTTAAATAACATGCCTATACCCGTAATGAATAATATCACACGCACATGGCAGATGTCAATAGTAAAAAAAGAATCGGAAATTGCATACAATGGACTCCAACTCAAGCCGTAAGTCATTGCAAATTTTAATATTATGGAACAAATTGCGCGGGTTGGATGTTTTGTACCCAAAATAACTTTTAGCAATTTGACTGCGGCTTTGATATATTATAAAGTATATGCTTATCATTAAATCTGTCTTAAAGAGACGGTAATAAAGATATAAAAGGTTTGGGGAGGGCAATTAATATCGACAAGCCAATTATTTTATTCAAGTATGGCGGAAGCGCCATGACCGATGACGATCTCAAAAAACAGGTTCTTAAAAATATCTGTGCTCTCAGGGAAAAGGGCTATGATGTAGTCATCGTTCACGGCGGCGGACCGTTTATAAAGCGGGCGCTGGAAGAAGCTAAAATCGAATCCGAATTCATCGGCGGACATAGGAAAACCACAACCGAGGCTTTCGAATATGTTGAAATGGCGCTTAAGGGGAAAGTAAACGGCAGCCTTGTCAGTATGATTAATGCATACGGTTATAAAGCTGTCGGGCTCTCTGGCAAGGACGGCAGGTTCGTAACCGCCGTGCAGCGTCTTTATGAGAGAGTCGTGGATGGCGAGGTTGAGGAGGTTGACCTGGGTCAGGTCGGTGATGTTGTGGAGGTCGATCCCTTTTTGATCAAGCTTCTGCTCAATCATGATTATATTCCTGTTATTACCTGCCTTGCATCGGACAGGGATGGAAATGATTATAATGTAAATGCCGATATGTTTGCCGGTCATTTAGCCGGGGCGCTGAATGCCTACCAGTATGTTGTTATGACCGATGTCGACGGCCTTTTGCGCGAAAAGGACGATCCGAATTCCCTGATCGGAGAGGTCGGTCTGGGCGACATTAAAAGTCTGATGGACGAAAAGATTATTCAGGGCGGAATGATACCCAAGATGGAATCGTGTGAGATTGCTGTCAATAAAGGGGCAGGATCGGCAAGGATAATCAACGGCAGGAAGCCCGAGCAAATTTTAGCTTTAATAGATGAAAAGCAAATAGGGACTTTAATAACTAAATAACAAATTTCAAAGAAAGTAAGATGACAGAAGATTTAAACCAAAAATACTCGGAACTCGACAAGAAATATTATTTGCAGACTTTTAAGCGTTATCCGCTTACCCTCAAGCGCGGGAGCGGTTCACATGTCTGGGATGTTGAAGGCAAAGAGTATATCGATGCTCTGGCCGGAATTGCTGTCAACAGCATTGGCCACTGCCATCCAAAGGTCGTAGAAGCAATCCAGGAACAGGTCGCAACGCTCATGCACATCTCTAACTTCTATCTCAGCGAGCCTCAGGTCAAGCTTGCGGAGAAGCTGACAAAGCTATCCGACATGGATCGTGTGTTTTTCACGAACAGCGGAGGAGAGGCCGTTGAGGGGGCGATCAAAGTCGCCCGAAAGTATGCGCACAGCATAGGCCGCGGCGGTAATGTTATCTCATTCGAGAATTGCTTTCATGGAAGGACTCTGGGAACTATTGCGATGGCGAACCGGAAAATGCAGAAGGGCTTCGATCCGATGCCCGAGGGTTTTATACAGGTGCCTTTGAATGATCTGGAAGCTGTGAAAAAGGCGGCCGATAAGAATACCGCTGCGGTTATAGTAGAACCAATTCAGGGCGAAGGCGGGATTAATCCGTGTGAAAAATCGTTCCTGAAAGATTTGAGGGCATTTTGTGATGAGCAGGATATCGTTTTGATATTCGATGAAGTTCAATGCGGAATCGGACGGACGGGTAAGATGTTTGCCAAGGAGAATTATGATGTCGAGCCGGATATTATGACCCTGGCCAAGGCGCTGGGTGGCGGCGTGCCAATCGGCGCGATTCTTTCCATTGAGAAGGTAAGTTCAGCAATTGATTTCGGCGATCATGGTACTACGCTGGGCGGCAATCCTCTGGTCTGCGCTGCAGGGCTGGCCGCGCTTGAAGTAATCGGGGATGAAGATCTTCTAAAGCAGGCTCGTGAAAAACATGAATGGCTCAAAGAACAAATCAAAAATATGCAGGAGCCGTCCATAACGGAATTCCGCGGACTTGGTCTGATGATCGGAATTGAATTCGAATTCGGGACTAAACCGCTGGTTAAGGAGATGATGGATCGCGGCGTTCTTGCCAATTCAACCGCAGAGAATGTTTTGCGACTGGTGCCGCCTCTGAACATAAGCTATGATGATCTGGAAAAGATAGTCGAGGTTCTGAAGGAATCGTTAAAGGCGGTCAAGGAAAATGAGTAAAAAGCGTATTGGAATAATCGGAGCGACAGGATATACTGGATCGGAATTGGTCAGGATACTGGTTAACCACCCCGACGTGGAAATTTCCGTTATAACCTCTGAATCACGAGAGGGAGAATCTTTCTCGGACGTACATCCTTTTTTCAAGGGAATCTGCGATTATAAGCTGGAATCCCTCGAGAAGATTGATAAGTATGAGCTCGATGCCGTATTCCTGGCTCTGCCGCATGGTGTATCGATGGATGTTGCAAAAAGATTTAAGGATAAGTCCTTCAAAATAATCGATCTTTCCGGAGATTTTCGTCTCAACTCTCCGCAGATTTATGAGGAATGGTATCAAATGGAACATGTTTATCCGGAGGGATTCGAGGAAGCAGTCTTTGGTTTGCCGGAATTGTATTTTGACGAGATTAAGGAAGCCCGTCTGGTCGCCAATCCCGGATGCTATCCAACCAGCGCTATCCTCGGCCTGGCGCCGCTCATATCCGAGGGCATGATTGAAACAACACCGATCATAATCGATTCAAAGTCGGGTGTGACCGGGGCGGGGGTGAAGCCCAAAGCAGTAAATCTTTTTTCTAATGTGAATGATAATTTCAAAGCATACGGCCTGGGACGGCATCGCCATACAATCGAAATCCAGGGAATATTCGATCGGCTTGCGGGAAAAGACACGCTGGTACAATTCACGCCGCATCTTCTCCCGGTAGACCGTGGTATACTGACCACAATTTATGCCCGGCCTATTAAGGCTGCCAACAATATTGAGTTGAAGAAGATATATGGTGAGTTTTACAAGGAAGCGCCGTTTGTCAGATTGCGTGATGAAATACCTTCTGTTAAAGATGTTCGGGGCACCAATTATTGCGACATATTTGTTTTATTTGACGAGAGAACTAAAATGCTTATAATAGTCAGCGTAATTGACAATCTTGTAAAAGGAGCTGCCGGTCAGGCGATTCAAAATTTGAATATTATGTTTGAATGGAATCAAACTGATGGTTTGAAAATGGTACCGGTGAATCCTTAATCATTCGAGTTCATATTGAATTATCGCAGGGATAAAAAGTAATTATGAGCATGCTAAAAAATATCACCAACGTCAGGGGCTTCAAATGCTGGGGCGCACATATAGGCGTGAAATCGATGCGCAGAGATCTGGCGATTATATTTTCGGAAAAACCTGCAAGTGCAGCCGCGGTTTTTACTCAGAATAAAGTAATGGCGGAACCCTTGAAGGTAACAAAAAAGCATATTGCCGGCGGCAAGGCCCAGGCGATTGTGGTCAACGCCGGAAATGCCAATGCCTGTACCGGCAAGCAGGGACTTGAGGGCGCACATGCAATGGCTCAGACTACCGCCGAGGAATTGGGTATCGAAAAGGAACTTGTAATTGTAGCCTCAACCGGCCTTATAGGAGAGCCGTTTCCCACCGAAGATATTGTCAATGGCATTCGCAATAATGTTAAGAAACTCTCGACAAGATCCAAGGCCGGATCATTTGCCGCAAATGCCATACTGACAACCGATACTTTTGCCAAAGAGGGTTTTCTGGAATTCAAGATTGGCTCAAAAACAGCGAATATGGCGGGGATTGCCAAAGGCTCGGGCATGATTCATCCCAACATGGCAACTATGCTGGCCTTTATCGTTACCGATGTGGCAATAGATCCCAAGCTATTAAGAAAATCCGTGAAGGAGGCGGTAAACAGAACGTTTAACATGATCACCGTTGACGGCGACACATCAACAAACGACATCGTGGCGGTGCTTGCCAATGGTATGGCGGAGAATAAGGAACTGAAAAGCAAGAATGATAAGGGCTATTCCGTTTTCAAGGAAAACCTCGAGACTATGATGGCCCACCTGGCAAAACTGATAGTATCCGACGGCGAGGGTTCCTCCAAGTTCGTAGAGTATAATGTCGTACACGCTCCCAGTGAGAAGGCCGCAAGGCAGGTCATTCGCGCAGTCTCCGGTTCGACTCTGGTTAAGACCGCTATCTTTGGACGCGATCCCAACTGGGGCAGGATAATCTGCGCCGCGGGCAATGCCGGTGTGCCTTTTGATTACCAAAAGACCGATCTTTATCTTGGAAATGAATCCAGGCTGGTCAAGGTTCTGGAAAAAGGTAAGCCTCTGGAATTCGATCACAATTACCTCAAGAAATTATTGCGCGAATCTCATATCAATATTAAGCTTGATCTGCATAATGGAAGGGCGAGTTCGACAGGCTGGGGTACCGATCTCACCACGGATTATGTGCTCTTCAACTCCGTCTACAGTACATAATTTATGGATTCGAAGATTGCAGTCATTTTATTGCCATTTTAATTATACAGCCTGTGCGCCCGCATTAATCACATATTATTGTTTCTTTTCTCGGTAATACTCTATGCCGTTTTCCCGGCACCACCAGATGGCGAGTTCCTCGTATTGGCTGTCACTAAAGTGATGAGCATACAGCTGTCGAATGTCACTGTCATCTGTTTTGTGGTGGTTGTCACTTTAGCGTTTTCAGATGTGCTTACCTTTGCTGCGTAGAAATCCACGGCAGACTTGAAGACAGAAGATGCACAGTTCCAACTGCGGGGGAAGTCGATCTGCATTTGTCAGATCAGGAACCAGCTCAGCAGTTCCCTGGCCGAGTAGTAGGCGGTTTAATTGAATATGGAAAGTGAATTTTCTCCGGATGGGCGGAAGACATTCCGATGGCTGCTGCAAACCAGAACATTGCCCTCTTCCGTGTCACCAATATTCACCTTAAACTCCGCCCATCAATTAAACGAACTTATCGAAAAGTCGTTGCCAGAGTATAATCCTTGACTTATATTCTAACACAATTTGTCTGGATTATCTGACGACCTTTGCCGGGATCCAGAGAGTATATCATAAAAGGGAACGTTACCATGAAATTTCTTCCGTCACAAATCCTTTACTTTACACGAAGCCGGACAACCAAACAGAATGTGAGTCTTTTGTTGAAGTTTCTGACTCTGCTGGCGGTGCTGGTGTTGTTGTACAGTGTTCTATTTCACTTCATCATGCTGCATGAGGCCAAGGAGTATTCATGGATTACCGGCTTGTACTGGACATTGACTGTCATGTCAACCCTGGGTTTTGGCGATATCACGTTCGTAAGTGATCTTGGCAAGGCCTTTTCGCTGGTCGTATTACTCTCGGGCATTCTTTTCTTACTGGTCATGCTGCCCTTCACATTCATTCAATTTTTTTATGCCCCGTGGCTTGAGGCTCAATCGAGAGCCAAGACCCCCCGTGAATTACCCGCGACGACATCGGGCCACATAATCCTGACCAGTTTTGACAGCCTCACGGTCAACCTTGTGCACAAACTGGCAAAGTACAACTATGAATATGCAATTGTTGCGCCCGACCTGCAACGGGCGTTGGAACTATATGAAATGGAATTGAAGGTGGTGGTTGGTGATCTGGGTGATGCGGAAACGTACCGGCGTCTCAGAATAGAGAACGCCGCCATGATAGTCGCGAACAACGAAGACACGCTCAATACCAACATCGCCTTCACTGTGCGCGAGATAGCTAAAGATATTCAGATCGTCACCAACGCCGATTCGGACGATTCTATCGATATCCTCGATCTTGCCGGGAGCACCTATGTCTTTCAGTTCATGAAGATGCTCGGTGAATCGCTGGCGCGCCGGACACTCGGAATGAGCATCGGGGCAAATGTAATTGGACGGTTTGATCAACTTATTATTGCCGAGGCCTCGGCGATGCGGACGCTTCTGGAGGGAAAAACGCTTGTTGAGAGCCGGATTCGCGAAAAAACCGGTACAACGGTGGTTGGCCTTTGGAAGCGCGGGGAGTTCAAGGTGCCGCGCGCGGAATCGCGAATTGATTCAACCACAGTGCTTGTTCTCGCGGGAACGGTCGAGCAACTTGAGAACTTCGAAAGAGCTTATTACGCCCAGGATACCCGTCCCGCAGCCAAAGCCCTGGTCCTTATTCTGGGCGGAGGTCGTGTCGGGAGGGCGGCGGCGAACGTCTTAGAACAACGGGGTATCCCCTACCGGATTGTTGAGAAGAATCCGAAATTTATCCGGGATGAAAACTACATCAAGGGGGATGCGGCCGATATTCACACACTCCATGAAGCCGGGATCCGAGAGGCGACAACTGTTCTTATAACGACTCATGATGACTCCGTGAACGTCTATCTCACCATCTATTGCCGTAAGCTCCGCTCCGATGTACAAATAATCAGCAGGGCGAATATTGATGGCAATGTTTCAAAGCTGCATAGCGCCGGGGCCGATCTTGTGATGTCGCACGCCTCGATCGGCGCAAATAGTATTATCAACCTTTTGCTGCCCAACCGGATAATGATGGTGGCCGAGGGACTGAATGTTTTTCGGCTTCCAGTCCACAAGTCATTTGCCGGAAAAACCCTGGCCGAGGTTCCTATTCGGCACCAAACCGGTTGCAGCGTCATAGCTATCAGCAAAGACGGCGATTTGCGTGTCAATCCCGGGCCTTCCGTGATTCTTAACACCGATGATGAAATGGTACTTATCGGAAGCGGCGATGCCGAAAAACGACTGATGGAGATTTACCGATGATCGGCTCGGCAAGCAGTTGCTCCAGGATTTTGATTTGATACCGTGTGAAAGAGTGGGCAATTAGACAAATTTCGAGACTTTTTATAGTATAGTAGAATATCTGAACCAATATATTTTATGGATTCTGAGAATTAGCTCTTTGCCTGCCATAATAGTATTATCAATCTAATATGAAAGCATCGGAAAGGCGAGTTTGAAAGACAAGATCATTAATAATACTATCTGAAATGCGCTTTATGGATGCAATGCTCCTTATTCTCTAAAGCCAATATTTTACTGACGAATATACCAGTAGTATAATCTTTAAAATATTTTTTCACAAACAACGTAGAATAAGTGTTGTTTTATTATTCTTATTGCGAAATCGGTCGATATAAGAATAGTAACGGGGTAATTTTCGAATATAAGGCGGCAAATGTTTTCTGAAGAATTCGAGAAGTGCTATTTTGATCTGTTTCCGCAATGCATTCTCATACTGGATTGTGAAGGCACTATAATATTTGTAAATAACAGTCTTAAGGAATGGCTGGGTTATGAAAAGGAAGATGTTATCGGGAAGTCTACGTTCCAAATTCCCATGATCAAAAGCTCCTGTTTTCCCGAGATGAAAAAGAATTTTCAATTGCGGCTGAACGGAGAAGAAATACCGCCTTATGAAATCGAATTGATTAAAGAATCTGGCGAGCCTGCCTATGCCGAGGTGACCGGAACTGTAATCCCGGAAAAAAGGCCTTATCTTATAATCGTATTAAGAAATGTTACAGAGGAAAAAAGAATCCTGAAGGCTCTCAGCAAAAGCGAAAGCGAGTATCGTTTTCTCTTTGAGGAATCGCCTGTTTCGCTCTGGGAAGAAGATCTAAGCGAAATAAAAACGCATGTTGAGAGTTTGAAGGAGCAGGGAATCTCCGATCTGGAAAGATATTTCGATGATAATCCCGATGAGTTGAAAAAATGTATCGGGATGATTAAGATATTGAAGGTCAATAAGGCCGGATTGGAGATTTATGGAGGGAAAACCAAAGGAGAGCTGCCCGAAAATCTCGAGGATACATTTATAGACGATTCATACGACCCTTTCAAGCAGGCGGTTATTGCCGTTTCGGAGAATTGCCGGCGCTTTCAGACCAAGGTCTGGCGCAGGACTCTGAACGGAAAAAGAGTGCTTCTGGCGCTGAGATTGAATGTGGCTCCCGGTTATGAGCAGACCTATGGAAAAGTGCTCATATCGATTGTCGATATTACTGAGAACAAGAGAATCGAGGAAAAGCTTGCCAAAGCCGATAAACTTGAATCGCTGGGTATACTGGCCGGCGGAATTGCCCATGATTTCAACAATATTCTTGCGGCAATAATGGGACATGTGACTCTGGCGAGTATGCTGGCGGTTAATCCGGAGGTCCGCGAACTTCTAAAAGAGGCTGAAAATGCAACAGAAAAGGCAAAATGTCTTACCCAACAGCTCCTCACATTTTCCAAGGGCGGTGCACCTATAATGAAACCTGCGAATTTGCAGGAGATAGTAGAAGAGGTGGCCAAGTTCTCGCTGCGCGGCAGCAGAGCCAAATACAGCTTCGATTTCGACCGGGATCTTGAATTTGCCAGAGTAGATGAGGGCCAGATCGGTCAGGTCATAAATAATCTTGTCATCAATGCCTCCCAGGCCATGCCGGAAGGGGGGGCGATCTATATTTATGGAAGAAATGTTAATGCTTCCGAAATCGAGAATCTTCCCGATGAAAATAAAAAGTATATTGAAATCGGCATAAGGGATACTGGTGTCGGAATCGCTCCGGGTATTATAGATAAAATCTTCGATCCTTTCTTCAGTACCAAGGAGGGGGGCAACGGTCTCGGGCTTTCAAGCTGTTATTCCATAGTAAAAAGACATGGCGGCTGTATTGATGTGAAATCGGAGCCGGGAAAGGGCACGGTGTTTAAAATCTATCTGCCCGCCTACCAGAAGAGTGTGAGGCAGATAAAACCACTGACTCAAAAGCCCAAATTGGGCAATGGATTAATTCTTGCTATTGATGATGACGAAGCGATCCGGAGACTATACAAAGTTTCTCTCGAAAAACTGGGCTATAAGGTCGAACTTGCCAAAAATGGTGAGGAAGGCATTGAAAAATACAGAGAAGGACGTAATAGCAGTCACAGTTTTGATGCTGCCATTATCGATTTGACCATACCGGGTGAATGTGGCGGCAGTGAAATATTGAACAAGCTTAAATCGATTGATCCTGGCGTCAAAGCAATAGTTGCCAGCGGCTATCATGATAATCCGGTGGTGGCCTGTTACAGAGAATACGGTTTTGTCGAGCGCATATCCAAGCCGTTTACAGTCAATCAGCTTTCTCAGGTAGTCTCCAAAGTCCTCAGGTAAATCCTTTCTCCAGGAATCTTTCACAATTATCCCTAATTTCCAGATATTCGCGTGAGTCAATAAATACTAACGGGTAAATATGGAGTCAAACTGTGACTAATGGTCTACCCTTTAATTCTGAATGATTACGACGAATACTAGAATAGATACCTGAATTCATTTATTAAAATGGGGAAACTGACTATAAGAAGTTATGCGCCTGCAATATCAATGCACATGATTGGACATTGGTAAAAGCGCTAAGCTATTGATCTTTGGATCTCGGGTAACATGCTCAGCAGCTTATCTGAGGAGCCATCCTGGAATAAATCTGCAATATTTAGGCCTTTCAGCTCTTCTGCGGTATATCCCAGGAAATGAGAGGCGGCCGGATTTGCCTCCACAATCGACTGTCTTTCAATGTCCGCCAGTATCATTTCATTGCTTGACTCCCCGGCTCACAATCGGAACTGCTGCCTGGGCGATTGCAATTTCTTATTTGACTTGCTTTTATTATGCATATTCTATCAACGTAATCAGACAGACAAAAATTCTAATGGAATCCCTCAGCTATCGAACCATTTTGTCATAAATACAACAATATGGTGAGATTTGTTGATATTCTACTAATTTGGTATCGACCAGTTTGTACTGTATTTGTCGATAATTCGAATATGATCAAACACTCATATTTTTAAATTTTCGAGTATTTTATCGTTTAAAAATGTGTTGTCTTTCAGGGTGTTACCTGAATGTGTGTCATTCCGAGAGTTATTCCCCAACTCACTGATACAAGGGAGTGAAGAGTTCTTCACTCCCTTGTTTAATTAAAGACAGATTATTATTGCGTAATCATCAAAAATTCACCAGCTTGCGTCAAAGGCTTATGTCATAACAATTTAAGTCGTTCTTTTTTGATTCGGATTTTTATCCGCGACATCATAGATATTTTAGGTCTTAGGGGTAGAGGCTTCCATTAGAACAATGATATGGGAGAGCTTATCCAGTCTAACGAATTTCCAGACTCTGAATGATTATTATTTTGAACACCCCCATGGATAGTGCCCTTTTTGCTTATAGCTATCTTGGATTTTAGGACATATTGCGTTATGGCACAAAAATAAACTGGGTCTACAGGACGGGTTCATCAATTAGATAATAGAAAATGCGGAATGGATAAATTATGCCCCGGCATCTAATTAAAGCATCGGATTGCCAGGATATTTTGGTTATCCGGCGGGAATAAAATAAATTATATCCGATATCTCTTTATTTTGTTCTACGCGTCCTCATCCGCCAGAGAACACCAGATAACCATGACGACTGCTCCGGTTGACGAGCCAAACGGACCATGTTCTACGTGCTTTGGTATAATCCGAAAGGTTCCTGCCGGATAGATCTTCCCCTCGCTCTCCAGTTGACCCTCGAGCACATAATGAAGCTCGGTAAAACGATGCGAATGGGCCTCCATTTCCCAGCCGGGAGGAAACTTCAACATGGTTACACGGGGTGCGACAGTGCCTCCCACACTGAGAATCTTTTCCTCGGTTCCGCCGGGATAGCCCTGAGCGCCCTGCCATTTTATCTCGTTTGTATTTACACTTACTGCATTCATTTTTGTGAGTTCCTTTCTACCCCCGTCTCATAAAATTAAATAGACTATTAAACCAAGTGCCAGACCCAAAACTAAATTGATCGCCTTAACAAGCACAAACCCCTTTCTGGAATGAGCCAGAAGCGGAAGCATACCATGACCATCCTGGACGATTGAACTGGCCAGGAGTACGGCAAATGGTACGGTGCCCTGAGCATACAGGGTTACAAACAAAAGATGCGGGCCGGATTCGGGGATAATTCCCAGCAGAGAAGCGAATACAATTACAATAAGAGTATTTGCCTGTATAGATTCTTCCAGATGAAGTTGATCGACTATGAAATATGATACCAGAAGAGCGCCAAAGGTCCATAGAAATATGCTGGGGATATGCCTGCGAACAACATGTCTCCAAAGATGCACCCTAAGGAAATGATCCGGAGCATAAGCGGCAATAAAGAAACCGATTATTCCAAAAGCAAGGACTGCTATCCGCTGCCAATTCCATTTATCGGGACCGATTATTCCCGCCAGTACACTCACAATAAAAATCAACAAAACCGCACAAAAAAATGCCCTGAATATATTCAGCCTCACCCATTGTTTTACAAAACTCTCTTCGGGAATACCATCACAATACTCCGCATCATGCAGTTCGAATTGACAAAACTCATTGAGCTTAAATATGTTTTTTCTGGTGCATAAGAGGTCTGTAAGCCAGCCGGCTGCCAGCCCGATTACTATTAAAACTGCGGTCAACAATAACGCCTTGTCTGGAAACATCGCAAACATCACAAAGGCTTCATCTCCGCTGGTGGCTATCATGGCTGCTACCAGCGCGCCAAAAGTCACTGTTCGATGCGAGAACATGGCAACAACCGCAAATGCGCCAAAACATCCGGGCGTTGCACCAAGCAACACCGCTACAATATATTGGATCCATTTGTGTCTATACAAACCCTCCTGCCAGGCTCCTCTGGTCCTAACATTGAGATACTCGATTATCAGCATCATCAATCCGACAAAACCGGTAATCAGCAATGACTCTTCCAGAATATTTAAGAAGACCATGGGTCAATCCTCCAGAGAATAAATCTCCTTAACCGCCATCAAACTCATCCGCCAGCCATCCCAGAGTTGTTGCGTATTGTCGTTCCAATATTGGAATGAACGGTTTTATATCCAGCAAAGGGGTGCCATCCGTAATATCGATATTTTCGATATGTAGAATATTTCCGCAGATTTCTATGAGCCTTACTACAGAAATCCCAATCGAGTTGGGACGGCTCGGAGCTCTTGTTGCGAACACACCATGACACGAATCACTGTGTGTGGGTTTGACCATTAATTCCGGATGTTCCGCCAGATGAAAATGATATATCAGGGTTATGTGCGAGAATTTATAGAGATCTTCAAGGCCCTCCATGTACTCAGGGAATAATTCTATTTCTCCTCTTGCTCCATTCGACACTCTCGTTTGCAAAGGAGTTTCATCCGGCGCTTTAAAGGGCGAATGAATTATTCCAATTGGATTGTATTTAATGGCTTCCATTTCCAACCTCTGCGGTGCGCTTAAGTCCATGCGCTAATAATTTGCGATCCTCGGTCCGGTAGCCTCCGAACCCAGAAGATCAACCATGAGCTGATTGAAATCCGCCCGGTTTGTTTCAACAAAGACCCGCGTATTGCCGACTGTCACGACAGAATACTTGCTGCCCCAAACTGTCCAGCCAACCAATGAACCATACTGCCTTGTTGACTGATTATTAAGAACATCCAGAAAATCCAGGCATGTATGATTCTGTTTTACACAAAGCTCGGCGCTTTCCCTGAGGTCTTCGGGCATTTCACCGACCTGCCGAATTATTTTTCCATCTTCGGAAAATTGTCCGGCAGCAACAACTCCCTTGATCTTCATCAATCTGTCAAGACCTATCATTTTTAGCCTCCTTCCTGATTCATTGCCTCCCCCGAACAGCAAATACGCAGACCGCATGCCAAAAACAGGCATTGCATGATTTGGATAGCGTAAGCTGATGTTTTTGTGGCACTTATAATACTGATATGTCACCGGGAAGAATAAGCAAGGAGAACAGAGTTCAGAATAATCATGCGAATTTGCAATATTATTTTTTTCAACAATGCATATGTCAAAAATCCAGAATACAATTGATGAATTCTGAGTTAGCTTTATCTAACATTAATCACTATGAAAACAAGCTTGCGGGCAAGTAAAAAGATTAAATCAAGATTTCCTTATAAGTACTACAAAGCTTTCCTCGGCAGAATGCGCATTTGCACGAATATTCAAAAAACAATCGTGCATTATCGCATGATTTGGTTCCAATATTGGGTCGCTTTTTATAATCCCAGAAAAAGGCAGTCATCGCAATAGATTCATTTACAAGGGGATAGCGAGACAATTAAGTCAACTCCCATAGCTGGCATAGCTCTTGCTTTATGGAAACACCGGATGGAGATGAATCATCAGCGGATTTGTTGCATTGATCAATTCCACTCCATTAACATGAATAGGAGGTGAATGAGATGCAAGAAGAAGAAAGCAAAAAGCCGACTCTGGGCGATGGCATTTATCATCCCGGTGCAAGGCCTATGAAAGTATTCCGCGATGAGGAAGGTTGTCTATGGCTTTGTGACAAGGGTATCGATCCCGCAAAGGGATTTGCAACCCAGGGATGTTGGAGGTGCCGCGATTTGGCCTTTACGAGGAATGATTAAAGGCGGATTAGGTTGAAGGGATCTTCTTCGCCATTATAATTCTGGCTTTATGATATTCCGGGCAAACGAGCTTCATATATCCTGAAGATCTCTTCAATTGATCTATGTAAGTCCCGAATTGGAATCATCGGCGGGTGGAAAACAACTGGAACAAGCATTGCACTTTTTAAGAGCAGCAAATGCGGGCAGCTTTCCGGGAGGATTGTTTATGCTAACAGAAGATCAAAAGCACCAGATTGAAATAGAGAATCAAGCTATTTCAAATAGCATAGGAAATATCAGGCACAGGATTTTGGTCTTCAGCGGCAAGGGCGGGGTAGGCAAGACTACTATCAGTGTGAATCTGGCTTTTGCCCTTCAAGCCAGAGGTTATAGAACCGGACTGCTTGATGCTGATGTAACCGGTCCTGATGTGCCCAAAATGCTTGGGATAAAGGGCGAGCTGCATACACATGATCGCAAGATAGTCCCCCATATATCTTACGATCTTAAGGTGATCTCTATTGCAAGTCTTCTTGGCCCTGACCAGCCGGTAATCTGGCGCGGTCCAATGCGTTCAAAAGTATTGCATCAATTTCTCGCTGACGTCGAGTGGGGCAATTTGGATTATCTGATTGCAGATCTGCCTCCCGGAACGGGGGATGAAGTTATCAGTCTGGCCCAAAAGATGTCACCGGAAATAGCCATAATTGTAACGACTCCCCAGGAGGTTTCACTCATAGATTCCGCAAGAGCGATAAACATGGCTCGAAAAATGAAAGTGCCCGAAATCTATGTGATCGAGAATATGGCAGGCTTAATATGTCCTGTCTGTGGAGCAAGAATCGAGCTGTTCGGCTCAGGCGGGGGTGAGAAGCAGGCTGAACAAATGAATGCGCACTTTCTGGGCAGATTGCCGATCGACATCAAGGCACGTGAAATGGCAGATGCCGGCAGACCGATTATGCTTGAGGATATCAACTCTGAGATATCAGTAGCACTGATTGAAATAGCTAGTAAAATCGAGAAAATATTTAATGATTAATTAACAAGATTGGCAAGAGCGAAAGGAGAGAAAAATGAGTACCCAGCTAGAAGAATTGAAAGTTGATAAAGTTGTTGATGCGCGAGGCACGGCCTGTCCGGGACCGCTTCTGGAGGCCAAACGGGCTATGGCATCGGTGCCCATGGGCGGAGTAATGGAGGTGCTTTCCTCGGATGAGGGCACCAATGATGATATCCCGCTTTGGGCAAATAAGGTCGGGCATGAATATCTGGGAAATATATCTGTAGCAGGATACTGGAGAATCTTCGTCAAGAGAAACAAATAATGTCTTCGAGAGAAAATGAAAATAAAGCAGATCCCGCCGTTTTAGTTTTTTCTACCAATAATATATCCGATCCGGGTATAGACCTTGCGGGAAGCTCACATATGGGATACTCGACCTCAGTCAGAGTTATTGCCGTGCCGTGTTCCTCGGGTATAGATCCCCGCTGGGTGCTGCATGCATTGAAAAAAGGTTTTGACGGCGTTTTTATTGCGGCCGATGGGACCGACTGTGCATATGTACCTGACTGCACCGGGCGTACAGGTGAAATATTCAAGCAAACTCAAGAACTGCTTGAAAAGGAAGGATATGATCCCAGACGGCTTAAAATGGCGGCAATATGCTCGGTCTGTGCAGAGTCTTTTGTGGCTAATATAAATTCATTTCAAAAGGTATTGCGCGAATTGTAGGTTAATCTTTATGAGATACGACACACTTGTAATAGGGGGCGGGATAGCCGGTATGGAAACCAGCCTGACCCTGGGTGACATGGGCTACAAGATTCTATTGGTTGAAAAAGAGGCTAGCATTGGTGGAAAAATGGTGCTGCTGAGCAAGGTGTTTCCCACCCTGGACTGCGCCAGCTGCATTGCCACACCCAAGATGGCCGCAGTAGCCAATCATGAAAACATCATTATATTACCGTATTCGGAAGTTGATGAAATCGAGCGCAAAGATGACGGCAGCTTCCGCGTCCACCTGCATCGCAAACCCACATTTATCGATGCTGCTGCCTGCACCGGATGCGGCCAGTGTGAGCTGGCCTGCACGGTAGCTATACCGGATCAGTTCAACAAGAATCTGATTGCAAGACGTGCAGCTCACATTGCCTTTCCTCAGGCGGTTCCCAAGAAGGCTATAATCGATCATCAGGGATTATCTCCCTGTTCATACGCCTGCCCCGCAGGAGTCAAAGCCCATGGTTATATCTCTCTTGTGCGGGCAGGAAAATATGATGCAGCTTTTAATCTGCATATGGAGGATGCTCCTCTGCCGGGCAGTCTGAGCCGTGCCTGCTATGCGCCCTGTGAGGAGAAGTGCACACGCGCCGAGAGCGAGGGGGCGGTGCCGATTCGAGGTATAAAGCGCTTTATGGTGGATAGGTATTATGCCAGTCATCCCGAACCGGAATACGCTCCCCCTGAAAGATCTACCGGCAAAAACGCTGCTGTGGTAGGTTCCGGCCCGGCCGGGCTTACTGCGGCCTATTTCCTGGCACAAAAAGGCCACCGGGTGGAAATCTTTGAGACTGCTTCCCAGGCAGGCGGTATGCTTCGTTATGGCATCCCTCCATATCGGCTGCCCAAATCCATAGTTGACCGGGACATTAAAAACATTACCGCTTTGGGCGTGAAGATTCATACTGACTCGCAGGTCTCTTCCGTTAAAGAAATCAAGGAACAGGGCTTTGATGCCATCTTTCTTGGTATGGGGACGCTAAAAGGCTATTCCATGAACCTGCCAGGAGAAAATTTGGAAGGCGTAATGGATTGTATGACATTCCTGAAGGCCTCTGCATCCGGCTATATAGATGATTTGAGTGGTAAAAGAATTGTAATTATTGGCGGAGGCAACTCCGCCATCGACCCCGCCCGCACCGCTCTGCGGCTAAAAGCCGAAAAGGTGAGCATCTACTACCGCCGTAGTCGGGCAGAAATGCCCGCCCATGACTGGGAAGTCCAGGCCGCCCTTGATGAAGGAGTGCAATTAAACGAGCTTAAAATGCCGGTTCGTTTCATTAGTAACAATGGACACCTTAATGCTATAGAATGCCTCGATATGGAGTTGGGCCTGCCCGACGAAAGCGGACGCCGTCGTCCTATCCCGGTCGACGGCAGCGAAAAGACCGAAAGAGCGGATATGGTGATTTTGGCTATTGGTCTAAGACCGGAAACCGCTGAGTTCGCCAAATGTGTAAATCTGGCCTCGAATGAAAGGATCATTGCCAATCCGGAGACCTTGGCAACGTCCGAACCGGGAGTTTTTGCAGGCGGTGATGTGGTTACCGGCCCCTCCATGATAATACAGGCGATTGCTCAGGGTAAGAGGGCTGCCTTCTATATGGACCGTTTCCTTACAGGAAAAAGCCTTGAGGGAGTTACCTTCGATCAGCGGCTTCCAATGATACAGCCCGAGGAGGTTTTACGCAGATCGGGCAATGATATAAGCCGGCGCGATCCCGTACCTTTGCCGCAGATTCCGATAAATGAGCGGATGAGCAATGGTATTGGGCTTGAGGTTGAGGGTACAATGAGCGAGGAGGAGGCGCGTTACAGCGCCGGACGCTGTCTGGATTGTGGTGGATGCTCGGAATGCCATGAATGTATCGCAGCCTGTCCCGCGGATGCTATCCATTTTGAGATGCGACAGGAGGACAGGGAGACCGAGGCGGGAGCTGTGGTTATGGCGACAGGATTCGAGCTTTTCGATCCGAGGAAAAAAGCGGCATACGGTTATGATCGATTTCCCAATGTTATTGATGCCATGCAGATGGATCGCATTCTCGCACCCACACGGCCATACAATAGCGTGTTGCGGCCCTCGGATGGCAAGACGCCTTCGAATATAGCATTTGTGCTGTGTACCGGCTCAAGGGATGAAAGCGTGGGGAATCGGCTCTGTTCACAGATATGCTGCATGTATTCCCTCAAACAGGCCCAGCTTGCTATGGGCGCTCTGCCTCTTGCAGACATCACGATTTATTATATCGATATAAGGGCGTTCGGGAAGGGATATGATGAATTCTATGAGCAGGCAAAAGGCATGGGAATTTATTTTGTAAAGGGCAGGATCGGGAGGATCGAGGAAAACTCCAATCAGGATCTTGCTCTGTACTATGAAGATATGCTAAATGGGGGAGGAATTAAAAAGGCTGAACACGACCTGGTGGTTCTCTCAATTGGCATACTTCCTAACACTGAGGCGCTCGGTCTTTTCAAGAATAAGAGTCTGGAGAGCGAGGAAATTCCATTTATTCATGAAATAGACACCGATCTCGAGCCATGCAAAACAAGTATTGATGGCGTTTTCGTTGCTGGTGCAGCCTCGGCCTCCAGGGATATACCCGACAGCATCATGCATGCCGGAGCTGCAGCAGCTCAGGCCGCTGCATATTTGAATAGGGAGGGGGTGCGGAAATGACGCTGGACAAAATAGGCGCCTTTATCTGCGGATGTGGAGGCAATATTTCCGATTATGTGGACATCGAGAAAGTGCGGGATGTCATAGAGAAGGAGCCGGGCGTTGCTATCGCTAAAACCGCGATGTTTACCTGCAGCGATGCGACTCAAAATGAAATTATCGAAACCATTAAGGAGATGGAGTTGGATGGGATTATAGTCGCATCCTGTTCTCCCAAGCTTCACCTGAATACTTTCCGCAGCATGGCGCGCCGTGCGGAGCTGAATCAATTCGTTTATAATCAGGTTAATATCAGGGAGCAATGTTCCTGGACACATACGCACGATATGCCGAATGCCACAGACAAGGCTATCAGTCTTATAAGGTCCGGCATTGCCCGCACGAGAGAGGGAAAGCCCCTTGAAATGATCAGGGTCAGGACTGTTCCACGTGTCTTGATAATAGGTGCAGGAATAGCCGGCTTGCAGGCTGCGCGGCTTTTGTCAAAGCTTGGTATACAAGTACATCTTGTGGAAAATGCTTCCGAGATAGGAGGGCAGGTAGCTGCATGGGGGCCGCTTTTTCCCAACAATCGGGACGGCAAAGAGCTTGTTCAAGCTCTGGCTAATCAGATTGAAAAAGATAGCAATATAAATATACATACCTCCTCTCAGGTGCTGGAAAAAGCCGGCAATGTCGGTGAATTTAATGTTAAAATCCAAAACTCCGAGGGCAGCATTACTGAAATTCAGGTTGGAGCGATTATTGTCGCCACGGGCTTTCAGCGATACAAGCCTGCCCAAAATGAATTTGGTTACGGGCTGCCCGGTGTAGTCACATTGGATGAATTCAGGGATATCCTGGATAATTCCGGAAATGGCTCGATCGAATACAATGGGCGCCCGGTAAATGATATCAGCTATATTTATTGTGTCGGGAGCAGGCAGAGATCAGATGCGGAGGGCACTAATTTTTACTGCTCCCGATACTGCTGCACCGCTGCTGTGCATACTGCTCTTCTTGCAGGCGAAAAGCAAAACCCATTACATCAATATCATCTCTTCCGGGATATGCGCACATATGGCAGGCAGGAGCTGATCTACGAAGAAGCGCTGCAGAACGGATCACTGTTTTTGAAATATCCCGATGACGAACCGCCTTCTGTAAGTAAATCCAACGGCCGTTTGCAGGTTACACTCAAAGATCAGCTTACCCAGGGAGAACAGATTAATCTTAACTCGGATTTGGTGGTATTGGTAACCGGAATGGAGGCGCGTCCAAACAGCGAACTGATTGATGTGCTCAAACTTCCTGTGGGGAAGGATGGCTTTTTCAATGAGGTCCACTGCAAGTTGCGCCCCGTGGAGACCGTTATGGATGGAATTCTGATTGCCGGCTCAGCACAGGGACCGAAAAATGTGTATGAGAGCACGATTTCTTCCATGGCCGCAGTGGCCAAGAGCGCCGGACTTTTAATGAAGGGCTATGTCGATCTGGATCCGTTTGTGGCGGTTGTTAATCCTGAATTATGTGAATGGTGCGATGCCTGCAGTGACGCCTGTCCTTATGATGCAATAAGCAAAAGCATGGAAGGTGAAAAGCCAATTGCACAGATCAACACGGCTGTGTGCAAGGGTTGCGGTGCCTGCGTTCCGGTGTGCGAAAAAATGGCAATCAATGTTGAGGGGTACACGCACAAACAGATAACCAGTATGATAGAGGTCCTGGCCAGGGAGGTGGTCTGATGGAAAAGAAGGGGATGCGAAATCTACCGGAGGTGCTGCGGGATGAAATGGTAATGCATCAGCGCATTCTTGATCTGCTGAAAGATAATGCAATGACAATTCCCCAGCTCGCCGAAACCCTGAACATGCCCTCGTGGGAAATATCGATGTGGATTATGTCCATGCGCCGCTATAATCTGGTTACCGAACTGCCCAAGAGCCGGGCTGATGACTATTTCCAATATACTATCTTACCCGAGGAGTCGTAATGAGCACAGTCAACGTTGAATTAGTCGAGTCAATAAATCCACACTTTGACGCCTCAGCCTGCATGAATTGCGGTATGTGTACTGCCCTGTGCCCTTTGGAAATCGTTCCTCTTCCACGACTGCTTTTCCGTCAGGTGATGCTGGGACTGGAAGATAAACTCATGGAGAATGAAGACGTCATCTTTTCCTGTTTGCTGTGCAAGATGTGTGAGGCCAACTGCCCCGCCGGAGTGCCAATTGCTGAAAATATTCGCCTGCTGAGAAATCATATAAATTCAGCTAAATACGGTCTGGGGAGGTAAGCTTATGTCATTACCAAAAAAGGCGATACTCGGTATTCTAATGGATAATCTCTTGAAACGTAAAAGTGTTTTGCCGCTTCCAAAGAGAACAATTACGCAATGGGCCGAGGGGCTCGATATCCCCAGAGGCGAGGAGACTGTAATGTATACCGGCCATATGTACCAGATTATGCCCTATCTGAGCAATATGGCAAAACGCATGAAAGCGATGGAGACTTCCTGGATTACCAAATTAATGGGGCTGGGAAGGACATTAAATAAATTTGTCAATCTCTCCCATTTCATGGCATTCCCGAGCAAGGCGGAAAAGCGAGAATACAATGACATCCTGCGTTCGATTGCTCGGCTTTTAATAGAAGCTGATATCAGGTTTGGATATCTTTATGAAGATGAGCTGTATTCAGGCGCTCTCATGTATGATCAAGGTATAGATGAAGCGTTTATAGCTCATGCCCGGCGTGTTAATAAAATGTTCGAAAATCATGGTGTGAAGAAAGTCATAACTGTTGATCCGCACACCACCAATATGTTGCGGCATGTTTATCCTGAAATTATTGAGGACTATGATCTTCAGGTTCAAAGCTATCTTGAGGTCCTGGCGGATTCGGTTTCAGAAATCACAGGTGGCGATAATGGCGAAGTAATGATACATGATTCCTGTGTTTACGCCCGCTATGAAGGAGTGATCGAACAGCCACGAGAATTATTGAGAAAGGCTGGCTACAATATTAAAAGTCCGGAACTTTCAGGGACGCTTACTCATTGCTGTGGGGGGCCAATTGAGTCACTATTCCCCTCTCAAGCCCATAAAATTGCATTAAAAAGAATGGAGCAGCTTACAGAATCCGGATATCCAATCGCGACCATGTGCCCGATTTGCCTTGTAAATCTTAAACAGGCGGCCAAGAACGGTGATGAAGTTAAGGATATTGCCGAATTTCTTTCGGCGGCCCATATGGGAGCACCAAAATCCCTGGAAAGTGCAAAGCTGCAAATTGGATAAATGTATCCTCATTCAATCTAATGATGAAGTGCTAATGCCAGAAATAGTGTGACTTAGGAGATCTAGTATGAGTGAAGAGAAGCCGGAAAAAATCGTTATCTTTGGAACCCATGGCCCGGAAGATCCCGAACGTGCCTCCTTACCGTTCGTTATGGGAAACGCTGCCCTCGTGATGGAGGTGGATGTTACCATTATGCTTCAGGGTTCGGCGGTTTTTATTGCCAAAGAAGGATGCTATGAGCATGTCTTTGCCGCCGGTTTGCCGCCTCTCAAAGACCTGATTCAATCATTTATTGAGCAGGGAGGGACACTTCTGATTTGCACCCCATGCATTCAGGAAAGAAACATAACTCCTGATATGCTTGTGAAGATAGCACAGCCGGTAAAAGCCGCCCGAGCTGTTATCGAGGTACTGGATGCAACACAGGTTATGACCTATTAGTGGGATATGAAATAACAGAATCTTGTTCCCAAAAAAGGAGATAATTATGTCTGTAATTGCAATATCAAGAGGATCTCTTTATGCCGCCAAAAAGCTGGCAGAAGGGCTTAAAGAGCGGCTGGGATACAGGGTAATTACCCGCGAAGAGGTTATCGATGCCGCAAAACGTTATGGCATAGAGGAAACCGGTCTGGGAGAAAAAGATATCATGAAATCGCATCCGCCCGGCTACTGGCACGAGCGTTCCGATCAGAGATTACATTATCTGACCTGCTTCAAAACCGCACTGCTTGATTTTGCCATGAAAGATTCGATTGTATATCATGGTAATCTGGCGCATGTCCTTCTAAACGAAGTTCCATGTGTACTGAGAATCAGGATAAATGCACCTCTCGAAAACCGTGTCAGCCAGCTTATGGAAGGGGAGGGCATATCAAGGGAAGAGGCGATAGAAAATATAAAGGAAATGGATCGAAGTAGAAGGCAGTGGACTCAGTTTCTTTATGATGCCGAGGTTTTTGATCCTATCTTTTTTGATCTCGTTCTTAACCTGGACAGGGTCAGTATTGAAGATGCAATTGATCTGGTCGTCAGCGAATCACAAAAAGAGCCTTTCCAATCGACTGAGAATTCAAAGAAAATCCTGCGAGACCTGCATCTTTCAAGCCTTGTAAAGATGAATTTTTATCTCCTGCCCCCCGAAAAAATCAAGGCACAGGATCTTGATGTGGATGTGGATTCATCTACCGGCAAAGTTGTTATAAGCGGCAACGTTCCGGCCGATGAGCTTCAGGACATAAAAGCCGAAATTGAGAACGCCCTTTCTGGCGTTGAATCGATCAAAGAGGTAAACCTGGATATAAATCCCGCCTGAATGATGCCATTGCAGTTGAGCACCTGAGTAAGTCTTTTGATGAAGTCAGGGCCGTTGCGGATGTTTCCTTCGTGGTTGCCGGGAGCGAGCTTTTCGGCTTTCTCGGTCCCAATGGCGCCAGTAAGACCACGACAATCAACATGCTCAGCGGCATCTACTGCACCCAAAATCCTCGATTCGGATTGTAATCGCAAACGCCTTGCGGGCGTCTTTCATCGGTGCCGAATTCTTCCGGATAAATAAGCAATTGCCCGGGCCTGAGGACAGCAGAATGGATGATGCTTCCCGCTGTAATACTATGCGCTGCTACAAAATATACCGCCTCACTTATTGGCCGATGAGAATTCGCAGGCTTTTAAATAAAATTCGGGCAAGAAAAAGAAGAACACACTTTTCGAGGTATTTGCAAGTTTTATTCAAATTGAGTGTCCAATATAGCGATTGCAGAAAAGCAGTCGAATCTATTGGTGCCGGCCCCGGATATATTCAAGTGAGCGGCATCCTGCTCTTTATGAGCGGACAATAGAAATTAATCGGGAGTAACATATTTTGAACATAAAGGAACCACAGAATTGAAAAAAAAATGGATAGCCGTTATCGCTTTATCAGCCGTCGGGGCCATATCGATTATGTCAGTGGTGGCCATGAGAGGCAACGACCAGAGTTCTGCAGCTCCTGGGACGGTGAAAGTGATCAGGCGGGATATCGGCTCCGCTGTACTGGCGAGCGGAATTATAAAGCCGATGGTCGGCGCCGAGGTAAAGGTCGGTTCCCGAATATCGGGTGTGGTCAAACGACTGCGCGCCAATATCGGGGACTATGTCCGGGCTGACCAGATCATTGCCGAGCTCGATGATTCCGAGCTGCGCGCGAGGCTCAGCCAAAATATCGCCGCAGTCGAAAAGGCGCGTGCCGACGCCGAGTTTGCACAAAGGCAATTTGAGCGGGAATATGCTCTTCTAAAAAAGGGTCTCATCTCCGATCAGCAGCTGGATCAATCAGAAACCGCATTGAAGGTTGCCAGAGCGCTTGTCGAACAGGCAGAGGCAAATCTCCAGTATTCAAAGGTCCAGCTTAGCTATACGACAATCCGCAGCCCAATCGCGGGAGCGATCGCCTCTGTATCGACACAGGAGGGCGAAACGGTATCGGCGAGCCTTGCCGCTCCCACATTCGTCACCATAATCGATCTCGATCGACTGGAGGTACAGGTCTTTGTGGATGAGACCGACATCGGCAAGATAAGGATCGGGCAGACCGCGCGCTTCAGCGTTGACACCTATACCGATACCGATTTCCGGGGCACCGTGACAGCTATTTACCCTAAAGCGGTCATACATGATAACGTGGTTAACTATATTGTTACCCTGACAATCGAGGGCCTGCAGGGCAAAACCCTTCGGCCTGAAATGACCACAAACGTAACCATCGAACTCGAAACCCGTAGGGACGTTTTGGCGGTGCCGACAAGCGCCATTCTGCGCCAGCTCGGCGAGCGCTATGTGACCGTTGCTGCGGGCGGCAGACAGGAACAACGAAAGGTAACGGTCGGATGGAGGGACTCTGGCTACACTGAGATTATCAGTGGCCTCAAAGAGGGAGAGACAGTTCTCATACCATCCGCTAACCAGGAGTACAGATAATGAATAAAGCGGTCATTCAGGCGGCAAATCTGACCAAAACCTACAACAAGGGCGGCGGCGGCGAGGTACATGCCATCAGCGACATATCGCTTGAGATTAATCGCGGGGAGTTTGTGGCCATCATGGGCGCTTCCGGTTCCGGTAAATCGACGCTAATGAATATCCTCGGCTGCCTGGACCGGCCTACCAGCGGTACCCTGCTTCTGGATGGCGTTGAGGTAAGCAAGCTCGATGATGAAACTCTTGCCGGCATCCGCAACAAGAAGATCGGATTTGTGTTCCAATCCTTTAATTTGCTGGCCCGCACCAATGCTCTGGAGAACGTCGAACTTCCGCTTATATACTCGGAAAAATCGGACACCAGGCGCCTCGCTCGAGAGGCGCTGGAAGCAGTCGGGCTTGGGGGGCGTATCCATCATAATCCCAATGAGCTCTCCGGTGGACAGCAGCAGCGCGTGGCCATCGCCCGCGCGCTTGTTACCGATCCAGAAATAATTTTCGCCGATGAGCCTACCGGTAATCTGGACAGCGACTCCAGCCTTGAAATCATGGCTCTGCTCCGGCAATTATATGAAAAAGGCAGAACCATAGTCATTGTAACCCACGAAACCGATATTGCCGAACACGCCCGGCGTATCATCAGGATATCGGATGGTTCCATTGTCAGTGATGCGAAAAACAATGATCCGCCGCCGCTTGATCGAGAAATTCACAAAAACGCCTCAAAGGATGCTGCCGATGAAACCGAGTAGAATGGTAACTATGGTCTTTAAGAGCCTTGCGAAGAACAGGCTCAGGTCGTTTTTGATGATGATCGGTGTTGTAATTGGTATCGCAGCTATTACAATGATTGTTTCTGTGGGGCTCGGCGCTCAGAAACGGGTTCTGGACCGCGTCAAGAAATTCGGTTTTGAGAGTCTGATGGTGCGGGCAGGCGGCGGACGTGAAGTGGGCAGGCCGGCCGGCTCTCAGCCGACAACCAGTCTTACGCTTGAGGACATCAATGCTCTGAAAAGGGAAATACGCGCAATTGCGGAGGCCGCTCCGATGAGCGTGAAAGGCCAGACGGAAGTAATTTATCAGGACAGATCGACCACCACCGGAATTTTTGGCGTAACCCCTTCATGGGCGGCTGTATGGGACTGGGATGCCGCAGATGGTGATTTTATCTCGGATGAGGATATGGATGGTCTTGCTCGCGTATGTGTTCTCGGGCCGACAGTGCGAACCGACCTTTTCGGAACGCTGAACCCCATCGGGGAGCAGATCCGCATTGGCCATGTACCATTCGAAGTTATCGGTATATCCCAGAATAAGGGCATCAGTCCGGCCGGCGGAGATATGGACAATCGTATTTTCGTTCCG
Organism: uncultured Ignavibacteria bacterium; assembly: GCA_964496505.1. Classification (GTDB taxonomy): domain Bacteria; phylum Zixibacteria; class MSB-5A5; order JAABVY01; family JAABVY01; genus JAABVY01. The sequence continues at coordinate 1,326 of CAZBZV010000011.1, read as the reverse complement.
CTGAGCACCATGATGCGGCGTGTCGCGAATGTGGATTATATTTCCGCCGCCAAAATCCTTCTTGGCACGGCCGCTGATATGGATATGACCGTGGCCAGTATTCGGTCGCTTCTCCGTGAACGGCACCAGCTTGCTCCCGGCGTGCCCGATGATTTCACTATTACAAGTCCGACGGAGATTACCCTGATGGCCGAGAAGGTCTCCGGCACGTTCAATATGTTTTTGGCGCTGGTTGCGGGCATTTCGCTGCTGGCCGGGAGTGTGGTTGTCGCTAACATCATGCTCATTTCGATCAATGAACGCCGAAAGGAAATCGGTTTGCGCAAAGCGATCGGCGCAAAGCGCAAAGACATCATGCGGCAGTTTCTGTGCGAGGCGACTGCTGTGACTTTAACAGGGGGGATAACAGGCGTCATACTGGGAATGGTTGGCGCAAAAACACTGGAATATTTTACTAAAATACCTGCCTCTATCTCCTGGGAAAGCATCGCTATCGGCGTTTTTCTTTCGAGCCTGATCGGGATTCTGGCTGGGTTGCAGCCGGCAAATAAAGCTGCTTCACTTCAGCCAATCGAGGCATTGAGAGGCTGACCATACCATGAAGATCACTCGAAGCGTCCGTATCTCACGCAAACAGCTTGCGGCACATCCTATGCGAACGGTGCTTGCCCTGACCGGAATAATCATCGGCGTTTCCGCTGTCATCATCATTGTCGCTATCGGCAATGGCGCCCAGAAAGAGGTTATTGAGAGAATTGAGGCGATGGGAACCAATCTGCTGATTGTGAATGCCGGACAGGTGCAGAAGAGCGCGGGACGCCAGGAGATTCGGGGGACTGTCACCACGTTGACCGTCGAAGACGCCGAGGCGATCGCACAGGACTGTTCAGCCGTAAAATTCGCCGCACCGCTGCAAAGCAAAAAGCTGCAGGTTAAGTACGAAAATTCGAGCTCGAACACTACTGTGGTTGGAACCACCCCGGATTTTCAGGAGGTGCGGAGCTTTAATGTCGCTTCGGGGGCATTTTTTACCGACGAAGAGAATACCGCCTCTCGCCGAATAGCTGTTCTGGGCAAAACTGTGGTCGACAACCTGTTTTATGGACATGATCCGATCGGTGAGACAATTCGCATTGGGAAAGTGCCCTTCGAAGTTATCGGGGTAATGGAATCGAAAGGGACCGATCTAAGCGGCTCCGACCAGGATGACCAGATATTCATCCCCATCCGAACTGCGCTGCGGCGGGTTTTCAATCTCGACTATATCAATGCCATCAATATCGAAGCGGTGCATTCGGATGCCATGAACCCGGCGATGAAGCAAGT
>CAZBZV010000010.1:65200-73552 GCA_964496505.1 uncultured Ignavibacteria bacterium | reverse complement strand
GAAGGGGCTTCATGGTTTCGCACCGACAGAATTAACACATTAGTTCTATTGATAATTTTCGCGGCGGCCGTATTGATCTACATCCGCCTGGCTCAAATGGGTCGTCCGCTTTTCATTCGCAAGCTTTCCGGCCTGGATGCTATGGATGATGCGGTTGGACGGGCGACCGAGATGGGCAAGCCGGTGCTTTTTATACCCGGCATTCAGGAAGTCAGCGAGATTCAGACAATAGCCGGACTTTCGATCCTCGGACGGGTGGCCTCATATACAGCCGAATATGAGGCCGGTCTTCTGGTGACCGTGCAGTATCCGGTGGTTATGGCTGCGGCCCAGGAGATTGTCAAGGATGCCTATGTCAATGCCGGCAAAAAAGAGCTTTATAACGATTCAATGGTGCAGTATGTGGCCGGATCACAGTTTGCACTGGCGGCGGCGGTTAACGGTATTATGACTCGTATAAAACCTGCCGCCAATATCTTTATGGGCGCATTTTACGCAGAATCCCTGCTCCTGGCCGAGACAGGCAATCTGACCGGGGCAATCCAAATCTCCGGAACCGCTAATCCCGAGCAGCTGCCGTTTTTCATTGCCGCCTGCGACTTTACATTGATGGGCGAGGAATTATATGCCGCCTCGGCCTATCTCTCGGGCGAGCCAAAGATGCTCGGCTCGCTTAAGGGACAGGATTTCCTGAAAGTCATAATTATTGTCCTGATACTCGCGGCAATAGTCTATCTGATGATCGACTGGAAAGCGCTGTTTATACTGAAAATACTGGAGACCAGTTAATTGCAGGATTTACTTAGAAAACGTCTTCCGATGATAGTGGCCTTCTTTGCCGGTATGGTTATCATTACGGCATTTTTCTCCGGCCATCCCACGCTGACAACATTTCGTTCCAATATGCAGGTCTGGGTTTCGATTGTCGGCGGATTCACCCTTCTTCTGGGCGTGGTTTCGATTACCAGCGTGAACTACAGGCGGGTCAGAAAGCTGGAAAAGGACTGGCCCTACAAGCTTATTCTACTAATCAGCCTGGCTGTCTCGGGCGGATTCGGAATATTTCAGGGCACCGAGGCGGGCACTGTTTACGACTGGCTGTTTCAGAATATGTCGGCGCCCATGATGTCCTCCATGTTCGCTATGCTGGCATTTTTCATAGCATCGGCCGCCTACCGCGCATTCAGGGCGCGCACTTTGGAAGCTACGATTCTTTTGATCGTAGCCATGCTGGTAATGCTGGGACGGGTGCCGATTGGACAGGTTATCTATCACCGCATGCCGGAGATAACCGAATGGATCATGAATTACCCCAACCTGGCAGTCCAGCGCGGGATTATAATAGGCGCGGCATTGGGTGCGGCAAGCATGTCGATCCGGATTATCCTGGGAATCGAAAGAACCTACATGGGCAGATAGCATGAACCGTTACAGAATTGCCGAAATACTGACCAAAATCGACCGCAGGATTATCTACCTGGCAATTCTGCTTGCAACCATTTTTCCGTTTCTGGTAGGTTTTCCTCAGCCAATTTATGTCAGCAAGGAAAGCCGCGATCTGTATAACTGGGTCGAGAATATTCCCAACGGAAGTACGATACTTCTGACCTTCGATTATTATCCCTCCACGCTGGCAGAGGTCGAGCCGATGTCACGCGCCGCAATCAAGCATTGCTGGCGCAAGGATATGAAGCTGATCTGCATGACCACAGTGCCCCTCGGCGGTCCCAGTATCACCGAGCGCGTGATGAACGATATGGCCAAAAACTGGGCGGTCGAGGAGTTGGGCGAGGAAAAAAAGTACGGCGTACATTATCTGAATCTCGGATATAAGCCGGATTACAAGGCGGTTATCATGGGTATGGGCAACTCATTCCGCGGAATTTATCCCACCGACTTTCGCGGGGTGCCGCTGGATTCTTTCCCTATCACTCAAAATATAGATAAATATTCGGATGTCGAATTTCTTTATATAATTTCGGATAACGGAATTGTCGATGAATGGGTGACTATTGCCAATCGTCAATTCGGTATACCTCTGGGAGCCGGTGTTACCGCTGTGATGGCTCCCAAGTTCTACTCATATCTTCAGAGCCGGCAGATGGTTGGTCTTCTGGGTGGTATGCGCGGGGCGGCCGAATACGAAAAGCTTATCGGGTCCGAGGGTATGGCTACGCTCTTTATGGGGCCGCAGTCGATGGTTCATCTGATGATAATCTTCTTCATACTGCTTGGCAACACAGCATATTTTCTGGGAGGGCGCAAGGTATGAACGCTCCCGGCGCCGGATTGATTGAGATGAGTGTGGCCGGATTTCTTATCTTGTCGATCTTCTCGTTTTTGTATAAGGACAATCCGTTCTATCGTCTGGCGGAACATATCTTCGCAGGGCTGACTGCGGGCTATTATGTGGGGCTGATTTATCAAACCGTTATTGTTCAGCAGTTGGCGCTTCCGATTATCAATGATGGCAAGCTGGAACTAATCTTCCCGGCTATTTTAGGGATTCTAATGTTTACCCGTTTCTTTGACAGGTTCTCATATCTATCTCGAATATCGCTGGCATTCGTAATGGGAAATACCGCCGGTATATTTCTAATCCAGCAGCTTCACGGCCTGGTTCTTCCCCAGACTCAGGCCACGATCATTAATCCGCTGGCCGGAGACTGGCTTCTGGGAGCAATTCCCGGAGGGATAATAATAATTGCGGGCGTAATCACAACCTTGATATACTTCTATTTCTCCAAAGAGCACAAGGGGGTACTGGGTAAAACAGCACGTGTGGGGATGGTCTTCATAATGATCTCCTTCGGAGCACATTTCGGCTACACTGTGATGGCTCGATTATCCCTGCTAATCGGGCAGGTGAAATTCGTGGCTTTCGACTGGTTGCCGAGGCTATTTGGCGTAAATTAGTTGCTTTTTTGCGGAATATTCCTTTATTAAGCTACTTAAAAATACATCATTAATAAATTCTATGACTGAAAGGGTGAGATTGTGAAAGTAATAATTCCCGTAGCCGGTATCGGAACAAGGCTCAGACCGCACACTCACACTGCACCCAAGGCATTGCTTTATGTCGCCGGTAAGCCGCTTCTCGGACATATCCTCGATTCGATCAAGGATCTCGAGTTCGAAGAGGTAACATTCGTAATCGGCTTCATGGGCGAAAAGATAATCGATTATGTAAACCAGAATTATGATTTTAAATCCCGCTTTGTTGAACAGAAGGAGCTCCTGGGACTTGGTCATGCTATCAATTTAGGTCTCGATAAAGATGAAGAGGATGAAATCCTGGCTGTTCTGGGGGATACAATTGTCGAGATGGACTGGGACGGTATAATCGGTAAAGGCAAGAATTTTCTTGGCGTCAGGCAGGTTGATGATCCCCGCCGCTTCGGCGTGGCCGAGGTTGACGGCAATCGGATACTCAGGCTTCTGGAAAAGCCGCCTGACCCGCCCTCAAATCTTGCCCTTGTAGGTGTCTATTATATTAAAGATACTCAGCTTCTGAAAAAGAGCTTAAACGAAGTCATAGAATCCGATATAAAAACCAAGAACGAGTATCAGGTTACTGATGCTTTTCAAGTTATGCTTGAAAAAGGGGCTGAGATGTTTACTTACGAGATCGAGGGTTGGTACGACTGCGGCAAATCCGAAACGCTTCTGGAAACCAACCGTCATCTGCTGGATGCCTGCAAAGAGTGTGCTCCCCAAATCAACGGCTCAGCGGTTATACCTCCTGTCTTCGTGGACAAAGATGCCAAAATCGAAAATTCGGTTATCGGACCGTATGCTTCGATTGCGGCCGGGGTAACGGTAAAGAATTCGATAATCAAGGATTCGATAATCTCGGTGGATGCCAATATAAGCAATAGCTTGTTGGAAGGTTCTTTAATAGGAGATGGTGTCGAAGTTCGTGGCCATTTCAGCAAATTGAATGTGGGTGATTCCTCTCAGGTCGATTTATAGACCGGGGGATTTATAAATACAGAGTGTAATTTTTTTCAATACAGAAGGAGAAAGCATGGGGGATAAAACTTACCTCTTCTCGTCCGAGTCCGTTACCGAAGGACATCCCGACAAAATCTGCGACCAGATCTCTGATGCTGTACTGGATGACGTTCTCCGTCAGGATATAAACGGCCGGGTGGCCTGCGAGGCCTTTGTAACAGTGGGTCTGGTTCTGGTGGGTGGTGAAATTACCACAACCGGTTATGTCGATCTGCCTAATCTGGTGCGCCAGGTAATAAGGGACATCGGATATGTCAATCCGGATTTTGGATTTCACTATAATACCGTAGCCCTCTTGAATTGCATCGGCAAGCAGTCGCCTGATATTGCCCAGGGTGTGGATACCGGCGGCGCGGGCGATCAGGGGCTCATGACCGGATATGCCAGCCATGAGACCGATGAGCTTATGCCGATGCCTATTATACTCGCACATAAACTCACCAAACGTATGGCGGATGTCAGAAAATCCGGCGAACTGCCTTATTTGGGTCCGGACGGCAAGTCGCAGGTGACAGTTGAGTACGAAGACGGCAAGCCTAAGAGAGTGCATACGGTGGTTCTGGCCTGTCAGCATACCGAGGAGATTTTGGATTATGTCGGCACTGCGATTACCGATGATGCCCGCAATGAGATGATCGATAAGATTATCAGGCAGGTTGTTCCGGAGGGTCTTCTTGATGATGATACAAAATTCTATGTCAATCAGACCGGGAAATTCGTAATCGGCGGGCCTCAGTCGGATACCGGTATGACCGGCCGCAAGATTATGGTCGATACATACGGCGGCATGGCCGCTCATGGCGGCGGGGCTTTTTCCGGCAAGGATCCCACCAAGGTAGACCGTTCAGCGGCTTATATGGCGCGTTATGTTGCCAAAAACCTGGTGGCGGCCGAAATAGCCGAGAAATGTACGATTCAGCTTGCCTATGTTATCGGCAAAGCCGAACCGGTATCGATAAATATATTTACCGATCCCCTCTCAAAGGTGCCAGCAAGCAAGATTGAAGAGATTGTCCGTAAGCATTTTGATCTGACTCCCGCAGGCATGATCGAGCAGTTGAACCTGCGCCGGCCGATTTTCAAGAAAACGGCGGCCTATGGGCATTTTGGACGCAACGGGGATGAGTTCACCTGGGAAAAGACTGATAAAGCGGCCGATCTGGCCAGGGAAGTTTAGGAAGGAGCCTCATGAAATACGATATCAAGTCTCTCAGCCTGGCTGATGCCGGCAAGAAAAAAATAGAATGGGCGGCGAAATTTATGCCGGTCCTGGATTTAATCGAGAAGCGCTTCAAACGGGAAAAGCCGCTTAAGGGTGTAAAAGTTGCGGCCTGTTTGCATGTCACCAGCGAAACAGCGAATCTGGCCAAAACTCTAAAGGCCGGCGGAGCCGAAGTTTATCTGTGTGCCTCCAATCCGCTCTCGACCCAGGACGAGGTGGCGGCCTCACTGGTCAAACATCATAAAATCGCAGTATTCGCGATCAACGGCGCTGACAATAAGACATATTACAAGCATATCAAATCCTGCCTTCGTCCCGGACTGAATATGACTATGGATGACGGCTGCGATCTGGTTTCGACATTGCATAAAGATGAGCGCAAGTATCTCAAGGATGTCATCGGCGGTACTGAGGAAACCACCACCGGCGTGATACGCCTGCGCAGCATGGTTCGCGACGGCAAACTTGAGTATCCGGTAATAGCTGTCAACGACTCCAAAACCAAGCATTTCTTCGACAACCGTTACGGCACCGGGCAGTCCACGCTTGACGGTATCCTGCGCGCCACGAATTATCTCATAGCCGGTTCGACCGTTGTTGTGGCCGGATATGGCTGGTGCGGACGCGGTCTGGCTAACCGCGCCAAGGGTATGGGCGCTAATGTTATCGTGACCGAGGTCGATCCGCTCAAGGGTATCGAGGCAGTTATGGACGGCTTCAACGTCATGCCCATGTCGAAAGCGGCCAGGATAGGTGATATCTTTATCACTGTTACCGGCAATATCTCGGTGATCAGACCTGAGCATTTCGAGAAGATGAAGGATGGCGCGATTGTTTGCAACTCCGGACACTTCAATGTCGAGCTTGATCTTGACGGCTTGAGGAAGATTTCGAAAAATGTGCGCGAGGTTCGTCCTCTTGTTAATGAATACAGCCTGAAAAAGGGCAAACGGATTATCGTTCTGGCCGAAGGCCGTTTGGTAAATCTGTCATGTGCCGAGGGGCATCCCGCCATGGTCATGGATATGTCCTTCGCCAATCAGTCTCTGGCGGCCGAATATCTTGTCAACAAAGCCTCGGGTATGGAGAACAAGGTCTATACGGTGCCGGAGAAAATCGATGCCCGCATAGCGCAGCTGAAGCTGAAGTCTATGGCGACCTCGATTGACAAACTGACCGCACGCCAGAAAGAATACCTGGCCTCCTGGCAGGAAGGGACTTAAACCGAACGGTTTTTTACAGTCATTCTGAGGGAACGGAGTAACCGAAGAATCTCTCTCGATTCAAGTAGATTCTTCGCTGCGCTCAGAATGACATTCTCTTGAAAATATCTCTTAAATACTATAGGCCATGTTAAGCATGGCCTTTTCTATTTGCGGGCTTTGAACATCATAATCAGTCCCACCAGCAGGAAGAGCAAATTAACCGACCAGGCCGAAACCTGTGGCGACAATTTGCCGGAAGTTCCAAGGGTTCGGAATACCTCGAACAGGATCATGTAGGTAAAGGATATTCCGATTGCAAATGCAAAGCCGATAGCGGGCGATCCTCGTTTGGGGTCGGCCGCAAGCGGTACAGCAATCAGAATGATTATAAAGCTCGTTAGCGGAATGGAATATTTAAAGCGCAGATAGACCTTTTCCGGGGTAGCAGAGATGCCATTTTTCTCCCGAATCTCTATCTCCTCTTTCAAGTCGCTGATAGTCTGATCGTAGCCGAAATCGCGAGGATCTATATGGCGTCGGGTGAAACGCTCCGGCATTTCTGTAAAATGGCTGAGGTAAAGCGTATCGAACTCGATAATAGAATCCCGCTTTTCGGGCAGATCGGCCGCCGAGAATATTGTCTGCGTGCCGTTGACTGCAATCCAGACAGAATCCTGCCATGAAAACTCTTTGGCCTCTATCAGCCGCATCAGGCGGTTGTCGCTGTATGTATGTATCTGCACATCCTTTCCCAGAATCTGTTTGGGATTATACAGCTTGAAGTTAAAGATGCGCCCGTAATCTCCGCGACGATGGAAATTGGTGTAGTATTCCTCACGGTACTGGGGTTGCTTTTCGATCTTTCCGTAACGAATCTCCTGCTTTTTCTGATTGGTATAGGGCAGAATCTTCTCAGAGGCGATAAAAACACAGACCGATAAAATCAAACCTGCAATCAAAAGCGGCATAGCGATGCGCCACAACGATACGCCGGAAGCCTTGATAGCCAGAAGCTCGTTTTTGCGCGCCATAAGTCCGACAGTGAAGATCGCGCCCAGGAGTGTAGCTATGGGAATTGTCAGAACGACTATGAAAGGCGTGGTATACATGTAGAATTTTAGAATATCTGTAATGCTTGCATGTTTATCGATATATGTATCCAGGTGCTCGATCAAATGCACCAGATGCATTATGATGATGAATATTATCAGTGAGAGGATTACCGCCTTTATGAATTTTCCCAGAAGGTAGCTGTCCAGAATTTTGATCGGCCGGAAAGTCTTACGCCAGGCCGCTTTGCTTTTCGGTTTAACCTCTTTCTTCTCCAGTTCACCCTTCATCAGTTTTGAGAGCCTTTCCAGCCAATCCATGACTTTTGCGCCCGCTTTTGAATTGCGGATTTTGGAGATTATCTGGAATATCGACCTTTCCGTGATAAGCTGATATAGCAGCAAAAGTCCTATTGCCCCGATCAGAATATTAGGCGCCCACATCGACATCACCGGCGAGGTAATCCCCCGGTCAGACAATTCCTCTCCGCCTATCAGGAAGGCCCAGTAGACTATAAACAGTCCTACCGATATACCAATTGCAGTTCCCATACCACCCCGCCGGGAGAGCATGCCCAAAGGCGCGCCAATCAGCACGAAAACCACACATGCGGCCGGAATCGAGAATTTTTTGTGAACCTCCAGAAGATAGACATTGATCGATTTCTGTACCTGGTTGATTTTACGGAAATTGTTTTTGAGGATATTCATTGTGTTGCGCATATTGGTCAGTGCGTCTATGACATAGCTGACCTTCATGATATCCGCTTCATCGATTTTATCCTCACGCATCGTCTTGGTCTCTCCACGCAAAACCCTGTTAGGATCTTTATGGCTTAAAATCAGCTTATCGATCTCCTGT
>CAZBZV010000010.1:0-65190 GCA_964496505.1 uncultured Ignavibacteria bacterium | reverse complement strand
CTTCAAATCATCCGTTTCGGCCAGCATCTCGGCGGTAGACATTTCACGGTCGCCTCGATGCGAGGATGAGGTCTTGCGCAGTTCACGGCTGACATCGCGGATATTGAAAACCTGTTTTTTAAAAAGCACGCGTTTATAGCGTGTCGGATCGCTTTTATCCGATTCATAAATTTCGCCGTCCTCAAGCTCGAAAGACAATACCTGACCGCCCTCCAGATATTCCAGATAGCCCCGGTCAGCGGTGATAGTCCTGCGTATATTTGAATATCTCTGGTCGTATATCAGGGCATCCTTTATGCGTGAGGTCTCATGATCGATATCGCCAAGAAGAATGAAATAGCCGGGGATATCGGTGATGAAAACATTGCTCTGAATCGAGAGAGTTGGACGCATAATTCGTATATCGCCCATCAGTACCCGTGCTTTATGATTGGCATCGGGCAGTACCTCATTATTAAACCAAACCAGCCCGCCGCCCAATATTGCGCTGGCAATCAGCACCGGAGCTATAATCCTGAGGATGTTGATTCCGGAGGTGCGTATTGCCAGAACTTCCATGTCTGAGCTCAAGCGCCCAAAGGCCATGAGCGTGGCGATCAGGCAGGCCATCGGGACCGCCAGCGCAAGCATCCAGGCCAGATTCAGAAGAAACACCCACAGCACAGTGAGCGCATCCAGATTCTTACCGATTATGAGCTCTACGATATCTGGAACCAGATCGATAATTAGAACAAACAGGGTTATTACCAGCGCAAAGATAAATGGGCCGAGATGTTCACGAAGTATATAGCGGCTTAAGATTCCCATGCTTGCCAAATTAAGAAGATTGTTAAATCCAGACAACTATTTTCCTTGATGTTTAAAACCGTGAGCCTTAGATTAGTTTCAGGAGTAAAATAGATGATAAAGGATTATATTCTCGGTGAACGGATCACCGCATTCCTCCTTTTGAAGCAGATGGAGATTAAGATTGCCGAATCCGGCAGCCGCCTGGCGCTGGTCCTGGGCGACCGAAGCGGCGATATCGATGCGGTGGTCTGGAGTGATGCCGAAACTGTCAAGCTGGATCTTGATGGCGCTGAGGTGGTCAAGGTTCAGGGTATGGTAAACAGCTACCGCAATAAGCCGCAGATCACTATCGAGAAAATCAGGAAAGCCGAGGCCGAGGAATATCTGCCCGACGATCTTAAACGTGCCTCGGTTAAATCTCCGGAAAAGCTAAAAGAGGAATTTCTGGAAATTGCAGAATCTATTACGGATTCAAATCTGAAGACCTTGCTTCTGAAATTTTTAGAAGATGAGGAGTTATTCGATAAATGGCTGCAACGTCCGGCGGGAAAGAAATTCCATCATGATTATATTTCAGGACTTGCCGATCACAGTCTCTCCTTAGCTCGTGCAGCCGATTTGATTTGCCAGAATTATCCTTTTCTGGACCGAGATCTTCTGGTTTCGGGCGCTCTTCTGCATGATATTGGCAAGACCATCGAATTCGAGGGCGAGATTGTTTACGATTATTCCGAGGCCGGACGGCTGGTTGGGCATCTTGCAATCGGCGATCATATAGTTGCCGATATGATCAAGGAAATCGAGGATTTTCCCGAAAGGCTGGCGTTGAAACTAAGGCATCTGATCCTGTCCCATCACGGCGATCTGGATAAAGGCGCGGTGGTTCATCCCAAAACCCGCGAGGCTTATGTATTGCATTTCCTGGATGAAATCGACAGCAAGCTGGACGCTATCAATAAAATTGCAGAAAAGGCCGATAATAATTGGAGCGGATATATTAAACCTCTGGAAGATTTTCTCTTCTTCGGGTAGATAAAAAGGGAGTTTTTGCAGTTTTAACAATTCAATTAAATTTTTTGTTGATATGATGCGTATCAGTCTCTATAATCTTCTAATTGTATAGGAAAGATTAAAATATGTCACTTTTTAGATTTTTCTCGAACGATATTGGAATCGATCTCGGTACCGCCAACACATTGATTTATGTCCACGGGCAGGGGATTGTTTTGAATGAGCCGTCGGTGGTAGCGGTCGAAGCCGCTTCCGGCAAGGTTGTAGCTATAGGTAAAAAGGCCAAGGAGATGCTGGGACGTACACCGGGTGAAATCAAAGCCATTCGGCCCCTCAAAGACGGCGTAATTGCCGATTTCGAAATTACCGAGAAGATGCTCTCGTCATTTATCAAAAAAGTCGTCAAGCATAAATATCTGATGAAGCCCCGTATCCTGATCTCGGTACCTTCTGGTATCACCGAGGTCGAAAAGAGGGCAGTCCGTGACTCGGCCGAAAATGCCGGGGCGCGGGAGGTTTATCTGATTCATGAGCCGATGGCTGCGGCCATCGGAGTGGGCCTTCCAGTCGATCAGCCCTCTGGCATAATGATAATAGATATCGGCGGCGGCACCTCGGAAATTGCGGTAATTGCGCTTTATGGCATAGTCAATAATAAATCGATCCGTATCGCCGGGGATGAGATTAACGAATCGATTGTGATGTATCTCAAGAAGAATTATAATCTGCTGATTGGCGAACTTACCGCCGAGGAAATCAAGATAAAGATCGGCTCGGCCTTTCCAATGGAACGCGAGGAATCGGTTGAGATAAAGGGGCGCGATCTGGTGGCGGGTGTACCCAAGAATATGAAAATATCCTCGGCCCAGGTGCGGGAAGCACTGACCGAGCCTATTGAAGCTATCATCGAGGCTGTGCGTTTATCGCTGGAGGCCACTCCTCCCGAGCTGGCGTCGGATATACTCGACCGCGGCATCGTGCTCACCGGCGGCGGCGCCCTTTTGCGCGGGCTTGCCAAACGTATCCGGCACGAGACAAACCTGCCGGTGTATGTCGCCGACGATCCGATGACATGTGTGGCCCGCGGCACAGGCACTGTGCTCGAGAATATGAATGCCTTCAGTAAAGTATTGATTCGATCCCGCAATGATTGATCTGCAGGCGCGCCTCAAAAATCCCTGAATTGATTTGACTTTATATTCTGCTGTCCTTAATTTCAAGCAAAGGGTTTGACATGGATATTTCCGCAGAGAAAATAGTAGCCTACGTTTCCAAAGAAAATTACCGTCCGGTGAGGCCCCGGGAACTCGCCAAAGAGATGAAAATCCCCGAAAAACAGTACCGCAAGTTCCGCCGCATGGTAAAGGATTTGATCTCCGATGGCGAGCTGGTCAAAATTCGGGGAGGACGAATTGGCCCTCCGGGTAAGATGAGCCTGAAGGTCGGAAAAATCCAGATCACTCAGAAGGGCTTTGCCTTTTTGATGCCGGATGACGGCGGGGATGAAATTTATATTCGCGCCAACGATACCAAGACCGCTTTAAACGGCGATAAAGTCGTTGTCAGGGTCAAGCCCTACAAAACTCCCGGCAAGAAGGCCGAGGGCGAAGTCGTAAAGGTTCTCGAACGCGCTCGCACCACGATCGTGGGTACATATCACTCGTCCAAATATTTCGAATATATCGAGCCGGATGATCCCTCATTCAAACGTGACGTTTATATCATGCCTGATCATGGCCTTTCACCCAAGGACGGCCAAAAAGTCGCGGTTATGCTTAAGGAATGGAAGAATCAGTTCCTTAATCCAGAGGGTAAACTTATCGAGGTTCTGGGATTTCCGCATGAGGCCGGTGTCGATGTCTTAAGTGTAATAAAAAAATATGAGCTTCCTCTGGAATTCCAGGCGCCCGTTTTAAGGGAAGCTTCTAAAGTCAAATATGGCATTACCCAGGCAGAAATCAAGAAGCGCCGCGATTTCCGTGACCAGGTAACGTTTACCATCGATCCCGCCGATGCCAAGGATTTCGATGATGCCCTTTCTCTCAGAAAAAACGGCAAAGGCAACTATCTGGTAGGAGTACATATAGCCGATGTCTCAAATTATATACGCGAGGGCGGTGCCCTCGACAAGGAGGCGCGTAATAGGGCGACCTCGGTGTATCTGGTCGACCGGGTGCTGCCCATGCTTCCGGAACATATTTCCAATGAAATATGCAGTCTCAAAGGCGGTGAGGAACGGCTTACCTATACCTGCGAGATGGAAATAACGCCCAAGGGCAATGTGATGAATTTCGAGATATTCAAATCCATTATAAAGAGCTCTGCCCGCTTAAGCTATGACGAGGTGCAGGATTATTTCGATACTGCCGAGACCAACGGCGTGCCGATAGAGGTGGCCGAGGCTCTCGGGCCCCTGCGTGCCATTGCCAAAAAGCTCCGCAAGCGACGTTTTCAGCAGGGAAGCCTAGACTTCGATCTGCCCGAGCCTTTGGTCATTATGGATCAGAGCGGCGAGGTGATGGATGTACGGGTGCGTCCCCGTAAAGAGAGCCATAAGCTGATCGAAGAATTCATGCTTCTGGCCAACAAATGCGTTGCGATTCATTTCGTGCGCCTTGGTCTGCCTACACTCTTCCGCGTGCACGACCGGCCGGATCGGGATAAAATCAATGCTTTTCAGGAATTTGCCAAGTCGTTTGGCTACAATTTTAGTTTTCCCGATCCGATCAAGCCCAAACATCTGGCAGACTGCATACGACAGTTCGAGGATACGCCCGAAGAGGACCTGATGAATGAAATTCTTCTAAGATCACTGAAGAAGGCGCAGTACCAGCGCGAAAACATCGGCCATTTCGGGCTGGCCTTCGAAAATTATCTGCATTTCACATCCCCCATCAGACGATATCCCGATCTGATGGTGCACCGGCTTCTGTCGGAGATCAAAAACAAGAAGTATCCGGGCGAACGCATGGCCTCGGTTTCACAGCTTCTCGACCGCGTCGGGCGGCACAGTACCGATATGGAGATTATTGCCGAGAGGGCGGAGCGTGAAACGATCAAAATCAAGCAGGTGCTTTATCTTTCCAAACAGGTTGGTAATATTTATGAAGGTATAATCTCCGGTATAACCTCGGGCGGATTTTTTGTCAGGCTCATGCAGTTCTCCGCAGAGGGTATGGTGCGTTTGTCCTTGATGGAGGATGATTATTACTATGTTGACATGGAGCGGTATGAAATTCGCGGCCGTCACAAAAAGAAAAGCTATCGGCTGGGAGATAAGATTTTCGTGCAAATCGTTGATGTCGACCTTGTATTCTACAGAATCGACTTGAAGCTGGTTGAAAACGATAAATCGGCCAAAGGCAAAAAGGAAAAGAAAGCCAGAAAACAGCGCAAGAAAAAGAAAAATGGATAATGGTTTTTCAATATGGATTTTGTCCCAGCGGCCTGAGATTTTCGAATGGCGCGACCGTGATCTCTGGCCGGAAGGCTACAATGTCGTCGTCTTCGAGCAGCTCGACCTGCTTTTGAATAATCTGGAAAGCCGCAATCCTGATTTTATCCTTCTGGACTGGGAGATCATCAGCCAGAATGCCCATCCGATTGTATCGAAATTATCCCGAGAATCTCCATTAAGTGAATTATACCTGATCTTTCTTCCTGAGGGGAACAACATCTATGATGATCTCAGCGCATGGAATCTTTCCGGAGCTTACCCGCCTGATTATTCTTCTAATAATCTGCGGGAGAAGATGCTTGAAAATGTTGAGCTCAAAAATATTCTGAATAACTGTGGAATTATCGGACGCTCGGCACATCACAAGCGCATGGCCTCGGTTCTAAAGCAGATATCTCCCACCGATGCCACTGTTCTGGTTACCGGTGAGTCGGGCACCGGCAAGGAAATCCTGGCGCAGGCGATTCATGCCAATTCGGCCAGGAGCGGCAAGCCTTTTATATCGGTCAATGTCGCCGCTATATCCGAATCGGTTATGGAAAGTGAGCTTTTTGGCCATGAGAAAGGCGCCTTTACCGGTGCAGATAAACAGCGTGCCGGTTATTTCGAGACTGCCTCCGGTGGAAGTATATTTCTGGATGAGATAGGTGATTTCAAACTCGACCTGCAGGCACGGCTTCTGCGTGTGTTGGAACAGAAGACCTTTTTCAGGGTGGGCGGCAATGAGCAGATCAGGGTCGATGTCCGTGTAATTTGTGCAACCAACAAATATCTGAAAGACCTTGTGGATGAGGGCAAGTTCAGAAACGATCTTTACTACCGCCTGTCGGTGATTCAGATAAATACCGAGCCGTTGCGAAACCGTCCCGAGGACGTTCACCCTCTGGCTGTTTATTTCCTTCAGGAACTCAAGCCCGATCTGGGAGAAATTAGAATCGATTCCGATGCTGTCACGCTTCTGGAACGTTATAGTTGGCCCGGGAATGTGCGGGAGTTGAAAAATTTTATCCATTCCACATCCTATTTGTCCCGCGATAAGCGGATTACCTCCTATGATGTGGAAGAATTCATCCGTAAGGCCGCGCGCCAGAACCGCTCTTTGCCTGTGGTGACCGGCAAGAGCGGCGAGCAGGCGGATTTCGAGATGATTTACCGTGCACTGCTGAGCCTGGCACGGGAAGTGGCTGAGATGAAAGACCTTCTGGTTAAGTCGGCGAATCATCGGGAGGCTCCGGTTGGGAGTGCGAATACCCGCGATGAGGGGATGGAGGTTACTCCGCAGGTACAGACCCTGCAGGAGATGGAAAAGGAAATGATTGAAAGGGCGCTCGAGGCGGCCTCATCGAATAGAAAACTGGCCGCGCAATATCTTGGAATTGGTGAGAGGACGCTGTATCGTAAGTTAAAGGAGTACGGTTTAAGCTAACGGGGGGTGAAATCTGAGACTGGTTCTCTTATTTCTGCTCCTCATCACATCTGTCGCGAAACCGGCATTGATAAATACGTATCTTCTCGACTCGCAGTCCGAACTGGATTACCTTTTCCAGTCGGGCCAGATTGATGAAGAGCAGTACAGGCTTCTTGACGAGTTTTTCTCCGCCATTCCGTATCCGGCGGTGCGTGAGGATGAGCGCCTTCTGGATGCTATCATCAGGCAGTACCCGGAGCTCGAGATTCTGGGTGACAGCCTTGATGATCTTGAGCTTCACGATTTGAGCATAGACAAACCCAATGCCGGGGGGCTGCTTCAGAAACTGGAATCCGCCTTTTCCTACCGAATCTATCATGACCTCGATCAGGATAAATCCCGACGGCAGCTAATTACACTCTCGGGAAAATATACAGGAGATTTTGTTTATTACCTGCAAATGGAGAAAGATATATCCGGCGAGGATTACTATTTCCGCAAAAGATATATTCGCTTTGACCACAACAGGTTGAATTGTGAAGCAGGCAATTTTAACCCGGGCTGGGGTATGGGAATCAGTCTGGGATATCATTCCGATTTTCTTGGAAGAGAGGACTTACCCTATAAATCCGCGCTTTTCCCGCAGCTTGGAAAATTCAATGGCATTCGCCTGCAATATAAATCCAGTTTATCGCCTGTAGCCATGCTTTCCTATGACAGATCGGATAATGCACGCGGGAGGATGGCCGCCCTTGGAACAGAGTATCGATATAAAAATCTAAACGCAGGTTTTATAGGCAGCTATTTTGAAATACAGAACTTCGAGAACGGCACAGCTTATTCCGACCTGATTCTCGGCGCGGCTTTTGAATATAAATGGGGAGAATATGATTTCGAATCTGAGATATCTCAAAGCAACGGTAGATATATCGCATACTGTTTTGATCTCAAGCGCAAATTCGAGAAAGGGCAGATGTCGATTGCAGGCTGGAATTATCCGCTCGGGTATATTAATCCTTACGGCTCTGGACGCGCAAATTCAGATTACAAAACGATTGAGATTGAAAATACCGGTCTGAAATATGCCTCCCGCCAGAATGGCGAATGGGGCGTCTGGGCCAGATCGTCATACTATATCTTTGGAAAACATCAGACGTCTATCTCCGCAAATTACTGGAGCGATGCCGGCAAGGAAGAGAAATTCAGGATGAAGATTTCCGAGCGGTTTAAACTGTCAAAGCAATTCGAGACAGAGTTAACATATCTCTGGGGTGATGATAACATAGGCGGAGATTATGGCCATCGCCAGCATCTCAGGATGGATATCTTTTATCGAGGATCGCTTAAAAACAGGCTGCGGCTTTCGGGTGAGTTGAAGCGGGTGTATTATTCTTACGGCAGGCGTGATTACATTCGCGCCGAGCTGAAGGGGATATTTCCGATTGCGGATAAGATAAATTCTATTGTCAAATTCAGCCGGATTGATTATGATATGACTGACGGTTCGCCCGGGTACTGGCTTTTATACCTGAGCGAAAATATTCAATTCGGAGATCACATCTATCTTCGAGCGGTAATGGACAGCAGAGAAGGAGAGAAGTATAACCTGATTGATTCGGCACGATTCAATCTGCTGGTAACATTATTGACCGGGTAGCATGCGCACCTTAGTGATTGCATTTGTAATACTGCTAATATTTTCAGAAGGCCTTTGCGGCCAGATTCTGATCACAGAGTTTATGGCCGATCCGGATAATCCGCTTGAATCGGAGTGGGTTGAAGTCTATAACTTTTCGGATGATCCGGTCAATCTTTCCGGATGGTCGCTATGCGATCTGGTGGGATGCTCGGAAATCGACAGCATTAGCATTGAACCGCAAAGCTATTTTGTACTCTGTCAGGATGAGGATGCATTCCGGACATATTATATCGATTTTGAAGGCGGTCTATTCGAAGTATCCTCGTGGCGTGCTTTGAATAATTCCGGTGACCTGATTCTGCTTCTTACACCGGACAGCATGAGTGCCGATTCAGTGGAGTATAATTCTGGCAATGGAGACAATATATCATGGGAACGGGTATCACTCGATTCGCCCGGATGGGACAGCGCCAACTGGCATCCCTCCCTGGATATTTCCGGCTCGACACCGGGAAGGGTTAACTCGGTTCATGGTGGATTCCCCTCCGATTTTGAATTAAATCTCGTAAGCAAGTTGATTTATCCCGGATGCGGATGTGAGCACGAGTATCTGAGGATCGATATTGAAATGCCGAGGGAGTGCTATCTGACTCTTGATGTCTACTCTCTCGAAGGACGGAAGCTGGCCACGATTTTTGATGAGCAGATGCTTGCCTCCGGTGAGTACACTTACGACGGCCGCAAATCGGACGGCGGCTTTCTTGAGGTGGGAATGTACATCCTTCAGGCGCACCTGAGCGGCGCATGCGATTATTCGGAGAAATATGTCTTCGGGGTGGTGAAGCAATGAAACGGGTAGCGCTTACATTTTGCCTGTTATTAATTCTGACGCAGAATATCTTTGCCGGATGTTTGTTCAATTCGGTTTGCCCTCAGCAGGGCGCTCTGGGAAATACCTGCCTCGGACGTGACAACAATGCCGCGGTTTTGTATGCCAATCCGGCTTTGCTTGACTTTGTGAAGCGGACCTCGGTTGCCTTCGATTATAATATGCTCTACGGTCTCTCGGAACTGGATCAGATAAATCTGGCAATAGCTCATGACTTTGGCTTTGTGCATACCGGCTTTGCCTATTCCAATTTCGGCAATCCGGATATCATGACCGAAAACCGTTTTGCGCTGGCATTCTCAAAAGATATCTATAAGTATCTGACAATGGGAGTCAGATGGGAGCATTACCGAATATCTTTTGCCGAAGACTTTAACGACCTCAGCATGAATTCCATCTCACTCGGAATGGCATCTCAGTTTGATGATATAGTTTTGCATGCCTCATTATCCAATCTCAACCGGCCCCGTCTGGTGGAAAGCGAGGATAAAACCGATATCGAATACCGTTTGGGGCTATGTCTCCGCAATCTTGATTATCTGGTATTGAATCTCGAGCTGAGCGGTGAGGGTGATATCAGGCGCTATCATTTCGGACAGGAGATCAGATTGGAAGAGATACTATTTGTCAGGCTGGGACTGATCACAAATCCAACACTGCCCTCGGGCGGATTCGGCATAAAATGGAAGCAGTTTCGGATCGACTACGCCATCAACCGCCACAGCAATCTGGGTGAGACACATTCATTTGGATTTGCGGTAAATCTATAGAAACCCTTTTGTCTTTCGGTTTTTTTTATTAAATTCCCCCCATGATCGAACGACTGAACACTCGCGAAAATATCGAAAGGGTGGAGGAGGAAACCCTCGCGCCCTATGCCGCACATAGCAAAAAATCGCTGGGACGGCAGCATCCCGAACTGGAACACCCCTACCGCACATGCTTTCAGCGTGACCGCGACAGGATAATCCATTCCGCCGCCTTCCGTCGGCTGGAATACAAAACCCAGGTCTTTGTAAATCATGAGGGCGACCATTACCGTACGAGGCTGACCCACACATTGGAGGTCTCCCAAATTTCACGCACGATTGCCCGCGCCCTGAAACTGAACGAGGATATTGCCGAGGCGATAGCATTGGCGCACGACCTCGGGCATACACCCTTCGGGCATGCCGGCGAGGATATACTTGATTCGCTAATGCAAAAACATGCCGGCCTTGGATTCAACCACAACCGCCAGTCATTGCGTGTGGTCGACCTGATCGAACGAAGATATCCCGGTTTTCCCGGACTGAACCTGAGTTACGAAGTTCGTGAGGGTATTGTTAAGCACGAAACCGACTATGATCTGGCTGAAATAGACGCTTTCAATCCGAATGAAAATCCCACGCTTGAGGCGCAGCTTGTAGACTTAGCCGATGAGATAGCATATAACTGCCATGATGTCGATGACGGCATCTGGTCGGGTGTGATTCATCTGGACGAGTTGATGACTGTCGAACTTTTTGCAGAAGTGTACCAGAAATCGGAAAAAGAGCTGCCCGATCTCTCGAGTTCCAAACGGCAGTATCATGTTATACGTCTCTTGATAAATCGCGAGGTCTCAGATCTTCTGGATACCACTGTGAAGAATCTTGATGAGAATAAAATAGAGACCCTTGATGATGTCCGCAAAGCGCCCGGGAAGATGTTTAAGTTTTCGGATGAATTGAGGAAAAAGAACCTGGAGCTAAAGAAATTCCTGTTCGAGAAGATGTACCGTCATTGGCGGTTAATTCGAATGACCGATAAATCCCGTCGAATCCTTACCGGGCTTTTCGAGGCCTATTTCGACAATCCCGGCCAGCTTCCTCCCAAATATGCCAAACGCGCCAGAAACGATAATAAGGCGCTAACGATTGCTGATTACATCGCCGGCATGACCGACCGCTTTGCGATGGCCGAATATAAGAAACTGTTTGACCCATTTGAGAAAGTTTAATGCATACTCTGCAAAAAGTGTGAATCGGATTTCATAACCATCCTTTGCAGTTATATTGAATCTCAAATTCCATTATTACTCTCTACAGTTCTCGCAAAAAGCCTAAGAGATGCCCGGACAATATATTAACCCCTCTGTGCAAATCTTGAACAGCCAACAGGTTACGTTCCTTTTTTCGCATGCTCGGGGCGGCATATTCTTTGCTTTTTATCTGATCGGTTTACGAAGGGAATTTTCGATTAGGAGGGAATTTATGGAGTGCTTTTTCACCAGTTTTACACGAGACAAGGCATCCGAAGACGGCAAGAACGCATTGATTTCATTCACAGTACCGGATCACGGAATTGTATTCAGGGCAGCATTCAAAGGAACAGATAAAGAGGTCGAATACGCCGCGCTCCTGGCCCTCCTGGAATTCGTGGAAATCAATCCCCAGCTTTTCAAGAATAAGACGCTGGAAATTTATTCAGACAGCTTCACCCTGGTTAACCAGGTCAATAAAAGAATGTACTGCTCCAAGGATTTGGAACCCTTCAGAAACATGGCTCTCTTGATGCAGAAAAAAATACCCTACAGCCTGAATCTCATCCCTGTTACAGACAACCCCGCTATACAGGCTTTAGGGATAGCTAACGCCTAATCGTAACCATACCCTCCCTGTCCGAAGGTAGCCAGCAATGGCTGCCTTTTTTATTTGCTCCAAACTTATTTAATAAAAGATTGACTTGCACTTGCCCTGAGCCTAATTTACTGCCATGGCAAAGAGTAAAAAATCATCGCTGAAATTTTCCGACGTTATTAGTCAGATCGAGAAGGGAAAGTTCGCCCCCGTGTACTTTATTGATGGGGACGAGGATTACCTCCAGATCGAATTCGTTAATACCTTAAAACGATGTCTTTACAAGAGCAATCCGGAAAATGCCAATGTCGAGCGGATTACCGCCAAACCGGGCAAGGCGGGTGATCTTGCCAATACCGCCCTTGAATATTCTCTTTTTGGCGGAAGCAAGCTTTTGATCGTAAATGAGGCCCAGAAATTCAATAAAGACGACAAGGAAATCCTGCTGAAATTCTTTCCACAGCTTCCTCCGGGGAATCATCTGGTGCTCTTCCATCGGGGAAATATTGATATGCGCCAGAAGTATTTCAAATATGTTACATCCAAAACAACCTGGATCAGCTTTTTGCCCCTGACGCAGAATTCGGCAAAATTCTGGGTAAAACGGCAACTCGGAAAATACAGCCTGCAAATCGATCCCAGAGCGCTCGATCTGCTGGTCGATTTCGCGGGATTCTCGTATAGCACTATCTCCGAAGAAGTTGACAAATTATCGTTGAACTTTGAGCCGGGAAGCACGATTTCACTGGAAGATATCCGCAATTACGGTTCTCGTTCTGCTGTTTTTTCGATTTTTGAGCTGACTGATGCGTTAGGTAGAAAAAACAAAGAAAAAGCCTTAAACCGCCTTAGTCGTCTTCTGGAAAGCGGTGAGGCTCTGCCCGCGATCCTCGGCCCGATTACCAGGCATTTCAATTACCTGATTATGATCGATTCGCTTAAAGAGTTGAAAAACAACAATATGATCGCCTCCCGTGTGGGCGTGAAACCGTTTTTTGTGCAGAAATGCCGTGAACAGATTGACAATTTCGAGGGAAGTACGCTGAAGCTGACCATGAAGTATATTTTCGAGGCCGAATACCAGTCGCGTTATGAAAGAATGACACCCGCATTCATTCTGGAGAATCTTGTCTCAAAAATTGCAGATTTGCAGGAATAATAATTCATTTGTATTGTATAGATGGCTGAACAGAAAAAAGCTAAGCTCGACGAAAAAAAACTGATCTCGAAGGCAAAGCGAGGTGATAAGAACGCCTTTGGCGAGCTTGTAAGGCATTTCAGCAAACCGGTTTACTATCTGGCCTACAGGTTTGTCAGGGATCATGATACGGCCGATGAGCTGGCGCAGGAAAGCTTCGTGAAAGCCTACCAGGCGCTGGATTCATTCATCGAAGGCAAAAGCTTCAAAAGCTGGATTTTTGCGATCGTATCGAATTTATCGATAAACTATCTGAAGAGAAAAAAGCGCGAAATGTCGCTGGAGGATTCGATTCCCGATGATATCCTGGAAGACAAGAAGACAGCCTCCAATCCGCATGAACAGATGACCGCGGGAGATCTGGGAAAACAGATCACAAAGGCTGTGGATAATCTTCCCGAGGAATTCAAAACGGTGTTTATACTTAGAACGTATGAAGATATGAGCTATGAGGAAATCGCCGCCTCGCTCAAGATTGAAGTCGGGACAGTGATGTCGCGTCTGTTTAGGGCCCGAGCCAGACTCAAAAAAGAGCTGAAGGATTACCTGGAATGAATGATAACGATAAAGATTTTGAGAAATATCTGAACCTCTATCTCGACGGCCGTCTGGGTGAGAGAGAGGCTGAGGAATTCGAGAAATTCCTGGCCGAGAATCCGGAAAAGGCCGAAGAGCTTGAGGCTTATAAGACTCTGGATTACACCGCCAAGGGCGAGCTTCTGCCGGAGCTTCCCGAGGGTTACTGGGAGGGTCTGGAATCGCGCATCAATAAGCGTATCGAGAAAATCCCGGAGTATAAAAGCTCATGGGTAGGTTTCAAGGAAAAGTACTTCTCCTTCAATAGATTCATGAAAATCGCCGCCTCGGCTACAATATTATTAATGGCGTTTATGGTAAGCTGGCATCTGATCAAGGGTTTTCGTGTGCTCGATACAGGCGCTGATGAAGTTATGTATATGGATAAAAGCCCGGCGGTGCTGGATTTGGAGGAAGCTCCGCCCTCAGGCGAAAGACGATCGGAGTTCGAGAAAATGGCAGATTCGGCCTTTGGCGGCGAGTTTGAAGGTACGGGCGCCATTTCGGCCGAGGAGCTGGATTTAAACGAGGCCAGAAAGGACGAGGTGGAGGATTTGGCCGAGACTGACCAAACCCCGCCGACGGTGCCGGAGCTTCTGGAGGATGATGTCAAAGCTGCAGGAGAGCCCGAGCCAACAGAAAAGAAAGAGCCGGGCACAAAAGCTGTCCCTGAAAGCAAGGGGGATAAACAGGCTTCCGGTGAGGCTGCTCTGGCAATGCCTCACATACAGCCGCCACCTCCTGTACCTGCTCCTATTGAGATCGATTCACCTGCGCCTATACGTTCCAAGCTTCATAAAGCCGAAAGAGAAGAGCGGATCTCTATAGCGACAATGCATGACGAGGTTATAGCTGTGCCCGATACAGCCCGCTCAAGGATGGCAGAAGAATATGCGGACATGCTGGATTCCGAATCCGATGCCATAATAACTGATTCAATCGGGTTTGCATTACAGCTCGATGACTTCCCCTATCTGGCATTGAATGAATATTCCTTCTCAGAGCAGCCGCCCGCGCAATACAAGGCTGCTCAGCCCGAGGGTATTACAATGACCGAAACTGAGATAGAGGATTCCGCTGAAATTATCCTGCGTGCTGAGGGGGACAGCTTGATCGAGGCCTACAATATCGAAACCAATTCCGAAATAAAAGCAGCCCTCTTACAGGAAATTATTGAAAAGTCGCTTGAAATCGTAAAGCTCACCAAATCTGAAGCTGATATGCTCAGGACTGAAATGCTTTTAAAGCAGGCGATGGGAAGCCGTGCGATAACCTTTCCCCGGTACCGCGATTACAATGATTCCCTGCGGCAGTATATGAGACTGAAGTAGCGCTCTTTCATTCGTTACGTATTGACACACAGGCATATATTCCTTACAATAAAGCATGAAGATATTCGTATCTTTTGTCATTTTGTTTGCTGTTCTGGTAACAGCATGTAGGTCAAAGGAGGAGGCTGCCGACACTGTGAGTGATAAAAGCGAAAACACCGATAAATTCTATGAAGAACGGATTCGTATGGTCGAGAACCAGATCGAACCCCGCGGTATCGACAACGATGTTGTTCTTGACGCGCTCCGTTCTGTCCCCCGTCATCTGTTTGTACCGGAGACCTATCGCAGCCGTTCATACGAGGACGGTCCCCTTCCAATCGGGCACAATCAGACCATATCTCAACCCTATATTGTGGCCTTGATGACGGATCTTATTGACATACAGCCTGGTGAGAAAGTTCTCGAGGTCGGCACCGGTTCCGGCTACCAGGCCGCAGTTCTGGCCGAGATTGCCGATTCGGTCTATACGATTGAAATCGTCAAACCCCTGGCCGACCGTGCCAGCGAGATTCTCGACTCAATCGGTTATAACAATGTCAAGGTCATGCATGGCGACGGCTATCAGGGATATGAGGAGGCGGCGCCCTATGATGCGGTCATTGTAACCGCCGCACCGGATCATGTCCCCCAGCCGCTTATAGATCAACTTGCCATGGGCGGCCGCCTGGTAATTCCGGTGGGAAGTATTTACCAGTACCTGACACTTTATGAGAAGACCGAGGACGGCCTCAGAAAGAAGACCGGAATAGCGGTGCGCTTCGTACCGATGACCGGCAAAGCCCAGGAAAAAGACTAAGGGGTCTATTCCTTTTTTTAATTGTTTTAGTTGACTCTGTTTTTGTGCATAGTAATTTGAGTTCGACTGCTTTGAAATTATGCTATCCATTGGTTATGCTGAAATGGAATTCGGCAAAAATGGTTATCAAGTACTGCCGGACATGGAAATCCGGCAGTACTTTTTTATCTTGACTCTTTCCGCATAATCTGTTTCTCTAACATTCAGGAATCCTCTCCGTATAGCATAATATTAACGAGGAGGAGTTGATGAAAAAGCTCTACAGGTCAAGAGAATCAAATATCATTGCCGGGGTTTGCGGCGGATTGGGCGAGTATTTCAATATCGATCCGGTAATTGTGCGCATAATATTCCTGCTGCTGATTCCCGCCGGAGGCACCGGGGTAATCGCCTATATCATAGCCTGGATAATCGTGCCCATGCGTCCCGCCAATGAGGTTGCCGAACCGCCCTCGAAAGAGGAAAGCGAGGCTATGATGAAATATCTTCCGGGGCTGGCATTGATTATAATCGGAGCAGCATTCCTGATTACCAGAATCTGGGGATGGCTTTCCTTCGGTCATATATGGCCGGCCGCATTGATAATAATCGGGGCGTTTTTAATCTACAAAGCCATGGGCTCAAAAAAGGAGCAGTGAGATGCATGCGGGTAGTCTTAACTGGGGTCTGATATTCATTATAATCGGCTTGGTCGCTCTGGGATGGACAACCGGCCGCTTACCGGCGGACGTTTTCCTCAGGCTGTGGGATTTATGGCCTGTGCTTTTGATCGCTATTGGCATCCAGATGATTTTCTCCAAGAGCAAGCTTTCGGGTATGGCTTATCTGTCGTCAATTCTGATAATACTTGCTGCTGCCTATGCCGTTGCTCCTTACTGGGAGCAGGTCACCACTGGTCAGACGATTGAGCGCGAATCGGGTACTATCGAGGAGGTTCTGGCTGATGAAACTGGCACATTGGAGATAAACGCCGATTTTTCGTACAGGGATTTCACCCTGGAAGATCATCTTGCCTCTGAAATCGAATTCCAGTACAACCATGAATCATTAAGACCTGTGTATTCCTATCGGGATGATGGCGGCAGGGCTACGCTCCGGCTTGATCATCAGGAGTACAGATGGCTCAAGGTTTTCAAGCGGGATGAGCTGCCGATCTGGAAACTGGCTGTTCCGCCCGATAACCCGCTCGATCTTTACCTCAAATCCGAAAAAGGATACTGTTATTTAAGAATGGCGGGTCTGGATATTAAATCGCTCGATCTGGACTGCGAGCGATGTTATGATGTTGTGCTTCAATTTGGCGAAAAGATACCCCG
Organism: uncultured Ignavibacteria bacterium; assembly: GCA_964496505.1. Taxonomy (GTDB): domain Bacteria; phylum Zixibacteria; class MSB-5A5; order JAABVY01; family JAABVY01; genus JAABVY01. The sequence continues at coordinate 48,177 of CAZBZV010000010.1, read as the reverse complement.
CGAGCCGGTCCTGCTTGATTTGAATAAATCCCGGCTGAGAGTGGAAATGCCTGAGATGTATAATGTTATTATACGTGACGGTAACCGTATGCCGTTTTACCTGACCGAGGATCTGGGCTATTTCGAAATCGGGGATGACCTGGTGGCCGATACATTAATCCCTCGTGACAGCTCATTGATTCTGGATATCTCCCCCGGCCTCAGGGAATTAGTCATCAACAGGAGATAGAGTAAAATCTCATCTCTTCTTAGATATTGGCTTTTTGGTGAAATTTCTTGAATCTGCAGAGGGCATATTCTGTTATAATATTCGAAAATGAACACTTATTGGATTAATAACGTTTCTATAAATGAACCCTCTCGAACCGCATCTCTAATAAGAAGAAATACTTAGCCGATAGAGGAATATATGAACAGCAGGATTTTTATAAGCAGCCTTTCTCTGATTCTGTTATTTGTTTTGCCGAGAACCGCGCTTCAGGGACAGGATTTCCAGCAGATTCAGGATCAGCAGAAATACTGGGTATTTTTCAGCGACAAGGGAGAGCTTTCTGAAGATGAAGTAGATGCCAGGCTGGAAGCTCTTCAAAGAAAGGCAACCATTCCCAATCTCCGTAAACGTGACGCGGTTGAGGAGCGGGAACGCTTATTCGATTTTACCGACCTCGAGGTACATCGACCCTATATCGACAGCTTAAAATCGCTGGGGCTCGAGGTTCATCGAACCACTAAATGGCTGAATGCCGCCTCGGTAACCTCGGAGCAGATTACAATAGAAAATCTGCCATCGCTGGATTTTGTGGATTCAATTAAACCGGTAAGGACTTACAGGCGCGATATTCCGGCATACGAGAGTCCGGGGGATGCGTTGCCCAAAATAGATCAAACTTTCGATCTCGACTACGGGCAGTCATTCGAACAGCTTGAGCAGATTAATGTGCCTGCGGTACATAATCTGGGTTACAGCGGGGAGGGCGTTTTAATTGCCGTATTCGATACAGGCTTTGATCCCGATCATCCCGCCTTTATGAATATGGATATCGAAGCGACCTATGATTTTATCAATGATGATACTGACGTGAAGGACGATTTCACCTCCCAGCGTTCGCACGGCACAGCGGTCCTGGGTGTAATGGGCGGGTATGCACCGGGTGAATTGATCGGTCCGGCTTATAACGCCACCTATTGCCTGGCTAAGACCGAGATTGTCGATGATGAGATCGAAGTGGAGGAAGATAATTTCATCGCTGCTCTGGAATGGGCGGATTCTATCGGCTGCCGCATAGCCTCGGCTTCGCTGGGATATATCAAATGGTATACCCAGGATGATCTTGACGGCAATACTGCGGCAATTACAATCGCCTCTGATCTGGCGGTGGAGAAAGGCATGAATGTCATAGTTGCTGCAGGCAATGAAGGTCCCGGAGCGACCACTATTCTGACGCCGGCTGATGGTGATTATGTGCTTGCGATCGGCGGCGTGCTGATCGATGACAATATCTGGTATTCATCCTCGCGCGGCCCTACTGCCGATGGCCGTATCAAGCCTGATGTTTGCGCCAACAGTTCAGGTGTGTATATTGCCAGCTATACGACCGATAGTTACAGGCGTGGTTCGGGGACATCATTTGCCGCACCCCTGGCGGCCGGAGCAGCGGCATTGCTGATTGAAAGTGACCCGGAAATTACGTCATTCGAGCTAATCAACAGGCTCAGGACAACCGCCCGTCAGGTAGGCGGTATGACTTATCCCAACAATAACTACGGTTATGGTATAATCGATATCCAGGCCGCAGTCGGTTTTGAACCGCCTGAATTCGAGGGCGATATTCTGGCCTTCCCCAATCCGTTTCAAACCAATATTCAAGTCAATGTTTCTGTCACTGAGGCGGGCAAAGCCCGTGTTAGCATACATACCCTTGACGGCATCCAGGTTTGGGAAGAGGAGCAGGATGTCAGTGGCCCCGATGCGGTTTTTAACTGGGATGGCCGTAATGCCGGCGGCGAGGAGCTTGCCAATGGCATCTACCTTATGTATGTCGAGGCCCCCGGGGTCGAGGATGTGGTCAAGCTGGTGAAGATCAAAAGGGAATATAATGAGCTGAAATAAGATAAAGCCGGACATGAGTTTAAGAACCGCCTGCACTCTTATCTGAGCATGGGCGGTTTCTTTTTTGTTTGAATTGCAATTAGATTGACAAAACGGTTGAAAAAAAATCTGGAAAGTGTATATATACGGCTTGATAATAGCGTCTACGGAAAGGAAAAAGGATGCGATTATTTGAATTTGAAGCCAAAAAACTATTTGCAGAAAAGAAGATACCTATAACCGAGGGTATACTGGCCTCCTCGCCGGAGGATGCGGCCGCAGCAGTACGTGAACTGGGAGGGAAAGCCGTATTGAAAGTTCAGATTCTCTCCGGCGGCCGGGGCAAGGCTGGCGGCATTAAAAAGGCGGAATCTCCTGATGAGGCCTACACCATTGCCGAGGAGCTCTTTGCCGCCAAAATCAAGGGCTATGATGTTAAAAAGATTCTGGTAGATCCGCTTCTGGATATCGCCAAAGAATATTATCTGGGGGTTACAATCGACCGCGCCAACTACAAGCTGGTTTTCATAGCATCGCCCTCGGGCGGAGTCGATATCGAAGAGGTTGCGCGTACCTCACCAGACAAGATTTTTAAGGAAAAGTTCGATATTGATGAGAAGATGCACGGCTTCCAGGCCTTTGGAATCGGCAAGAAGCTGGGATTCACCGGCGATAAGCTGAAGGCCTCGGTGCCTATTATTCTCGGCCTCTACAATGCCTTCAAGGCCTACGACTGCAAGCTGGCCGAAATCAACCCATTGATCGAGACCACCGACGGCAAGCTCTGGGCGGCTGATGCGCGGATTTCTGTTGATGATGATGCGCTCTTCCGTCACAAGGAACTGGCCGAGATGGGAATCGAGAAGCGTCACGAGGAAGGCGAGATGACCGAGCGCGAGAAACAGGCTCGTGAATGGGGCATACCCTATCTCGATCTCGATGGCGACATCGGCATGTTTCCCGGCGGCGCCGGATTCGGAATCATGGGCAACGACTTCATCCACTATTTCGGAGGCAAGCCTGCCAATTTCATGGATTCCGGCGGCGGGCCCTCTCCGGAACGTCTGGCACGTATGCTGATTCTTCTCGATGAAAATCCCAATGTTAAGGCTATCTTTGGGGCACGCTTCGGAGGGATTTCGCGCTGCGATGATTTCGCCAAAGGCGTTATTACATTTCTGAGAGAGCACGGCCTTTCCAAGCCGATGGTGGTCAGGATGACCGGCAATATGTGGCAGGAGGGCGTGCGCATGTTCGAGGAGGCCAAAGAGGAAACTCCCGAGGTTTTTGAAAAAATAGAGATTCATGGTATCGAAACTCCGATCGAGGAAATTTCCAAACGAGCGGTTGAACTGGCAAAGGAGGCGGAGTAATGGCTATTCTGGTTGATAAAGAATCGAAGATTCTGGTGCAGGGCATTACCGGTTCGGCCGGGCAGTTTCATACCAAACGGATGCTCGAGTACGGCACCCAGATTGTCGGCGGTACCTCCCCCGGCAAGGGCGGTCAGGAGGTTGAGGGCCTTCCGGTTTTCGACACGGTTGATGAATGTATTGACGCTACCGAGGCCGATACTTCAGTGATCTTTCTTCCCGCTCCGTTTGTCAAGGAGGCCGCAATCGAGGCGATCTGGGCCGGAATAAAATTTATCGTGGTTGTGCCGGAGCATATCCCCATCTACGATATGATGGAAGTCCGCCAGGAGGCCAAAAAATATGGCGCGACTGTGCTGGGCGGAAATACCGCCGGTATTATGACTCCCGGCGAGGCCAACCTGGGTATTATGCCCGACATAGCCTTCAAGCCCGGACGGGTCGGGACCGTCTCTCGCTCCGGATCATTGACTTATTATGTTGCAGATACTCTCACACGTTCAGGTTACGGCGAGACGACATGTGTCGGTCTGGGCGGCGACCCGGTTCTGGGATCGACCTTTGATGAAATCCTGAAGATGTTCGATGCCGACCCCAAGACCAAGGCAGTGGTTATGTGCGGAGAGATTGGCGGTGTTTATGAGGAACGCGCCGCACCTGTGATAAAAAAACTGAAAACGCCTGTGGTGGTTATGATCGGCGGAGTCCATGCCCCGGCCGGTAAGCGCATGGGGCATGCCGGCGCGATCGTTGAAGGTTCGATGGGTACTGCGCGCAGCAAACTTCGCATACTGGAGGATGCTGGAGCATACCCGGCAAAAACATTCAGCGAAATCCCGCAGATTTTGAAAGGCTTGAACGTATAAATAGCAAAGGCCGGGCTTAGAACCCGGCCTTATTTTTCCGGGGATATGAGATGGCGGAAAAAGTAACTGAACTGGGATGGATGAAAGAACTTCTGGCCGAGGAAGAGGTCGGGCATCTGGCAATGTCCGATAACGGCGAGCCGTATGTCGTACCGATCAACTATGCCTATATGGATGGACGAATCGTCCTGCACTGCTCGATGAACGGTAAGAAACTCGAACTGATCAAAAAGAATCCCACAGTATGTTTTGCGGTCAACAGGCACCCGGACAAAGTTAAATACCACGCCGAAAAGCGCTGCCATTACCGCTATCATTCGGTGATTATTTACGGCAAGGCCAGCTTCGTGGAATCAGCACAGGACCGCTTAACATGGATCAAGCGCTACCGCAAGTACTTCAACAATCGCTTGAACTGGACTATGGCCGAGGATGATGATATTAAAAGCGCCATCAGGTGCGGGATTATCCTGATTGATATCGAGGAGATGACCGGACGCCGCGAGGTCGGCGCAGACGAACGCGCGCATGAAGTGACTGATAAGAATAGATAAAAAAATAGAGATCGCCTATGCAGGAAGAGATATCATTACCTTGTCAAATATATGATGATTGCCCTTATGAATATGCGAATAATCCTGAGCGGGATATCGAGGGCATGCCGCTTATAGATAATGATCCTCGGAGCTGCCCTGATTACGGCCATATCTGTCCGGAATTTATGGAGGACTTCGGCTTTGATGAAGAGGATCTTCGGATTCGCGCGATAATCCATTGTGGCGGTTTAATGTTGCATCGGGCCGGAATAGGCGAATTGGATCTGGACCGGCCTGAATACAAAGTCCTGCTTAGAACCTATAAAAAAACTTTGCTCAAGTATCCCCCGGAGGAATATCCGGATTATTACACTTATATGTGATCAAAATCAAGTCTGTCTGTATTAGACTTCAATCTCCATCCCCTCCGAAGCAAAATCAACATTTGAAAATCCGGCCTTTTCAAACATCGCCTTAATCTGATCTTTATCTGCTCCCTCAGGAAGATGTGTAAGAATCAGCTTCTTCACATTTTTCTCAATCAAAAGCTCCGGCATCTTTTCCAGTTCCACATGCATCCCCTCGGTCAAAAGCAAATCGGCGTTCTCGATAATCGGATCGAGATCATCAATAGAGCCGATATCGGCCGAATAGACAAACTTCTTTTTATCAGCAGTGATAATGAAAGAGAAGCACTGCATGCGATTGGGTATAGTATGGTTCAGGATGTACTCCTTAGCTCCGAACAGATGGCTGTTCTGGAAGAATTCTATTTTGATATTGCTGTCATCGAATTCGAAATTGCGTTCGACGCCTGTGAACTGAATATCAAAGCCAAGCTTATCTGGAAAAAGATAGGTCATATACAAAAGCCGCTTGAAACCGTCCTCCGCCTCCCGCGGAAGGTAAACATTGAGATGCTTTTCGCGCTTATAACCTTTCATCATTTGAACCAACAGCGGCAGTCCTATGGAATGATCCGAATGCATATGCGAGATAAATATATTTTCGATATCTTTGGTATCGATTCCCAGCCGTTGGATCGCAGCCGCAGTGCCATCCCCGGTATCGAGCAGATAACCTTTGCTGTTAGATTCAATCAGATAGCTTGAGGTCGAGCACTGCCCCGAGGGCGTCCCCGAGGAACATCCAATCACAGTCAATTTCATATTTCCACACCCCAGTTTTATTTTAATCTTTAAAGATCCTTCGTCGCTTGCGCTCCTCAGGATGACAGTAATACATGGCTGTCATTCTGAGGGAGTCCCGACCTCGGTCGAGGACGACCGAAGAATCTCTCACCAATCAAACAGATTCTTCGCTTCGCTCAGAATGACGATTTACAGTTTATTACCTATTGACAAAAACCGCCGGGAGTGAGTTCCCGACGGCTATGCAATTTTCAGCCTTCATTTATGATTCATTTTTATGGATCAAATCTCCATGAGATTTGACATCACGCCCAAATAAAATTTGGGCATGCCACCCGGTTTTATATTTTTAATCATTTACTTCATGGGTGGCCGGGTCAAACTCTGTTTGGCCCGGTTTGCGTCATTGTCAAAAGTCGCAAACCTTTGACCTATTCAACTTTCACCTTCTGCGGCTTGATTTCCTTCAGATGCATGGTGAAATGCCGCAGGTATTTCGGCTCGTATGTGATTTCAAAGCCGGAAAGTTTATCTTTATAGGCCATTATCTTCTTGAAGGTATGCGCCACATATTTTAGATGCGACATGGTATAAACCCGTCTGGGAATAGCAAGCCTCACCAGTTCCATAGCCGGATGCTTGACCTTGCCTGTAACCGGGTCTTTCTCGGCAAACATCAGCCCGCCAATCTCGACCGCACGGATTCCGCCCTCACGGTAAAGTGCGATCACCAGCGCCTGGGCCGGGAATTGATCGCGGGGGATTTGCGGCAGGAATGATCCGGCATCGATAAAGACAGCATGACCGCCGGTCGGCTTGACATAGGGCACACCGATTTTATCCAGCTCCTCACCCAAAAATCTGACCTGCTCGATTCGATGCGCCAGGTAGTCGACATCCAGGGCCTCCATTAATCCGCGTGCAATAACCTCCATATCGCGTCCGGCCAGCCCGCCGTAGGTACGGAAACCCTCGATCATTATCATGAGATTGGTGATCTTCTGTTCGAGCTCGTCATCGTTAATACCCAGAAAACCGCCCATATTAACCAGCGCATCTTTCTTGGCCGACATACAACAACCGTCGGCATAGCTGAACATCTCGCGCGCAATTTCCCTGACATTCTTGTCCTCATAGCCCGGTTCGCGCATCTTGATGAAGTAGGCGTTCTCGGCATAACGAGCAGCATCAAAATAAAGCGGAAGGCCGTATTTTTCACAGACCTCTTTTGTTCTGCGAATATTTTCCATTGATACCGGCTGACCGCCCGCGGAATTATTGGTGAGGGTCATAAAGACGCAGGGGATTTTGTCTTTGCCTTTTTCTATAATGAACTCCTCCAGCCGCTCGACATCCATATTGCCCTTAAACGGATACTCTCTGGCCGGATCCTTACCTTCCTTGATAATCAGATCAACAGCGATGCCGTGCTTATGGGTGACATTACCGCGAGTCGTATCGAAATGGGTGTTATTGGGTACATAATCACCCTCTTTGAGAATAGTGGAGAAGAGCAGGTTTTCAGCGACTCGTCCCTGATGCACCGGAATAATATGTTTGAAGCCGGTGATATCCTGCAAAGTCTCAATAAAATTGAAATAGTTGCGGCAGCCTGCATACGCCTCATCACCCTTCATAATACCGGCCCATTGATCGTCGCTCATGGCTGATGTGCCAGAATCGGTTAGAAGATCGATGAAAACATCTTCCGATCTGATGTTGAAAATATTGAAGTGTGCCCTTTGAATATTCAGTTCACGTTCCTCTTTGGTGGTCATTTTAATAGGCTCGACCACTTTGATCCGGTAGGGCTCAACCGGAAAATCCAAATCGTCAATCATCCCCGGGCCTTCCTTTATGTTGTCTGATTATATTTCATAAGTAAATATAAGCATTTATAAGCTATTTACGGGATTTTATTCGAAATTTATGGGAGTTATCCCTTTTTGAGCTTGAAGGCTGGGACGATGTGGCCTACAAGCAGGTCTCTATTATTGTAAACATTCGGTTTAATAATTCGCTTTACGAAATCCAGTCTCGAATCCGGCAGAACACCGATCTGGCGAAGCGCTTCGACCACAACCGGCCCCAGCGCTCGGAAATTTCCGTCTCCTATCTTAACTGCCATTCCCCAGCCCTTATCGAGGATTCCCACCCCCTGTATGGCTTCACCGCCAAGTTTGCAGATAATCTCCTTGGGAAGGGCTTGCATTATGTAATAGTCCGACCTGTCCTCGCCGGAAATCATGATCGGATGGGTCTGGATTGCCTCTATGATTTTCTGAAATGCTTTCTTTCTGATCTCGCTGTCGGTCTTGAGCGAAGCGATATTGGCAAATCCCAGCGCGAGGTTTTTAATCGGAAAGGCATAATTCGGCAGGGAGCATCCATCAGTCCCCAGCTTCATATCATCCGGTGAGACTTCACATATTTCCGAAACAGTCTGCTTGACTATTTTCTGGGGTTCGTAATCGGGATCGAGATACCGCCCGGGATCGCATCCAAGCATCAGCGCCAGAGCCAGTTGCCCGGAATGCTTACCTGAACAGTTATGCTGTATCGGTGTGAAAATCTCGTCTTTGGTAGGTAGAATGTTAAATGTGCGGTAATCTATCGGGGGATGAGTTCCGCATTGAAGGTAGCTCTCGTCCAGACCGATTTTATCGAGATTTTTCTGTACTTGTTCGGTATGGATTGAGCTCCCGGAATGCGACCCGCACATAATTGCCAGCGCCTTCAAATCGAAGCCGTATTTTTCCAGTCCGCCTCGTTCTGTCAGGGGAACCGCCTGAAACGGCTTAAGCGATGAACGTGTGTAGCTCACCAGATCGGGATCGCCGGCATAGTACTGCACCTGGCCTTTGTTGTCGACCACAACGATCGATCCGAAGTGCACTGATTCGACCGTATTTCCTCTATATACCTCAGCCAGTATCTCTTGCATCGGGATATTATAACACACTTGCGATGATAATTCAACCGTTATTTTATGGGGTTTTGCGGCGATGTTTCTAAGTTGAAAGAAATTAATTGTTTATTCAAAAAAATGTCAAAAAGTGCTTGAAATTCTTCCGCATTCTGATAGATTCTCTTTACTAATTTAAGATGGGGTGAATAGTTTTATGCGTTTTGATTATTATCTTGTTGTGCACTACTGGAACATGTCCTCAATCTGACAGCGTTTGACATCATTATTTTGCTGTTCAGTTAACCATCTTATATATGTTTTAACAGGAGGATATAATGAAGAAGAACGTAATTATTATGGGTGCAGCAGGAAGAGATTTTCACAATTTCAATACGTTTTACAGAGACAATAAATCATATAACGTAGTTGCCTTCACGGCTACCCAGATTCCGAATATCGAAGGCAGAAAATACCCGGCGAAGCTTGCCGGCAAATTATACCCCAAAGGTATTCCGATTCTGCCTGAGGAAGACCTCGAGAAGTTGATCGTCAAGCATAAGGTCGACGAGGTTGTTTTCTCTTATTCCGATGTTCCCCAGCAGCATGTTATGCATGCCGCCGCGGTAGTCGACAGGGCCGGAGCATCATTCGTACTTCTGGGCTCCAAGGAGACCATGGTAAAGTCCAAGAAGCCTGTGATTGCGATCACTGCAATCCGCACCGGATGCGGCAAGAGCCAGACCACGCGCAAGGTCTGTGAGGTGTTGAAGGAGATGGGCAAGCAGCCGGTAGCGATTCGTCACCCCATGCCATACGGAGATCTTGCCAAACAGATCAGCCAGCGTTTCGCCAAACTCTCCGATTTAAAGAAGCATAAATGCACTATCGAGGAGATGGAAGAGTACGAGCCGCATATCAAGGCCGGTACGGTTTGCTATGCCGGTGTTGATTATGAAGAGATTCTTAAAAACGCCGAGAAGGAAGCTGATGTTATAGTCTGGGACGGCGGCAATAACGACACACCGTTCTACAAACCCGATCTCTGGATCGTGGTCGCCGACCCGCATCGTGCCGGACATGAGCTGACCTACTTCCCCGGCTTCACCAACTTCATCGGTGCAGATGTGATCGTCATGAACAAGATGGAAACTGCCGATCCCGAGGATATCGAGGAACTGCGCGAGAATATCGCCATCTTCAATCCCAATGCTACCGTAATTGAGGGCGCTTCGCCGGTCTTTGTGGATGATCCAAAGGTGATCCGCGGCAAGAGTGTCCTGGTTGTCGAGGACGGTCCGACTCTTACTCACGGCGAGATGCAGTACGGCGCGGGTATCGTGGCCGCCCAGAAATTCGGCGCTGTCGAGTTTGTCGATCCGCGTCCATACCTGCGCGGAACTCTAAAAGGCACATTCGAGAAATATCCCAACATCGGCCCGTTGCTTCCGGCCATGGGTTACGGTGCACAGCAGGTCAGGGATTTAAGCGCTACAATTAATGCGACAAAATGCGACTCGGTCGTCATCGCTACTCCAATCGATTTGAGACGCATCATAAATATCAAGAAGCCCTCGACCAGAGTGCGCTACGAACTACAGGAGATCGGTTCTCCCGATATGACCGAGGTCATCTCGGAGTTCTTTAAGAAGAAAAAATAATGTCTCCTAAAAAACAGACAGCGGTAATAGCATTAGGCGGGAACGCCATAACCAAAAAAGGCGTTCCCGATACAATTGCGAATCAATTTGCGAATACACGCCAGTCGCTTTCGGGAATTATTCCGCTGATAAAAAACGGATATAACATCGCCATAACTCACGGCAATGGCCCCCAGGTTGGCAATGCGCTTCTGCGTGTTGAGATGGCAAGGGAAACCGCTCCAATACTGCCGCTGGGAATCTGCGTGGCCGATACCGAGGGCGGTATGGGCTATATGATCGAGCAGTCCCTTCAAAACCGCCTGCATAAGGAGAAGATCAAGCGGGATGTTGTTACGATAGTAACCCAGGTGGTGGTGGACAAGGACGATCCCTCGATTAAAGATCCAAGCAAATATGTGGGGCAGTTTTATGATTACAATACCGCTCGCAAATATGCCAAAGAGCGCGGCTGGCAGATCAAGAAAGACGCCGACCGCGGCTGGCGAAGGGTGGTGGCCTCGCCTATTCCAATCGAAATCGTGGAAGCCAGGCAGATCAAAACGCTTGTGGATAAAAGTGTAATAGTGATCGCCGCCGGTGGAGGCGGAATTCCTGTATTTATCGATGATAACGGCGATTATGATGGCGTGGATGCTGTTATCGACAAGGATCGTGCCAGCGCATTATTGGCCAAATCAATCGGCGCCGAACTTTTGATAATCCTGACAGGCGTCGATAATGTCGCCCTGAATTTCGGTAAGCTCGACCAGAAGCTTTTGGGAAGCGTTAAATATAAAGAGATGAAAAAATACTTGAAAGAGGGACACTTTCCGCCTGGAAGTATGGGACCTAAGGTGGAAGCGGCCCTTGGATTTTTGGAAATGGGCGGCAAAAAGGTCATAATAACCTCTATCGAAAACGCTTATGAGGCTGTTAGCGGCAATGCCGGTACCATTATAACCGTGTGAATATGCAGGGCCTGAGCGAAAAAGTCGTTGATGAAATCCTGAAATATGGCAATCTGTATGAGGTAGGGGGGTGTGTTCGTGATTCCCTTCTGGGAATGGGAATCGCTGAAAAAGACCGCGATTACCTTGTAACCAGGATAGAGTTCGAAAAGCTGGTAGATGTCCTCAAAAAATACGGCCATGTCGACCTGGTGGGGAAGTCGTTTGGAGTAATAAAATTCACCGCCTCCAACAATGGCTCGGAACGAATTACCTATGATATCGCTCTACCCCGCAGCGAGTTTTCGACCGGAATCGGACATCGCGATTTCAAGGTCGACTTCGATCATACTCTTCCGATCGAGGAAGATTTAAAGCGCCGGGATTTCACCATTAATGCGATAGCCCGCAATCTGCGCGACGACAAACTGGTCGATCCCTACGGCGGGCAGCAGGATTTGAAGCACGGCCTGATTCGCATGCTTACATCAAATACATTCGAGGACGACCCCCTGCGCATGCTCAGGGCGGTGCAGTTTGCGGCACGATTCGATTTCGAAATCGAACCGCAGACCTTCGAGGCAATCCGCCAAAATGCCGGGCTGATAAACACTGTCACGCCGGAGAGAATCCAGGAGGAGCTTAATAAGCTTCTGACCCGCTCGAAAAAGCCCTCGCGTGGATTTATTCTTCTGGATCAGACAAATCTGCTAAAGATTATTCTTCCCGAACTCGCCGTCGGAATCGGTGTCGACCAGCCGGGCGGGTATCATGCCCATGATGTCTTCCTGCATTCGCTTTACACTGTCGACGAACTGCCGCAGGATAATCTCAGACTGAGGCTGGCCGGGCTTTTTCATGATATCGCCAAGCCCCATACCAAGCGAGTGAAGGATGGTAAGGCTCATTTTTACGGGCACGATCTTCAGGGTTCGGAAGTAGCGGAAGAAGCGCTCCGGCGTTTGCGCTACTCGAATCAAATCATAAAGGATGTGCAGACCCTGATAAAAGAGCATATGTTCACTTCTGAGATGTCCGACAAAGGTGTGCGGCGTCTGATTAAAAGAGCCGGCATCGATAATATCTACGATCTCCTGGAATTGCGGCGGGCTGATGTCCGCGCTCAGGGGATGGGAAACACCACTCCGGAAATCGATGAGCTGGAGGAGAGAGTCAGGGGAGAGCTCGAGGAACAGGTCCCGCTGGGGGTGAAACAGCTAGCAATTAACGGGAATGATTTGATGGAGGAGTTCAATTTGAGTCCCTCGCCGAAGGTAGGTGAGATTTTATCTTATCTTTTGGAAATAGTGCTTGATTATCCTGAAAAAAACCATAAAGAAGAACTAATACAACAGGCTCGGGTATTTTTGAGAGAGAAGGAGCGAGAATGAAGATTCATGAGTATCAGGCCAAAGGGCTTTTTGAGGCACAAGGTATTCCTGTTCCCCCCGGAGATGTTGCCACCACACCCGAACAAGCCAAAAGCATTGCTGAAAAGGTCGGAAAACCGGTAATGGTAAAGGCTCAGGTGCATGTGGGCGGCCGTGGAAAAGCAGGCGGAGTGAAATATTGTGCCACCCCGGAAGAAGCATACGACAAGGCCTCTCAGATTTTGGGCATGGATATCAAGGGGCTGACGGTCAAGAAAATTCTTGTAACTGAAGCCGTCGAGATCGAATCCGAATCTTATGTGGGGATTATCCTTGACCGCGCTACGAAAAAACCTGTGATGATGGTTTCACCCGCAGGCGGAATCGATATCGAGGAAGTGGCCCGCGAAACCCCGGAAAAGATTTTTAAGCATCATATCGATCCCATTTTGGGAATGCAGATGCATGAGGCCAGAAAGCTGGCCTGGAATCTGTATGATGACGGCAAACTGGTCAATCAGGCCGCCAAAATCATCCAGAAAGTATACCAGACCTACATGGACAACGATTCCTCACTGGCTGAAATCAATCCACTGATTACGACTCCGGACGGCAAGGTTCTGGCTATCGACGCCAAGATAAATATCGACGACAACGGCCTCGATAGACATCCCGAAATCGAGGAGATGCGGGATATGCAGGCCGAGGATGCCTCGGAGATGGATGCCAAGAAAGCCGGGTTGTCCTTCGTCAAGCTGGAGGGCAATATCGGATGTATCGTAAACGGCGCCGGCCTGGCCATGGCAACCATGGACCTGGTCAAACATTTCGGCGGAGAACCTGCCAACTTCCTGGATATAGGCGGTTCTTCCAATCCCGAAAAAGTGCTCAATGCTATGAGAATTATTTTGCGTGATTCCAATGTTAAGGCTATCCTGTTTAATATATTCGGCGGTATTACTCGCTGTGATGATGTTGCCAACGGTATTGTCTCCGCAGTGCGGGAATTGAATCCGCAGGTACCTATCGTTATTCGTCTCACCGGTACCAATGAAACGGAAGCTCGCAAAATATTGGAAGCTGTTAACCTGACCGCCGTATCATCTATGGAGGAAGTGGTCAAGGCCGCTATCGATGAAGCCGGAATTGCAGCTTAATTATTTTAATCATGGAGGTCGACTGTGATTAATGAAGATTCATTGAATGGAAAAAGAGAACCTGAAAATGAGGAAGAAGTATTCATCGACGAGCCCGAAGAGGAAGAGGATCTGGAGGAAACGGAATTAGAGGCTGAATTGGACGATGAAGAGCTTTCTACGGATGAAGATGAAAACGATGAAGAAGATGCCGACCTCGAAGAAGAAGAAGAATTCTACGAAGACAATTTCGATGAAGATGATGAATACGAAGATTACGACGAAAATGACGAAGAGGACAGACGGCATCTTTACCGCCGCAAAAAAGGCTTTTCATGGGAAAATGAAGATGATTACGATGATGAGCGCGGCGAGATCGATTATGGAGATGAGGATTATTGAGAAATGTGCAAGTTTACCGTTCATGAATCATTCAATAGGATCATTGTCAACCGTTGCATTTGCAGAAATAAAAATTTGGGATTAAAACGGATAAAAATTTGACGAGGTATAAATGAGTATTTTCGCTGACAAGAAGAACAAGGTCATCGTCCAGGGCATAACCGGACGTGATGGTTCCTTCCATACCAAACAGATGATGGAATACGGAACCAAAATTGTGGGCGGTGTTACTCCCGGCAAGGGCGGCCAGAAGTTCGAGGGAGTGCCGATATTCAATACTGTCGAGGATGCCGTAAAAGCCACTAAAGCCAACACATCTATCATCTATGTTCCGGTAGCGTTTGCAGCCGATGCTATCCTGGAGGCAGCCTCCGCCGGAATCAAACTGATTGTGTGCATAACTGAGGGTATCCCCGCCAATGATATGGTCAAAGTCTATAACTACCTGAAGGGTACTGATGTGCGTTTGATCGGCCCCAACTGCCCGGGAATAATTTCCCCCGGCAAGACCAAAATCGGGATTATGCCCGCACAAATTCATAAGCAAGGCAAAATCGGACTTGTATCCCGAAGCGGCACCCTGACTTATGAGATCGTGTATAATCTGACTCTGGCCGGGCTGGGACAGTCGACATGTCTGGGAATCGGCGGCGATCCTGTGATCGGCACCAATTTCATCGACTGCCTGGAAGCGTTCAATGAGGACAAGAGCACCGAGGGCATAGTGATGATCGGTGAGATCGGCGGTACCGATGAGGAAGAGGCGGCCAAATATATTAAAAAGCATGTCAAAAAGCCGGTAGTGGCTTTTATAGCGGGACGGACCGCCCCTCCCGGGAAGCGCATGGGACATGCCGGCGCTATTATCTCCGGCGGAAGCGGAACCGCAGCCGATAAGATCAAAGCTTTGAACAAAGTGGGAATCCCGGTAGCTGAAATTCCTTCCGAAATTCCGATACTATTAAAGGAAAAGCTGGAGAAGGCTAAAAAGAAAGCCAAACCGAAAAAGAAGGCAGCTTCGAAGAAAACCAAAGCTGCCAAAAAAACGGCAAAAAAGAAGGCTGCTAAAAAGGCAGGCAAAAAGAAAGCCGCCAAGACTACTGCAAAGAAAGCAGGAAAAAAAACCGTAACTAAGAAAACAGCCAAAAAGAAAACGGCGGCTAAAAAAGCGGCCAAAAAAAGGACTTCGAAAAAGAAGTAGAATGTTGTTTTTAATAGATTCTGCAACAGTTGGAGTTTTAAGATGACAGAAACAAAAACCGGTGAGGCACAAACCAAAGAAAAGCCTCCCGAAGAGAAGAAAGAGGCAAAGGAAGAAGTCAGAAAAGAATCCGGCCCAAAGAAAAGCGGTAAAAAGGATTACACCGGATCGAAGAATCCTCTGACCATTTTTTATCACTGGTGCAAAGCGTGCAATATATGCATCGCCCTTTGTCCTCACGAAGTGTTCATACCAGACCGAGACGGCAAACCGATTGTTGAGCATCCCGAGAAATGCACTCAATGCGCAATCTGCTGGCTGCATTGTCCCGATCTGGCTATCGTTTCCAATGAGAAGTAAGGGAGATATTATGGGAAAAAATATTAGACTGCTCCAGGGAAACGAAGCTTGTGTTGAAGGGGCTTTGCTGGCAGGTGTTCGTTTCTTTGGAGGTTATCCAATCACACCCTCTACCGAAATTGCCGAAGGCCTATCAAGGCGGCTTCCCCTGGTAGACGGGACATTCGTTCAAATGGAAGATGAAATCGGTTCACTGGCGGCGGTAATCGGGGCCTCGGTTTCCGGTGTCAAAGCCATGACTGCGACCTCCGGACCAGGCTTCTCACTCATGCAGGAGCATATTGGATATGCGTTTATGGCGGAGGTACCGTGCGTGGTTGTAGATGTTCAGCGCGGCGGACCCTCGACCGGCCTGCCTACAAAAGTTTCCCAGAGCGATATCATGCAGGCGGCCTATGGTACGCACGGCGACTACCATGCAATCGTGCTGGCCGCTTCTTCATGCGAGGAGTGCCTGCTCTATACGATCAAGGCGGTGAGTCTTTCCGAAAAATACCGCACCCCGGTCATACTTCTGACCGATGAGGTCATCGGGCATATGCGCGAGAAGGTCGAGATTCCCGATCAGGAAGATGTCGAGGTTGTCGACCGGGTCAAACCCGAGGTGCCGCCGGAATGGTACAAGCATTTCGAAATCACTCCGACCTTTATCTCGCCCATGGCATCCTTCGGGGACGGTTATCGTTTCAATATTACCGGTCTTACTCATGACGAGATGGGCTTTCCGACCGCCAAACCGGCGCAGATAAAGGCCAAACTCGATAAACTAAGAAAGAAAATCGAACGCAATAAAGAGGATATCTGCGAGATTAAGACCGCTTATATGGATGACGAGCCCCATGTCGTGGTGCTGTCGTCCGGAATTGTCTCTCGTGCGGCCAACCAGGCGGTCAAGATGGCCCGCCAGAAACGCATGAAGGTGGGAGCGATACAGCTCGTTACCGTCTGGCCTTTCCCGGATGAGCTGATTATGAAGTACATGAAAACATGCCGTCATCTAATTGTTGCAGAATTAAATCAGGGACAGATTCTGAAGGAGATTGAAAGACATATCGACAAGAGACATACCAAAATCGATTTCCTCCAGCGTTATGACTCGGAACTTATAACCCCGCAGGATATTCTCCAGAAAATCCGGGAGGTGAAGTAATGGCTACGACTACGAAAAAAATCGAACAACCCTCCGGCATTGTACACAAATACCTGCGTCCCAAAAAGACCTTCCCGCATGTCTGGTGTTCGGGCTGCGGAATAGGTATCATTCTTGGCTGTCTGATACGCGCAATCGACCGTCTTGGAATTCCCAAGGATGATATTGCCGTGCTTTCCGGAATTGGATGCTCCTCGCGGCTTCCGGTATATGTGGACTTTAATACCCTGCATACCACCCACGGCCGCGCCATAGCATTCGCCACCGGGGTGAAGGCCGCCAAGCCCAGGCTCAATGTTATCGTTATTACCGGAGACGGCGACTGCCTGGCAATCGGAGGAAATCATTTCATACATGCCTGCCGCAGGAATATCAATATCACCACAATTTTGGTGAACAACCATATTTACGGTATGACCGGCGGACAGTTCTCGCCCACCACGCCCTATACCAAACGCGGTTCCACCGCTCCCTACGGTAATCTGGAGCATCCCTTTGATGCGGCCAAACTCGCAATTGCCGCAGGCGCCTCGTATGTCGCCCGCAGTACGGTTTACCATGCTGGCCAGTTGACAAGGCTGATTGCGGATGGCATCTCGAACAACGGTTTCTCGCTTATCGATGCCCTTTCCAACTGCCATACATACTACGGGCGCTGGAATAAAGAGGGCGATCCGGTGAAGATGATACAGTGGTTCAAGAGCCATGTGGTCCCGGCCGCCACCGCGGATAAGATGCCGCCCGAAAAGAAGGAAGGCAAGTGGCTGACCGGTTTACTGCACAAAGAAGATAAACCGGAATTTACGGATAATTACGAGAGGCTCAGAGCAGAACTTAAAAAGAGATAAACGGGAGTTATAGATGTCCAAAAACAAAAATCAACAGACTCAGTCTGACCGTTACGAGATCAGGCTCTCCGGCTCGGGTGGACAGGGGCTGATTCTGGCGGGTGTTATGCTGGCCGAGGCAATGGGTGTTGAGGACGGCAAGAATGTCGTCCAGACACAGTCCTACGGACCCGAAGCCCGCGGTGGAGCTTCCAGGGCGGATGTTGTGGTCTCGAACGATACAATATATTATCCCAAACCGATGGGTCTGGATCTGCTTCTGGCGCTGACTCAGGAAGCCTGCGATACTTATTTTTCCGATCTGCGCGAGCATGGAATATTGATAATAGACAGCGATCTCGTACATCAGCCGCCCACGCCTGACTGCTTTGCATTTCCATTCACACAGCTTGCCAAAAACGAGATCGGGCATGTGATGGTTGCCAATGTGATCTCGCTGGGTGCAATTGTTGAAATCACCAAGCTCTCATCCAAAGATGCTGTCAAGAATGTTGTAAAATCCAGAGCACCTGTCGGCACCGAGGAAAAGAACCTGAAGGCCCTGGAACTGGGTTTCAAAATCGCACGTGAGAAGATGAAATCCAGTAAAGCCGCAGCGGTGTAAAGGGAGATTATGACTACGCAGAAAACCCTGACTATTATCAAACCCGACGCTGTTGGCAAGAACGCTATCGGTGAAATTATCCACCGCTTCGAACTGGCCGGATTTACGATTGTCGCCATGATGATTGAGCGTCTTACCAAAGAGCGCGCCGAAGGATTCTACAAGGTTCATAAGGCTAAACCGTTTTTCGGTGAGCTGGTGGAATTCATGACCTCCGGTCCTTGTGTGCCGATGGTTCTGGAGAAGGAAAATGCTATCGATGATCTACGGACTCTGATAGGTGTGACCGATTCGACCAAAGCAGCATCGGGAACTATCCGGCAGAATTTCGGGACGGATATTCAATGTAACGCGGTGCATGCTTCTGATTCAGTGGAAAATGCAAAGTTCGAGGTCAATTACTTTTTCCCCAATGTTAAGGTATGATCATACCTCTTCGATATGCGGGTGAGGAATACCGGCTCGACGTTCCGGATAAAAATCTGGCCGGAGTTATCGAGCCCTCGAAAACCAAGCCGCGTGATATCGAAAGCGAAATAGAAAAAAACAGGCTGCCGGAAAGATTTCATTCCGGCAGCCTTCGTATTTTGGTTGTTATCAACGATCAATACCGCTCAACCCCCTCACATCTCATACTCAATCGCATTCTGCCCTCCCTTCTGGAAAGGCATGAAGTGCGTCTGATGATCGCCACTGGTCTTCATGATGAGCCCTCTATTGATGAATATGCATCCCTTATCGGTGATAATTTCGAGAAGATGGACAAGAAATTTGCCTGGTCAAATTCGCGGGATTATATCAGTTTTCAGAAAGTGGGGTTATGGCCTGACGGCGGCGAGGTCTTTATTCACAGCTATTTCTTCTGGGCTGACGATGTGATCGTGATCGGCTCGGTGGAACCGCACTATTTCGCCGGTTTTACAGGGGGGATTAAGTCAATAGTTCCGGGACTGAGTTATTATAAAACCATTCGCCATAATCATAAAAAAGCGATTTCGGAAAAATGCCAGCCGGGCATAACCGAGGGCAATCCGGTCTGGGAAGAGCTCTGGAAGACGCTGGATTTGATCGATGAAAAACGGATATTCTCGTATCAGCTTGTCCAGAACTCCGAACGCGAAATCATCGGGCTTTTTTCAGGCGGACTGCGGGAAAGCTATTTCAAGGCGGTAGAATTTTGCAGAGATATCTATATTAAAGATTTGCCCGAAAAATGCGATCTGCTGATCGCCGAACACAGCCCGCCTCTGGACAGGAATCTCTACCAACTTCAGAAATGCTTCGAAAACACCAAGGCCGGGCTCAAAGACGGCGGCACTCTGCTTATGCTTTCGGGCTGCCGCGACGGCATCGGAACCCAGGATTTCTTTGACCTTGCCGAGAAATATCCCGATCCCGAAAAACTGGTCAATCAGGAGATAAAAAGTTACGATTTGGGAATTCATAAACTTTATCGCACTGCGTTATTGACAAATCGGGTAAATCTCTGTTTAATGTCATTTCTTCAGGATGAGGCTGTCAGAAGGGTGTATATCGAGCCGATTGACGACGCCAATAAATTGGTTAAGTTGCGGGTTGCGGCCGATTCTGATTCGAAAATAATAATTGTTAAAGATGCCGGTCATACGGTGTTAAATTCTGGATAAGCAGGAGGATTGTTAAGATGCGCAAGAAAGTGTCAGTGATAGGTGCCGGTAATGTTGGTGCCTCATGTGCGATGTATCTCTCGGCCCGCAATATTTGTGATGTGGTGCTGGTGGATATTATCGAGGATATGCCCGCCGGTAAGGCTCTGGACCTGGCTCAGGCCGGACCGCTGGTTGGTTATGACGTTATGGTTCATGGTACCAATGAGTATGAGGATATCAAGGACTCCGATATGGTTGTGGTAACCTCAGGGCTGGCCCGTAAACCCGGTATGTCCCGTGAGGACCTTCTCAGGAAGAATGCCGAGATTATCAAGACGGTCACCGAAAATATCGTCAAGTATGCCCCCAACGCATACATACTCATGGTCGCCAATCCTCTGGACCTGATGACCTATCATGCCTCGCAGGTCTCCGGCTTCCCGAAAAACCGTGTCTTTGGCCAGGCCGGCGTTCTGGATTCAACACGCTTCCGTACCTTTGTGGCAATGGAGCTGAATGTCTCCATGGCTGATGTTCAGGCTATGGTTCTGGGCGGTCATGGCGATACCATGGTTCCGCTTCCGCAGTATACCACTGTGGGCGGAATTCCGATCACCCAGTTGATTCCGCAGAACAGGATCGAGGAGATCGCACAGCGCACCCGTATGGGCGGCGGCGAAATCGTAAAGCTTCTCAAGACCGGTTCGGCTTACTATGCCCCGGCTATGGCCTCGGTGCAGATGGTCGAAGCTGTTCTCCTTGACCGCAAACGTGTGCTCCCCGCCTCAGCCTATGCCACCGGGCAGTATGGCATTGATGACCTGTATATCGGTCTGCCGATCGTCCTGGGCGCCAACGGTGTCGAGAAGATTCTCGAGATAGACCTGGGCGACGAGGGTTTGAAGTCACTTCAGAAATCAGCATCCACGTATAAAGAACATCTTAAAGAGCTCGGATACTAACAGCTAAGGAGAATGGATAAATGGCTTATAAGATGATAACTCCCCCGGAAGGCGGAGAGAAGATCACCATTGTTGACGGTGAACTGAAATTCCCGGACAATCCGGTTATTCCGGTGATCGAGGGCGACGGCATCGGCCGTGATATTATGAAGGCCGCGCGCCGGGTACTTGATGCCTCCGTCGAGAAATCATACGGCGGCAAGAAAAAAATCGTCTGGTTCGATGTTTATGCCGGTGAAGCGGCTAACGATAAATACGGCGAATGGCTTCCGCAGGATACAATCGATGCCATCAGAGATTATATCGTTGCGATCAAGGGCCCCCTGACCACTCCGGTGGGCGGCGGATTCCGTTCATTGAACGTTACCCTGCGCCAGGTGCTCGATCTTTACGCCTGCGTGCGTCCGGTAAAATTCTATAAGGGCACACCCTCGCCGGTGAAAGCTCCCGAGAAGATGGACATCGTTATCTTCCGTGAGAATACCGAGGACGTTTACGCCGGTATCGAATACCGCGGAACTACAGATGAAGCCGATAAAGTGCGCAAATTCCTGGTAGATGAAATGGGCGCCAATATTCGCGAGAATTCCGGAATCGGTATCAAACCGATTTCGGCCTTCGGTTCCAAGCGCCTGGTTGCCAAAGGTATTCAGTACGCCATTGATCGTGGAGTCAAGTCGGTGACCCTGATGCATAAAGGCAATATCATGAAATACACCGAGGGAGCGTTCCGTGACTGGGGTTATGAGGTTGCCAAAGAGAAATTCGCAGATATTACGATTACAGAGGATGAGCTCTGGGAAAAATATGACGGCAAACAGCCGGAAGGCAAAATCGTCATAAAGGATCGTATAGCCGACTCCATGTTCCAGCAGATATTAACCCGTACCGATGAATATGAAGTTGTCTGTACTCCCAACTTGAACGGCGATTTTATTTCCGACGCCGCCGCCGCGCAGGTGGGCGGCCTGGGAATGGCTGCCGGCGCCAATATCGGCGATTATATAGCGCTTTTCGAGGCTACCCATGGAACCGCGCCGAAATATGCCGATAAGGATGTTATAAACCCGAGTTCGGTAATTCTTTCGGGCGTTATGATGCTGAGATACCTGCAGTGGAATGAGGCCGCTGATATGATCGAGGATGCGATTGAGACGACAATTCAGAACAAAACCGTAACCTACGACCTGGAGCGTCAGATGGAAGGCGCAACAAAAGTGGGAACATCTCAGTATGCAACGCACATTATAGATAATATGAAATAAGCAGTCGGTATATAGGCAGTATACCGATCGACTCTCTGCTGGCAGGCGGGTTAACTGTCAGCAAACAGATGGGATAAAGAAACTCACCAATCCCACGGGCCGTCCGGGCATCCCCCGGACGGCTTTTTATTTGCCAATTTGATTCGTATGTACCATATTGGTTTTCTTGTAAGTCAAAAAATGTAGCCCACCTAACAGGTGGGGCGAAGATTGCGATTCACCTGCGATGTTTCTATTCAAAAAATAACCATCGCAGGCAAAGTGATATAAACTCACCCGATGGGTGGCGTACAGTGCCCCAATCTTCAGATTGGGGACAATATTGAGACAATATCCCAAGCTAAAGCTTGGGGTACCCTTACATTTTTTTGGAATATGCGCGATATGGAGATGATGCAGAATCAAAAGCAACATTCGGACGACTACTCCAATAAATGGATTTATTTCGGCGTCTCGGCATTGGCGGCTTTCATGGGTACGCTCGATTCGTCGATTGTCAATGTCGCGCTGCCGACTCTTTCAGAGGAATTCAATGCCGATGTTGATGTGGTCTCCTGGGTAGCGCTGGCATATATCCTCACCATGACCGCACTGCTTCTGGTAGCCGGCAAGCTCCTGGATATCTGGGGTGAGCGAAAGCAGTTCGTGATCGGCTTCACCATGTTCACAATCGGCTCGGCTCTCTGCGCATTCTCTGTATCGATTTACATGCTTATCTTCTCACGCGCATTCCAGGCTCTGGGAGGCGCGGTTTTGATGAGCTCTAATCAGGGGTTGATCGCCAAGGGCTTCCCGCCCCATCAACGCGGACGAGTTCTGGGAACTGTCGGTACCGTTGTATCAGTCGGGCTGGCCTCCGGTCCGGTGCTGGGTGGCTTTTTGATAGAGCATCTGGGATGGCGCTCGATCTTCTGGATCAATCTTCCGATCGGTGTAATCGCCGTTGTCTACTGCCTTCGCACTCTGGAAAATAATCCCTCGGCCACTCGGGAATACAAATTCGACTGGCGCGGCTCGATTCTCATGATAATTGGCCTGGCGGCATTTTTCCTGGGAGTGAATCTATGGACCGATTACGGATGGCAGAGTCCGGTGGTGTTCGGGCCGGTGCTCGGCTCCCTGGGTATGCTGGGAATATTCGTTTTCAACGAGCTGCGCGTACCAAATCCCATTTTAAATCTAACTTTGCTGAGGATTCGCTATTTCAGCCTTTCTAGCCTGTGCGCATTCATTGCCTTCGTGGGGCTGATGTCGAATACGATCCTGATGCCGTTTTATATTCAGCAGGTGCGCGGCTTTTCTCCGCAGATTCTGGGGCTTTTTATGATGACTGTACCCCTCTCAATGCTGCTAATAGCGCCCTTTGCCGGTTGGCTTTCGGATAAAATCGGTACGCGTATACCGGCTACAATCGGCCTGACTATCCTCGGCTCGGGTTTGTACATGCTTTCCATGCTCGATCAGACTTCGAGCCATTTCGAAATAGTATGGCATCTCTTTTTAGTCGGCTTTGGTATGGGTGTGTTCGCCTCGCCCAATACAAATGCGATCTTATCGGCGGTGCCCCGTTCATACGTGGGGGTGGCCTCCGGTTTTAACGCCCTGATGCGTACCTCGGGGATTACCTTTGGAATCGCAATCTCGGTTATATTATTTACATTCTTCAGGGATATCTATACAGAGGGCAAGGCTCTCTCTGAAGCGGCGCAGTTTATGGCAGGTATACATCCCGCCTTTAAAGTCGCCGGATTTATAATAGTAATTGCAATTATCCTCAGCGCTTCACGCGGCAAACGTCCCAATCATGAATGACTGCCGTTTTCATTTATCTTGACACTCATCCCCGCTCGATTTAGATTCAAATAATGCGGAACTCCGAAATAAAGAAAAATTCACGTCTGAGAATAACCAGGCTAAAACCCAAGTTCCTGATCTTAACGGCCCTTGTGCTGGGGCTAATCTTCCTGGCTATTATTGCAGTCGGTATCCGCGAGAACCAGAATAATATGCTGCGCATGCTAAACCGTGAGGGCAGCGCGCTTATGGAAGCGGTCTTCATCGCCTCGCAAAATACTATGCGCGCAACCGATCTGGTTGATGACCTGGTGACAGATAATCTGGTTGATGCGGCCTCTTTGGTCGATTTAGGACATGCCCAGGGACATATAACACCGGACAGGCTGAACCGTATGTGCCAGTTGCTCGGTTTCAATCGTATCGACATCTTAGACAGCGCAGGGGTAATCGAGATGTCCAATTATACCGGGGCGATGGGTGATGTCTATGACGAAGAAATTAGAGAACGCCTGCCCCTGAATGAGATTATTCAGGGCAAGGCGGGCGTGGGACAGTTTATCCTCTCGGGCGAGGATATCTCCGAGGCCGATCAGCTCGTAGCTGCGGTCTCGAGCGAGGTGCGCCCCGGTGCAATCGTGATCTTCATGAATTATCAAAGGCTGGACTTTTTTAACCGCCGTATCGGAATCGGATATATGATTCAGAATATAGGAAACCAGCCTGCAATAGATTACATCTTCATCCAGAGCCATGAGGGCGTTATGATGTCCTCGCGCAAGCTGGAACCGGTGCTGGCGATCAGCAGCGATACATTTTTGCAGGAGGTCTTCGAGAATGATGGCGAAATGAGCAGACAGCTTGTTTTTGAGGGCAATGAGGTACTCGAAGTGGCCCGGCCGTTCGAAACGACCGATTTTCCTCCCGGTATTCTCAGGGTAGGGCTATCGCTGGAGGGTTATCATCAGGTGGCACGAAATTTCAAGACCCAGATGGCTATCCTGGGCGGCATTCTTTTTCTGCTTACATTTCTGGTGGTTACTATTGTGATGGCCAATCAAAGCTATCGTTCGGTGGCGATGGCATACGAACAGTTCAAGAATATCACCTCCAATATTCTGGGCGGTATCGAGAGTGCGGTTGTGGCGGTCGACTCCGAAAACAGGATTATTCTGATCAATCCAAAAACCGAGAAGATATTCGGATTTAGAGGCGCCGAGGTTATCGGAAAAGAATATGGCAGTATCTTTCCGGATGATAACTTTCTCATAAACGAGTTGGGAGATCTGTCGGATGAATCATTAATAAAGGAGATCAGCTTTACAAATCAAAAAGGCGAGGAGCGCACATTCCTGGCGACATCCTCTCAACTTGCCGATGAATCCGGTGGTTTTCAGGGCGCGGTTGGAATTGCCTACGATATTACCTCGAGGAAACGTTTGGAATCTCAGGCCAAGCAGGCCGAACGGCTATCCGAGCTGGGTACTCTTGCGGCCGGTGTGGCGCATGAAATCAGAAATCCCCTCAATGCCATTGCGATTGCCTCGCAGAGACTGAAGTCGGAGTTTGAGGTTTCCGAAGATCAGGAGGGCTTCAACAGGCTGGCAACAACTATAAAAACCGAAATCGAGAGGCTAAATACAATCATTGCCGAATTTTTGGCGCTGGCAAGATCGGGACATCTTAATAAAGAGAAAACCGATCTTAAGAACTTCATAGAGGATTCAATCGCTCTTCTCAAAAGCGAAGCGGCTGAACTTGATATAGAAATCGAAACTGAGCTGGATCAGGATACAAAGGTCGAGATCGATCCCTCGGAGATGAAAAAGGTCATAGTCAACCTGATTAGAAATGCTATCGAATCTATAGAAAGGGAGGGCAGGATCAAAATAAGAAGTGAAATCGAGGAAGAAAAGGTTATATTTAGTGTTGAAGATACAGGCAGAGGAATCGATCCGGATAAGATAAATGAGATTTTTACGCCCTATTTCACGACCAGGGAACATGGTACCGGTCTGGGGCTTTCTATCTCTCACAGGATCGTGACAGATCATAAGGGCAATCTTCGGGCGGAAAATGTTAAACCGCACGGGGCTCGATTCATCATCGAACTGCCTTTATCCGTATAATATATCTGGCCGATTAAATGATGCAGAAGTGCAGGAGGTAATGATGAGAGTCGGCTATGTTCAGACAAAACCGGAATTCGGTAAGAAAAAAGAAAATATAGATAATGCAGTGGCGCTTTTTGAGAATGTCGATGCCGACCTTCTGGTGCTGCCGGAGCTTTTTTCCACCGGCTATTTCTTTCCATCGCGGGAGGAGCTTGCAAAATATGCCGAGGAGATTCCCGGAGGCGGAACCACTAAGCTCTTCAAATCACTGGCAAAGAAGAAAAAATGCGCCTTTGTCATAGGCATTGCCGAGAAAAAGGACGGCCGCTGCTACAACTCCTCAGTCTATATAACGCCCGGCGGGGATATACACCTTTATCGTAAAGTGCATCTCTTTTATAAAGAGCAATTTATATTCAATCGCGGCAATCTGAAATTCAAGGTCTTTCCGTTTTATGAATACAAGCTGGGTATGATGATCTGCTTCGATTATATTTTCCCCGAGGCCTGTCGTGTACTGGCTCTAAGAGGCGCAAATATAATCTGCCATCCCTCGAATCTTGTGCTGAATTATTGCCAGATGACAATGCCGATCCGGTCGATTGAAAACCGGATTTTCACCATAACCGCCAACCGTGTCGGCTCCGATACCGTTGGGGATGAAACGCTCAAATTCACCGGCATGAGCCAGATAACAGATGTCGACGGAAATGTACTGGTGAGGGGGGGAAAAACTAAACCAGCAGTTGCAGTTGAGGATATCGATCTGCGCAGGAGCCTGGAGAAAATGCCTACCGAGTTTAATGACTTAATTAAGGACAGAAGGCCCGATTTTTACGAAGAATTGCTGCTCTGATTAATCTCCCTCTAAATCACTCTTTTTTAGACATACCGCTATACTTTAATATTTCCTGACCGATAGAAAATATGAGAGGATATAGTGGTAGATATGGAGAAAGAAATTAAGATACTGTCAGTCGACGACGAGCCGGAAGTGCTGGAGTCTTTAGCCGAGCTTCTGGATGCCGCCGGTTTTGATGTAAAGTCCTCGAATGATGCTGAACAGG
This sequence comes from uncultured Ignavibacteria bacterium, assembly GCA_964496505.1. GTDB lineage: Bacteria > Zixibacteria > MSB-5A5 > JAABVY01 > JAABVY01 > JAABVY01. Next base: position 20,766 of record CAZBZV010000010.1, on the reverse strand, counting down.
CTTTGCAGATCGCCAGTGAATTTCAACCAAATGCAATTGTGCTGGATATTATTATGCCTCAGATGGACGGTTATCAGTTTTGCAGGCTCTTGAAAAAGAATCCCGATACGGCCGATATTCCGGTCATATTTCTGACAGGAGTCGATCCCCAGGATGATTCCGGGAAGGCCTTCGAGGCGGGCGGACAGCTTTTCGTGAAGAAGCCCTTTAGAATCGAGGAGCTGGTTGAGGTAATCAAAATCGCAGCATCAGATTAAAGTACCGCAAGTTATTCTAAAGAGGGGTCTCTAAAATTCCGATACTATAAGTGATGAGTACAAAGATTCCAATTCCCAAGCAGAAGGTCAAACCGGCCAAAATCTTAGTGATCGACGATGAGCCGGAAATTACAGAGGTTATTGATGCCTTCCTGAAATCCTCTGGTTACGAGGTACTTACGGAAAATCAGGCAATCGTGGCCGTGGAGAAAGTGAAGGAATTCAAGCCGGATCTGATTCTTCTGGATATTATGATGTCGGGGATGGATGGCTACCAGGTCTGCGAAGAGCTTAAAAAACAGCCGGATACGAAAAATATCCCGATTTTATTTCTGACGGGCAAGGATTCCCGTGATGATTCCGGTAAATCCTTTAAAGTCGGCGGGGATATGTTCATCAAAAAGCCCTTCTCCGGGGACCGTCTGCTGGAGATCATCAATATCGTTCTCGTCTCAATCGGCAAACGCTAATCTCATATATCTTACCGCTATTTTTTTATTGACATTTATGGTGCAATGCACTAAAATGCAATGTGTATCTTATTAAACGGTATTCCAACAGACGCTTATACGATCCTCAGGCCAACTGCTCGATTACGCTCGAGGATTTGGTGGAGATTATTCGTAAGGGCAATCGTGTCAAGGTAATAGACTCCAAAAGCGGACATGATATTACCTCACGGGTTCTGGGGCAGGCATTGTTATCCGACATGAAGCGCTGGAAGGATACCGAATCGAAATCCGAGATAATCAAACTTATCATAGCGGAAGGAGAAGGCGCTGTGGATATTTTAAAGAAAACTTATCTGTTCGGGCTGGGGGCGTTCGAGATGACTCGCGAGAAGGCGGAGCATCTGATTGATGAGATGGTCAAGAAGGGCGAGGTCAAGAAGGGTGAGCGTGCCGACGCTGTTATGGAGTTGATGGACAAGGTTGACGAAAATGTCAAGACTTTCAAGGATAGGGTCTCGGCCGAGGTCGAGGACAAGCTTGACCGTATGCGTATGGCCCGCAAATCCGACCTCGAGGCGCTGGAGACCAAGGTCGACAGCCTGATCGAATCAATAGCCAAGCTGGAGGAAAAGCTGGGCGAGAAGTAGAAATGCCCTTTCTGAAAAAAACTGCATTAACCTTTGCACAATATGCAATATATGTCAGCATTTTTGGTGGCATTCCCTGTAGATAAGGGAGTAGCGCGGTTCTTTTAATTTGTTAAAATGCATTGTCTTATGCATATTAGGGCCGAAAACACTGGTTTTTGGCCCTTTTCTTGCAATGTTAGATTGCTGTAAAAACGTATAAATTGGGAACTCCGAGGCCTTTGGTGGTTTTAATCAATAGTTAAAACTTCTTGACAACTCGGGAGTTATCCGATAAATTCTCACTCAGTAAGTGAAGAAGAGGAGTCGTATAGAATAATCGTTAAAGGGTTTTACTAATTTTGGATTTTTAGAAGGATTAGTCGCACATTTTGAAATACCCCTTTGACGATCTATACGGCCTGCGGCCGGATAGGAAAATTCCGGTTTTTTTGTGCCCATTTTTCTCAAGGCAAATGACAAAAGGAATTGCTAACCTCAGCACCGTAATTTCCAGCTTTGCACTTATTCTCGTACTAAGCGCTGGAACAGCATCCGCCGCAGGCGGAATCTACGCTGATGTCGATATTCTCATTCAAACCGAGAACGAGCTGGTATTCAAATACACTGTCGGTGATACCGCTTGGTCATACGACAGCAAGGCTGGCGGCAAGGTCCTTCATATCAAGGGCTGCGAGAATTTGAGCTCCGAGGAATCATCACCATTGCCCGTCAAATCCATAATTCTTGGCACTCCTTACGACTCTCAGGTAGAGTATCAAATCGTATCAACAAACTGGTCGACATCATTTCCGGTTGACTATGCCAACGCCGATAAAAGCACAGTTTCAACTTCGGTCGAAATTCGTCCCCGGGCTAAAATCCGCTCACAGAATACACAGGGCATAAATATCTATCCCCTGAAAATCGAAAACGGTCAGGGGCGGCTTTTAAATGAAATAACGGTCTCAATCAGATTCAATACAGCCTCCAATGCTTTTGAAAAATCACTCGGCTTCACCGATGAGGGCGCATTCGAGAATCTGCTCTCAGGGCTTTTGCTGAATTACGATCAGGCACGTATCTGGAGAGAGATTACGCGTTCTGAAAATATCGCGCTTCAGTCACGGGAGAATATGTTCGAAAAATATCAGAACTGGGTCAAGCTGGATTACGGTCAAACCGGTATTCAGAAAATCGGCCCAGAGGATTTGGACGGTGCCGGGATTGATGCTTCAACCCTTGATCCTCGCAGCTTCCGTGTCTTCTGGGCCGGAGGGAAACCGTTAAATGTCGAAATCGGCGGGCCTTACCCGGAGCTGAAGGAAATACCGGTTTATATTAACGGCGAAAATGACGGCAGTTTTGATGAAGGCGATTATGCAGCATTTTATCTTCCTGCGGCCAACTACTATTACTACGACACAACCGAGGCCGGACTGATATATACACATAACCATTACACCCGCTTCGGAACGGTCTTTCTGTCGCTGGGACCGGGGGGAGATTCCGACCCGCTTCGGATGGAATCTGTCGATGTTACACCGAGGACATCTGAAGCGGAAGATGTTTTCAGTTTCCTTGATAAGAAAAGATATGAACAGAATAATTTTCTGGCGGATATAAACGGCATTATTTTCGATTATTATACCTGGTACTGGCGTGAAGGCAGTGTTTTTGAGCAATTCATCAATATCGATGACTTAACCGGAATCGGCCTCAGCCGTCTTGATATTCAGGTTGCCGGACGGTCGCCGAGTGTGGAGGTTAATGGTTTCACTCCGGATTCCTCGCATGTTATCGACGGCCCCTACATGACTAACGGGACTTTCTGGTCAGACGCATTTTCGAATGGCCTGAATTCGTTGATCATAAGTATCAATGACAATATTAGAAACGATCATATTCTGGATTATATGGAGCTGGAATACCAGAGGCGTATCCAGTATCGCGGCGGCAGTCTGACATTCTACGGCAAGACCTCGGCGGGTGTATATCATTACAATGTCAGCGCAATTACCGCCGACAGCGCGTATGTTCTGGTTGATGCTTCTGATATCTATAACCAGAGGCTCTTGATTGGAGCGGTCAAGGACGGCAACGCCAGAACCATGAAATTCGAATTCAATCAACCTCAAAGCGAATTTTACAGATTCGCACTGGCTGAGGACGCCTCATTGGGAAGTCCCCTGAATGTAGAGACGATGGATGTGGCTAATTTAATAAATCCCGGACAGAGCTATGATATTATCGTGGTTACGCCGGAAGAATTCATGCCCTCATTCAGCGCTTACAGGGCTTTGCGTGAGTCCGACGGTTACTCGGTCTATCTTGCGGCGGTGGAAGATGTGTACGCCCAGTTTTCGGGCGGTATGTTCGATCCTGTGGCAATCCGGGATTTCCTTCATCATGCCTATGAAAACTGGCCCGAACCTTCGCCCTCGTTTGTAGTTCTGGGCGGGGACGGCACTTATGATTATATGAATTATACAAATTCGGGTAAGCAGAATTTCATCCCGCCTTTTGCGGTCGAGGATGATCAGACTGTATCGGACGAGAATTATATACTTTTCGATAATGAAGGCTTTCTCGACTCGGACTCAAGCTATCCTGCCGACCGTGGGGCGGACATGGTTGTCGGCCGCTGGCCGGTTAGAACCGCGGCCGAGGTCACAGGATTTATTGCCAAGCTGGCCACTTATAGGCAGGGCGCAAATCAGGGTAGCTGGCAGAACAGGCTGACCTTCGTGGCCGATGATGAAAACAAACCGGGCGCCGCTTACAAGGAGCCCGACCATACTCTTCAGGCCGAGAACCTTGCCAATATCTATTCACCCGACAGGTACGATAAGAATAAAATTTATTTGATAGAATATGAGCTCGATTCAAGAGGCGAGAAGCCGGATGCCAAACGTCAATTGATCGAGGCTGTCAATGACGGCACTCTTCTGGTCAATTTCGTGGGGCACGGAAACCCCCGTCTCTGGACCGATGAGCGCATATTCCGTAACGAGGATATCCCCTCGCTGCATAACGATGACAAGCTGACTGTGGTCATAGCCGCCTCCTGCTCGATAGGAGAATTCGACAGCCCTTATGAAGAGGGCATGGCGGAGATATTCTTCCGCTATAATGACGGCGGGGCGATTGCCTCGGTTGCCACTACTCGTCTGGTCTACAGCGGTCCCAATGCCGATTTCAATTATAAGCTTTTTGATGTGCTCTTCTCGGATCAGGATTATTCCCTGGCCGAGGCGGTTTATGTCTCCAAGTTCCTGCGTCAGCAGGTCTCCCGGCCCAGTGAAAATGATAAAAAGTTTATTATGTTCGGCGATCCGGTCATGAAACTGGCATCCCCGGAATACAGGATTGCTTTCAACAGCCAGGAACTCGATTCGCTGGCGGCTCTGAACCTTGTGACTGTCGAAGGAGAGGTACAGGACCTGCAGGGAAGCCGATTGACCGACTTCAACGGCATCGTGACGGTCGCTGTTTTCGACAATCAGCAGGACAAGACCTATCGTATTGTCGGTGGAAGCAGCTTCTACGATCTGGATTACAAGATGCCGGGGGCGCGGATTTTCCGGGGAGAGACGGATGTTTCCGGCGGGCAGTTCAGCCTCCAGTTCGTGGTGCCCAAGGATATTTCCTACGGCGGTGATAATGCCAGAATCTCGGCTTATGCCGAGTCTGCCGCCGGCGCCCTGAGCGCATCGGGATCGATGGATTCGATTCGGGTTTCGGGTACGGTAACCGAAATAACCGACTCGCTCGCTCCTGAAATCAAGCCGTATCTCGGAGAGGAACTTCTGACGGAGGGTCTGGTAATACCTCAGGGAAGCAGGCTGAGAGTGGAGCTGTTCGACAGCTCGGGTATCAATCTTTCCGGTGAAGTGGGACATAAAATCGAATTAAATCTTGATGATGATCCGTTTTATACCTTTGATTTGACGGACAATTTTATTTATTATCCGGGTTCATATCAAAATGGGGAGGCGGAGCTAACACTTCCCGAAGTTGAGGATGGAAATTATACGCTGAAAATAAAGGCTTGGGATTCGGCCAACAATTCGAGACTGGCCGAATACAGGATATCGATTGGATCGGCCGAGGCGCCGGAAATAGTAGAGCTTTATAACGTCCCCAATCCGTTTGCGGATGAAACACAGTTTTATTATGAACTATCGTCGGATGCATCCGAGGTAAGCATCGACATATTTACGCTTAGCGGACGTAAGATTCATACTCTCAGGAACTTACCGGGACGCGAAGGCGAGAACCTGACATCCCTGTGGAACGGCCGGGATAATCTGGGCGATAAGCTGGCTAATGGAGTATATATTTATAAACTATCGATAAGAACGGCCTCAAACCTGGCCGATAATATAAGTTTAGAGAAATTCGGAAAGCTTGTAATTCTAAAATAGAAATACCGGAGGAAAACAATGAAAAAGTACCTCATCATTCTGGTGGCCATTACAATTTTACTATCCGCTACCACACATCTACAGGCCGGCGTGTCTGACGCTGCTGTTCTGTTTCTCAGGATTGCCGCCGGCGCCCGTGCTGCTGGTATGGGTGAGGCTTTCGTCGCTGTTGCCGATGATGCTACAACCACTCACTGGAATCCCGCGGGTCTGGGTATGTATCCGCTGGCCAGCGAGTACCATACCTTCAAAGTAGATTATAATCCGCATATATCCGATATGGCGCTTAAGATTCTCAAGGGCGACCTGGATCAGGATGAGGCGGAGATATATAAGAATTTTGCCTTTCGTCCGGATGGTATCTTCAGGAATACCGAAAAGGGTGAGGCATCCTTCGAGGTCTTTAAGGTTGATAGGGATCAATCCGTCCTCTTGTATGTGATCTCCAACGTCAATACCTCCGATCGTGATATGTATAAGCTGGCAGTGAGATCAGTGGCTGAGGAGAATTCCGGAGTCTCTTTCGAGGAGATAAACCGCCAGAGAAAACGGCTGATCGATTACTACGACAGCGATGATAAAGAGACGCAGATAAACGATTATTTCGAGGAGCTTCTGGCCGATTGGCAGGAGTTGAAAGTCAAGGCGGAATCGATTCGCTTCCTGGATGAGAAAATCACATTTGCCCTCGAAGATGGCCAGATAACCGAGAAGGAATACGGCGAGATTATGCTGGTGGTCGACAAAGCCGCCGAGCCGCAGCGTTCCGAATCGGTCAAGGTTCCTTACAGCCTGCTATTGTCTCTCTGGAAAGATTATGCCTCTCCCTGGAGCAAGAATCTGACCAGTGTGACTCTGGTCGAAAACGGCCTGCCCGAAGCCAACTACCAAAAGTATGATATCTGGGGTCTTTCCGCTCAGGGTCTTCTGCATTTCAATGGCGAGGAATGGCTTGAGGGCATGACCTTCAATACCAAACGCAATGCGACTCTGGAAGAGGTTCTGTATCAAAAGCTATCCATTGAAGAGGATGCCGATATCGAAGATAAGAAAATGAAAGTGGTGGAAATCAACACCAATGTCTCCTGGGACCATCTCAACGACCTGGTGACAAGACTCAAGGCCAGGCTTCCGGAAAGCGGCGCTGATAATCTGGTGGAATCTCTTGAGTTTTTGAAGACCGCCTGGCTGAATCTTACCCTCGATCAGGAAAAGCTGATTGAATTTATCAATCAGGCCGAGATCGCTCTTCAGGTTGAAGGAGAGCTCAGCATGGATACAATCGACCGCCTGGCTTTCCATGCCGCTCGTGTCGATTATCGCCGCCTGCCCGACAAAATACTGATTCCGTTTACACTGGCGATGGATTCCGAGCCGAAATCGATTGTCGGTATGGGACGCTTTCTCTGGCTCGGAACAGATGAGGGCCTTTACCGCTACGATACCAAGGAAAAAGAGTGGAGGAAATACACAGCCGAAAGCGGACTTCCATCCAATAAGATAACCTCGCTTTCGACATATGACGACCAGACCCTCTGGGTGGCGACTCCTGTCGGGCTGGCACTGTATGATCGCGGATCATGGCAAACCTTCGGAAATGAAGCGGGCCTGAATGATTCGACCCTGTATTTGGTTCATGCCGCCGGAAAGAACAAGGTCTGGGCGGTTTCGAATGATAATTTCTACAGGTTCAACGGCGCTGAATGGAAAGACTACTTTATCTATGAGGCCAGTGTGAACGATACTATGCAGAAGATAGTACGTGATTTTATCGGCTATTCCGATCAGAATTCAATAGTCAACGCTACTCATCAGATCAAAGCTCTGAATAAAATGCAGTCCGATATTCCCGAACCGGGTCAGGAGCTGAAGATTCCTTTCAGGTATTCGCTGACTCATAAAATCAAGGTCATGACCACCGATTCGGACGGGCGTCTCTGGCTGGGTACCGACTACGGAGTAAAGATCCTCTATGACGGCAAGTTTACGCTGTTTGGATATAAGCCCTACACTGTTGAAGAGGAAATGACCATTGAAGATATCGCGGCGGATTTTCTTGATACCGACAGCGAGGTCAAAATTGACCAGCTTTCCTCGAGGATACGTGATTTTAATGGAATAAATACCAATAAGGTACCGGCCGGCAGGACTGTATATATTCCTTCGAATCCACTGGCCACTCCGATTACCTCCCTTATGGCTGACGGTAGTACTGTCTACATCGGGACCGAGAGAGGCCTGGTCCAGTATTCGGATGAACGTTTCGGCTATTTCTATCAGGAAGGCCTGGAGCGGCAGAAAACTATCGATATAATTTCCAAGTCCGGTGAAACCTGGTATGCCACTCCCAACAAGGTCGTGGTTTTTGCCTCGGCCAAATCCGAAATTACCGGCATGCATGCCAACTGGCTGCCCGAGCTTGCGGACGATATCTATTATGAATTCCTATCCTACATACATCACCTGGGCGAGGAATGGGGTACAATCGGTTTGAATGTCACTTTTCTGAGCTACGGTGAACTTGTGCGAGTCAATGAGTACAATGAAATCATGGGTACCTTTAACTCATTCGATATGGCGATTGGCATGAGCTACGGCAAGAAGATGACCAATAATCTCTCTGCCGGGTTGACCGCCAAATGGATTTATTCCCGCCTGTCCGATCAGGGCGCGGGACGTGAGCTTGGCGAAGGTACCGGGTCATCACTTGGTATCGATATCGGCCTGCTTTACAGGCCCGTTGAAAAGCTGACCTTCGGAGCCGCGGTTACCAACCTTGGTCCGGATATTTCCTATATCGATGCGGCTCAGTCCGATCCGCTTCCGAGAAACCTTGCGATCGGCCTTTCATATAAACTGATAGATAACCCCTACAACCGTCTGATGCTGGTGGGCGAGATCAACAAAATGCTGACCGGGCTTGATGACGGCTTCTCGGAAGAGCTCAAAGAAGCCATCGAGAATGTGGGATTCGAGTACTGGTACGGATCATTCATTGCTTTCCGTGCCGGATATATATACGACCAGGTGGGCGAGGTCAAAACCCCGACCCTGGGCGTTGGCATTCAGTATCGCGGCTTCAGATTCGACTTCGCTTATATACCGTCATCGGATACTGTGCCTTTGGCAAATACAGTAAGATTCTCGCTAACTGGAAGAATATAGGAGTTTACCCGATTTGATAAATAGGAAGAACAACAACATAGTAGGACTGCTTCTGATTACGGGATTTCTTCTGCTCCTCTCCGGAAGCCTCGCGGCAGGAGTGCTGGAAATAACTGACCTTAAGAAGAATGAAGTGGAATCGGAATATCGAAGACATCCGCACGGCGGATTCAAGAGCGATGTCTCTCAGCAGAATCTACTGGGACTCAAGCGCAGCGGCAAATCGCTTCTGCCGGAGACCTCGCTTTCCGCACTGGCTCCGCGTACGCTTAAAATGTGTGCGGTGCGGGTGCAGTTCCAGCTCGAAGATCCCGATGATGATTCCACGACCGGAAGAGGACATTTTGATTTTCGCAGCTATGAGGATTTTCTGGCGGAGGAGAAACATGGTATCGATCCCGCACCTCATAACCGTGAATATTTCGAAAAACATATCGAGGCGCTGCATAACTATTGGAATGTTGTTTCCAACGGCAATCTGTCGATTGACGGGACTGTTTTTCCGCTCGATTCCGACAGCGTCTATACTCTCGACAAGACTATGGCCTATTATGGTTCACAGAGCCCGGAATTCGGCCTGGGCGAATTTTTCTATGATGCTCTCAGGCTGGCAGACCAGGATGATGATATCGACTGGCTCGAATATGATGTCTTCGTGATATTCCATGCCGGAAGCGACAGGCAGAACGATCTGGGCTTCCCGCCCACACCGCATGACTTCTTCACCGGTTTTATAGTGATGGGTCAGCCGGTGCCGGTCGAGGACAGTACAATCCTGATCCTGGAAGGCATGATAATGCCGGAGACAGCCTCGCAGGATAATCGCGCCACGGCATTGAATGCGGTTATGGCACATGAATTCGGCCATCAGCTCGGCCTGGTTGATCTGTATGATACCCATAGATTCAACACATTCGTGGGCGACTTTTCCCTCATGGATAATAACGGCTTCGGCACCGGGGTCGACCTGGGTTTCGAGCTTACACGCACTATCCTTGGCACCATACCGCTTTATCCCGATGCATGGTCGCGTGCTTATCTCGGATTCAATGAAGTTGTTGTGGTGAATGAGGGCATTAACCTTGGTGTTATGGCCGCGGAGCTGGCCACGAATACGAATAAGATTTATAAAATCCCGATCTCCGAAAATGAATACTTTTTGATCGAAAACCGTCAGATCGATCCCGACCGGGACGGCGGGGCCAGCCTTAAAGCTGACCTTGATAATACCGGCGTAATCCTGGGACCCGCACCCAATCCGGATGTGGTTCCGCCCGGACAGCCGGCGCCTTTGACACGTGAGTACGATTTCCTTTTGCCCGGTTCCGGTATGGTGATCTGGCATGTGGATGAATCGGTGGCCTGGCTCGATTATGATAACGACGGTCTGAATAATTTTAATGATAACGATTTGCAGTGGTATTACATCGAGGGCTTCGATGATAATTTCGAGCCCTGGGAAAACAGGCCTTTCCTGCGGCTGATTGAAGCTGACGGTATCATTGATTTCGGTGGAGAATACTGGACTAATTTCGGACGTTCCGAAGATATGTTTGGGGCCAACCGTAACGACCATTTCGGTCCCAATACCAATCCGTCCACAAGATCGAATTCGATAGCACATACCGGTATCGACATCTCCGATATCAGCGGCAGTGATACGATTATATATTTCGATCTGGATCAGGAAGTGAAGACCGCAGGATGGCCTCATCATACCGATTCATCAGGCTTTCCTCCGGCGTTATATGATATCGACGGTGATGGTGTGGACGAGGTCTTCGTGTCCGGCAAGAATTATCTGCTGGCCTTCAGGTCTAACGGCGACTTTATCTTCGATCCGGTGCCCGGCACGGAGATAATATCCGAGAGAAGATCAACCCCGCGCGGCCCGCTGCATGAGATAATATATTATGATACACTCAGAGTAATCGGTTCGATGGGCACCATCCGGCGTATTACTACGCCGCCTACCGTGTTTGATCTGGATGATGACGGTATCGCGGAGGTCGCTGTCGGGACCGAATTCGGCGAGGTCTACCTTTATAAAATGCAGGACCTCGACGCTGATGGCCGAGCTGACCGAATTAAGGTCAATGATTTATCCGATTATGAGATATCGACTTCGATTGTCGTTGCCGATGCCGATCCCGAATCAGACGGTTTCGAGCTTTTGGCGGCCACTGTCGACGGCGGTTTCTATATCCTTTCTGCCGAGGGTGAGACTCTGTCGCAGACAATCGGCTTCAACAACATTCAGCAATTCTCGGTGTCGGAGGATTTCGAATACGCCTTTGCATTGAATTATACCGAAGATGCCGGAATTAAGAATTACTTCATCCATGACTTGAGAAATCCGTCGATATTCGTATCGATTCTCGGCGAGGCAGTAGGATTTACTGCCGGAATAGTCGATACGACCTCAAATATCCGTGTTGTGGCCTTGAATTCTGAAGGTCAGATGTATACTTTCGAGTCTGACGGCGAAAGATTCCAGGATTATATGAGCAACAACCCGATCAACCTGGGACATTCTGCGACATCGACACCAATCCTTTATCCTTCGTTTACGGAAAGCGGCAGGAGTCAGATTATATTTGCCGGTGAAAATGAGATTTATGCCTACGATCTCAACGGCTCTCAGGTGAGGAACTTTCCGCAGGAGGCCGATATCCATCAGGCCACCGGACCTATAACATCAACGCCGATTGTGGTTGATGTAACCGGGGACGGTCGTTCGGAGATATTATTCGGCACACCTGAAGGGGAGATATTTCTGATAACTCAGGACGGTTCGAGAATTGTTAATTCCCCCATTGCCGCCCCCCTGAGCGTATATACTTCACCGGCTTTCAGCACTGACGTTCCGGATTTGAATAATCGCGGCAATCTCTATGCCGTTACCGGGGACGGCCTGATTTACAGCTTTGTACTCCCGTATGTGGAAGATGATAATGCCGAGCCGTATTTGCAGTATGGCGGCGGAAGCCATCATCAAAATTTTCAACGAAAATATATTCAATCCGTCGATACAGATAAAGGGCTTCTGGCGAAATGCTACAATTATCCCAATCCGGCTCGCGAATTTACCAGGATACGATTCGAGCTGTCGGATGACGCCGAGGCCAATATTCGGATTTATGATATGGCCGGGCGGTTGGTTTATGAAGATAAAATGCAGGCCCTCGGAGGAGCGGCCAACGAGTATACATGGGAGCTCGACAACTTTCCCTCAGGCGTCTATCACTGCCGCCTGGAGGTCAACGGTTCGGGTTCTAGTGATGTTCAATTATGGAATATTGCAGTTGTGAAATAAAGAAGGAGAAAGACATGATCAGCAAAAAATTATTTCTTCCCGCGGTTTTGATCTTCTGCCTGATTTTCGGTACGAGCCTTATGGCCGAGGATGAGTCTTCACCGACCATCGCCGAATTTCTGCAGAAAGATCAATTCGAGCAGTGGCGGCAGCTCGAAAGAATTTCCGATCCGGAGATGCTGTTTGCCGATGATTTCAATGATTTTCCAGGTTTCGAGGATGATCTATTCAAAGTCAAACATCACTCAACCGGCCGCGCATTTCTGTATTCATTGATACTCCCCGGCGCCGGTGAACTGTACACCGGCTCGAAGCTGAAGGCAGCCCTGTTTTTGGGTATTGAGGCCTTTAGCTGGTATCAGTACATAAGCAATTACGGCGACGGTCAGGACCTGGAAGATGAGTATCGCGCTTATGCCAATCAGTACTGGAATCCGGGCGATTACCGCGCCTGGCTGGTGGATGTCAAAGGTGTGCCATCCGATACCCTGTCGTACAGGGGCGATGACGGCCTGCCGGAGACCTTCACACATCATTTGCCGGAATTCAAGACCCAGCAGTACTATGAAATGATCGGCAAATACGATCAATTCGTGTATGGCTGGGATGATGCAAACTATAATAAGGGTGATTCGCTTTCCGAACATCGCACAGAATATCTTTCCATACGTGACGAATCCAACAGCAAGTTCGATGCGGCGCGTAATTACGCCATAGTATCGATTGCAAACCGTATTGTTTCGGCTTTTGATGCCGCCTTAACTGCTCGCAAGCTGAATAAGAAGGCAGACCGTTTTTCGGAGATTCGCCTAAAAGCAAGGCTGGCCGATTATTACGGCGAGAGGATTCCAAAAGTTATTTTAACCTATAAATTCTTTTAATAGCCATGAATAGAATTATTATTTCGACATTTACGCTGATCATGTTTCTGACCCCCGCATTGTATGCGGATGATAAATCGGAGGTGTCAGATAGCAATGCCTATTTTTTCGCACCTCAGGAGATGAGCTACTTTGCTCAGAGCGATGAATTCGACGATGAGATTTATTCTTTCGAGGATGCAAATGCAGGGAAGAGGAAATCGGTTACCACCGCGGTACTTCTCTCCCTTGCGCTTCCCGGACTGGGCGAGATGTATGTCGGTCGTACCGGCCGTGCCGCCGGATTTTTGACGGCCGAGGCGGGCATCTGGGCGTCGTTCGCCTATTTCAAGCATAAAGAGTCCTGGCTCGAGGATGACTATATCAATCTGGCCGTACAGCACGCCGGAGTGAATCCCGATGGCAAGGACGAATTTTTCTATGATATGGTCGGGTTTTACGAAAACCGGGATGAATACAACAAGATATCTCGCGTTTATACCCGATCAAATCCGTTTTTCCCGGAGACTCCCGAATGGGACTGGCAGTGGAATTCCGATGATTTACAGGAGCGTTATCGCGGTATCAAGAACGATTCGAAATCACAGGGACGTAATGCCAATTTTACACTGGGCCTCGCTCTTGCGAACCGTGTGATATCTGCTGTCGATGCCTGGTGGAGCGCCAAGAGCTATAACCGGCAGTTCTCGCCATTGATGTCAAAACTGCATATCAAACTCACTCCTTCAATAGTTGATATCGTTACAGGTAATGGCTCTCCGGGATTCATGCTGAGCTATAAGCATAAGTTTTAAATTTATTTGCGCATGCCAAAAAAAATTGCATACTTGGAGCATGCCTTGTTTTGATTTTGTGGCTTACATAACATTGCCGAGATTAATTCTCTTTGTCACTCTTTTCTTTGCGGGGACGCAGAATGGAGAAGCGGATGATACAGTCGACTCCGTAATTACGTCTCTCAAGCCTTCCACGGTTATCCGCCTCGACAGCCTTAAGCTCGATAAATCCGGACAGTATGATTTGTTCTGTGATTTTTCCGGGAATCAGTTCATTCTCGATACTGACAAAAATTCTATTGTGAAAATATCCGAGGATGGAAAGGTGATGAGGCGTATCGGCGGATTCGGATTTGGCGTGCGGCAGTTCAACTCACCGCGGGCAATGGCCTCCTCCGACGGCGGGCTGAATATATATATACTCGATGCGGAAAACAGACGGGTGGTCAGGTTGACAAATTCCCTGAAATGGATAGATCAGTTCCAGATCGATAATGAGCCGGGCGGTAAAGTAATTGGCGAGTTGACAGGCATTGCCGTGAATTCGCAGAAGGAGATTTTTATCTCCGATCCGAGAAATCTTCGGATTATCAAATTCACACAGGAGGGGCGTTTTCTGGGGGAAATCAAGGGACGCTCGGAATTTATCGAGCCGGGAGAAATAGTTATCGATAAGGATGATTATTTATACGCGGCTGGAATGGATGGCAAGGGCATTTACCTGTTCGATAATCTGGGTAACTATATCAAAAAATATTCTTCTGATAATCGGGAATCAATCGGCTCGATTGGGGTTAATGGATCGTATTTTTATTATCATGATATTGAGTCAAGCAAAATGAGGGTTCTTTCCAAAAAGCTGCGGCCTCTTTTCGATATAAATATTCCGGCAGAGTCCGAGAAGAAAATACCTTATGCGCAAATTGCGTCCGGGCTCAAAGACCGCATATGGATTCTCGACATTAACAATAACCGGATATATGGATATGATCCGGTCAAAAGATAAACAGACTGTCTCTCCGCATATATTTGCAGCGCTTCTGCTGATAATCCTTGCAGGATTATTTTCAAGGGTTGATGCCGCAGAAAACAGTATCATTCTATCTAAAGATACAACGCTAACCGTTTTAAAGCTGCCGCATCAAAATATCTTCGCCGGTTCGATTAAAATTGCCGACAGCTCAGATCGGATACTTAATGTTGAATTTGAGAAGGCAGATTATAATCGGGGCATATTCCACCTGAAAAAGCCTTTGGTAGTAGAATCTAAAACTCGTATAAGCTACGAATATCTTGGCTATGAACTGCCCGAATACTTTTTCAGGCGCAAACTTGAACTGGATCGGGAAGAGCCGGAAATTGTATATCAACAGCCGCAGGAGGATAGCTTTAAGAAGTCAGAATCCGAAACGGGAGGCGCCGAGTTTCTTTTGACCGGCTCGAAGTCAATTGCGGTCTCGGCCGGGAATGTGCAGGATTTCGATCTGGACCAGACTCTGGATATTCAGATTCAGGGCGAGCCGGTGAAAGGCTTGACCTTAACCGGTTCGCTTTCCGATCGTGCACAGCCGCAGGTGGCAGGACTGTCGAGTTCATTGGAGGATATCGAATCGATATCGGTTGAGGCCCGGGCCAGAAACTTCCGGGCGCTTTTGGGGGATATGGATTACGCCCATGACTGGGGCGGGATATCATCATTCAGCAAAAGGCTTAAGGGTGCGGATGCTTCATTTAACCTGAATGGATTTAACGGACGCGCGACTGTGGCCGGGATCAAGGGCCGGTTTCGATCCGTGAGCTTTTTTGCGCAGGACGGGATATCGGGGCCGTACAGCCTGAATACTCCCACCGGCGCAAGAACCTCGATAGTAAGCGGCACCGAAAAAGTTTATCTTGACGGCAGGCTTCTGAAGGCGGGAGCGGATCAGGATTATATTATCGATTATGCTCTGGGCGAGATCACCTTCAATCCGAAGATTAATCTCAATTCGCGTTCGCGCATTGTCATCGATTACGAGTATCTCGATCAATCTTATCGAAGGAACTACTATTCCGGGGAAGTTGGATTTCAAACCTCCGGGGGAAACCTGAAGACATCATTCGGTTTCATGGAGACAGGAGATTCCCGTGATAATCCGGTTAATACCATTTTGTTGGATACAGACCGTGAAATACTCCGAGATGCAGGAGACGACCGGAATCAGGCGGTTCGTGACGGCGCAAGATTTGTGGGCGAGGGAGAGGGCGCCTATGTTCTGGATACGGACAGCCTGGGCAATCAGTTCTATCGTTATGTCGGCGACGGTACGGGGAGTTATGATGTCAGGTTCTCCAGAGTGAATCAGGGAGCCGGCGATTATGTTTACACCGGAAACGGCATATATATCTATCGCGGACCAGGCGGCGGCAACTATCTGCCGTTTGAATTCATCCCGCTGCCAACAAGGACACGTGCTTTCTATGCCGCAGCTATGGGTGGAATTGCCGATGCGGTCGACTTCAGTCTGAAAGCTTCCGGTTCGGCCAATGATGAGAATCTTTTCTCCGATCTCGATGATGCCGATAACGAGGGCTTTATGGGCGAAGCAAAAGTGTCCTTTACACCTGTAGACAGCTCGAATTCCAAAGGCCTGATTAGATTTGTAAAGACAGATCTAAATCTCATAGTACAGGAAAAAAACTTCAGCCTTCCGGGAAGATCGCTTCAGGTAGAGCTTGACCGTAAATGGGCGCTCAACCGAGATTCAATTTTCAAACGCTCGGACCAATACGAGATCAGCCAGCAATTCGGACTGACAGATATTTTCCGATTCAACGGCCTTCTGGGAAGATATGAGGATGGGAGCTTTGTTGCCGCCGACCGGAATTATCTAAATCTGAGCATTCAACCTGTGGATTCATTGAGGTTTGAGTATCGGCGCGATGATCGTATTTCGGACTTCAAATTAGTGGATAAACCCAGCCGCTTGTATCAGAATAAATTGGGGGTCAGCTATTCTGACTCGGATATCTCGATTTCTGCCGGATGGGAGGATGAAAAGGACACGCGAGAGCTGTTTATCGATACATTGGGCGGCATCAGCTTTGACCGTATATACGCGCGCGCTTCCTATGCCGGTATCTCTGCCGGGATTTCGCGCAGGGATCAGGATCGTCTGGATTCGATTTGGAGAGATGATTTTGAGGATTTGGTAATTGACGCCGGAATCAAGAAGTCATTTCTGGACGGAAAGATCCGGGCCGAGTCTGAGATTGTCAGGCGGGAGGTCGAATATGCCGGGGGTCGTCTGCCGAATTTGACTGAGATCAAATCATTATCCAGAGTAAATTTCAAAGGTCCGCGAAATATCTTCAGCGGATATTTATCCTACCGCCTCAGCCGTCAACTTGTCAACCGCTTAGCCCGCAATTTTATCAAGGTCGAGGATGGGCAGGGTGATTTTCGCCGCGAGGATTCGATCTATGTCCGCGATCCGTTTGGCGATTATATCGCAGTCGATGAGCTGGTCGAGACCGGTGCGGCAGGGTTATCATCAGAGAAAAGCATGAATTTGCGGCTGGATTTCCTGAGAGTATTCCGCAAAATCAAGGCTCTTTCGCAACTTAATTCAGAGACCAATTTGAATCTGGAGGAGCGGGGCGACAACTCGTTTCGCTTGAATCTGCTCTACACTCTGCCATTCTGGAAGGCCTATCCTGATAATCCGGTCTTATCGCGGTTCGAGCTGAGGCAGACCTTTAATATCGGCACTCGACGAGGAGATATCATCAGCCTGGGATTTGAGGAGAATAAGATAACAGACCGGATTCGTGACCTGCAAAGCGATCGATACCAGAGAATTATCTTCGAAAAGGTCTTTGTCAATCTCGATCAAAGCCTGAATCTGAGACTGGAGCATCGCTTTAAAAGGGAACGCGAATCCTCCGGATATTTCGGCTCCGCCGATTTTGGCGAACATGATATCCTTTCCGAACTAACCTTTTACTCCGGACGGCAGTTCGAAGTCTCGATCCGACCGCGTTATCTGTATGATTACAGCAAGGCGGATGATCTGGATGTCGATATGTACGGCGCACGGATCGCACCGGCCTTCGGAATAGCAAACAGGGGACGAATTTCGGCCGATTTTTCATATTACCGGGTGGAAACGAACAGCGATGCTTTTATCCCATACCAGTTTGCGGCAGGAAATCGCCCCGGCGACAATTTCAACTGGAGTGCGAGTTTTAATTTCAAATACAATAAAAATATCACCGCCCAGTTAAAATATAGCGCCGACAAAATCCCCGGTCTGGAAACCCGTCACAGAGGTTCTTTAAGTATGAGGGCTAATTTCTGATGAGATATCTTATTCTGACATTTGCCGCAATTCTTGCATTTATGCAGCCCCTAACCGGTGTGGATATTCGTCTGGAGGGTGATAAGATACTTAGCGAAAAGTCTATTCAGAGAGTATGGGCTGAAATCAAAAACGAAAGTAATTCTGTGGTAATATTTGAAGACAGCCTGTATATGATGGCGGAAAGGGAAGGTTATTTTGAAGCCGATATTGATATAGCCTTTGATAACGATTCCGCAATCAAAATCAATATCATATCCGGGCCGCTTTATAAATTCAGCTCGGTGGATTTAACTCTGATTGGAAGTGCTTTGCCGGAAGCAGAGATTGAACTCGAAAGCAAATTTAAAGACCGCCCTGCATCTTCAGAAAATATACAGGCATTGCTCACGGAATCAGTGGATATTTTCGCCGATAACGGCTACCCGTTTGCACAGTCGAAGATCGAGAGTTTGGAAAAGTCAGATTTCTTTGTTGATGTTGGGCTTGAGATAACTTCCGGGCCGTTCGTACAGATAGACTCGCTTATGTTCCAATCGGAGAAAAATCTGTCAGCGGAATTCATGAAGCGAAAGTCCGGGCTTAAGAAGGGGATGCCGTTCAGCCAGGCTGAGGTAGAAAATTCGATAGCCCGGATCAATTCGCTTGATTATATGCAGATTAAGGCGCCGCCTGATGAGGAGTTTTATAATAATTACAATAGCTGCCTGCTTGAATATAATATCGAACAGCGCGGATTGAATCGTCTGGAAGGTGCGCTGGGATATAATCCTGGCACCGAGCAGGTTGATGGTTTTGTGTTCGGATTTCTTGACCTGAGCTTTTACAATCCGTTCGGGGACGGCAAGAATTTCTTTATAAAGTGGAATAAGCCCGGGGAAACCTCCAGCCGTATCAGGCTGAGCTTCGAGTATCCGTATCCATGGGGAATACCGTTTGAAACATCCTATGAAATTGCGCAGGAGAAATTCAGGGATTTATATCTGTCTTTGAATGCCGAAGCGAATATCTCGCAGACCTTTTCACTTAACGATAAGCTCAATGCGGGATTTAAGTGGACAAAAGTCACGGCTCAGGGCGAAAGCTTCAGGTCGATTTTCGACAGCCGGGTGTATCAGGCGTCGGTTGGAATAGCGCTTTCATCCTTTGATAACAGGGATTTTGATATTTCGGGGCGAAGTTTTGATGTCAGGCTGTCTTATATTCATAAACGGCTGTATCGAACTATGGGAGAAACTCCCGATGATAACAGCTTCAATCCGTTTAAGGCCGAGCTTGGCTTTCGTTTGGGCCTGCAAATCTCGCGATTATTTTTTGCCGATATGAAAGGCAGTTTTGAGGGATTTTCCGAGGATGAAAGTTTGATTTCTGCGGCCGAGATGATTAAACTTGGTGGACGGGAGAGTTTGCGCGGGTATTCCGAGGAGCAGTTTATCACACCGCGCGCAGGATGGGTCAATCTGGAATTTGGAGTATACCGTCAGAGGCAGTTAAAGGGATTTGTCTTTGCCGATTTGGGCTATGCCCGTCTATCGGATATATATTCTTCAACCGATGAGACCTCATTTGATGATGAATTTTTATTTGGCGCGGGCTTCGGGTTTCATCTATTTTCGGGACAGACCGGTTTGGATTTGAATATCGGCTGGAGCAAAGATGACAGCTTCAGCGAGGGCAAACTTTACCTTATACTGGATAACAGATTTTGATGCAATATCTGGCTAACATATTACATCTGATCAGGTGGCAAAATTGTGTTATCACTATGTTCGTGGTGATGATAGCGGTCTTACTGGCTCCGTTTCTGCCGCAGGTGCATAAAATTGTAATTGCGGCATTCGCGGCCGGATTTATAACCGCCTATGGCAATATTCACAATGATATCGCTGATTTTGAAGTTGATAAAATCAATCATCCCAAGCGCCCGCTGCCGTCCGGAAAGCTGAGCTTCAGGTCTGCAATTATATTACTTCAGGTAACACTTGCACTGGGACTTGTATTGTCATTAATGTTGAATCCGCAATGCTTTATAATTGCGGCGATAGCCTCAGTTGCATTGTTTCTTTACAGCCTGTTTATCAAGAGGATACCGCTTATATCAAATATCTGGGTGGCATTGATAGCCGCTTTGACTTTCATATATACCGGATATCTCAGCCCTTTTTACACATTCTGGGATTTTAGCCTGTTGAATGCCGGAGCATTGATAGCGTTTTTCTTCCACTTTGGACGAGAGCTAATCAAGGATTTGCAGGATATGGAGGGCGACCTGAGAGCCGGGCTTTCCACAGTTGCGGTAAGCTGGCCGGAGCATATCTCGAAATTGCTTGCGACCCTGGCTTTTATTATAGTTGTGATTCTGGCAGTAATGATCTACATTTTTTTGAAACCAGGCCTCGAATTCATGGTAATATTCTTAATCGGCGTTTTTTTACCGGTAGTGATTTTGATTTTTATAATGTGGAAACGGCCGAATCATAACACGTATAAGATGATTTCCGCCTGGCTGAAAGTTCTGATGCCTGT
>CAZBZV010000009.1:76437-81327 GCA_964496505.1 uncultured Ignavibacteria bacterium | reverse complement strand
GTTCAGCCGGTGAAGGCCTGGGACGTGCCTGGTATCCGCCGTGGAACTCCGGTTCCTCCGCCTATTTCACCCTGAAGGCCGGCGCCGAGATGACATGCCAGGAAGTCCGTTTTATCCCTGTACGTTTCAAAGACGCTTATGGTCCTGTGGGCGCCTGGTTCCTGCTCTTTAAGAGCCGTGCCACCAACGCTCAGGGGGAAGCCTACATGGAAACCCGCAGAGATGAGCTCGAGAAGTGGAAACCTTACGGTCTGGTTAAGCCGATCCCGGCCAACCTGCGTAACTGGCTCATGATGCTCGACGTCATGGAAGGCAAGGGCCCGATCTATATGCGCACTGAGGAAGCGATCCAGAATATCGCCAAGTCAGAAGGTGACGAGAAGGCCGCCAAGAAGAAATTGAAAGAGCTCGAAGCGGAAGCCTGGGAAGACTTCCTGGATATGACAATCTCACAGGCCATTCTCTGGGCTGCCACAAACACGGCCCCCGAAGAGAAGCCCTCAGAGATTGCCGCAGCCGAGCCCTACTTCATCGGTTCACACTCCGGCGCCTCCGGTGCCTGGGTCTCCGGTCCGGCCGATATTGCCCCCGAGGAATATCAGTGGGGTTATAGCAACATGTCAACCGTTAAGGGTCTCTTCTGCGCCGGCGACGCCTCTGGCGCCTCCTCGCACAAGTTCTCCTCCGGTTCACATGCTGAAGGCCGTATTGCCGGTAAGGCAGCCGTGAGATTCGCTGTCGAAAACAGCGACATCCCCGAAGTTGATGCTGCCAAGATCGAAGAGATGAAGAAGACCATTCTGGCTCCGCTGGACAAATTCACTGAGAACCAAAAAGACTCATCCGATCCCGACATCAACCCGGCCTATATGAAGCCGAAGATGTTCATGTTCCGTCTGCAGAAGATTATGGATGAGTATGCCGGCGGCGTTACCGCTCAGTTCTCAACTTCCAAGGCTCAGCTCGAGAAGGGTCTGGAGCTTCTTACTTTCCTGAAGGAAGACTCCGAGCATTTGGCTGCCGAGGACCATCACGAACTGATGCGCTGTTGGGAGAATGTCCATCGTATGTGGCAGGCTGAAGCCCATGTGCGTACAATCCTCGCTCGTGAAGAAACCCGCTGGCCGGGTTACTACTACCGCTCCGATACCCCGGAGATGAAAGAGGATTGGGAAGCCTTTGTCAACTGCGTATGGCATCCCGACAACGGCGAATGGGAAATGAAGAAGGTTCCGATCAAGCGTCTGTTTGAATAGTAAACAACTCGCTTAGACTTCTTTGATAGAATAATCCTCCGGGAGGGAACACCCCCGGAGGATTTCTACTTAAAGACAATAATAGATGCAATTAACATTCATGCAAGGTGCGTATAAAGGTGATGTTGATGACCGAAAAAAAAGCAGTCGATAAGACAGTCTGCCCCCACTGCGGGCAGAAGATGAAAAAGTGGAAGGTTCCTCCCGACTCCACATGGACCAATGAATACCATTGGATTTGTTTCAATGACGATTGTCCCTACTATCAAAAGGGCTGGAAGTGGATGGAGGAGAAGTACGAGCAGCGCGCTTCCTATCGTCACAGCTATAATCCCGAAACCGGCCAGATGGGGCCGATACCGGTCTGGTCGCCCAATGCTTTAAAAAGCGGAATTTTAGAAGAGGATGATAATGTCACAGAGAGAGATTCAGAAGCTTAAAGAGACCATACTCAAAGAATACCCGCGACTCAAAAGAGATGATAAATTCCAGTTCGCATGTCATTCGGGAGTGTCTTGCTTCAATGAATGCTGCGGAGACGTTAATATTTTCCTGACACCTTATGATGTGCTCAGGCTCAAGAACGCTCTGGGAATATCATCTCAGGAATTCCTGGATAAATACACGATCCTGCCCATAGACCAGAACCAGAAACTGCCGGTTGTGCTCATGAAAATGCAGGACAACGAGAAAAAGACCTGTCATTTCGTATCCAAAGAGGGATGTACGGTTTACGAAAACCGTCCCTGGGCCTGCCGAATGTATCCCCTGGGCCTGGCCTCGCCGGGCGAACTGGCCGCGAATTTAAACGAGGAATTTTTCTTCATTCTGAAGGAGTCGGTCTGCAAGGGCTTCGAGGAGGATAAAGAGTGGACGGTCGAAGAATGGATCGAGAATCAGGGTATTGCGGAATACGATAAATTCGGCGAGATGTACAAAGAGATTTACACTCATCCATATCTCGAAAAAGCTCCCGAGCTGACTCCTCAGAAAATAGACATGTTTTTCCTGGCCTGTTACAATCTGGATAAGTTCCGGGACTTCATTTTCCACAGCACTTTCCTGCAAAAATTCGATGTAGAGGATGATCTTCTTGAGAAAATCGAATCTGACGATGAAGAGCTTTTGAAGTTTGGTTTCCGCTGGATACGATTCGCATTATTCGGCGAAAAGACCATGAATATCAGGGGAGAGGTTAAAGCCGAGGCCGAGAAAAAGCTGGAAGAGAAACGCAGGAAAGCGTCCCGTGGATAAAAAATTATTCTTGCCTTTTTAAAGCAGCTCCGTAACCGAAGCTGCTTTTTTATTTGCATGTATTATCTCAGCTTAATATCGTCAAGATTCTGCTCCAGCCGTTCCATTTCCTCGCTCTCGGAATATATCAAAGGTGTTGCATCTCGTTTCTCGGCCAGGTTATGTCGAATCACAGAACCTTCTCCCCCGGCCGGAATCCTTCCGGAGGCGGCGGCCAGAAGTATCAACGCAAGCAGTAAACATCCGGTCGAAAACTTTATGATCTTCTTAAATCGATCCAAATAAAATCCCTCCAAAGGCCAGGTATGCCGCAAACAGTGTCAATACCAGGTTAAAGCTCTGGCCGCAGATATACAGCAGAATCGGCTTTCCACCCACCATCTGGCTTCCCAGATCGCGGAAATTCGATTCCAGACCGATCGATACGAAGGCTATACAAAACAGCCAGCCGCGGATTGTCTTGGTAGAGGCCTTTATAATTTCAGACTCAACATAATTCGAGCCGTAGATCGGAATTAAGACGAATGAGAATACTAACGATGCCCCGATAAAGCCGACAATGAATTTCGGAAAGCGGTACCAGATTTCCATAGCATTGGCCCGGGGAGCGTCGGTTGTACGTTCAATCCTGAAAGCCCAGTATACTGCCACAACAAATGCCACCACTCCGATCAAAATATTTTGAATCATCTTAACCACCGCGGCTATTTTTTCGGCCTCCGCGCCCAGCATAGATCCGGCCGCTACAACCGCGCCGGTGGCATCAATAGTTCCGCCCATCCAGGCCGCACCGACTGCGGTTTTAAGGCCTATCATCTTAATTCCAATCGGCATGAAAATCATCATCAAAACTGTAAATATCAGGGTCATGCCCACCGCTAATGTTAACTCATCCTTTTTGGCTTTGCAGGCGGCTGCGGTGGCAATTGCCGCCGAGACTCCACAGACCGATGTTGCGGCAGCGATAATTATAACCAGAGATTTGGAGGCCATTTTGAGAATACGTGTGCCGAACAGGAACATAAAGATTATCACCGTCGGAGTAACGATCCAGGCCACAAAAAGACCCGGTGCGCCCAGAGCCAGAATTTTTCCGAAGAGGATTTCCGCGCCCAAAAGAACCAGCCCGGTTTTGATATACATCTCGGTACGGGCTCCTGACAGAAGCCATTTGGGAGTGCCAATAGTATTGGAAATCAAAAGCCCCAAAAGAAGCGCCCAGAACGCATACCCCAGACCGTAAGCCTTGATCACATTTTGATCGGAAAATGTGTAGGCGATGATCGCCAGAACAAATATTACAATGTATCCCCCCAGAAATTCAAAGGGTTTATGTCCCATCGCTTTCATTCCAATCGCAGACATCAGCCCCAGCGAAACCATCAGGAAAAGCAGTTTCAGTATAATATTGCTTTGGGCCACAGGCGGGCTGTGATATAGCTGATCGATTGCGGATTTATATTCGGGATCGGAGGAAAACTTCTGCATCTCACGCATCTGGCTGGCGGTCATCAGGCCTTTATAAACCAGGAGGCCCTGTTCTTCATCATATTTCAGATGCTTGGCCAGAGGTCCCTCGATCTTAAGATCGGCCGGTTTCTCCTCAAGCGGGTAGACGCGTTCATAGCTCTCGAATTGGGCCAGGGGATTGGTGATCCATTCCCCCAGTTTGGGAGCTTTGCCGGTGAAATGCAGGAGGGCGACTATGATAATCGCAGCACCGAACCAAACCGCCCACCAGTCCTCGCTTTTAATAAGTGATCTCAATCCGGAATTGTTGCTCATCCACACCTCCCATTTCAAGCAGGATTACTGTATTAAGATATAAATATTCAATGCATTAAATCAAATTATTTTTGGAGTTTGAAGAGGCGTCTTCAATCAAATGAGTTCCGCCAGTTACTAAGAACTGGCGGGCCGCAGGTCTTAGTAACTGGCGCAACAGGAAAGCAGCTGTCAGGAAAGGATTCCTGCCGACACATCAACTTATTATGAGGGTGGCACGCCCAAACATTCTTTGGGCGTGGTAATATAAAGAGCATTTTGTAAGAAGCCTGCCCAAACAAAATTTGAGCAGGCCACCCATAATTTGTATTTTTTCCAAATGTAAATGGTGAGTCATTGAACGCTTAACTTATGGCTCAACAGTCAGGGATACCATCCCCGTCGGGATCACAGGGATCATTTCCGCCAATGAAGATATAATTAATCAGCCAGACAGCATCGCTGACATTGGAGGTGACATCGCAATTCAAAGAGATTTGACCTACATTATTTGCTTCAAGCCTTTTTCAACAGCGCCAAGGGTCTCTTCCAAAATCTCTTTTGTATGTGTAATTGTCAGGAAGCCGACCTCGAATCCGGAGGGTGCGAAATAGTA
>CAZBZV010000009.1:29567-76427 GCA_964496505.1 uncultured Ignavibacteria bacterium | reverse complement strand
CCAGCATAGCATGGAAGAATTTTGCATACAGCTTTATTGAGTCTGAAGTAATCTGCTTACCCTGCTTTGGAAGATCTCCCTCGGCAAATGAGAGCCAGAAGATCGAACCGGCTCTGGCAATATTCATGGGATAGCCATTTTTCTCAATGATATTTTTAATACCATCCTCCCAGAACTTCCCGATCACCTCCAGATAATTCCAGGAGTCATGCTCGATCAAATAGGACAGCACTGCAATTCCCGAGGACATCGCCAGCGGATTGCCGGATAAAGTCCCGGCCTGATAGACCGGTCCCAGAGGCGCGATCTTCTCCATAATCTCCCCTTTTGCCCCAAAAGCTCCCACCGGAAGGCCGCCGCCTATGACTTTGCCGAAAGTCACGATATCGGGTTCGATGTCGTACAATTCGGTCGCACCGGCTTTGCCGACTCGAAATCCGGTGATAACCTCATCCACAACCAGGAGCGCATTGTGCTTATGCGCTTTTTCCTGCAAATACTGCATAAATTCTTTTGATTGAATCAGAAGGCCGTTATTGGCGGGAATACCCTCGACAAGAATACAGGCCATATCATCGCCATGCTTCTCAAAAAGCTGATCGATCTTCTCGGTGTCATTAAGCGGAATATTATATGTGTTCTGTGTATTGCCTTTAGTCACGCCTGCCGAGGCCGGAAGCCCCAGAGTCGCCAGTCCCGAACCTGCTTCCACCAGCAGATAATCAACATGCCCGTGATATCCACCTTCGAATTTGACCACGCCGTCTTTGCCGGTGTATCCTCGCGCCAGGCGGACTGCCGACATGACCGCCTCGGTACCGGAAGACACGAAGCGCACCATATCTATCTTCTTAAAATTATTAACCACCAGATCGGCAAGCTCAATTTCGACCTCGGTGGGAATTCCGAAGCTGGTGCCCTTTTCCGCCTGCCTTTTGACTGCATCAACTACATGCGGATGAGCATGTCCCATAATCGAGGCGCCCCATGACTGGCAGTAGTCGACATATTTATTGCCGTCGACATCATAAATATAAGCGCCCTCACCTCTGTCCATAAAGATCGGCGTGCCGCCAACCTGGCCGAAAGCGCGGACAGGGGAATTCACGCCTTTGGGTATCATATTACATGCTTTCTCGAAAAGCTTTTCGGATTTTTTGATTTTACTCATCATACCACCTGTTCTTTAGTAAATCTCGAAGATGATAGGTCAGTATTATATCCGCACCGGCACGGGTTATGGCTGTCAGGTTTTCCAGAACGATTGCCTTCTCCTCGGCCAGTCCGGCTTTCACTGCCAGCTTGACCTGGGAGAACTCGCCGGAAACATTGTAAGCCGCAACCGGCAGTTCGGTATTTTGTCTGAATAACGATATTATATCCAAATATGGCATGGCCGGTTTGACCATAACAATATCCGCACCCTCGTCAACATCGGCCCAGAGCTCCTTCAACGCTTCCCTGCTGTTGCGGTAATCCATCTGGTATGTTTTGCGGTCACCGAATGACGGCGCGGAGTCCGCCGCCTCACGAAACGGCCCATAGTAGGCCGAGGCATATTTGGCGGTATAAGCCATAATCAGCGTATTCAAAAATCCTTTGGAATCCAGCGCCTCCCGTATCGCGGCCACCCGGAAGTCCATCATGTCTGACGGCGCCACGATATCGGTTCCGGCCTCTGCATGCACCACAGCCATTTTAGAAAGTGCATCCAGGGACGAATCGTTATCTACATAATCATCCTTAATTAAACCGCAATGTCCATGGTCGGTATAGGCGCAAAGACAGATATCACAGGATATCATTAAATCTTTTTTGAACTCTTTTCTCAACTTCTGGATTGCTTTTACAACCGGGTTCTGCTTCGAATAAGCCATGCTGGCCTTCGCATCTTTTTTATCTGACAGGCCGAAGAGCATAATATTTTTAATCCCAAGCTTCAAATCTTTTTCGACCTGTTTAACCAGCCTGTCTGCGGTATGGCGTTCGATACCGGGCATTGATTCTATCTTTTCCACTTTGTTCTTTCCGGGAACAACGAAATAGGGCTGAATCATCCCGGGGATATTCAATCTTGTCTCGGCCGTCAGATCACGAATTAACTGCGATGACCTGAGCCGTCTCGGACGAATATTCGATCTGCCATTTAAAGAACCTGCCATAACCACTCCAGATTAGAGTTTGGAATCTCCCAGTCAACATTGTAACCCAGCGCCCTGATTTTCTCTGAGGTCTTGGGGCCAATCGATATGATCAGGCTGCTTTCGGGAATACTGACTTTCTCCACTGTGAACTCGGCGGCCAGCGGGCTGGTGAAGCAGTAAAAGGCAATATCTTTTGGATCGATGTGCGGAAGATTCTCGTTTTTTTCCGCCATTGACTCGTAAATCTTAAACCTGTCTATATCCCATCCGGCATCCCCCAGGATTCGTTCCAGATCGTGCCCGGCCTCTTCAGCACAGGGAAAGAGCGTCTTGCCCTTCTTGTATTCCAGCATATGCGCCCCGAGTCCCGCACCGGTTGAGATATGGGATACTATTATTTCTGAATCCGGAAAAGCCTCCCCTGCTGCCTGGGCTGTTTTAAGCCCAACCGTGGCAATCTTCTTGTAGGAATATTTTTCAGGAGGAATACTGCTGGCTTCCAGAATTTCTTTAAAGAATCTGACAGCATTGGCGCTGGTAAGAATTATGTATTCATATTCATAAAATCTCTGTTCGATATCGATCCATCCCTTATCATCAAAATTCTTTTTAAGCTTCTGTACCGGATAAGAAATAAGCTCGATATCTTTCTCGGCAAGTTTTTGCTCCAGTTCATCGGTCTTTTCGGAGGGACGAGTTATCAAAAGCCTTCCGGGCGCCTCTTTGGAGCGTCCTTTGAACCTCAAAATGTCCTGAAGCTCGGTCCTTTTGATCAGCGCATAGCTGTCCTCCACGAGCTGGTCATAGCTTTCGCCGATTTTCTTATCATAAACGCATTTAAGTGTATTATCAGGCAGGACATAGGACCAAAAAACCGACATAGCCATACCGTTATCGGTACGGCTGAGATTCGCCCCCAGCGGAAGATGGCATCCTCCTCCGCATAAAAGCAGAAGCCTTCTCTCGGCATCCACTGCGGCTTTGGTCTGGTTATGATTTATCATCGCCACTTTGCTGGCCACATCATAATCCTTTGAACGAGTCTCAACCGCAAGCGCTCCCTGGGCCGGGGCGGGCACGAATTCATCTATTTTATAAACCCGAAGCTCGAGATCATCAATATCAACACCGACACGTTTCAATCCGGCGTAAGCGATGATTATCGCATCATATTCACCGGAAAGAAGTTTTTCCAGACGAGTTGTCACATTGCCGCGTAAATCCTTGACCTTCAAATCGGGACGAAGCGCCATTATCTGGGCCTTTCGCCTGATTGCGCTGGTACCTACGGTGAGGCCGAATTTCAGCTTCATCGGATGCGAGGTGTCGATATTTTCCGATCTAGTGATCAGCGCCTCACGGGGATCCTCCCTTTCCGCTATTGCCATGACCTCGATACCGGGCGGCTGCTGTATTGGGAGATCCTTGAGTGAATGCACGGCAATATCCGCGCGGCCGTCAAAAAGCGCCTGCTCGATTTCCTTGGTGAAAAAACCGGCGCCCTTGACCTCGGAAAGCGGCTTGTTCTGGATAACATCTCCGGCGGTCTTGACTATCATCAATTCCGCTTCGAGACCGGCTTTCTCCGCAAGCAAATCCCGTATCATCCCGGACTGGCGTGTTGCCAGCCGGCTTCCCCTTGTAGCTATTTTATACATATTTATTTCTTTTGATAATATTGAACGATTTGATTTATCAGGTCGGGTATGGAATGCCTTGTCGCTTCCAGCTCGACTTCCATATTATATTTCCTGACAGTTTCCGATGTTGTCGGGCCGATAGTTGCGATTTTGGATTCTGACGCCAGCTCCAGGGCTTTTTCCTGACCGAGAATCTCGACTAAACCATCAACCGATCTCCCGCTTGAGAACATAATCATATGCGGAGGATGCATGAAAAGCCGCCTGATTTCATTCTCATGCCAGCTTGAATACTCGGTTTTATATAATGTTAGTGGATGAACCTCGGCTCCTCCCTTTTTCAAAACTTCTTCTATGTTATCATGCGGAAGTTGTCCGCGCACCCTGATGATTTTTAACTGATCGACCTCCATTTCCTGGCACATCTGCCGGGCAAATTTCACCATTCCCGATACTCCCGGAGCATAATCCGGCTGATATCCCAGATCTTTCAAGGCCCGAAGCGTGCCATGTCCTGCGGCCGCTATGGCATATCGTCCAACCAGACGCAGATCGATCTGCTTGGATTTCAGAAAACCGAAGAAGTAACGCACACCGTTTTCACTGGAAAAGAAAAGCCAGTTATCCTTGCCGCCGGACTTGATAAATTTCTCCCAGCCTTCTTTATCGTCATTGTAAACTGTCTTGATCGTGGGATAGGCGATTACCTCCGCGCCCAGATTTCGGAACATCCGGTAAATCCATTTGGACTGGTCGGCGGGACGGGTAACCATAATCCGCACTCCGGATAATATTTTGTGATTGTACCACTCCAGTTTCTCCGAGAGCCCGGCCACCTCGCCGATTATGAATATAGCCGGGGGATGAACATCCTGGCGTTCGGCCTCTGCAGGCAAATCTTCCAGACGAGCTCGTATGACCTTCTGGGTCGAAAAGCAGCAACGTTCGATCATGGCAGCCTCAATTCCCGGCGGCATACCGGCCTCGATCAGTCTTTCCACCACATTGGGAAGCTGCTTCACCCCCATATATCCGATAACCGTGCCTTTTTCGAATTTGCCGACCCAGTCCCAGTCGACGAAGAATTCATGATCCGAGGCACCATGCGCAGTAAGAAGCAGTATTGCGCTGGATTTATCCCGATGGCTGGCCGGGATTCCGGCCGAGGCCGCCGCGGCCAGTCCGGCTGTTACTCCGGGTACAATCTCGAATTTGATATCATGTTTGCGCAAAAATTCCGCCTCTTCCCCGCCGCGTCCGAATACAAACGGGTCGCCGCCCTTAAGCCGGGCCACATTTTTTCCCTGCTGTGCCTGTTCGACCAAAAGTTCATTGATCTTTTCCTGGGGAAGTGTGTGAACGCTGGCAGCCTTGCCGACATAGATTTTTTCGATATTAGGAGGTGCCGTTACAATCAATTCATGCGGGATCAGGTTATCGTAAATAATAACATCGCAGGAATTGAGCAGGCTGAGGCCCCTGATTGTAATAAGGTCAGGATCGCCCGGTCCGGCCCCGATAAGATAGACTTTGCCCGTCTTTTCGCTGTTCTCAGCCATAGATTAAATTTCTTCCAGACTGTCCAGCAGTTTATTGTAGTAATCTTCCGCGGCATGTTCGTCATGCTGGCGCAGAATCTCCATCCAGTTCACATCCAGGAAACGCTTGAAACATTCAGCCTTCAAATCCTCGCGATCCTTAAATTTGCGCAGAACATATTTGCGATATTTAGTTGCCAGATCGCCGATAAACACCCATTCCTCGGTGAAGGCGTTTTCCATAATCTGCCGCAGAAAGGCCGAGAGAAAAGGCGATTTACCGGCAGTGGAAACCGTGAATGTAATCGGACCGCGCCTCAATATCGAAGGGAATATGAAATCACAATGCTTGGGATCATCAACGACATTTATCAGGATGTTGCGTTTCTTGCATTCTTCATAAATTTGCTCATTTAAGCCGCTGTCATCGGTAGCCGCGATAACATAATCCATATTTTCCAAATCCGATACCTCATATCCCTTCTCGCGAAGTATCAACAGTGAATTCTTCTCGAGTTCACGGATTTTCTGGTCAGGTTCTTTTGCAACTACGGTCAGGTATGTGCCCCGCGGGACAAGCAGGTCGATTTTGCGAGTGGCGACTTTGCCGCCTCCCACAACCAGAAAGTTTTTATCTTCAAGAGCTAAATTTACCGGCAGGTATTCATCGTTTTTTTGTTTCACAGCTATTAACGTCCTTTCTTACAGCGTCGATTTGTAGTTAGCAGGCGATCTATCAGGCGTTTGGAAAATTCCTCGATTTTTTTGGTGGTATCATCATCAAGCTCTCTGGTGATCTCAGCCAGCTCCTCGCGGCGGATTCGTTCAAGTTCGTGCTCCACACGCATTACCAGCGGCTCGCTCTTGGCATGCTCATACCAGTAACCGAATTCCGAGAGTTTGCGATTGATTATCTCCTCGGCCTCCGGAATAGCGTCCTCACGGCTTCGCTGGGTCTCCTTGAGATAAAAATCTACATCCTCGAGGTCGAATATCCTGATTTTATCCTTGTGATCCAGAAGCGGCACGGTATCACGCGGAATTGCCATATCCATTACCACCATCTTCCGGCCATTGCTGTTCTCGACCGCTGGAAGCAGATTGGACTCATCCAGAAAAGGCTCGGGTGAGCCGGTGCAGGTTACCACAACTTCGGATGATTCAAGCAGCTTATTGAGGTCGGACATAGAATGCCCTGTACCGCCGTACTTTTCGGCCATCTCCACCGCCTTCGATTCGGTGCGGTTGGCGAACATGAAATTGCTGTAGCCCGATTTGTGTAATGCCGTTGCGGCGATATGGATCATCTGGTTGACACCGATAAACAGAATCGGTATTTCTTTATTGCCGTTGATTTGATTCTTCAGAAGGCTTATTGCCGCACCGGAGACTGAACTCGCGCCCTCGGTCAGGCTGGTTTGACTGCGGATAAGTTTGCCGGTTCTGAAGCTTAGATGGAAAAGCCGGTGTATTATCTTACCGGCCGTTTTGAGCATACAGGCCGAGCTGTATGATTCCTTAATCTGACCGAATATCTGCGATTCCCCCAGAACCATCGAGTCAAGACCGCCGGCAACCTTGAACAGATGTTCGACCGCCAGAAGCTCTTTCTTGGTATAGCATTTCGGTTCCAGATGCGAAATATCCAGTTTTCGGAAATTGCGGTAGAAATTCTTGACTACATTAAACGGCTCAACCCCGGTCTTCAGTACCAGATAGAATTCCACCCGGTTGCAGGTCGAAATCGCCACCGCCTCGTAGACATTATCGAAGTTGGCCAGCTCCAGATGGGCGGTCGGGATTTCATCATGCCCCAGAGCCAGGGGCGCCCGTTCCTCGATCGTGGCGGTGCGGTGATTTATCCCGCAAACCGCCAGATACCAGGTTTCCTTATTATTGCAATCTATACACTTTCGAGCCATAATATACCATTTTTATCGACGTTCTAAAATATACGAATAAAAGCAGCTGTCAAGCTAATGATTTTACCGCTAATGTGGTACCGCCTCCAATATACGATATTTTCTTGAATCCGGCGGCCTTGAGGATATGCGAGGCCTGGTACGAGCGCATGCCTCGATGGCATAAAATCACTATTTCTTTGGACTTGTCCAGTTTATCAGCCTCTTGTGTGAGGTCGTTCAGAGGTATATGGACTATATTTTTTGCCTTAAACTGCAGAGCTTCCACCTCGTCAGGCTCACGCACATCCAGAAGAATGAAATCACCCTCGGAGTAATCATCTCCCGGGCTGTCCTGCTCGAAACCGTTCTCAAGCGATTTTGCAATAGCACCGAGATGATACAAGGGATCGATTGCCTCAGCATATGGGGGCGCATAGCCATGCTCGAAATTCAGCAAATCATCGATTTTGCATTTATTCTGCAGAAATGCCGAAAACACATCGATTCTGCGCACAATATCACCCTTGCCGACACCCTGAATTCCCAGAAGCGAATGCTCCTCCGGATTGAAGACCATTTTAAAAGAAATCGACTGGCTTTCGGGATAATAATCCGGCTTATCTACAAACGAGGCCCATACCGAATTTGCGTTCAGCCCCGCCTCATCTGCCGCCTGCAGATTCAATCCCACCGAGCCGACATTGAGGTCGAAAACCTTGACCATAAAGGCGCCCAGGACACCCGGGAATTTATCCTCCCCGCCGATAATATTCTCAGCTATGATCCGGCCGTGACGGTTGGCAATGGAACCTAGTGGAAGATAAATCGGATTGCCGGTAATTTGATGAATACTCTCGACAACATCTCCACCGGCATAAATATAGGGATCGGATGTTTGCATATATTCGTTGACCTTAACCCCGCCGCTTTCTCCTATCTCAAGGCCTGTAGCCTCAGCCAGATGCGAGGCTGGAGTTACCCCGACGCACAGAAATACATAATCCACCTCAAGCTCTTCATCATTGGAAAGAGTAACCTTGACCTTATCCTCATCCCCAAGCTCAAATTTCGTAACAGCGGTACTCAAATGGACCTTAACATCATTGGCCTCCATCTCCTTAGCCACTGGAATAGCCATATCTTCATCCAGCGCATACGGGAGAAGCTGAGGTTCCATCTCCACCAGCGTGGTTTCGATTCCCCACAGGCTGGTAGCAGCCTCGGCGATCTCACATCCTATAAATCCGCCTCCCACTACCAGTGCAGTGCCGACTCCCCCGGTCTGGGCCAGCTTACGGAAATTTTTGGCATCATCGGGACGCGTAAAAGGCATGATTCGGTCGGATTTTGGAATATCGATTGGTAGCTTTTTCGGGGTTCCGCCGGTGGCGATCACCAGCTTATCGTAACCGTGATCATAACTGTCGCCGGTTTTGAGGTTCTTCACCTTCACTTTTTTCTCTTCGCGGTTGATTTCAATCACCTCGGATTCAGTAACAGCGATAAAGCCTTTGCTGTTTTTGAAATAGCCGACGTCTCGTACGACATTATATGAGGTCTCGGTCAGAGCCTGGAAAGATTCAACATCCCCGGATGCGAAATAGGGCATTCCGCAGGTAGCATAGGAAAGATCCTTTTCCTTCTGAAAGACAGTGATCTTAAGTTCCGGCTTCCGTCTCGCAAGCGTGGCCGCAGCCTTACATCCGCAGGCCACACCCCCGATTATAACAACATCCGATTTTTCCATCTTCCATATCCTTTTTTAAAAACAATGCCGGATAAGAATCATCTCGTCCGGCATTTAAAATCTATTTTATGTATTCATTCCTACTTTGTTCCAACCGCCCTCGATTCAAGCGGACGTACCCGATCGTAGGTCACCTCACCGCGGACGGTAAGCGCAACTTTGTAGAATACTGTAACCAATAGCGCGCCCACGGAATATATCGCAATAGTGATCATTATCTCCGGGAACGTCGGTTTGTAGGATACCACCTCTCCCAGAACCGAGGGTACGAATCCGGTTATGATCAGGCCGATTCCCTTGTCGATCCAGAGCCCGATAAATACGGCAATACATGTAATCGGCAAGAGCTTGAAATTATAACGGAATTTCGGCACAATCAGCATCACCAGCGCAAAGATCGAAAGCACAACCGAGGTCCACATCCAGGGCACCAGGTTGGCATTGCCGTCAAGCCCGAAGTACATGTATTTGAAATGAGCCACATGTTCCGGCATGGCGCTGTAAAACGCGGTAAAGAACTCCATTAACACGAAAAATACATTGATAATCATGGCATAGGTGATTATTACCGTGAGCTTCCTGATCGGCTCATCCCCGACACGGAATTTGGTAATCTTCCTTAAAAGCAGTACCAGCAGTACCAGAAGCGCAGGACCCGCCGCAAACGCCGAGGCCAGAAATCGCGGGGCCAGAATAGCGGTCATCCAGAACGGCCGTGCTCCCAGACCGGCGTATAGAAACGCCGTCACCGTATGAATCGAAACAGCCCAGGGAATCGAGAAGATAATCACAGGCCGAATCCATCTGGGCGGTGCAATACCCTTACGTTCCGCGCCCAGAGTAACAATACTGATGAGCACATTCAATATAAGATATCCTGAAAGCACCACAGTATCCCAGAAGAGCATCGAGTTCGGTGTCGGATGCAGGAACAGATTGAACATTCTGGTTGGTTGACCTATATCGACTACCACGAAAAGCATGCACATGATAACCGAGCTGATAGCTAAAAACTCACCCAGAATTGTAATTTTGCCGAACGCTTTATAATTATGCAGATAGTACGGCAGCACGACCATTACCGCCGAAGCGGCCACACCTACCAGAAATGTAAGCTGGGCAATATAGAATCCCCAGGTAACATCCCGCGATAATCCGGTGATTCCCAATCCCTCATGAAACTGTCTGAGGTAGAACAGAAACCCGACGAATATCACCGCGAGCAGGAAAAACACCCAGGTCCAGTATCTTTTACTTCCTCTTAATGCATTCTCTATCATGGGCACCTCACACTAAATAATAGACTTCGGGTTCAGTCCCGAGTTCGGGTTTACGTCTGATCGAGAATCTTCCATGCAATGCGTTCCTGACATCGGACTCCGGATCCTCCAGATCGCCGAAAAGCAATGCGCCCTCTTTGCAGGCTTCCACACAGGCCGGTTTCTGTCCTTTAGCCAGACGAAGCTCGCAGAACGTACACTTCTCGACTACACCTCGTGTCCGTGTTGGAAAATCGGGATTGACATCTTTTATATGGGGACGAGGATCTCTCCAGTTGAAGCTCCGAGATCCGTAGGGACAGGCAACCACACAGTAGCGGCAACCGATACATCTGTGCCAGTCCATCATCACAATACCGTCCTCCTCACGCTTCCAGGTTGCCTTGGTCGGGCAAACCCGCACGCAGGGCGGATTGTCGCAATGATTGCACAGAAGCAGAGCTGGACCTTCGGTGATGCTCTCCTCCAGATGCTCATGCTCCATACTGTGGAAGGCATGATGGAAAGAGTCCTTCCAGATCCATTTGATCTCATCCTTGCGGTTATCGAAATCGGGAACATTGTGATATAAATGGCAGGCCTCGACGCAGTCTTTACAGCCTTCCTGGCTGTGGCATTTCTTCAGGTCGACAACCATGGCCAGTCTTTTTGTCCCGGCTTTTCCGGCTTTATCATGGGGAGTCTGGGGGCTCGCCAATCCGTCTATCGAGGCGCCGCCGGCTATCCCCAGTATGGTTAAGCCGGATATCTTCATGAATCCTCTTCTATCTATAGCCATTACTCAAACTCCTTTGGATCGACGTGACAATCCCAGCAATACGGCGAAACCGCCAGGTAATCGTGACAGCGGTCGCAGAAATCCGCTTTACTTGCATGACAGCCCAGGCATGAGCGGGTAAGGCTCTTTTCGATAGTGCTGTCGAGCGTCATGGACTTATACCATCTGTCATCCTCACGCACTACCTCGTCCCGCCATTCATCCAGAAGGGCCATATGAATTTCTCTCATCTCCACGCTGTCCATCACGCAGTTTTCTCCCTTTACGGCCTTCTCAAGCTCGGGCATATCCCCGGTCTTTCCTCCGGCCACAGCATACCAGATCGGAAAGGCGGCAATCACGAGGAAAATCAATAGGCCGATTATCACTTTTCCGGTATTATGCATCCTCGCTCACCTCCTCTTCCGTTTTCTCTTCCTCGGATTCAACTCCGGCAAGCGGCTCTCCGCGAAGATCGGTTGTTCGTTCTTTCCCGCCCTTCATGATAAGAGCATTGCCGAGCATCTCATGTATACCGCCAACTTCAACACCGGGTACCCAGTATTCCAGAAGCGGCGGAAGAGTCGCTTTATCGATTGCGCAGATACAGAGTAATATATTGACGCCATCGCGGTCGTGAACGAACTTTGTAGCGTTGGCTCTTGGGAAACCTCCCCTGAACCTCATTTCCAGATTCTCATCAGTACCCAGCCCGGCACCAGAACCGCAGCAGAATGTCTGTTCCTTGATCGTGTTCTCCGGCATCTCCGTAAACTTATTGCAGCAGGCCTGGATGACATAACGAGGCTCCTCTATCAAGCCCATA
Source organism: uncultured Ignavibacteria bacterium (assembly GCA_964496505.1). Taxonomy (GTDB): domain Bacteria; phylum Zixibacteria; class MSB-5A5; order JAABVY01; family JAABVY01; genus JAABVY01. The sequence goes on along the minus strand of CAZBZV010000009.1, from coordinate 64,591 downwards.
CCCCGGGCAGGATTGCAGGAATCATGGAAGGTCGGATGCCAGTGGTCGTTTCGAGATTTATCCAGTTTCAGCTTATTATTCCGAATCAAATCGGAGGTGAATTCCATTATGTGAACCATCTTTGTATTTTTGGCATTTTCGAATTTAGTTCCGGTTATCGGTGACACCGGTTCTTCAAGGAAATCCGCCGGGCCATTTAGGGTATCCATATACTGATGAATAACGCGCCACATATGCCCGCACTCACCGCCCAGAATCCATTTCACACCCAGACGTTTGGCCTCGGCATAGATTTTGGCATTGAGACGTTTCATCATTTCATGCGAATGGAACAGCCCGAAATTGCCACCCTCGGAGGCATAGGCACTCCAGGTATAATCCAGGCCGATCTCATGAAACAATGCCAGGTAGCCCAGCAGCGTGTAATAATGCGGTGAGGCAAAGTAGTCGGCCGAGGGCGCCACAAACAGAATCTCGGCGCCTTTCTTGTTTATCGGTGCATCCACCTTTATTCCGGTAAGATCCTCCAGCTCATCTACTGCAAACTCGATACTGTCAGCGAAACCGTGCGGCTGGATACCGAGATGATTGCCGGTTCTGAAGCAGTTGGCGGCAGGAGTGCAAATCCATTCGATATTGATTCCCACCAGGTTCATAAGCTCACGCGCAATCATGGTAATCTCAGCCGTGTCGATCCCGTAAGGGCAGAAGACCGAGCAGCGGCGGCATTCGGTGCACTGATAGAAATAGTAGAACCATTCCTTGAGCACATCCACGGTCAGCTCACGCGCACCCACCATCTTGCCCATGATCTTTCCGGCCGTGGTAAAGTCCTTGCGGTAGACAGAACGGAGAAGCTCGGCGCGAAGCACCGGCATATTCTTCGGATCGCCCGAGCCAATAAAAAAGTGACATTTATCGGCGCAGGCGCCGCAGCGTACACATATATCCATGAAGAGCTGGAGAGAACGGAATCTTTTGATTCGGACTCTCAGGCCCTCCAGTATAATTTCTTTCCAGTTATCCGGCAGTTTCCAGTCTTCATCAATCGGGGACCATTTCCTCGGATTAGGAAGGTCAAGATATTCCAGATTCCGAGGCGGAGCAGCATAGTTCCAGGTGCCCTTTTTGAATTCGACTGTCGGGTCAAGCCAGGTTTTCTTCTTTGGCTTGTAATCGATGCCGCCGGCTAACTCCTCTGGTGTTATCATTTTTTCAGCCATATCTATTTTTCCTTCTCCAACGGCATACCGGCCGCTTTCATTACATCTCTGAATTCATCTTCCCACTCTTCGTATGTATGGGTCTTGACGGGATAGTCCCAGGGATTTACGTGCCTCTTTTCGCGGTTGTTATTAGCCATATTCCGCGTAGGTGACATAAATATTCCGCCCATATGCATCAGCTTGCTGAACGGGAAATATCCGAACAGAACCGAGACGAAAAAGAGGTGAATGAAAAACATCACGCCAATCGATTCCGGCACATTTGGATGGAAGCTCACAAGTCCCATCGCAAGCTGCTTGACATCGACTATATCAGCGCGAAGGCCGGTGTGGCGCATCAAAATCCCGCTGATCGCGATCGACAGGATCAAAAACAATGCGAAGTAGTCCGAGCCCAGTGAAATATATCTAAGCTTCGGATCATTAAGCCTGCGCACGAAAAGAAATGCCAATGCCGCAACGATAGTCACGCTGGTAATATAAAAGATCGGAAGACCGATCTGGAAAAATCCGTCCAGCGATTGCAAACCGCTTACGAAAAACGGAGCGGGCTCGGCAAAGAAACGGAAATGACGTAATAGTATTATCAGGAATGACCAGTGGAATACAAGTCCGGCCGCCCACAGCCATTTGCTGGGACCGTAAACAAGCTTGGGGCCCTCCTTCAGATCAGCTTTCGTGTTTCTGAAGAGGGAACGGAAAAAGAGCACCTCCAGAGCCATCCTCCCAATCACTCCCCAGGTGCTATGCGGTGCTTCCAGACTGGAATGCTTGATCCAGGGATGGGATTTCTGCTGTCCGCATGTGGTAGTGATCTTGAAAGGAACTGCAGAGCTCGCCCATCTGATTATGCGGTAGACAAAGCCCACCAGAAACAGGGCTATAGCCGCATAGGGTATAACCACCCCGAAGACATCATTCAGTCCCAGAACCTCCGTCCCAATTATAGGTATCAGGAGCAGAACAATGATCATTAATAGTGCAAAAAGGGCGCTCATCTAAGAAGACCTCCCTTCAACGTATATCTATCCAACGCCGCTATTGGGATTATTATTATTTTCTACTCTATTCGATTTCCGCTGAGCTTTCTCAAACAATACAGCAGAACGATCCTTGACTTCCTTCAGTCTGATCCTGTTTATCTGCTCACGGCAGTTCATGTAAACATCGAAAGCCAGAAACGTCAGCCGGTCTATCCTGATCTCGAAATCGATCAGTTCCTTCATGGTCTCGGACTCCTGCAATTGCTCCACACATGCTTCCTTGAGCACATTTTTCAGCAGAAACATGAAATTGACCGCCTGCGATGCAGTGAAATCCTGCACCGAACGCACCCGCACGAAATTGTCCATCGATTCGATCAGCTTCACCGCCTCGATATTATCGATCAGGCCATTTAATATGGCTTCCGTTTCGCGTTTAATACAGGCGCCTACCGGATTGTTAAAACGGTCTTTTTCGCCCTTCAGAAACCTTCTGGCATCTGGATGATAGGATTCGAAAATCCTGCTTTGCCAGTTTTTCAGGATCAGCGCCTTTTTTTCTTTGAGGATATCTATAAACATAAATTCAGAATTACAGCAGTTACAAAAACATCCGTTCGAGGATTTTTCGAGAAACTCAGAAATTCGGATAATATATGGAATCCAAAATCAGATTATATATTTTTCCCTTTCCTCGTATGCTGTTTCAGATGATTGTAACTTTTGCTAAATAAACAGGATAAACCTTTGTTCTGCCATCTCATATCAAATTTTCTATATAGCAAATAGCCCCTTTTAAATCAAGTAAAATAGTTACTAAATTCACAAAGCTTGTTAAAAAAGTAACAATTTTACTCAAATATTATACGCTCTTTCAGACGGGCTAATTTGGTTGGTAAATGCATATATCCTTATAAAATTCCGGTCATTTCCGGCCCAAAACCCCATAAATATTCGGGATTTATTGTATCAGGATCACAGCAGAACAGCCTAGCAAAAAGCGGCTTGGAAAATACATTTCCGAGCCGCTTTATAATCAATTATTTAAATCGATTTATACGCAGCCAGTCGGCTTGGCCAGACCGGCAACCTTGCAAGCGCCCTTGGCGGGGCCGGACGGAAAGAGCTCATAGACTTTCTTGAGCGGGAATCCGGTTTCCTTGCAAAGCTTACGAATCATGGGAGCAATACCAAACTGTTTGTAATAATCGCGCAGGTAGTTGACGAGTTTCCAGTGTTCGTCAGTCATTTCAAAGACTTCTTCGGTCGTGGCCAATGCTTTGGCTACTTCTTCGTTCCACTCATCCGGTTCCTGCATGAAACCGTCTTCGTCGACTTCGATCTTGATATCGCCATGTTCAAAAATCGCCATTTCTCAAATCCTCCCTTGGGAATTGAAGTTACTTTATTTCTGCATCTCACTATTTACTATTCACGCATCTCAATATATCCGCAGGGGCAGTTTTCCGCGCACTTGTCGCAGCCCTTACAGAATTCGAGCTTAAATGTATATGTATCGCCCGGTTTCAGAGGCTTCACAACCGCGCTGTCCTGGCAATAACTCCAGCACTGTCCGCACTCGAAGCATGATCCGCAACTGAAGCATCTCTTGGCCTCATCGATGCAATCCTGCTCGGTAAAGGTCTCCATAACCTCTTTTTCGAGTGATTTGAGCCTCTCGGACGGTTCCAGTTTCTGCGCCTCATGGCGCATCTTCTCTTCATAATAGTCAAGCAGAATCTTGTCCTCTTTGATTACAGGATGATCGACGTTCTCATCGACACCCTCAATCTTCTCGCCCGTGATCTCCTCGTGAATCTTGTAAGCTGCGATTCTGCCCTGGTAGATGGCGATTGTTACCAGTCCCAGCTCCAGAACATCACCGCCGGAGAAGACATTATCCTGCTTGGTCTTAAAGTTGTCGTCGGTTTTGACCCAGTCGCGGCCTTCGCGCAGATCTTCGAAGCCCTCGAACTCGGGCTCCTGGCTGATGGCCGGGATCAGGGTGGAAAGCTCGACCTCGAAGGTCTCGCCCTCGATCGGTACCGGCCGGCGTCTGCCGGATGAATCCGGCTCGCCCAGTTCCATCTTCTGGCAGTTCATCTTGACGGCCTTATCGCCTTCTTTGGTGATTGAAATCGGAGCGGCCAGGAATTCAAACTTAACTCCTTCTTCCTCAGCTCCCACGATCTCTTCCTCGATGGCTGGCATTTCGGTTCTGGTACGACGATAGAGAATCGTAACCTCGGCGCCAAGCCTTCTGCAGACACGTGCCGCATCGATAGCGGTATCGCCGCCGCCGATGACATAAACCTTGTCGCCGACTTCGATCTTCTTGCCGCAGTTGATTTTATTTAAAAATTCAGTTCCGGTCCAGACATTGTCGGCATCCTCACCCTCGATTCCGAGAGTATAGCCTTTGTGAGCGCCGATACCTACAAAGATTGCCTTGTATTCCTTCTGAAGATCGTGATAATCTATGTCTTCACCGATCACCGTATTGGTCTTCAGTTCGATACCCATATCCGTAAGCCTCTTGATCTCGGCATCCAGAACATCCTGGGGCAGACGATAATCGGGAATACCATAACGAAGCATGCCGCCGGCTTTGGGGAAAGCTTCGAAAACCGTAACCGGATATCCGAGACGAGCCAGTTGATAGGCACAGGAAAAGCCGGCCGGACCGCCGCCGATAACGGCAATTTTATCGGTCTTCTTCTCGGCCTCGAGAGTCGGGAGCGGCAGATTGTGCTCCAGGGCATAATCGCCGATGAAGCGCTCAATACTGTTTATCGCAACTGCGCCCTCTTTGGCATTACGGTTACACTCCGCCTCGCAGGGATGCGGACAGACTCTTCCGCATACTGACGGGAAGGGATTCTTCTCGGCCAGAATATCCCAGGCTTCGGCAAAAGCCTCATCATAGGGCTTTTCGTGTTTCTCTGCCAGAGATATGGTCGTGATAATTTTTCTAATGTTGGTTTTGTTGGGACAGGCTGCCATACAAGGAGCAGTCTTCTCAATTTTGTAAGGCCGACGATTTGACTGTTCCTGACCGGATCCGGCCCTCGAACCTAACCGGCCCAATCCTTTTTTCTTCTTTTTCTTCTTAACTTTGATAGCCATAACTGCACTTCCTGAGTTGATTAATCAAATATATTCTTCGAAATCACTTTATCAGCAAAACCGTTAAACACATGACACAACGTGAATTGTCTTATCGATTTTGACCTTACTTTTATACGCTTCAGCGGGGGACAATATTTATAATTTTTCTATTTTTAAACCGCTCTGCGGGCTGATGAGCCCGTGCCTCCTCCCGCCTTTAAATCACTCCTCTTAGTTTTATACTCAGCCGCCAGCCTAGTCAACGCCCTGCTCCAAGCCTCTTCTCCGGAGGCATGCAGGTGAAGATAACTGGCCCATACCGATTTAAGCACAAGTCCGTCACGGCCGTTATCGAATCCGGAACCCTTATCCACGGACATTACGGTGTTGACATTTCCGCCCACACGCACCGGCGCAGTATAATGAAACTCATGTCCCCGCAGCTGCATTCCAATCGGATAGAAAGGATTCTCGGCATCGACTTTCATAATGCTGTAACCATGTCCATGAGGCTTAACATTCATCTGAAGATCGACATCAAATAATCCGGCCATTGGATATGTATTCTCCCCCAGAGTCAAACTGCTGCTAAGATAGATCAATCCGCCGCATTCGGCATAAACGGGAAGATTGTCCAGAGCCGCATGCTTAACCGCGTCCATCAGAGCCCGGTTACCGGCAAGTTTTTCGGCATGAATTTCCGGAAATCCACCGCCTATATACAATGCGTCAATATTGGGGAGTTCTTTATCCGCAAGTGATGATATCGGTACCAGGTCCGCTCCCCGTGCCTGCAGAGCTTCCAGGTTCTCCGGATAATAAAAAGTAAATGCTATGTCCGAAAAATACCCGATTTTTGGCTTTACATCAATTTCGGTCTGGTCTTCAAATACCTCAACCTCATAATCCAATCGACCTGTTGATTCCCCGATCTCAATCAATCTCGGAATATCAACATTATTAGAAACAAGTTTGCCTAATCTTTCAATCAACTCATCAAATCCCGAATATTCTGATGGAGTTACCAACCCCAGATGCCTGGATGGGAGCAATTTCTCATTTTTTACCCTGGGAATTGCACCGAGAACAGGAATTTCAGTTGCATTTTCAATTGAACTTGTCACGATTTCCCTATGTCTTTTGCCACCGACCTGATTCAGGATAACACCTGCAATGTTCGTATTCTGATCCATCTCTTTCATACCCAAAACAATCGCCGCCACCGTCCGCGTGCTCTTGGTAACATTGCAAACCAATATAATCGGCGCCTCCAGAAGTTTTGCCAGTTCCGCGGTGCTGTGTGAACCCTGAGCATCAAGCCCGTCATAAAGGCCGCGGTTGCCCTCGATTATATTCATTCCGGATTCAACGGCATATCTGGAGAAGGTCTGACGAACCTTCCTCTCATCTACCAAAAAAGTATCGAGATTTCGAACTAATCCGCCGCTGGCCGCATTAAGCCAGGCCGGATCGATATAATCCGGCCCTTTTTTAAATGCAGCAACTTTATAACCACGTTGCCTTAGTCCCGCCAGAAGTCCCAGTGACACAAGGGTCTTGCCCGAATCACCGGAGGTTCCCGCAATCACTATACGGGGGCAGGTTTTCGATTCCATCAGCGACATAAGCCGACTTCAGTCCTAATCGTTGGATGCGCCTTCTTTGTGAGGAAGCTCAATATAGCTTCCGCCGAAATAGGTATAAACGCAACGGCCCGATTCGATAAGAGACCTTATAGCATCCTTGCAGAGCTTCCTGTCGACCTTATCGCCATTGATTTCCTTCATGGCTTTGGTGAGGTCGCCGGGTTTGAGCTTCTTCTGCCCCTGAGAATCGGCAACCATCTTATACATCTGGTCAGCTACTTCATCAACTGTCAACTTATCAGCCACAATAGATCCTTTATTAAAAGGTTATATGAGTTGAACGTTTGTATGTCAGACCAGCGAATTTGAAATCGTCAATATGTTCTTTCTGGAACTCGATTCCAGCCATCTTGAAGAACTTCGGCCAGCCAATACGTTCGATCCATTCACCCATTCTCTCGTATTTTCTGGCATTCTTGGCCCACAGCTCTACCAGGTTCTTGACAGCACCAACAACTTCCGGCCATCTGGGAGGATTGTTGGGTATAAACGGAATTGCCAGTTTCGAGAACATCGGCTCGTGACGAGCATTGGACACCTTGCCTCCGACCCAGATCGAGACGCCGTCGTTAAGCGGGTCGTTCAAAGGCATAGCAGGACAAACGGTGTAGCAGTTAGCGCAGAACATACAGTTCTCCTCGATAACTTCAACCGTCTTCTTGCCGTCCTTGGAAGCCGGACGAATTGCCGCGGTCGGGCAGGACGCTACCACACTGGGTATCTCGCACTGCTTGGGCAGGATATCGTCAAAAACTCTCGGCGGACGACGGTGAATTCCCAGAATAGCGATATCGGAGCAGTGTACCGCACCGCACATGTTCAGACAGCAGGCCAGAGCGATTCTGAGCTTGCCGGGAAGTTTCATGCTTGTGAAGTACTCAGACAGCTCGTCCATGACGCACTTGACAATACCCGAGGCGTCAGTAGCCGCGGAGTGACAGTGCACCCATCCCTGGGTATGGACGATATTGGATATCGCATTTCCAAGGCCGCCAACCGGATGACCAAGCTCTTCGAGATCCTTAACCAGCGGATCGATCTTGCTTTCGTCGGTCAGCAGAAATTCCACGTTGTTACGGCTGGTAAAACGCAGATAACCGTCACAGTATTTATCCGCTAAGTCTGCATATTTCCGAATTTTATCTATACTTACGAGTCTCGGAGAAGCGGCTCGGACCGTAAAAATCTTGTCGCCGCCCTCAGCCACATGAACCATCACGCCCGGCTTCAGGATCTCATGGTAATCCCATTTACCGTAATTATCCTTAATTACCGGCGGAAGATACTTCTGATAATGTGGCGGACCTATATCAGTTAATCTTTCTTGCTGTGCTTCTGCCATATTTTTTACCTCTTTATATTAAGGTTATCTTTTTCCCAGTGACTATTCTTCTTCTTCCTCTTCCTCGTCATCATCACCCTCTTCATAGTATTCTTCATAGAATACATACGGATTCTCTCTGGGGTGCGCGATCATTTCCGGGAGAGGTTCGACTTCGATGGCTTCGAGGAAGTTGCCCAGACCCACACGCTGGATAAATTCACCAACACGTTCACGAGCCTTGCCTTCCTCACACCAGATATCCCAGATTCTCTCGACCAGATCCTTGATCTCGTCATAAGGCTCTTCCATTTTTATGAAGGGAACCAGAACCGAGGAAAGCTGAGCGCCTTCAACAATAGGAGCCTTGGCGCCGAGCAGAATCATAGCTCCACGGTCATTACCGGGCTTCAGGCCCTTATTAAGAACGTTGATGCAGTGCATACAATGACGGCAGTACTCGTCTTCGATCTCGAGCTTCTTGCCATCCCAGTGCATGCACTGGCCGGGGCAGCGAAGGATAACATCATTCACGATATCTACGCCGTTATCGATATGTTCCTTTACCTTATCCTGGTCGATCTGGATTTCATCTCTCCAGACTCCAATGAAGGACATATCCGCACGTGCTATGGAAGCCACGCAGTCATTGGGACAACCGGCAAATTTGAATTTGTATTTATAGGGGAATGCCGGGCGGTGCAGCTCATCCTGGAAATGCATGGTCAGGTCGTAGCAAGCCTTCATGGTATCATAACAGGCCCATTCACATCTGGCCATACCATTGCAGCAACTCGGAGTTCTCAGGTCGGATCCGGAACCGCCGATGTCAAAACCTTCGCGGGCCAGCTCCTGGAATGTCGGCTCCAGCTCGTCGGTCGTGGTACCCAGCAGAATAATATCGCCGGTGGAACCGTGCATATTGGTGAGGCCCGATCCGTGTTTCTCCCAGATATCGGCAATCGTCCTCAGTGCGTCTGAGGTATAAAACCAGGCTGCGGGCATGTTGATACGCATGGTGTGGAAGTGCGAAACCCCCGGAAACTCCTTGGGAACATCGCAATAACGGCCGATAACTCCGCCGCCGTAACCGAGAACACCGACAATACCGCCATGTTTCCAGTGGCCGATCTTTTCGGTGTAAGATTTCTCCAGAATGCCAAGCAGGTCCTTGGACATATCATTACTGGCTGCAGCAGTTTTAATCTCCCTAACGAAACTTGGCCATTTACCCTTCTCAAGCTCATCAAGCATTGGGGTATTTGGTAATTGGTCTGCCATAATGACTCCTTACTTTTGCTCTGCGAGGCAAAAGCCTCTTATAAAATTAATCTTCAAATATCCTTACTTTTGTTCTGCCATCTCGCAATTGGTGAAATTTATAACAAACTAACGTATGATTATTTATTTTCAAGCCTGTCCATGTTCGTATGCGAATTCCATTCAATAATGTCTTCCCGACATCACGATCCCATCCGAATTTTCCTGTTCCTTATATGTATTAAAAGCAATTAATGTAAAATAATTCACAAGCATGTCAAGCGCAAAATGCGCAATATTCGTTTATAAACAATTATTTATGCTGTTTCGAAAGATCACTTCCTTTATGCTTTCCATTAATATTAATACGAAGTAAAATTCCTAACTAATAACTAAATATTACCATTCATTTGGATAAATAAAATAGGCCGCTCTAACTTTTTTAGAGCAGCCAAGCTTGTGAAAAAAATATCTAAGTAAACATGATAAATTGGAATGCAGGATTGCTTTTGAAGAGACGTTTATTTATTCCTCCGGCTCATCTCCGGAATCGTCAAGCGAATCTGAATCGTCTTTCAACTCGCCCTTGATTCGATGATAGGCATCATCGATCATAAATGTGAATTTTTCGAACTCATCGAAGTCAAAATGCATTGTGATATCGTTATAGACCACATGCACACGATTTCCCTTGCAAACAAATACCCCTTTGTTTTTCTTATGTCTCGCCATCTAACCCTCGCTGCTTTTCGTTCCTCCCCCATTATACGCAATATAGGCCTTGATGTCAGGCTCTTTTCCGGGATTTTATTGTCGTCATTTTGCGATGTGGGTGACACAATCTTTAGGGCTTGTTGAAAAAAGCCTGTGTCCACCAAATGTCATTCTGAGCGAAGCGAAGAATCTTTATGATTCATGAGAGATTCTTCGGTCGCTGGGCTCCCTCAGAATGACAGTATAAAAGCACTTTTCAGCATTATCGCGGGTTTATCAATACTCCCTTTAGATTGGGCTGCTTATTAGATCATATTTCTCCCAAGCTGAAGCTTGGGGCACCCGATTGAAAGAGCAATTTTAAATAATGCCGAAACCCTCAAAAACCTTCTTGTTGACTTTATAATCCGCATTTGTTTTTTTGACATAAATCAATTTAAAACGTCATAAAATTCGAGACATTAGGCAGAAAAATATTAAATCACATACCATAGAGAGGGAACCATGAGATTATCAAAACGCCTGCTCAATATAATGCTGTTTACCCTGTCATTGCTGATCCTGCCGTCATTTGTCAATGGTCAGGGAATCGAGGTCACAGACGGGCTTATTATCGATGGCACGATTCGTGAGCGCACCGAGGTTGACGGCAAAGATTTCAATTCCAACACAGATATGGTGGAAAGATCATACCTGAGAACACGCCTGGGTCTTGAATTTTCACGTATAGAAAATACAATTGTCTATTTGCAAATACAGGATTCCCGAAATTTGGGCACAAATTCAGCCGGTCTTTCCAATGACAACAACCTTGGAGTTCATCAGGCCTTTATCAAATTCATGCTTCCCGGCATGGAGGGCGGCTGGATGCAGATCGGACGTTTCGAGGCCAAATACGGACGCCAGCGTGTTATCGGGGCTGTGGGATGGAGTAATGTGGGACGGACCTTCGACGGACTGCGGTTGGGATATGACGGCGGTTTTATGTCGTTAGATGTCTTCCTGATGAAGATTGTCGAACGCGGATTTAATACTCCGCCGCGTGCCGGAGACCATCATCTCTACGGCCTTTATACAAGATGGCTGAACAATCATTTCCATCTCTTTGGAATCCTGGATTACGATCATCAGGAATCCCGTCCCGGCTCAGGCAAGGCCACGATTGCGCGTTACACGGTCGGAACATATTATCATCGCCAGACCGAATACGGGCTTGATTTTAACCTGGATTTTGCCTATCAGGGCGGCGAGTATGACATGATAAATGTCGAAACTGTAAAGGCCTATATGGTTGCGGCTGAACTGGGATACACTTTTGTAGACAATAACGCCAAACCGCGTATTGCGGTCGGGGTGGATATCACATCCGGCGATGACGGCACCAATCCGGAAGAGTTGAACACCTATAACAATCTTTATGCTACCGGGCATGCTTTTCGTGGATATATGGATTATTTTGTAAGCAATCCGTTCGAGGGCCTGATGGATCTTTTTGTAAGAGCGTCCGCAATGTTAACCGATAAATGGTGGTTCGGCTTCGATTTCCATTATTTCAGAACAATGGAAGACTATCATACTTTTGGCTATCCAACTGGAGATGCCATGTCAAATGCGATTGGCAACGAGGTCGATTTCACGGCTAAATACAATATTTATGAAAACCTCGACGCCCAGGGCGGATTATCGCTCTTTTTTCCGTCAGAGGACTGGCAAAGCCCCTATTCCGATACCGGCACCTGGTTTTATTTCATGCTGACCGCGGGATTGTAATTGATATTTCACGCGGCGCACGAGGACGTACGCCGCGCACGAAGTGGGGAAAACCTTTATCGTGCTGGGCGTACCTCCCGGTGCGCCCAGAAGTCGCGGCGAAGGACGATGATGTTCAGAAGAACCCGGCGCACGAATTGAGTGAATTGGGTGGCACGCTCAAACTGGCTTTGGGCGTGAAGACAATTCCTCTTTCAGGGTGCCCCAAGCTTTAGCTTGGGATAGATTTCAATGTATAAGCCCGATCTGAAGATCGGGTCACCCGGAGCATAGGCAGGACCACGGGGACCCTGCACCGAATAGATTGCTTGAGATGGAGTGATTTATGATAAAAAAAATTACATTAGCAACTATCATGCTGCTCACGCTGCCATCTATAATGCGGGTTTCATTCTCACAACCGTTACCCTACACCGTTATAGAATGGAATAATAGCTGCAAATATATTGTTCATGACTTTACTTTCATAAGCGAACAATATATGGAGGACACATCTAATACCTACACGGGACAAACGTCATATTATTCAACAGAAGATTCAATTCCTTCCATTTATGGAGGCATGGAAAAGAGAAAGGAATTTGCAAGAGTTTTGGACTACTTTCTAAAGGACGAGGATATGCCGATTGCGGCTGACAGGTTGAGAATGCAAGCCGAGTATTTTTTTCCAGAGGCACCTGATTTTATTTTATTGGAGTACTTTAGTCCTCTTGCAGGAGGAAATACATTTTATATAGGCATCGATAAATCTAATGATAAGTTCTATCAATTAAATGGTTTTAATAGAGGAGAGATGCTTAAAAAGAATTTCAATAGAATGATTACAGATAATCCAGATATTTTGCCGATATCAGACGCATGTCTTGCGAAACTCCTAATAAAGCTCCATGTTGGCGATAATAGGGAAATAGTTTTTGTAGAATCTGCAGAAGAAGCCGTTATGAGTGACCTAATATTTTCATGTGGAATCTGTGACCTGCCTGGATTTGATATATATTATGGTGCTCTGTATTTGGATAATTTGAAAGACTATGGCAAATTGAGATCTGGGTATAATAAATGTCTTGAAGTGAATGATGAATATAAAGAAACCGCTGAGGCAAATAGTATATTTTTTGAACAGGAGAGTGGTTTAGATTTTATAACGATAAAATCTGAAACATCACAGGGAACTGACATCTATCTGACAGCAATCTCTATTAATCGCGCCTTATTCTCAACAACCGTCACAGACCGTATTTCAAGATGGCATGTTTCATTGGATCACGATGGCAAGATTAAATCGATTGGGATCGTGGGCGAGGAATTTCATTATAGATTAAGTCCATGCCATTTTCCAATCCCAGGAATATTGGAGCAGGAGTAGGATTAAACTGATTCTTGTGCTGGACGTACCTCCTGGTGCGCCCGGGATACAAATAAGGTTACGTCAATTTCTGAGGCGCAGGAATTGAAGAGATGCTCACCTACCTATCCCGACCACTTTTATCAAGATTACAATTGTTCTTGACTTATAGACTTAAAATTCTATCTTAAGTCCAAGAAGCAGAATACATTCGCTATCTACGCCTGATATTGAAATAAAACCAACTATCTCACTTTGGGAGGCTACGTGAATACTACATCCAAATCAATTCACATCCGGGGAGTAATTTTTGCATTTCTGCTCCTCATGATTCCCCTGAGCCTTAACGCTCAGATTATCGATGTTTCGATTCCGGGATTCAATTTCGATCCCGCTGATCTTGCAGTCGAAACAGGCGCAACAGTGCGCTGGACCAATAATCATACCGTAAACCACACCTCAACCTCGCTTGACGGTATCTGGGATTCCGGAACGCTGGCTCCGGGAGAATCGTACAGCTACACCTTCAATAATCCCGGATATTACGAATACGAGTGCACATTTCACCCCAGCATGACCGGGATAATCCGGGTAATGGAGCTGTATTACAGCATACCGGATTTGTATGCTAATATGCAGGCGGTCGAGGACCAGGTTGTCAATGTTCTTGGTGAATTTTCCGAAGGTAACGACAGCAAACTGGTCACCAACTACGCCCGCTATATCTCGCGCGAGCTTATGCCCCAGCATACAATCATATTTATCGAAGGCGCTCTGCCTCCGCTGGATTACTGGTACGGCGGTATGGTGCTGGTGACCGGAACGGTTTCGCTTATCCCGAATCCTAATCCGATTTATCCTGATGACACGGTTTATATTTCTATAGACGCTACCGGGTATGAATTAATTAACGAAGGCAAATTCGATCCATACCTGCCAAAAGATGAAGATAAGAAGTTCGATATCAACCAGTCCCGCGACTGCGATTCCTGCAAATTCGGAATCCTGATAAGCGGCGGCGGTGATGCCGCCAACAACCATCCCGGATTCTGGGAAGATATCGAAAATCTCTACAAGCACAAGGTAAACAACGAAAACTACTGTCCGCAAAATGTCAAGGTCATCTATTATGACGGCAACAGCGGCGACACCTCGGAAATTCCCGATTCGATGGTTGCCTCGGCTACCGAGGCAAATATTCAGGCAGCTCATGACGAGATCGCCCGCAAAATCGCCGAATGCTCACGCAACGGCAAAGATGCCACTGTGCAGAAAATGGTCTCAAATCACGGTGAGGACGGGGATGGAATAGTGCTCCTCGATACCAACTATCTTGACGGGGGAGAATTGAGAGAACAGCAGCAAAAGCTGATCGATTCCTGCTGCAAGTATATGTATGACGAGATGACCCAGTGCTTTGGGGGACAGATAATAGACTCGCTCAAAAACCTGAACGATAAGAATAAAACTGAAATACATGCCAACTCGGCCGCCAGTTCCGATGCCCTGGGATGGGGCGATGGCGCCGGAAGTCCGTTTCTTCTCAAGAAAATCGAACGTCTGGCCGCGGGCGATGATTATGAAAGCGCGGTAGACAGCGCCAGAAGCCATTACCGCAGATGGCTGGAGGCGTTTCGTGACACGGTTCAGGCACATAAAGACCGAATTGAGGACATAAAGGACTCGGTGGGTCCGCAGCATCCATGGATCCCCATACTGGATTCGCTGCTTGCCGAAGATTCCTCATTAATATCAGATGCCGACAGTTCGATCTCCGGCGGTTCGCCAAGCTGGGTGCGCTACCAGTTCAAGAAATATTGTGATTGGAAGAAGGTCAAGGTGCCTCCGGGAGGCGAGATTAAATTGAAATTCAAAGGTGAGGGCGGATGCGGTAATGTCACCCTCTATGAAGAACAGGCCGATGGTTCCAAAACCAAGGTCAAAAAATGGAACTGGAACCTTCCCGGAAGCGCAGGTTATGAGCCCGGAAATGATGAGAGGGTACATAAAGTACCCGAAGGTTCGACCGGCGTGTTCTGGATTCACAATGACAACGGCCAGTTCAGCGTGACGGTAGATGTCAGCCATAAACAGAGCGCGGCAGCCGACAGCCCCAGCAACGGCATTCTCTTTGCAAATATTTCCAACGGCGGAAATGATAACTCGCCCCTTGAATTCAGTGAAATCATGGCGCCATTCTACAGTGTGCCGGGAATACACATGGATGGATTCCCGCTCAGCGAACTGCCGATGATGATTGGTCCCTGCGGAGGCGTGGAAATTTTCCAGGGCGAATTTTTGGCTGAGGATTACAATCCCTGGTGGGATGATATGGAGATTTATATAAACGTGCTGGATGTTCTCCAGCCAGGTATTTTGCTGGTGCAGTGTCCCTCGGCGTCAATACCGGATCAGATAATTGAGATAACCGGGCCCGGTGAATATGTTGTGCCTGTCGGGGCGGTTACTGCCCCCGGACCGGGAGCGATTATATTCAATGCCATGGAAGGCCCGGGCATGGAGCCCTGCATAATTCTCGATTCATGGGCTCTGCGCACTCTGGTGCCGACCTGGGAAGGCCCTGTCTATGTATGCGGGGATGCCAATGGCGACCAAGGAGTAAATATCAGCGATGCGGTCTGGATCATAAACTACGTCTTTATCGGCGGCGATCCGCCCGAACCATACGAGGCCGGAGACGCCAACTGTGACGGCACTGTCAATGTCTCCGATGCCGTATGGGTAATCAATTATGTCTTTATCGGAGGTTTCTCGCCCTGCGATACTAACGGTGATGGAATTCCCGATTGTTAATAAATAGAGCTGTATAAGTAAAAAAGCCCGCATATTCATAGCGGGCTTTTTTATATCAACAGCAATTACGGCTTGTCCCTGTATTAAAATCCACTATACTTGATATAAAGGGTGGAGTTCAGTGAATTTGGTTTTTAATGCAGTCATAAATAAATTATGTCTACCAATGAATTGAATATTCTGCTGATGGTTCTGGGCGGGATGCTCCTGCTTCTGGAGCTGTTCAGCAATTATTTCAAGATCAACTTCTTTATTTCCGAGCCCATTGTCGCCCTGGCATTCGGCTTCATTGCCGGGCCATCAGCTCTGGGATTACTGGAATTGGGCAATTGGGGAGATCCCATAATCATACTGAAGGAAATCGCCAGGATAACTATCGCAATCACATTGATCGGAATCGCATTTAGACTGCCTAACAGCTTCATTCCCGACAACCGCAAGGATATGTTTGTGCTCATTTTAATAGTGCTTCCCCTGATGTGGCTGGTAAGCGGATTTCTGACTTATCTTTTCATTGGATTGCCGATCTGGACAGCTCTATTGATCGGGGCATGTGTGGCTCCCACCGATCCTGTAGTGGCTGGTACAATTGTCACCGGTGAGACGGCTGAAGAGAATATCCCAAAGGGTGTACGGCACCTGATCTCGGCTGAATCTGCCGCCAATGATGCCCTGGCATTTCCATTTGTGATGATCCCGATACTATTTATGGATCTTCCTTCGATGGAGGCAGTCAGAGATCTGGTTCTAAGAGTGATTCTATGGGAGACCATTGGTGCGGTAGCCGCCGGGATAATTCTGGGTTATATAATTGGCAGGCTTTTATTATGGACGGAAATTCATCCCGATGTTGAAAGGCGCTCCCTAATAGCAATTGCGCTGTCAACCGCCCTGGCAACTCTGGGAATGGTCAAGCTTTTGCACAGCGATGCTCTCCTGGCGGTTTTTGCCTCAGGCGTAACCATGAACCTAGTAATCGGCGAGAAATTTGATCCAAAAGCTGAACATATAGAGGAAATTATAAAACGTTTTGTCGACCTGCCGATATTTTTTCTCTTCGGGCTGATCTTACCCTGGCATCAATGGTTTGAATTCGGCTGGCCGCTTATGGTTTTGGCGGCGGCAATTCTTCTTCTCCGCCGTCTTCCGGCGCTCCTGCTGACAAAAAAGCTTATCGGACAATTCAGGACCCTGGGGGACAATCTGTTTGCCGGATGGTTCGGGCCCATCGGCGTGGCGGCAATATTTTATTCAACTCTCGCCTTCGAAAGAACCGGAGAGCTTAAGGTCTGGGCTGTAGGAAGCTTTATCATTTTTGCCTCGATTATCATGCATGGTGCTACGGATATGCCTTTTACTAAGTTGTATGGCAGAAAAAATCGGCAAAGTCCAGCCCGGATTAAAAATTCTCAAAAAAACCTACAAATCGCACTTGATTTTTTATTTGGAACTTTTATATTGGCTCGCTGTTAGCACTCATATTAAGCGAGTGCTAATAAAGTGAAATGGATAAATAAAGTCCGATATTATAAGTTAAGTTATTAAAAATAAGGAGGTTCGCATGAACATTCAGCCTTTGGCAGACAGGGTTCTGGTTGAGCCAATGGAGCCCGCCGAGGTTAAAAAGGGCGGGATTATTATTCCCGATACCGCCAAGGAAAGGCCCCAGGAGGGTAAGATTATTGCAATCGGTTCAGGCCGTATGACCGACGATGGCAATAAGATCAACATGGAAGTATCCGTGGGCGACAAGATTCTCTACGGCAAGTATTCAGGCTCCGAGGTCAGGGTCGATGACAAAGACCTCTTGATCATGCGTGAATCAGATATTCTGGCAGTTGTGAAAGATTAATTAAAAGGAGATGATATACTATGGCTAAAATGATTGAATACGATACAATAGCCCGCGACCACCTCAAAAAAGGTGTGGACAAGCTGGCTAATGCGGTCAAGGTAACATTGGGACCGCGCGGCCGCAATGTGGTCATTGACAAGAAATTCGGTTCGCCGACCATCACCAAGGACGGCGTAACCGTGGCAAAAGAGATCGAACTCGAAGATCATTTCGAAAACATGGGCGCTCAGATGGTCAAAGAGGTAGCCTCCAAGACCTCCGATATCGCGGGTGACGGTACCACTACCGCAACCGTGATGGCCCAGGCAATCTTCCGTGAAGGTATCAAGAATGTCACCGCCGGCGCCAATCCAATGAGCCTCAAGCGCGGTATCGATGCGGGCGTGAAGATGGTTATTGGTGAACTTCAGAAGCTTTCTCGTCCGGTTAGCGGCAAGAAAGAGATCTCCCAGGTCGGCACAATTTCCGCCAATAACGACAGGTTGATCGGCGACCTGATTGCCGAAGCAATGGAGAAAGTCGGAAAAGACGGCGTTATCACAGTTGAAGAGGCCAAGGGCACAGAGACCGAGCTTACGGTCGTCGAGGGCATGCAGTTCGACCGCGGCTACCTTTCCCCGTATTTCATCACCGATCCTGACAACATGGAAGCCGTTTTTGATGATCCGATGATCCTGATTCATGACAAGAAGATCTCTAATATGAAAGATCTGCTCCCGATCCTGGAGAAGGTTGCCCAGATGGGCAAGCCGTTGATTATCATTGCCGAGGATTTGGAAGGCGAAGCGCTGGCTACCCTGGTAGTCAACAAGCTGCGCGGCACAATCAAGGTTGCCGCTGTCAAGGCCCCCGGATTCGGCGACCGCAGAAAGGCTATGCTTGAGGATATCGCCATTTTGACCGGCGGTAAGGTTATCTCCGAGGAATTGGGCTTCAAACTGGAAAACACAGTAGTTTCAGATCTCGGTACAGCCAAAAAGGTCAATATCGACAAGGATAACACCACCATAGTCGAAGGCGGCGGAAGCACCGAGGAGATCAAGGCCCGTATCGGCCAGATCAAAAAGCAGATCGAAGACACATCCTCCGACTACGACCGTGAGAAACTTCAGGAACGCCTGGCCAAGCTGGCCGGTGGTGTTGCTGTTATCAACGTCGGCGCCGCTACAGAGACCGAGATGAAGGAGAAGAAAGCTCGCGTCGAGGACGCCCTTCATGCCACTCGTGCGGCAGTTGAGGAGGGCATCATCCCCGGCGGAGGAGTATCCTTCCTGCGCGCTATGAAAGCTTTGGAAAATGTCCAGGCCGAAGGTGACGAGAAGATCGGTGTCAACATCATCAGTAAGGCACTCGAGGCTCCGATCCGTCTGATCGCTACCAATGCCGGTGTTGAAGGTTCGATCGTTATCAACAAAGTCTCCGAGATGGATACCAATTATGGTTACAATGCCCAGTCCGGCGAGTATGTGGACATGCTCGAGGACGGTGTTATCGATCCGACCAAGGTTGCCCGTATCGCTCTCGAAAACGCCTCATCAATTGCCTCTCTGCTTCTGACAACAGAGGCGATTATCTCCGACAAGCCCTCCAAGGAAGGCGATGATGGCGGTATGCCCGCAGGTATGCCTCCCGGAGGAATGGGCGGCATGGGCGGAATGTATTAATCGAAAATCCGCATTTAATGATAGAAAGGCCCTGCTTCATTGCAGGGCTTTTTTATTGCGATTGATATGTTTAGTTGACAATTTATGCGCTATTCGATAAAATCATCACAGCATTTCGATACAAAAAAGGATTATATGCCCGGACTTTCCCTTCTATTTTCCAGAGCCAATATGAACGCGCAAATTGCAGCGAGATTCGAGGCAAGGTTAAAAGAAATGCGTTTCTTTCACGGCTATCATTCTGAAATCCTGTATGAGGATAAGAATACTATAATCGGTTTCTCAGGATATAAGGGCTATCCGGTTTCCAAATATGATTCAGGCGATTTTGTAGTATTTCTGGAGGGCAAAATATACAACCGCGATGAGAATGATATATCTGCAATCCTGAAGGCCATAGCAGAGAATACCTTTCGGGGTAATGCATCCAATCTCCCTCGCTTTTTGAAGGAGAAGCTGGTCGAGCTTGATGGCGAGTTCTGGTTTGCCGCAATCGATAAGCCCAATCAAAGGCTGCTAATTGCAAACGACGCTCTTGGAAAACTGCCGCTATACTATGCCGAATCGTCCAACGGCCTTACTCTTTCAAGAGAGATATCATTCGTGCAAAAGCTGAATGATGTCTCTGAGTTTGATCTTTTCGGAACTGCCCAGTTTTTGATGCTTCGTTACCCGCTTGGAGAGAGGACGATTTATTCGGGCATTAAGAGGCTGCCATACGCTTCCTACATAAAAACAGAAGTCAAAAAAGCCCATTCAGCGCCTGTCCGATATTATCAATGGGATATTAATACTCTTCACGATGAATCACTAATAGATGAGTGTGCCGAGAAATTATTATTTGAGGCAAAACGGGCAGTTATTAATCGGAACGAATCAAATATATCCGAAAGGGCAGTTATCGCGCTGTCGGGCGGTCTGGATTCACGTGCTGTGCTTGGCACTTTGAAGATGGCTGAGGTGGATATACTGGCGGCAAGTTCGATTAATCACTCCCGCAGTAATTCATACGATGTCAGCGTTGCGGAAAAAGTGGCAGATTCGCTGAATGTTGAATTCATGAAAATCCAACTGGAAAAACCGGGATTTGAGGATTACGAAAAAATTGCGGAAATCAAACCGGGATTGAACAATGTGGTAATGGCCAATGCCCTGGGCCTTTACAAAGCTGTCTTAGAGAGACTGCCTTATGGCGCCGATTTCTATACGGGTGACGGCGGAGCTTCTATGAAGACACCATACAGATCACAGGCCGGGATTAAATCGGAAGATCATTTCCTGCAGCAGGTATTTCATACACCTGCCGTTTTTGATGAGGAGGATTTGAAACAACTGCTGGGACTTGAGATAGCGGATTTAATTGATGAATTCGAACCGGAAATATCAGACTATCCAGCCGAGAGCTGGAAAGAAAAATATTTTTATTATACGGTCTTCGATTATCTCACCAACTTCGGATATGAAGGCGAGGATCGCAGCCGCTATTTTTTCTGGACCCAGACGCCGTTTGAAGCGATACCGTTCTATATTTATGCCCTCGGTATTCCTGACAGATTTAAAACCGGGCTTAAACTCATGAGCCGATTTTTGAAAATGTGTAATCTGTGCCTCCTCGATATAGTGTATGCCGATTACAGTGCAAGACCTGATTCTGCAAAAGTCAGATCAAAACTAATGTTGAAAGGACTCATGAAGAGACATCCGGCCCTGCTGAGGAAAATTCGAAGAATCGTACTTCCCGGGGCATACAAACCGGAGGCGGTCGAACGTGGTATCCTCGATTATGCCCTGACATCCTTTAATCGGGCGGACTCTCTATCCGGCATAATGGATTTGGATTATTTAAGACAGCTCCTTCACAAACCTTTAAGCAGTTCCAGGTTTAATCTATTACTATCACTTATTTTGGCCGCTGCGCGAAATCGGGCATAAAACATAAAATTGACCAAATCAATCCCCTTGCGAACAGGGGGCATTTTTATTAGATTAAGAAGCTTTGGCAGAACAATTTGCCGAGATTTGTGTTGCTTCAATATTGAAGATTATGAAAGAGAAAGGAAATAGAAATGCAGGACGTATTTGATTTCGCCATGCAGATGGAAGAGGATGGCAGAGATTATTACGAGGAGATGGCCGCCAAGACCAAAATCCCTGCTCTGAAAAAGATTCTGACAGGTTTGGCTGATGACGAGAAACGGCATTATCAGATTTTCAAGAACCTGAAGGAAGAGCATTCGGATAAGGTCTCGGAGCTTTCCGAAAAATCGACCACCATAATGAGCGACGCCAAGAATGTCTTTGAGGGTTTGTCCGGCCAGCAAGTGGAAGTTGATTCCACCGGTGATGCCGTCGAATTATGGAAGCATGCCCAGGATATCGAAAAGAAGAGCGAAGATTTCTATCGCGAGAAGGCAGGTGTTGTTCCCGATAAAACTGCCAAAGACCTTCTAAACAAAATTGCAGACGAGGAACATAAACATTGGGCATTGATCGAATCTGTCATGCAGTTTCTGCATCGCCCCGACAGATGGCTCGAGGATGCCGAATGGAATCACCTCGAAGAATATTAATTCTGTTTTAGGAATTTCCGGGGAGATGCTGTCGTCTGAGATGGTTTCTCCCCTTTTTGATATTGGGAGCATAGATAGCAGGCCGTCAAATAAAGGAGAAAGAAATGGCTGAAAGCACTGGAACTGTCATCAAGGGTGCGCCCAGATGGGATCTGGAATCTGTTTTTCCTGGGGGAAGCAAATCCGAAGAATATAAACAATATAGAGAGAATTTGAAGAATGAGCTGGAAGGCCTCGATTCCAAAATGAAATCGATCAAGGACAAGGCCGATCAGCTCAGCCGCGGCGAGCTTATCGGACTGATCGACGAGCTTCAAAAGCTTTATCAAAAGGTTGAGTTGGTATATTCATTCGCCGGATGCCTGTCCAGCGCGGATGTAAAAGATGATTACGCCTATCAGGTTTATTCCGAGGCGCAGGGATATCAATCGCAATGGGAAAATCTGATGACCATGCTGGAGGCGTTTATCCTGGATATGGGCAACAGCGCCTGGGAGAATCTGCTAAAGGATGACAAGGTTAAGCGCATAAGCTTCTATCTGGATGAGCTGCGACGAATCGCAAAGATAAAGCTCCCGCCGGATAAGGAAGCTCTGGTTTTGGATTTTGCTGTTAACGGCTATCATGCCTGGAATAATTGTTACACAAAAATGGCCGGTGACAGCACAGTGGAATTCGCCGAGAACGGCAAGACCGATGAAATCTCGCTGGGACAGTTGGCGCTTAAGATGGCCTCGCCCGACAGGGATATCCGCAAAAAAGCATTCGAAAAGCTGACCGAAGCATGGCAGGAAAACGCCGACCTTGCAAGCATTATGCTTAACTCACAGGCGGGATTTCGTCTCTCGCTCTATAAGCATCGCGGATGGAAGTCGCCGATCTTCGAACCGCTTTTGATGGGACGTTTGCAGGAGAAATCGCTGGAAGCCATGTGGGAGGCGGTACAGAGCGCGGCATCCAGATTCAAGCAGTATATCGACGCCAAGAGGAAGCTTATGGGCGCGGACACATTTTGCTGGTACGACCAGATAGCGCCGGTGGGCAAATCCTCCAAAGAATTCACCTTTGACGAAGCCTCGAAATTCATTATAGAGCAGACCAAGGATTTCTCGAAGGATATGTCGGAATTTATCAAACACGCTCTCGGCAACAACTGGGTCGAGGCGGAGAACCGTCCCGGCAAAGCTGCCGGTGGCTTTTGCACAGGTCTGGGTGAGGTCAAGGAAAGCCGCATATTCATGACCTTCGAAAACAATTACGACAGCTTGCTGACTCTGGCTCATGAGCTCGGACATGCCTACCATCATCATGTGCTCAAGGATGATCCGGCCTTCGCACAGTATTATCCAATGGGACTGGCCGAGACAGCCTCGACATTCAACGAGCTTCTGGTAACCGATGCCGCCCTCTCGCAGGTGACCGATCCGCAGGAGAAGATTATGCTTCTTGATCAGAAAATCGGCAACGGCTTTACCATGTTCTGTAATATTCACGCCCGTTATATTTTCGACAGGAGCTTTTATAAGGAGCGCGCCAAAGGTACAGTTAGCAAGGACCGCTTAAATGAAATGATGCTGGATTCGCAGAAGATAGCTTATTGCAATATGCTGGATGAGAACGGTTACCATCCCGAGTTCTGGGCCTCGAAGCTGCACTTCTTCGAGACCTATGTGCCGTTCTACAATTTCCCGTACACATTCGGATTCTTATTCTCGAATGCGGTTTATCATCGCGCCAAGGACGAGGGAAAATCATTTGCGGATACATATAGAGAGCTATTGTCGGATACAGGCGTGATGACCTCGGAAGATATAGCTAAGAAGTATCTGGATGCCGATCTGACCGATCCGGCATTCTGGAAATGGGTGACCGACAAAGCCACCGACGATATCCCGGAATTCGTGGAACTGGCTGAAAAAGCATAACGATATTATTGTTTGTCAAATCCTGAAGGGATTTGACATGTAGGGTGCCCATACCCGCAAGGGGTGGGATACTGAATGCGCGGTCAGGAATCCGTTCCTGACCGAAAACTGTGGCGGGAAAGGATTCCTGCCACCGCCAGGGTGCCCCATCCCCGTAAGAGGTGGCATTGCGCGCAACGGGTAACCCAATCTTTAGATTGGGAGGAAGTTACCAAGAAAGATCCCAAGCTGAAGCTTGGGGCACCCCGAAAGCTGAATATTGTGCCAGGCGTACCTCCGGGTGCGCCCGGAAAGACGCGGCGCACGAGGACGTACGCCGCGCACGAATCTATTAGAATATGCTGGGTACACTCGTAAATACAGGCGCTGTTATCGCTGGAAGTCTGGTGGGGATTCTGATTCATGCGCATCTCCCCGACCGTCTCACGCGCATAGCCTTTCAGGGCATCGGACTCTTCACGCTCTTTATCGGAGTTAAGATGGCATGGGAGACGCAAAGCCTTTTGATCCTGATCTTCAGCATGGTGATCGGCTCGATAATCGGAGAACTGATCGATCTGGATAAACATCTGGGGAATCTTAGCGAGAAGCTCAAGGCCAAACTCAAATCCAAAAATGAAAAATTCACCGAGGGGCTGATTACGGCTTTCCTTCTGTGGTGTATGGGTTCGATGACTATTATCGGCGCTATGGAGGAGGGTTTTGGTGATCCGCCCAACCTGCTTCTGGCCAAGTCGGTGCTGGACGGTTTCTCGTCGGTGGCATTGGCGGCCTCGATGGGGATCGGCGTTATGTTCGCGGCGATTCCGCTTTTGATCTATCAGGGCGGGCTGACACTTTTGGCGGCCAGCCTTCGCGATGTTATGGCCGACCCGGTGGTGGCGGAGATGACGGCGGTGGGCGGCCTGCTTCTAATCGGCCTCGGCATCAACATCCTCGAAATCAAAAAGCTCAAGATTCTGAATATGCTGCCAGCCCTGGTGGTAGCGGTGGTGCTGGCGCTGGTGTTTTTGTAGATTTTTTCTTATAGATTTTTGGGTGCCCCATCCCCGTCGGGCTGATTTATCATGCCGTAAGGGGTGGGTGTCAAAGAAAATATCCCACCGCTGACGCAGCGGGGCACCCCTATTTTGCACCTTCTAAGGCCAAATCCCGCAAACTTTAAATGCAGACAGCTCAAGGCTTATAACCCATTACACAAAATAAAGTTATATAAAATCTCCAAAGGTTGCGTATAATTTCAAACGGCAAATTGATCTTGCCAGAAAGCGGATTTAGATTATATTAAATTTTGGTGAGGAATATCTACTCGCAGTAGACTGCTATTGTTAACATTTCATCGGAAAGTGGTGTGACATGCGCAAAATTGCATCATTTGTATTAGTACTTCTATTTGTCTTCTCTGTAAACTTATTAGCCGACAACCCGCCCCAGGAAGAGGAACTTCCGATTGGATTCACCCCGGAAGAACTGACCCGTCTGGATGAGATCGGCATAAACCATCAGCGTACCGCCCCTCCCCCCGGCCCCGGAATCAGGAGCTGCGCGGAATGGGAGCCCTCCCAGGGCGTGATTATACGCTACCCGTTCGGAATATCATATTCAATTATCGCCGAGATGTCGGAGGACTTAACTGTCTATACGATCGTGTCCTCGAGCTCTCAGCAGTCGACGGTAACCAGCTATTACAACTCCAACGGCGTGAATATGGCCAATGTGGAATTCATAATCGCTCCCTCCGACAGCTACTGGACACGCGATTACGGACCCTGGTTTATCTTCGATGATAACGGCGATTTCGGTATAGTGGATATGATCTACAACCGTCCCCGTCCCAACGACGATAATATCCCGGTAGAGGTGGGCGCGTATTTGAATGTTCCGGTTTATGGTATGTCGCTTGAGACTGCAGGCGGAAATTATATGTCCGACGGCCTGGGTCATGCTATGGCGACAACATTGACCTTCAGTGAAAATCCAGGCATGACAGAGTCCGAAATCGATTCCTTGATTTTAACCTATATGGGAAATGATTACTTTATGTATCCCGACCCGTTGGGAGAATATATCGAACATATAGACTGCTGGGCAAAATATCTGAGCCCCCAGACAGTTCTGGTTCTGGAGGTCCCAAGCTGGCATTCACAGTACGACGAGTTAAACGATGCCGCCGATTCAATCGCCTCTTTAACCAGCGCCTGGGGCAGACCGTATACGGTGGTCAGGGTTTACAGCTCCGGCAGTGAGGCATACACCAACTCGATTATTTTAAATGACAAAGTCTTCGTGCCGGTTTCCGGTACCGGCAATGATGCCGATGCTCTCCAGACCTACGAGGACGCTATGCCGGGTTATGAGGTTTTGGGCTTTACCGGAAGCTGGTATAATACCGATGCGCTGCATTGCCGTACGATGGGTGTGCCCGATGAGGGTATGCTTTTCATCCATCATATCCCGCTTTATGTCTCGAATGATACGATCAATGATTATGAGGTCTCGGCTAAAATAATAGATCATTCCGAGACTGGCCTGATTATGGACTCCTGCAAAATTTATTACCGACTCAACGGCGGAACCTGGCAGGCGAGTATGCTTTCGGCTGGAACTGATCCGGATATGTACGAGGGCACGATCCCGGCTCAGCCGTGGGGCACACAGATCGAATATTATGTGCAGGCTGGTGATAACTCGGGACGTGTTGAGCATCATCCCTATGTCGGCCCCGACGGCCCGCATGTATTCGAGATACTCGATGTCAACCCGGTGATAAATCTCTCGGAGGCCTCGTTCAGCTTCGAGGGCAGCGAGGGCGGTAAGGCCCAGATGTATGACACACTGACTATCACAAATTCCGGCAGCGGCGTCCTTAACTGGAATGCCACCAAAACCAAAACATGGCTGACTCTCACCCCTTCAAGCGGTGTAGCTCCAAGCAATATGCAGATCATGGTAAGCACTACCGGCCTTGGTGTAGGGACCTATTACGATACGATTACCGTAACCGGAGCGGGAGCCACCAACTCGCCGCAGGAAGCTGAAGTCACGCTTACTATCCTTCCAGCTACTCCGGTTGTACTCTCGACCGCTCCGCAGGACGGCGACACTGAAATTGCTATCGATTCATTTATCACAGCATCGTTCTCGATAGATATGGACGGTTCCACGATAGACGAGAGCAGTATGCTGGTACGCACCGGAGGCGGCGATTACTACGGAGGCCAGGTAAGTTATATAATGGTATCCAGATCGGCGGTCTTCGCACCAGACAGTAATTTCGATAAGAATCAGAGAATATATGTGGATTTAACCACTGATATACAATCATCGCAGGGCATGCCCCTGGCGGATACATACACATTCGACTTCTTCACAGAAACCAATAATCCGCCTTACGATCCTTCCGATCCAAGCCCGGCTGACGGTACGGTTGATGTGCCGATTACAGCCGATTTGAGCTGGACCGGCGGAGACCCTGACGGCGACGATGTTGAATATACGCTTTATTTCGGAACGTCCAATCCTCCCGCATCATATCAGTCGGGACTGACCGAAACGACATTCGATCTTCCCGAGCTCGATAACGAAACCCAATACTATTGGTATGTTAAGGCATTTGACGGTTACGGCGGGATTTCCTCGATGGCGATCTGCGACTTCACGACCGAGATCGACTATGTTTGCGGTGATGCTAATGCTGACTTGTCGGTGAATGTCAGCGACGCCGTGGCTGTTATCAACTACGTCTTCATCGGAGGCGTTGAACCTGATCCGTATGAATCCGGCGACACGAATTGTGACGGTACTGTTAATGTTTCCGATGCAGTCTGGATCATAAATTATGTCTTCATTGGCGGAGATGATCCCTGCGATACTAACGGCGATGATATCCCTGATTGTTAAGTGAACTATACATTCGAAGGGCCGGTGCTATTTGGCATCGGCCTATTTCTTTGGATCTGTCGGGTTTTAGACTTGCCAATCTATTTTGTTTAAGTATATTAATATATGAAGACCTCTGAACCTCAAAACTTACTTATCCAGTAGGAAATGATTCTTTTTATCTCATATAGCTGTCCCCATTAACCCGGTTTGCGGGAGGTATAAAATGCAAAACTCCGGAAAGTGCCGGAAAGCTTTTTCCTTTAAGCTTCTGGTTATAGCATCAATTTGCGCGACCCTATTTCTTACAACATCCATTTCTGCTGAAAGCATGAGTGTAACTTATCGCTTTGACAGGCCCGAAATTATTGACATAAATATTGAGGGAGTAGTTTATCAAAAGATAATAATGCCCGACGCTCCCAACGGCGGCCAGACAGGGGAACCTTCGCTTCCCGCTCAAGGCGCCTACATCCTGATTCCCTATGGCAAGAGTGTAGATGCTATCGAGATAGTAAAAGGCGAAAAATATTCGTTGGGTACCGGCTTCAATATAGCTCCGGTGGGAGAACCGTTTAGGCTGTCCGCAGATCCGGGGGAGGTTAAAGCTCCGACGCCAAATCCGGAAATCTATAATTCCTCAGCATTATTTCCCACAAACGCAAAACAAAATATGGGAGTATTCGGATTTCGAGGATACCGGATTCAGGTCATAAAGCTGCGGCCGGTTGAGTATATTCCAAAAACCGGTGAGCTCAGCTATTTCGATGAATTGACAATAAATATTAATGTGGTGGAAACCTCTGTTACAAGCCCGCTTTACCGAGGTTTGGAAGAAGATTATCAGGCTATAAGCGGCATGATCGATAATAAGTCGGCGCTTTATTCCTATGATGCTGCTCCCAAAAGCGGTGGACGTTCCTACGATTTGATGATTTTGACAACTCCCGCGCTTGAATCCTCGTTTCAAGAGCTTGAGGATTACCATGACTCAACCGGAATCCCGACCGAGATACACACCACCGCTGAAATTGGCACCCTTACACCTGAGGGAATACGTACTTTTATCAGAGATAATTATCTGGCAGACGGCTTCCAGTACCTGCTGATTGGTGCCGATGATGATTTGATTCCGGCATTGGATTTATATGTGCAATCCAGCGAAAGCGACGATCCTTATATTGAAATCGATATGCCGGGAGATATTTATTACGCCTGCCTTGACGGCACCTGGAATTTTGACGGCGATACCTACTGGGGCGAGCCGACAGATGGCGAGGGCGGCGGAGATGTGGACCTTCTGGCAGAGCTGTATGTGGGCAGGATTCCGGCCAATACTGTATCCGAGGCAGACCAGTATATTAATAAAATGTTCACTTACCTGAACTCATCTTCCACATACCAAAACAAAGTGCTTCTTTGCGGCGAAAATCTCAGGTTCGGCGGTCTTGGAGAATACGGTGCATACTCTCTTGAGGAATTTGTCGACGGCTCCTCGAATCACGGCTACAATACGATCGGCTTTCCCTCGGCTATGTTCGAGATCGATAAATTGTATGACATCGATTCCGACCTGAATGACTGGCCCAAAGCCGAGATAACCTCGAGGATTAACTATGGAGTTCATTTCATTAACCATTATGGTCATTGCAACGAATACTGGGCGATGAAGCTGTATTATGTCGATATTGTGACAATGCTTTCCAACACCGATCTGCATTTCATTTATACCCAGGGATGCAAAGCGGGACATTTTGACAACCTCGACTGCTGGGCTGAGTATGCTACTGTTATGGTTCCTCATGGCGCTGTGGCGGCATTAATGAATGCCCGATATGGTTTTGGAGATTACGACACTGACGGCCCCTCGCAGAGATTCAATCGGGAGTTTGTGGATGCGATCTTCAACCCTGAGGAAAACCTGCCGGAGCTCGGACGGGCGAATCAGGATTCCAAAGAGGATAATCTTTATCGCATTGACGAGCCATGTATGCGCTGGTGCTATTATCAGCTTCATGTCTTCGGTGACCCGACATTGAAGTTAAGAATCGACCCGGGCCTGATGTTTTCCTATCCTAACGGTATCCCCGAAACGGTATCTCCCGGGGAGCGTGCCAACTTTGATCTTGAGGTCACAGGCACCTGCGGCGGCATCCCTGTGGAGAATAGCGGTGTAATGCATTACAATTTAAATGGAGAAGGCTATCAGAACGCCGCTTTGACTGAAATTACTTCAAACCACTATTCGGTCGAAATTCCACCTCTTGAATGCGGAGATACTTTTGAATACTATTTGAGCGCACAGGAAAACAGCAACGGCGATTTCTATCATCCCTCCCCATCGAGCCCTCGCCAGGTCCAGGTTGTTGAAGACCTTGTTACTTTTTTTGAAGATGATTTCGAGACGGATAAGGGCTGGATAATCTCCGGCGGCCAATGGGAGAGAGGAATCCCCACCGGCCAGGGCGGAGATGATCAGCAATATCCGAATCCCGATCCGGAAGAAGGATGTGCCGGAGCTAATGTCATGGGGTATAATTTAAACGGTGATTATTCCAATAATATGTCCGAATACCATGTAACCAGTCCGGCCATCGATTGCAGTGGATATTCCAATATCCATCTTAAGTTCTCCCGCTGGCTGGGGGTCGAGGGGCAGAATCTGGACCATGCCTATATACGCATATCAACCGACGGCACGAACTGGACCCAGGTCTGGGAAAATACATGTTGCATAAACGACAATCACTGGATGGATATCGATTACGATTTATCATCTTTAGCAGGCGGTCAATCAACCGTATATATTCGTTTCACCATGGGTCATACTAACGGAAACAATCGTTACTGCGGATGGAATATCGATGATTTTAGCCTGATCGCGTATGAATGCGATTCATATATCTGCGGTGATGCCACTGGCGATGAGAACATCAATATCAGTGATGCCGTATCGATTATAAATTATATATTCATCGGAGGCACAGAACCGGATCCATATGAATCCGGCGATACGAATTGCGACGGCAATGTTAATATCAGCGACGCTGTCTGGATTATTAACTATGTCTTCATAGGCGGGAACCTCCCCTGTGATATTGACGGGGATTCTAACCCGGATTGTTGATTTGATAATTAATAATTAATCAGGGCCGGTGTCAAAAACTGACATCGGCCTTTTGATCTGACAGGCTTTTATGTAAATTAAATATTGACTTAGAAAGTCATGTTGCTTATTTTATTTGCAGGAAGCGACTGCTCAGCTTTTCACACCTTGCAAAGGAAATCAAAAATCAAACGGTATCCGAAAGGCATTCGGGCCGAAAAGTCAGACGGGAGGCCGCCATGAAGTTAACAAAGCCTTATGCAATTGCTCTGATTTTGCTTTTGATTCCAGTCTTTGCCAGCGCAGAAAACCGGGTTGAGATAGATTTCGGAACAGAGATGATGGGAGTAGGTGCAGAGACAATTGAAGTACCCGTGCTGTGCGAAAACGATGAATGGATTGAATATATGAGTATGGGATTTGAAATGAGTGCCACAGGAAATGCCTTTGCCCGGATTGTTGATTTGCAGGTAATACCAGGCAGTCGGGCGGATAATCTATTAAACTGGACCACTGAATTTGATTCGGAATATCCGTCAGATACGATATTTATCTCGAACTACCCCGTTTATCCCTATAATGTCGAGCCAGGCCCGCTCGAGGAGATGTTTTTGCTGACTGTGGATCTATCATGCTCTTATGACGGAGAGGTATGTATCGATCAATGCAGCGGTCCTCCGGGTTTGCATGACTGGATCTGGGCCTACGATTTAATGCATGATACCATCAGCCCGGTTTTTAATAATGGCCAGGGCCCGGTTTGCATAGATTTGACCATTCTCCCCTGTGGATTTAACGAATTCACGGCTGTACCGGAAAATGATGTTTTGACCGGCAGAAATTGCGAGGGTGTCAGCTTCCAATTTGAGGCAGAGCACGAATTCGATCCGGAATATTACGAAATAGAAGGTTTCGACTTTTGCTATGATACTCCCGCACCTGCGTCTATCAGCCAAAACGGATATTTCACTTTCGCTCCGGCCGATCCCGGTAGTTATGAAATAACCGTTCGAGCTTATGGCTATTGTCCGAATTTCGCGCTTTATACTTTCGATGTCATTCTCGAGAATCACCAGCTCTGCGGAGATGCTAACTGTGACGGGGATGTGAATGTCAGCGATGCCGTTAATATTATCAACTATATTTTCATCGGAGGCGATCCTCCCGCCCCTGAAAAAGCCGGGGATTGCAATTGCGACAGTACATGCAATGTTTCGGATGCGGTTTGGATTATAAACTATGTCTTTATTGGCGGGGATAACCCCTGCGATACCGATGGGGATGATATCCCCGATTGTTAGCGCCAAAAGACATGTAATAAAAAAGGCAGCAATTGCTGCCTTTTTTATTATAAAATGAGACGCAAATAACTTTTATTTTTTCCTTCTGCGGATAATACCGGCACCGGCAAGTCCCAGGCCCAAAAGCAGCATGGAAGCAGGTTCCGGAACACAGCTCATGGCAACAACCATGTCGTTGTGATCCTGATTACCGCCAGTTACGTGGTCATCATCGATGAAAAGAAGAACATCATAGTTTCCTGAGAAGCTCAGGCCGCCAAAATCATAATTGGCATATCCAAATGTATGGACATTGTATCCCCTGAACCACTGATAATCAGAGCCCGGAGGATTGGGCAGAGTCAATGATCTCTCTGAGAACAGAAAGACATCATCATCACCGGCGGCATCAAAAACACCATCATCGTCCAGATCATTAAACAGGAAGAAGCCTGCAAAGTCCGTACCATAGCTGCTCAGGTCGACTGTCATGCTGCTGCCGACAGAAACATCAAGGCCACCGCGCTGGTCAATGATATAGTCCCTGTCACTGCCGTCGCCGCCATTAAGGGCGAGATCGGAATAAACGCCGAAGCTGTTTCTATCCGACCAAGGAGTCTCTTCGGCAATCAATTCGACATTCCACAGGTTACCCGGGCAGAATGAAGGATTAAGGAAGTAGTCCTGATCCGGACCGGCAACTGCATTCTGCATCACACCATCCACATAAAGATCGGGTAGTGCGAAAGCGGAAACGCTCATGGCCATCAAGGCCGCTACGAAAACGAAAGCTTTAAATTTCATAAATTCACTCCTTTGAGTTGAATCTTAATGATTTGTTATGACGTTTTAAAATCAATACAACTTCTGTGCCGTTTTTACTAATCCATTGTCTTTCAATATAATAGCACTTATGCCAAACCATACGAGGAGACGAATAGTGTCCATTTTTCCGACACCAGAATAGGCGATTAATTTTATCCTGCTTTATAACTAATTGTAATTCATGAAATTATATCAAATCTTCTAACTGTCCTCTATATGGACAAACCTTCTATCGAATTTCAATATAAGCTCATATTAACCCTATTATAGAATATTAATTCGCATATACACTATCCATCTAACCGAATTCTTATTTTCCAAAAATCTGATTTTATCATTCGAGATTTAAACTACCGCCGTACGGGTTTTTCATATAGATCGTATCACCGACTTTTACTTGCGGCAATGAACGTTTCCTGTTCATTGACTTTTTATAACCTCACTAATCGGAACAAGATATCTATATTCTCGTTAAAGCAAACAACGATTGACAAATTAAATTATTAAGAGTATTATTGTCCACATTACATTATCAAGGAGGAAAATGTGGAATTCAAAGGGAAGAAGGCGCTTGTTACGGGATCGACACGAGGCATAGGACTTGAAACCGCACGAATTCTGGCCGAGGGGGGCGCTGATGTCTGTATCAATTATTTCCGCTCCCGTAAAAATGCCGACGCTGCGGTTGAAAAATTGAAATCACATGGCACCGATGTTTTTGCGGTCAGGGCCAATGTTGGCAACCACGACCACATCCCCCCCATTTTTGAACAGATAAAGGAGAGATGGGGCAAGCTGGATGTTCTTGTATCCAATGCCGCTCTTGGTGTGCCTACAAGAGCAATCGAGATGACGGATAAGGCCTGGCATCTTTCGATGCATACCAATGCACAGGCGCTTCTGGTTCTGGTACAGAAGGGTGAGTTTTTGATGCCTGACGGTTCCAAGATCGTGGCCCTGTCATCGCTGGGGTCAAATCGTTATATCCCCGGGTATGCGGCAATTGGTGTTTCCAAGGCGGCAATCGAAACTTTAACGCGATATCTTGCCTATGAGCTGGCAGAGCGCAGGATTAATGTCAATACTGTCTCCGGAGGTTTTATCGATACGGACGCTCTTAAAAGCTTCGAAAGCTATGAGCATATGCTTGGCGAGGCGATCAGGCGAACACCTTACGGCCGTGCCGGTAAGCCCGAGGAGGTTGCCGATGTTGTAGCATTTCTCTGCAGCGACAGGGCCAACTGGGTAACTGGTCAGATACTGGTTGTTGACGGCGGATATTCGTTGGCATAATGCACTATCTATTAAAATTTGACCTTATACTTATAACAGCATATATTCAACCACATGAAAAACACAAATATTTCCACATCATTAAGCTGGCTCGAAGTAAGCCGTGAGAATATCCTTAATAATATCAGAGTCATACGAAAGAAGATTGGCTCCGATGTTAAAATCGCGGCTGTGGTCAAGGCCAATGCCTATGGGCACGGTTATCATGAAATCGCCACAATCCTCGAGGACGAAACGATTGCCTTTCTGGCGGTGCACAGCCTGGAAGAGGCATTCATTCTCAATGAAGGAGACTTTTCACCCGAAATTTTGATAGTCGGATATGTGCCTTTCGAGTAGGTGTCGTTGTCGACGCATACGAGCCGGCCGCAGCCGTTATCCCTGATGGCCGTGGCCCAGCCGACCGACGTCCCGCCGGCGAAGGTGCCCACCTCCACCAC
>CAZBZV010000009.1:0-29557 GCA_964496505.1 uncultured Ignavibacteria bacterium | reverse complement strand
TGCCTTTCGAGCAGCTTCAGGAAGCTGTTGAGGCCGGATTTCATCTGACTGTATATAACATCGATACTATCGAATTTCTGGAAAGATTAAAGACCTCCAAAAAAGCCAAAATCCATCTAAAACTCGAAACCGGAACAAACCGCCAGGGTATCGATGAAGAAGAGCTCCCCACATTCACAAAACTCCTGAAAAAGACCAGGAATATCGAACTGATAGGAGCCTCCACGCATTTCGCCAATATCGAGGATACGACAGACCATTCCTACGCTCAATCACAGATCGATCGCTACAAGCAGATAATATCCGAGATCGAAGATGCCGGATTCGAGATTCCGATAAAACATACAGCATCCTCGGCGGCATCGCTATTATTCTCGAAAACGCACTACAACATGATCCGATTTGGTATTTCGCTTTACGGCCTCTGGCCCTCGAAGGAAACCTATCTGTCATATCGTCTGGCAGGCGGCGAGAACAATCTTCTTACTCCGGCTCTAACCTGGAAGACCAAGGTCGCTCAAATCAAGCATGTCCCCAAGGGCTCGTTTATTGGATATGGTTGTACTTATCGCACGACCGCTGACTCGAGAATTGCAGTGCTGCCGCTTGGCTACTACGACGGTTACGACCGCAAGCTCTCCAATCTGGGCTATGTGCTGATAAAAGGCGAGCGCGCCCAGGTAAGGGGACGGATTTGTATGGATAATATTATGGTTGATGTTACAAATATTCCCGATGTTAAGGTCGAGGATGAGGTTGTGCTTCTGGGACGTCAGAATGGCGATATAATCACTGCTGAGCAGATGGCTTCATGGGCACAGACGATCAATTATGAGATTGTGGCAAGAATAAATCCGTTACTTCCAAGAAAAATAGTATAGGAGATTATTATGGCTTCCATTGATTCAAAAGGGGTTCAAATATATTATGAAGATTTCGGATCGGGAATGCCGATCGTATTCGTGCACGGGCTTGGCATCGACAGGCGAATTTTCAACTATCAAGTTGAGGCTCTCAAAGACAAATTCCGCCTGGTAACATTTGACCTGCGCGGCCATGGCAAGTCAGATGCTCCTGAGACCGGATACTCCTACAACCATTTTGCAGAGGACCTGAAAAATCTAATCGAGCATCTTGACCTGAAAGATTTTCATCTGGTTGGCCTTTCCATGGGAGGAGCTGTGGCAGTCCGCTATCAGATCGAAAATCCGGGGCACGCCAAATCCCTGACCTTGATCGGATCGCATGTAGTAGGTTACATGAAATTCAAAGGCTGGCCCAATATGTTCAAGATCGCCCGCAAGGAGGACGTTGAAAAGGCCCGGGAGACCTGGAAGAATTTTCGTCTGTTCGAGGATGTTAAAAACGATGATGACAAATTCGAGGCTCTCTCGGATATGGTCGATGATTTCTCGTGTGCTTACTGGCTCGATCCCGATCCCCGTTATGATGAGCCGGATGATCTGAAGCGCCTGGACCAGATAAAGATTCCTGTACTTCTTACTGCCGGCAAGGATGATCCTGATTTCTATCCGATAGCGGAGTTTGCCAGAGTCGAACTGCCTAATTCAAAGTTTATTGAATTCGAATCAGGACATCTTGTTTCATTCGAAAAGCCCGACGAGTTCAACGAGGTCTTTTTGAAGTTCATCGAAGAGATAGACTGATTAAAGTAGATATAACAAGTTCCGTCAGATGCTGATTCCATCGTAAACTGGATTTTGATCTGACGCTTTCTTCATGTCTAAAGGCTTATGCGCATGCCATCATAAGCGAATTCCATGGCAAAGTACTGATATTTGATTGCAGGCAAGGCACGCAGATTGCGGTAGGACATCCCGAAATCCTCCTCAATATGAGTCACCAGAATCTTGCGGGCACGCATCTGCTCGGCAGTCTCCAGCATGCTTTCGAAAGTGATACTGCTGGCGGTGATTTCCTTGTTTACGATCTCACGTCTGAAGACGGTTTTATCCTCCCAATAATAGCAGGGCACTATCATTAGATCGGCATCAAAAGCCTCGCTTATCGGCCGAAATTGATTTGAACGTGCCGGTAGATAAACAATCTTGCGGGCGCCGTTGAAAATGACGAAATAGTAACCGTCGGTACCATCTATTTTGACCGGCAATAGATTAATGTTGCCGATGCCCATAATCTCGCAGTCATGCATTTCGATTAAATTGATAATACCCAGATCGTTGCGATATTCCTTCAGCTTTTGATAAAAATAATTTGTGTCATCTTTCATCGCCGGGATATAAACATTGATAGCCTCCCAGATCGGGTTATCGATCACCGAATCGTAATTCAGGTTTTCAATAACACGCACTCCTCCCGCGCATTCCGGCTTCCAGTTTGGAATTATCAGGTTCTCGACTAAATCGATCTCCTCGCGGTTGAGCTGGTGACGGATATCCTCGGGCATACCGATCAGAAGCGACTCATCGAAAACAAACAGAGAAGGCCCGCTCCTGGAATACGGCACACCGCGTTTACGTGCCTCGCGGCACACACGACACTGACATCCCGGCCTGGGCGGCGGATTGATCCCACCGGATCCTAAAATAGATATTTCCATACGATGATTAAAACCTTATAAACCGGTTAATGTCAAGATCAAAGTGAGGATTTGAATAAGAAGCTCATTGGAGATATGGGTGCCCCATCCCCGTTGAGCCGTCCTCGGCTCATAAGGGGTGGGTTTCTATTTTCAAATATTTCTGTAGTCTCAAGAACCCACCGCTTGCGCAGTGGGGCACCCATGTGAGAACCCTCCTTTTATTATAGTTGAAACTCACTTCAATAAAATTTATATTTACCGATTAGATTGACTGTGAACAATATCTGAAATTTGAGGTCCGTTGGTCTATGGCACAGAGGCAGGAACGTCAGCTAAAAATCGTACTCATGATGATTATCTTCGTCATGCTGGCAGGGACTCTTGGGTATATGCTTCTAACCGATAAAGGTATCCTGGACTCGCTTTATATGACTGTTATATCGATCACCACTGTCGGGTACAGAGAGATATTTGAGATCACCCCCCAGCTCGAAATCTTCACCATGGTCCTGATCCTGTCCGGTGTGGCCACCATTTTTTACGGTATCACAGTCGTTATGCAGATGGTTGTGGAGGGCCAGATCGTAACTATATTAGGAAGGAGACGAATGGAAAAAGACGTTAAGAAGCTCAAGAATCATTATATCGTGGCGGGATTCGGACGTGTCGGCCAGATTGTCTATAATGAATTCGAGCGCAGCGGTAAACCGTTTGTTGTCATCGAAAGCCATCCCGACATGATTACTCAGCTGCAAAATAAGGGTGGCCTGTATATCGAGGGCAATTCCACCGAGGATGAGGTCCTGCATCAGGCCGGAATAGACCGTGCGGTCGGGCTTGTATCCACAATTCCCTCAGAGGCGGACAATGTCTACCTGGCACTCTCGGCCCGCCAGTTGAATCCCGACCTGATGATAATTGCTCGTGCCGACAGCCCTGATGCTGAGAAAAAGCTATACCGTGCCGGCGCGGACCGTGTAATCTGCCCCTACGAGCTGGGCGGTATGCGCATGGCGCTCTCGATCCTTCGTCCCAATGTGGTTGATTTTATGGAGCTCGAGTCGGCCGGCGCCGGGGCGGATATTTCGATCGAGGAAGTTATTGTGCCGGAAAATTCTATACTGGACGGCGTATCGCTCAAGGATTCCGATCTGAAGAATAAGCTTGATTTAATGGTCGTGGCGATTAAAAAGCCGGACAAGACTATTCACTTCAATCCTCATGCGAATACAAAAATAGAAGTGGGAGATATTCTGGTATTGATCGGACGCAAGAGCAACCTTGCCAAACTCGATTTAATGACGGAAGAATAATAAGTAGCGTCTATTTATCTTTATCCAGCCAGCCCTTCTTGACCTTGCCCAATGTTTCCGGCGGCAACAGATATGGCTTGATATCCAGAAGCGGCGTGCCGTCAAGCATATCCGGATCCTCAATATACAATGTAGCCCCTTCAACCTTAGTAAGCTTTACCACCGTGAGCCCGATTGGATTGGGACGTTTCGGTGAGCGGGTGGCAAAAACGCCGTGTTGTTCGTCATCATGAGGAGGCGAGGCAATCAGCTCATATCCCTCGGACTCATGAAATACCCAGACCAATATCAGATGCGAGAAGCCGTCCAGGTCCATCAAACCATCTTTGTACTCCGGCATGAGCTCGATATAGGCCTTGACACCCTTATTATGATAATCGCCCTTCGGACAGTCACCGGTAGTTTTATACGGCGTGTGGATTATACCAATAGGTTTAAACGTATATCTATCCATGATTTATTCTTCTCACATTTAATGGATTTCGATGTAATTATCCTGCTTTTCTGTAACCTCGCCGATCACGGCGGCGGATTCAATCCCCTCGGAATGAAGCTCCTGCAGAATCTTCTCCGCTTTTTCCGGAGGAGCGGAAATCAGAAGTCCGCCCGAGGTCTGTGGATCGTAGAAAATTGTCTCGAGGTCCTGATCCAGGTCGATCTTAATATCAACATCTTTGTCAAATGTCTTACGGTTGTCATTCAGTCCGCCCGGAATAAAGCCTTTGGCATAACCCAGAGCATTCGGAATCAAAGGGACTTTCTGTGAATGAATTTTACAGCTTATAATCGAAGCTCTTGACAACTCGATCATATGACCGATCAGGCCGAATCCGGTAATATCGGTGGCGGCATTGGCCCCGTGTCTTACCATAATCTCCGCCGCAATGCGGTTCAACTCAGACATCTGATTCATAATAAATTCGACATCCGTCTCATCAGCCTGATTATTCTTCAAAGCTGTGGAGATTATCCCTGTTCCCAGCGGTTTGGTGAGGATCAAAAGATCGCCCGGTTTGGCATTGGCGTTGGTCTTGATATCCTTTATCAGAATTCGTCCTGTAACCGCCAGGCCGTATTTCAATTCCTTATCCTTAACCGTATGGCCGCCAATAATCAATGCCCCCGCCTCCTGGACTTTCTCCTGACCGCCGCGTAATATTTCGGATAGGAGCGAATGGGGCATTTCGGCTGGAAAACAGGCAATATTAAGCCCCACAAGCGGCTTCCCGCCCATGGCATAGATATCCGAGAGAGCATTAGCCGCCGCAATCTGCCCGAAACGGTAAGGATCATCCACAATCGGCGGAAAAAAGTCGGTGCTCATAATCAACGCCTCTGTCTCGGAAATACGGTATACTCCGGCATCATCGGCTGTTGACGATCCCACCAGCAGATTTTCATCTGAAACCTGCGGCAATACGCCTATAATCTGTTGAAGTGCACCTGCACCCAGTTTTGACGCTCAACCGGCGCAGGAGACTTTCTCAGTCAGCTTGAATATTTCATCTTTCGAGTTATTCATATGAAACTTAAACAGCGATAGTAATATAATTGTTCTAAGAGGTCAAGAAACAAATAAGCGGGATATCAGCCGTATCCGCTTGTTTTTTGCAAGTTTTATGCTAAATTATGTGTCTAAAATTTTGCGATCACTGATTGATGTCGGCTGACTGGAGTTTGGAATGAAAAAGTTCATAATAATTGCGGTAGTCCTGATAATTTCGGCATTGGGCTACTATTTCTTCGTTTATGGCAAAAACGGTGAGGAAAACCCATTTGAAATTCAACAAATTACTGCGGAAGCCTTTAAGGGCGATCTGGTAGTATCGATCCATTCCAACGGACGGATTACCCCGGTGCAGACTGTAGAGATAAAGTCCAAGGCCTCGGGAGAGATAATCGAAATGGCTGTCGATGTGGGCGATTATATTCAAAAGGGCGACCTGATCTGCCGCCTCGACACAACCACCGTAATGAACAGCTACCGCCAGGCCAAAGCTGATTTGAACGTTGCCAGGGTTACTGTAGATAAGCGGCAAAGAGAATTCGAACGGCAGAAGACACTGTTTGAGAAGGGTTTGGCCTCGGAGAAGGAACTGGATGACATGGAGCTGCTTCTGGAGCAGGCCAGAGCCAGCCTTGTACGCAATGAGGCCGCATTCTCAATTGCCGAGGAACAACTTGAGGATACCGAAATACGATCTCCCATAAGCGGAATTGCGTTGCGCAAGGAAGTCGAGGAAGGACAAATTATATCATCGGGCGTATCCACAGTTACCGGCGGAACCCTGATTATGCAGGTGGCGGAGATGGATTCAGTCTATGTCGTGGCAGAGGTTGACGAGACAGATATCGGGCAGATTGAAATGGGCCAGAAGGTTAAGGTTAATGCCGATGCTTATCCCGATTTGAATTTTCGG
This sequence comes from uncultured Ignavibacteria bacterium, assembly GCA_964496505.1. Taxonomy (GTDB): domain Bacteria; phylum Zixibacteria; class MSB-5A5; order JAABVY01; family JAABVY01; genus JAABVY01. Next base: position 23,261 of record CAZBZV010000009.1, on the reverse strand, counting down.
GGACAGGTGATGAAGATTGCGCCTATGGCAACGGTCGAGCAAAATGTCACCGTCTTCGAGGTTACAACTCAAATCGATAACAGCGAGGGCTACCTGAAGGCCGGAATGAACAGCTCCATCGAAATTATAACCGCCGAGGCCTATGATGCGGTTCTGGTGCCTAACGGTGCGATTAAGGATCCGGAAGAGGTCGGATTTACAGGCGAGATCGCACAGGGCGATAAGAAAATCGGCGGCGAGGAGGGTGGCCAGAAACAGATGAGCCGTGAGGAAATGCGCGAAAAGATGAAGAATATGAGTCCGGAGGAGATTGCCGAGATGCGCAAGAAGCGCCAAGAGCAGCGCGAAGCCATTGCCGACAAGAAGGTAGTTTTGGTCAAGCGTGAAGGCGAATTCGTGCCGGAACTGGTCAGCGTAGGCAAATCCAATCTGGATTATACGCATGTTCTCTCCGGTATTTCAGTCGGCGATACTGTCGATGCCACACCGTTCTCATTGATGATGAAACAGCGTGCCGAATTTCGTGAACGCATGGAACGCTATAGAGGCTCAATGGGCGGTTTGAAGAAAAGCGATTAATAATATTGAGATATCGAAGAAGTAAAAGCCTGCTTTGAAATAAAGCAGGCTTTTTTCAATACACGTCATTCTGAGGGAGCACAGCGACCGAAGAATCTCTCACGAATCTAACAGATTCTTCGCTGCGCTCAGAATGACATTTCCATTTAGATTTCTTTTACAGTATCCTTCACGGCCGCTTCCATCTTCTCAATCACCGCCTCCGCAAATTCGGTCGTATCCGCCTCACCCCCGACATCCCGGGTCACATGCTTGCCCTCCTTGTAAACCCGGGTAACTGCGGTAAATATTCTGTCGGCCGCATCATCCTCGCCCAGATGCCTCAGCATTAGAAGCGCGGAGAATATCATTGCGGTCGGATTGGCAATATTCTTTCCGGCGATATCCGGTGCGGAGCCGTGAACCGCCTCGAAAACTGCATACTTATCGCCGATATTCGCACCGGGCACGACTCCCAGGCCGCCGACCATACCAGCTACAAGATCGGATACGATATCGCCATAGAGATTCGACAGAAGCAGGATATCGAACTGATGGGGATTCATTACGAGCTGCATACAAAGGTTATCGATAATCCTGTCATTGTATTCTATTTCAGGAAATTCTTTGGAGACATCCCCGGCGCTGTCCAGAAAGAGCCCATCTGATAATTTCATAATATTGGCCTTATGTCCTGCCGTAACCTTCTTACGCCCCATACGCTGTGCATAATTAAAGGCCCAGCGGGCGATTCGGGCCGATGAGATAGCTGTAATGACTTTGATCGACTGTGATATTCCCGGGGCGATAACATGCTCTATCCCGGAATACAAATCCTCGGTATTCTCACGCACAATTACCAGATCGATATCATCATAACGTGATTTGATACCGGGAATATTTTTCACGGGGCGAAGATTCGCATAGAGTTCCAGTTCCTTTCGAAGAGTGACATTTGCGGAACGGAAGCCCTTGCCGACCACTGTGGTCAAAGGCCCTTTAAGGGCGATTCGATTTCTTTCTATTGAATCCAAAAGTTCCTTCGGTACAGGCTCACCATGTGTGGGCATTGCCTCCATACCGGCAATCTGCCTGTCCCAGTTGATATCCACTCCGGTGGCTTCGATAATATCAACAGTGGCTTTGGTGATTTCCGGCCCGATGCCATCGCCGGGAATTAGTGTGATTTCATAAGATCCCATTTTCAAAACCTCGTAACATATATTCTTATAGTCCACTTCTCAAACTTAATTTGTACTATAATTATCGATTTTGAAAAAGGTTTCCGGGCAGTCACAAAAACTGCAAAATAACATCAAAACCGCCGGAGATTTTTTTCTCCGGCGGTTTCGAGGAGGGTAGACATCCCCACATCTACCTCTCATTATGACAGAATAATCACGGACATAACGGGTGCTACGGCCGTGAGTTTTTATATGCTCTTATTAATGCTCATGGTCATGGCCGAAACCCTGCTCTTCCTCTCCCCTGCGAAGATTTGTATAATCATAATATGACATTTCCGGCAGTTTCTGCATAAACGCTACTATCGTCCAGATATCCTCATCGCTATGGGTATCTCCAAAGGCCGGCATGCCGGTCATTTTGATCCCATGCTTGGTGATCCAGAAAAGCTCGGCCGAGCTCCACTCCTCGATTTCCTCCGAAAGCGCGGGCGGCACCGGATAAAGACCTTTGGCAAATTCATCTTTACTGATTCCGATGGCGCCGTGACATGTCACACACATCTGATCGAAATGCTCGAATCCCGCTCGTATCATTGCTGAATCGGTCAGGTCTGGCGCTTCTATCCCTTCAGCATGTTTGCGTATGGAATTATCTCGGGTGGTATTGATTATCTTCAATGTCAGGGATGTATGCTCGGATGTTGCCGCGATATTATACATGCCGGAATTTATAAATATGACAAATAATCCAAACGCCAGTGCCAGAATTATTATGAGTGATATTATTATCTTCATCTTCCTCCCCTTTATATTTTAATAATAAACACCCCGGCCCCTAATTGAGGCCGAGGTTTGTTCCACGACTAAACCCGGAATCAAAAAGCTTATATCTTTTTGAAAACCGAATTAACCTGTGAAGGATGAATGATAGCCGTGATCATTTATTGATCATTGGTAAACAGGTAATCATCCCCTTTTGCATTGGCATGACAGGATATGCATGCCTGCCCTGTTCCTTTGGCTACCCGTCCAGCTAATGCAACCCCTTTTGGGTTTGTTAATATTTTGCCGTCAGGGCCATACTTAACCCAGAACCAGTTATTATTATCAGGATCATAGCCATCTTCACGCTGCAGCATAATAGTCACCGCAGCCAAATAATCGCCCGGCGATTCAGCCACTTTTTCCTGAGTAGCATCCTCTCCCCCAAAATTATCCTTTACCACAATGTGATATGGCTTGCCCTTGACATGTACCATATTGTAATAGAGCTTAAGGAATTTACCGTGCGGAGATGCGCCCGGATATACCCCCGACCTCATAGGCCAGTCCTGGTAACCGTCCATAGCGGTCCAGAGCTTATTTGCAAATTCCACATCGTCAGAACCGCCAAACGGCATATCTTTCTGAGCCAGGGCATTTATACCAAGGCCGGTTATGAGAATAAACATTAACGAGAAAAACGCGATTGCCAAAGCTCGCTTGCTCACTAAACCCTCCTCAAAATTTATAAGAATTTCATACTTGACTTAATATGCTCACCTTTTAGTAATTCTCTCAACCATTGCGCCAATAAGATAACTTTTGAGATGTGTTGCCACAATACTACTAAAATCCATAGAAATTACGTAGATGCCTTACGCAATGGCTTTCAGATAGCAGGGCATTAATTCTCCCCTACTGAGTGAGATCTTTTGCGATGAGGATTGAGATGTCAAGAGCAATTGGCTCAGCAATCCGGCTCTCCATTGCCATCAATATCGCAAGGCGCATTATCATTCAAGAATATATAATTTATAATATTGACAGCATCGCTGATATTTACATTGCCATCGCAGTTGCAATCGGCTGACGGCATATATTTCGGAGGCGAACCTCCCTGGAAGATGTAAACAATGAGATATACGGCATCGCTGATATTTAAGGCGCCATCGTTGTTGGCATCACCACAAATTGTCTCTTGATCCGAATGATAGAGAAATTCACCATCCGATTCCTCGGCAGTATTCTTTAGGAAATACATATCCTCAAGAGCTGAATCCAATCCCTTTGCGTAGGGATTTATCGGCTCACCAAAATAGTGGACAATATTGATTCCGGTCAGTGAAAACTGATTATGCAAACAAATTTGCCAGTCTGTGCAGCTTGAGGGATTGTATGGATCGCAATCATAATTCCAGCCGGTGTATATAAGATCGTTACATGGCTGGCAAATGCTGCATATATCAAAATTCTGGCTTTCATTTTCCAGGCCATCGGTATAGGTGAAAACATACCTGGCTTCAGCCTCTAAGTCGTCAATCAGACAGTGAGATTGACACATGGCAGCCGCGAGCGGTGTGTCATGCCGTGGATTCTGGATAGCATCAACTGCATCATTCAAATCAGTTGCATTGCTTGTGAAATCCTGAAGTAGTATAATACCATCAGCATTGAAGCTCATGACTGCTACTTGAAATGTACCCGGGTATGTTGGATCATTAAAATCCAGCAGCTTATCAATTTCATCATGCGCCATCGATTTTGCTCTTTCCAGACGGGATTGTCCCATTGAATTTGTGAGTGCCATGGAGCCTGAACGGTCTATTGAGATGATTGCTCTTTTGCTTGGAAAGGATTGAGGCAGTTTAGCCACAAAGCCATCAGAATAGCCTTGATCGGTCTGATATGGATTGACCGTTGGAAAACCCGCGGATTCTGTGCAACCGGCTACGTATATAAATCCCGAATCATCAATTGCGATACCACGACCTTCGTCAAATTGGCTGCCTCCCAGATATGTACTGTAAATGAGGCTTTTACCAGTGCTTGAGATTTTGGTAATGAAGACATCCAATTGACCTTGAAAGGTCTGAAATGGATTAAGTACAGGAAAATCTATTGAACCGGAAAATCCTGTAACATAAACACATCCCAGTTCATCTATTAAGAGGTCTAAACCATTATCCTTACCATTTCCACCTAGAAAAGTGCTGTAGATGAGAGAGTTGCCGGTATTGGAGAGCTTTGTAACAAAGACATCATCGTTTCCCATGTATTCCTGCATGGGATTTAGAGTTGGGAAATCGGAGGACAGTGTAACTCCCGTTATATAAGATTCGCCGATATCATTCACCACAATGCTAAGACCAGCCTCATTGCTGTCTCCACCTAAAAAAGTACTGAAAGCCATGCTGTTGCCAGAACCGGATAGTTTGGTCACAAAGACATCATTATTTCCTCCATGATCTTGGAATGGGTTATTGATGGGGAAATCAGTAGACCTGGTGCCGCCAGTTATATAACTACACCCGAATTCATCAACCGCGAGGTCTGTTGCGCCGTCACTCTGATTTCCTCCAAGATAAGTGCTGTAAATAAGGCTGCTGCCGGAACTGGAAATTTTCGTTACAAATGCATCTTTTTCTGGTTGATCGGTTTGAATATGATTCAAAGTTGGAAAATCAGTCGAACTGGTACCTCCGGTTACATATGCGCAGCCTGAAGCATCAACAACTATGGCAGAGATGCTTTCATGATCATTGCCTCCAAGATATGTACTATATAGTAAATCGTTGCCTGCGCTGGAGAATTTGGCAACAAAGCCATCAAAGTCACCAATAGGACCTGGCTTTGTTTGATAGGGATTGACAGTTGGAAAGGAATATGAACATGTTGCCCCTGTGATATATGCACAGCCTTGATTGTCTACATCAATGGCCAATCCTTGATCCCAGTCTCCTCCTCCAAGATATGTACTATAGATTAGACTATTTCCCATATCAGATAGCTTAGTAACAATAATATCAACATCTCCTTGATCAGTTTGGTAAGGATTTAACGTCGGAAAATCATATCCAAATGTTGCGCCAACAACATAAGCACATCCCGAATTATCCACCGCAAGATCAGATACAATATCGGTGCCGCTACCCCCCAGATAAGTGCTGTAAACCAGTACCGGATCAATTATAAGAGGCAAGTTCGGATTATAATTATCATCCAGATTAAACGAGAATATATTATCGCCTGTTATTTTATATTTGCCTTCGATTTTTTGACGCATACCGCTATCCATCTGGTAGATAATTGGCCTTTGCTCAATCACATCTCCCCAGTCTGTTTGAACTACCAGTTCACCTGAAGAATTGACGCTTAGTGATCTGGCACCATCATATTTAATCTGTATCTGAGTGTAATCAGTGCCGGGCGAGATAATGAAATCATACTCCATCTGTATGCCATTGCCATAATATTTTAGATCTATACCGGGATATATCTCTTCAAATTGAACAGCCTGATAATTGGGAACATCAGTGTGCCACTCATTGGGATAATTGCCGATAAAATAATTACACTTATAATCTATCAGTTCCTTGCCTGAAATAACAGGATTTGGATTCGCCCCAACAAATGATGCCTTAATAACAAGCTGCTCGAAGCTATCGGGCTTCAGCTCAAAAGGCTCATACGGCATTTGAAATGAATGGTCGGGATTGGAAATATCTCTGTCGATTTTTCTCAGGAATTGATAATAAACACCCTCCCGGGTAAACCACATAGTTGCTCCCCCGGCATTTGCCCTGAAAAAGGCGCGTTCATCCCATTGTCCCTGATTTTCCGTAAAACAGAGCGGTGATAAGCTCATATTTTGCAGAACTGTCTGCTTATTAACAGCAATGTCAGGATTATCAAAACTCTGGCCAATTATTGTAGTGGTCAACGCAATAACGGCCACCATCATAACAAAAAAAGAAGTCTTTTTCATTCACCCCTCCCATGGGGTAGTTTATTTGTGGTTATCCATATGCAATTTTACATACAGGATGTCGGTCCATGGCTTAATGGAAATATAGCGGAATCAGCTTTTTTGTCAATGAAAATGGGGCTTTTGGAATGGTCGTACCATTCATAAAACAAAAACCTTGAATTCTGATATATTCGTCGTATCTTATTCACATGGCTAACCAGGGTACATATCATGACGAGGAAAGGCATCCGGCAGTAGCGGGGACATTCTACCCGCGCGATCCGCTGGAGCTTTCGCGCACGGTCAGCGGTTATCTGGCAGAGGCCAAACGCACCGTTTTTGCCAATAAAGTACAGGGCATAATCGCGCCCCATGCGGGGTATATGTATTCCGGGGCCATAGCGGCTTCCGCTTTCAAGGAACTGGACGGCTGCAAGTTCGATACGGTGGTAGTGATCTCCCCCTCGCACACGACCTTCTTCCAGGGAGCCTCGGTCTATAACGGTTCGGCTTATGTCACTCCGCTGGGCAAACTCTTTATCGATCAGGAAATCGCAACTAAAATATCGGAGATAAATTCGTCCAAAGTATACCTTTCCAACAAGGGACACACCGGTGGCGGTACCCGCCAGGAACATTCACTTGAAGTCCAGCTTCCGTTTTTGCAGACCATGCTGGGCGATTTCAAGCTTGTGCCGATTGTGATGGGCGAGCAGGAATGGGATAATATATCGGCTCTTAGCGAGGCTCTGGCGGCCGGTTTGAAAGGGACCGATTCGTTGATAGTTGCCTCGACCGACCTGTCGCATTTCTACTCCTCGGAAATCGCCGCGCAAAAAGATTCTATTATCAGATCCAAAATTGAGGCCTTCGATCCGCAGGGTTTGTATAAAGCAATTGCCAAGGGGAATGCCGAGGCCTGCGGCGGAGGACCGATGGCTGCGGCAATGCTTGCCTGCCATAAGCTGGGAGCGGAAAGAATCGCCGTTACCGGTCAGTCCGACAGCGGTAAAGTCACCGGCGACAGCCATGAAGTTGTGGGATATCTTGGAGCGGTAATCTATTCGGATTAGTACCTGCCATGCACCTTACTCAGGAAGAAAAAGACCATTTGAAAGAATTGGCCCTCGAGTCGATCAAGGGCAAATTCGAAAACGAACCGGAACCGGAACTGGGAATTGAATCCGAGACTCTGAAATCCAACTGCGGGGCATTCGTCACACTAAAAACTCATGGCAATTTGCGGGGATGTATCGGTTTGGTGGTGGGCATGAAACCGCTCTACAAAAGTGTTACCGAGATGGCTCGTGCGGCGGCATTTGAAGATCCTCGTTTCGCACCCCTGACAAAGGATGAAATCGACAAACTTGAGATAGAAATTTCCGCGCTCTCTCCCCTGGAGAAGATTAACGATCCCGCTCAGATCGAGGTTGGCAAACACGGCATCATGCTTCAGCACGGATACCATTCCGGACTTCTATTGCCCCAGGTGGCTACTGAATACGGATGGGATCGCATCACATTTTTGAAGCACACCTGCCTCAAGGCCGGTCTTCCGGAGAACGCCTGGCGCGATCCACAGACTGAAATCCAAATTTTTTCGGCAGAGGTTTTTTGATCTGTCAATCACATGGCATTTATCGAAACTATTTACCAACCATTGTGTTACAAAAACTACATGTGATCATGAAAATTTAATTGCCCTTGACACAGTCCACAGTCGAGGCTACCTTATATTTCGATTGGAATCGATATTTATGAGCGAATACAACAAAGAACTTTTAATCGCCCTGCGTGAAAAGGCGAAACTCGGATCAAAGACCTTCCAGATGCTTCTGTCGCATTTCCAGTCGCTGGAAAATATTGTGGATGCCGATATCGCGCATCTGGCGGAATTCCCCAGAATAAGCAAAAAAAAGGCGGCGGTCATACATGAAATCGAGAGACATTTGGACGGTATCAGGCAAGATCTTGAAAGCTACCGCGAGGATGGGATAGAGACGGTTACAATAATGGACGACCACTATCCGGATCTTTTAAGGCAGATCAACAATCCTCCCTTCGTGCTGTACCACAAAGGACATTTTCCGGCAGAAGATGAGCAGACCATTGCGATCGTGGGTACTACTCAAGCTACGACAGAGGGTATAGAAATCGCAGTGGCTTTCTCAAGCACTTTGGCCGATACAGGTTCGGTAATCGTCTCCGGTCTGGCAAGGGGGATAGATACAGCGGCTCACATGGGAGCCATAAAAGCAGAGGGCAAATCGTATGCAGTGCTGGGATGCGGCATCAACCGCATCTACCCTCCCGAAAACAAAAGACTATCCGAGGAGCTCCTGGAAAATGGCGCTTTGATATCCGAATATCCGCCGAATACCAAAGTAACAACCGGACGGCTGATTTCCCGTAACCGTATAATTGTCGGACTGGCACAATCGGTTGTTATCGGAGAACTCGATAAAAAATCGCGCGGTACTATAAATGCCGCGGAACGAGCACGTGAACTGGGCAAACTTCTCTTTGCAATCGGCAGAGAGGATCTGCCGGTCGATCCGGGGCTGGTTGAATACGGGGCGATACCATTGGAGGACATCAATAAAGCTGAAATGATTTCAGATCACAGCTTGTAGGAGATAACTATGACAATGACTGAAGAAGAAAAAATACAGAGCCTGAAAAAGCTCGTCGATCAAACCGCGGAAGAGATTCAAAGCGGCGATCTGACCGAACAGAAAGCGCGTGAACTGGCTGCCAAAACAAGAGAGGAAGCAGAGAGCCTCATCCCGGAGGACATGGATAAATACGATATGATCTACGGCGCGCGTTTTGAAAGACTGATAGATCAGTTCATCAAGGCCAAAACGAAAGAAGAAGAGGAATAGATCGGGAGATTGGAAGACTCCTTTAAAACGATCAGGGAGCCCGTACGGGCGGAAATCAAAATCCAGAGATCGAAATTTATAGCCTCGGCATTTCCCTGCAAATCGCAGGAGGAGACCGAGTCCGAAATAGAAAAAATCTCCGGCGAATTTCACGATGCCAATCACAACTGCTACGGATATCGGATCTATCCGTCCGGGGGCATGGATATTTTCAGATACAGTGATGCCGGTGAGCCCTCGGGCACGGCCGGAAAACCGATTTACGACAGCATAATCTCCGCGGAGCTTTTTAATACAGGTATTGTAGTATCCCGATATTTCGGCGGAATCAAGCTTGGTACAGGCGGGCTCAAACGCGCTTATCGAGATGCCGCTCGAAATGTTCTCGATTCGGCTAAAATCGTTGAGGTCCTGATAACTCGAAAATACAAAGTAAGTTTTCCCCTCAACCTGACCAACATCATTTTGCGGATTCTTTCGGTGGACGGTATTAAAATAGTCGATAGCAGCTACACCGACAAAGGCGAGATCATATTCATGGTACGGTTGTCAATGACAGAAAAGACCGAAAAGGCGTTGATCTCGGCAACCAATGCCAAAATCGAGCTGACCAAAATTTGATTTAAGCAGGTTTGGCTGATTGCAACTGTTTTGCTTTGACATTACAAGACAGATTCTTTAAAATACAATCAAATGAAAATCCCCGGTGACAATTATAATCGCATTCCCCTTTATTCCGATAATTATTACAAAAGGAAGATTGTATTCCGATGACCGCTTTATTTTCATATTTCCTCTTGGCGCTTCTGGTGTCGTTTTTATGCTCGCTGATGGAAGCAACATTTCTGTCACTCTCCCGAGCGCATATCGGAGTTCTATTGAAAAAGGGGTACAGAAGCGGTGCTCTGCTGAAGAATCAAAAAAGCAAAGTGGATCAACCTTTATCCGCAATTCTAACATTAAACACAATCGCCCATACCATAGGCGCTGCAGGTGTGGGTGCGGAAGCTTTAAAGGTCTTTGGAAATGAATGGGTGGCCGCCACTTCAGCAGTTCTGACATTTTCGATTCTTGTTTTCTCTGAAATAGTACCCAAGGTACTTGGGGCAGTTTACTGGAAACAACTATCACGCTCTTCAGCATATATAATTCAATTCCTGATAATTATAACTTTTCCATTTGTTTTGCTTCTGAAGGGTGTTTCAATTCTAATAACCCGAAATCGGCGGCAGGCATTTCTAACCCGTGATGAACTCCTTACCCTGGCACAGATCGGTGAAACGGAAGGTGTGCTGATGAAAAAAGAGGCACGTATCATCGAAAACCTCTTCAAGCTGAATAAAATCTATGCCAGAGATGTGCTTACCCCGCGTTCAGTGATACTGGCCTTCCAGAAGGATCAGACAGTGGAGGAGATTGTCAAGACTCATAATCCGATCCGCTTTTCGCAGATTCCAATTTACGATAAAGACATCGATAATATCCTGGGGATGGTCTTTCGCTCGAAGCTGATGGAGATGTATTTCAAGGGGCAAAAAAATAAGACCATGGAGGAACTGGTGATTCCCCTTTATGTCGTGCCTCAGACAAAATCGCTCACAAAAATCCTGGACGAGTTCATTAAGCGCAAGGAGCAGATATTTCTCGTGGTCGATGAATACGGCGGTACTGAGGGGATTATCACTCTCGAGGATGTGATAGAGACCTTACTTGGTGTCGAGATTGTCGACGAGCTCGACACCGAGGAGGATATGCGTAAGCTGGCACGTAAGCAGTGGCTGGAGAGACTGAGGCGGCGGGGTCATATGGATGACAGCTCGCTGGAAGAGGATGAGATCAGTGGAGGAACAGAATAAAGACTCCGGCCACCGCCACCACAGCGCCCAGAAAAGCTCGTATCGAAACCTTCTCCTTATAGAAAATCATCACCCAGGGAATTACCAGCACCGGAACAATTGACATAATGGCCATTGCCACTCCCGCTTCGGTATACTTTACGGCCAGAAGCGACAAGGTTACGCCCAGAAACGGCCCGAATACCGCGCCTCCGAATGATAATGCCGCGCCTCTTTTGTTGTGCATGGCCTGAATCGTTTGGGCGAATTTCCCGGTCAGTATGCTGATAAACCAGATAATCGTGGCCGAAGCAAGCATACGGATAAATGTCCCGGCCAATGGATCGATAACATCCGCCATACCCATCTTGGCAAATACTATCCCCACCGCCTGACCGGCGCCGCCCATGAATGCCAGAATTACACCTTTAGCGGAAATCTGATTGACCTGCTTTACGCCCTTCATTGGCCGCTCCACACTGACCCAGATGACGCCAGCAAGGGTTACGGCTATTCCGGCGATCGCCATCAATTCCAATGTTTCGCCCATAAAAATCCAGGCAGTAAGGGCCGCGATTGCAGGTGAAAGAGAAAAGATCAGGAGTGTCAAGCGCGGGCCGATCAAAACCATTGCAGTGAATAAAAATGAATCGCCGATAACAAGACCGATAAGGCCGGATAATGCCAGGTAGCCGACATTTTTAATCGGCGCGTCCGGCTGAATCAGCCATCCCTCTGTAATAAGAAGCGCCAGCCCGAGGAGAATTACCCCAAAAATCAACCGGATTCGATTGACATTGAGGGCGCCGATTTCACGTCCGCCGGATGTAAAGAAGAGCGATCCGAACGACCAGCAGAATGCTGTTGCCAGAGCTGCAATTTCACCAAGCAAGTTATCTTCCCCGGGTACCGGCTATGTTAAAAAATCAGGCTAATAGCTGTCATTCTGAGGAAATGAAATGACCGAAGAACCTGTTGGAATATCAAAAAGATCCTTCGCTGCGCTCAGGATGACACGAAGTAAATCAGGATAATATATTGTAAATAGATTTTTCAACATAACCTGTAAGCCTTATATATTATTCTTTCAATAAAACAATCCTCCCTTTATGGGAGGATTGCATTTATAAACCTCATTGGCGATGTTTTGTTTGCCAAAACCGAATCTATTTTAGTCGAATTTGATTCCCTGCGCCAGCTCAGCCTGGCGCGACCAGTTGATGGTGTTGGACTGACGGCGCATGTAGCATTTCCATGCATCGCTTCCCGATTCACGTCCACCGCCTGTCTCTTTCTCTCCGCCGAAGGCAAGTCCGATTTCAGCGCCGGAAGTACCGACATTAACATTGGCAATTCCACAGTCAGAGCCGGTGTGACCGAGGAATGTTTCCGATTCGATCAGATCATTGGTAAAGATCGAGGAACTCAGCCCCTGTGGCACATCGTTCTGAATATCTATAGCATTCTGGATATCCCCGGAATATTCGATGATGTATAAAAGCGGTGCGAATGTCTCCTCGCAGACTATTTCCAAATCGCGCCTGACTTCAGCGACCGAGGGGGTAACATAACAGCCGCCCTCAAGATCCAGCCTCTCTCCGCCCCAGAGCATCTTTCCACCCTGCTTCTTGACAATCTCAATAGCCTCCAGATACATATCGACCGCGCCCTTATCAACCAACGGCCCCATTAGCTTGGACTGATCCAGCGGGTTGCCGATTGTTACACGGCCATAATAGTCCTTCAAAGTATTAACGAGTTCTTCCTTAACCGATTTTTCCACGATAACACGGCGTGTACTGGTACATCTCTGTCCTGCGGTTCCGACCGCACCGAAAAGTATGGATTTGGCTGCAAGCTCCATCTCAGCATGAGGCGTAACTATCACGGCGTTATTTCCGCCCAGTTCGAGAATAGTCTTGCCGAAACGTTTGGATACTTTCTCGCCAATATGACGGCCGATCTTGGTCGAGCCTGTGTAACTGACAAGATTCACACGCTTGTCGGTAAGCATCAATTCACCGACCTGCGAGCCCTTCCCGATTAATAGAGTGGATATTCCGGCCGGCAGATCATTCTCTTTTATAACTTTCACAAATATCTTCTGGCAGGCAATCGCTGTCAACGGCACATGCGAGGCCGGCTTCCAAATACAGGTGTCACCGCAGGCCAGAGCAATTCCCAGGTTCCATGACCATACCGCAACCGGGAAATTGAAGGCGGATATTATTCCGACCACTCCCAGCGGATGCCATTGCTCGTACATTCTGTGGCGGAACCTCTCGGAATGAGTTTGTTTGCCGTAAAGCATGCGCGAAAGGCCGGTGGCATAATCGCAGATGTCGATCATTTCCTGCACCTCGCCCCAGCCCTCCTGGAGCGATTTGCCCATCTCAATCGTAACCAGACGTCCCAGAGCGTCCTTCTTTTCTCTTAAGGCCAGGCCAAACTGACGCACTATCTCGCCGCGCTTAGGTGCTGGAACCTCACGCCATGTCTTGAATGCCTCTTCGTTAGCCTTGACCATACGGTCGTAATCATCCGGGCTGGCCTGCTTGACCGTAGCAATGACCTGGCCGTTAATCGGACTTATGCTGTCTGTTTCGGGGCCGTTCCCGAACCATTCGTGGCCGTCCGAGGCGCCGTAATTAGTTTTTTCGATCTCAAGCTGTTTGAGAACATCATCCAAACCGTCTATTTTCATTTCAAAGACCTCCAATAAAGCAACAATTGATATTTTCTAATCCAAAATCCGCTCCGGGATTTAGAAACATAAGATTAATTAAACCGGATTAGACTGTCAAGCGGAATCGCATAGCCTATCTATTTGGAATATTTAAGGATATGACGATAATACATATTAAAATTAATAATATTTAATATATATTATAAAAATATTAATTATATTAATTTTATACTTGACATTTATAATTATATGACGATATTAATATTGAAAATATTAAGGAAAGGAGGCCGGATGGCTCAAAACTGGCAGGAATTGACAAATCTGACTCAGGATAAAGAGTTTGTGGTTGAAAGGGTGCTGTTGGAGAATTCCGATATTGCTATCGAGGGGGCGTTTGAACTCCCCCCTCTGGCCAAACTCTCCATGCAGGATCAGATTTTTGTCACGGCGTTTATCCAGTCTGACGGCTCGATTAAAGAGACCGAAAGGCTTTTTGGGGTCAGCTATCCAACCATAAAAAGCCGGCTGAAAAAAATTGCCCGGCAGTTAGAATTCGTTCAGCTCGATGCCGCGCCCTCAAAAAGCGATGTTTTGAAGCGACTGGACAAGGGCGAGATTTCGGTTGATGAAGCGCTGGAGATGTTGAAATGATATATCCACCGTTAATTCTAAGAATCAGAATTATGGAGGCGGGAAGAAAGAAAATCGGCCTCTGGCTTCCGCTGTTTCTGATGTGGCCGTTTATGTTGGTTATTTCAATTCTCCTCCTTCCTTTGGTTTTGATAGTGTCCCTGATCCTATGGCCCTCGGGCAAGGGCAAAAAGATTATTCTGGCATTTCCGCTGATTTTCAATCTGATCTGCAACATGCGCGGGCTGAGGTTTGATGTGAAAGGTTCTAATGATAACGTATATGTTAATTTTCTATAAAGGAGATTCAAAATGAGTAAAGACAGAACTCAGATACTGAATATGCTGGCCGAGGGCAAGATCAATGTCGAACAGGCCGAGAAGCTTTTGAATGCTATCGGCGATAGCGGTGGAGAGCCTGCTTCTGAAGACAAAGGTATCACGCGCAAATCGCCCAAATATCTGAGGGTAGTGGTTAGTGATGGAGATCAGGGAGACCAGGTGAATATCCGTGTGCCGATGGCCCTTCTGAGAGCGGGAATAAAACTCAAATCCCTGCTTCCCGATGAGGCCCAGGGCAAAATCGACGGCGCCCTCAAGGAAAAAGGCGTTAATTTCGACTTTAACGATATCAATGCGGACTCGATTGAGGAACTGATTGAGGCCTTATCTGATCTTTCGGTTGATGTCGAAAGTACCGGTGGCGAAAAAGTTCATATTTATTGCGAATAAGGTCAAAGGGGGATCAGAACTCTATCAACTGATCCCTTTTATTGAATAAAAGGGTGGTTTCGAGTTTAAGGATCAGAAAGACCGAGAAAATTACAGAGCCCAGAATTGCAAGCATGATTGCAATCTGATATCTGACCGCCAGCAAGGGCTCTGCGCCGGTCAAGATCTGGCCGGTCATCATACCCGGAAGAAAAACCACACCCATCCCGGTCATAGAGGCAAAGGTCGGCAGGAGAGATGCCCGGAAAGCCTTGAGGAAGTTGTCACGGGTAGCCTCGGCCGGCGTACCGCCAAATGAAAGAAGTGCCTCGACAGCATCGCGATTCTCATGAATCCCGGTGACATAGCGTTCAAGAGCAAGCGCGCAACCATTCATGGAATTGCCCACTATCATTCCGAAAAGGGGAATCAGGTAGCGGGCGTCATACCACGGCTGCTGTCCCACAACCGCAAAGATAAAAAATACAAGGGTACCGCCGCATCCGATAAACATGCTTAAAAAAAGGTAGGGAAAGGTCTTTTTGATTTTGATCCCAGTCCGTCCCATAATTGTCTGCACTCCGAAAAAGAGCATGAAAAGCAGTACGAACAGGACGACATACCAGTAATTAAACTGGAAAACGTATTTAAGCACGAGTCCGGCAATAACGAGCTGGACGGTCATGCGCAGTGTTGATATGATAGCGTCTTTACTCAGATTCATTCTGTGGTAGAACATCAAGAGAAATGAGACCAGAAAGAGCAGATAGCATACCGCCATCCGCACCAGTGATATTTCCTGTATACCGGGCGAGCTCATATTCGTCCCTCCAGGCAATCCTTCAATTCGGCGGATGTCATGCTTTGCTTGCAGTTTGCCAACTTGCCATTTTTCAGGACAATCGCCCGGTCAGCCAGATCCAGGTATGCAGGGGAATGGGCTACCACGATAATATTACTGGTTTTTTTGTTTTCTCGTAGAAGATTTACCACCTGTTCTTCCGAGGATATATCAAGAGCCGAGGTGGGTTCGTCCAGAAGAAGAGTCTCAGGATTTAACGCCAGAGCCCGCACCAGTCCCATTCTCTGGGCCTCACCCCCGGATATCTTTTTGCTTTTTTTGGAGAGAAACTCCCGATCAAGGCCGAACCGGCTCAGGTATCCGACAAAAGTCTCCTCCGATACTTCCCTTTCTCTGTTATGCTTAAGCTTAAAGGGCAGCATCAGGTTATCCAGCACAGTGCCCTCTGTCAGGTATGTTTTTTGCCCCACCATAACGGCTTTCGAACGGTACTCACTCGGATCGAAATCGTCGAGATTCTTTCCCTCGTAAAATATCTGACCGGAGGATGGGGATATCAGCATCCCCATCAGGCGTAAAAGGGTGCTCTTGCCGGAGCCGGAAGGCCCGGTTACCAGCGTAACGCAGTTATGTTCGAATGCCAGATTTATCTCCTGCAGGAGCGAAACTCCTCCGGAATTGTAGGAGACATTTTCAAGCCTGAAACTAAAACCGTTATCTTCTGCCATAGCTCAACCTAATAGTATAGCCCATTAACCCTTATTGTGCAAACAGATTTCAGACCTGTATAACATTTGCATAAGCCTGTTTGAAATTTATCCTCAGTCTGCACTGAATCATAGCCCCTTTAATTCCGATGATATATAGTGAATGTGGAATAAATGGAGCGGGTAAAATTATGAGAAACTTCAATTTTATGTTAATCGGAATCATTTTTATTCTGGTCATCTTCACATATCAGCCTGCAAAAGCTGATGATGGGCCGGTTCTCTACAAAGTCGTGATCTCCGAGGAGGTTATGGACGATCCTCATGCGCTCTCCGCCTGGCGGGAATACGCCAAGTTCAAGAAGGAGTGGCGCAAAGAGCTGTTCTTTAAGACATTTCCTGATGAAAAGGAATACCGTTTCACCTACAAAGAAGAGCTGGACTGCCGCAAACGTTTGGCGGAATACTGGATTAATATGAAAAAGAGAAATCCGGAACTCTCCAATGAATATCTGGATAAGCTGACCAGTGTCTATAATTCATTGTATTTTCCGGAGTATATCTATAAGTACTTCCATGCCGGATCATGGGAGGTGCGCAAAAACCGCTTCAGGCTGGACGAATTCAAGGAATGGGCCAAGGACAATCTGGGCTGGCATTATCCCAAGACATATTCCCATCTTGATGTGGTAAAATTCTAAGCTGACCTGGGGCAGTTCCAGGGATAAATTCACCAAAGGGTCGTCATACCGGACGGCCTTTTTTTATTTATTTTATCTAACACAATTATTCCCATAGAAAAAGGGGCTTATACCGTAACAAAGTATTAAACATAAAGGGGTTAAAAATGGGTATTTTACCTGATTGCGCGGGAAAAAGATTTGAATTAATTGAGTCATTCTATGGCCGATTTATGGCCGAAATCGGGCAAATTATCTTGAAATATATGCCCGATAGTGTATATTCAAAATCCCGATAAAACGAGTATTTTAAGTATCGGGAATTTGAAACCTTATTCATGAGGATCTTATGGCATCTATAAATAAAGTTGTAATTATCGGAGGCGGTGTAATGGGTCAGGGGATTGCCCGCGTAGTATCCGCCACCGGCACAGATGTTATCCTGATAGACAAGGACCTTCATCTTGCCAACAAAGCTTATGATGAAATCTCCGACAAGCTCGACAAAGAAATCGAGCGCTGGGGAATTACCGAATCGGAAAAAAAGGCCATTCTGGCCAGAATAACACCTGCCGGAGATTATAAACCCGCCAAGCAGGTTCCGATGGTAATCGAGGCTATTCAGGAGGATCTCGAGGCCAAAAAACTTCTGCTTGCTCATTTGGATAATATCTGCCAGTCGGGTACGATTCTGGTTTCGAACACCTCTACCCTTTCAATCACCGAGCTGGCCGCCTCGACCTCACGTCCCGACTGCATAATCGGCCTTCATTTCTTAAACCCAGTGCACAAGGTGCCGTTGGTGGAAATCGTACGCGGCCTGAAAACATCTGAAAAGACTGTTGAGATCATCAAGGAATTTACCTCCAGCCTGAACAAAACGCCTGTCATGGTACACGAATATCCGGGATATGTCACCACGCGTATTATCGTGCCTTTCTTAAACGAAGCTATGCATGTTCTCATGGAGGGAATCGCTTCTGCAGATGATATCGATAATGCCATGAAGCTCGGGTTCGGATTTAATATGGGTCCCCTTAGCCTGGCGGATATGATGGGCCTGGACGAGGTTATGAGCTGGATGGAAAACCTTCTGCATGAGCTTTCCGAGCATAAATACAATCCCTGCCCGCTTTTGAGGAAGATGGTTCGTGCCGGACAACTGGGTGTGAAAACAGGACAGGGCTTTTTTAAATATGACGCTGAGGGCAACCGAATAAAGGAGGGCGAATAATGAATATACTGGTTCTAAACTGCGGATCGTCATCGGTCAAATATCAGCTTTTTGATATGGAAAAGGGTATTCCGCTGGCCAAGGGTGATGTTACCCGTATCGGAATGAGCGGCGCCGTACTCAGTCATAAACCGCATGACAGGCCGATGACCAAGGTCTCGGGCGATATACTCGACCATATTATGGCTATCGAACATGTTGTTTCGATCCTCCTCTCCCCTAACCACGGCGTGATCAAGGACAAATCAGAAATACATGCGGTCGGACATCGTGTGGTTCACGGCGGCGAGATGTTTACCTCCTCGACAATGATTAATGAAGAAGTTATGATGCACCTTCGCAATATGATCGAACTTGCGCCTCTGCACAATCCGCACAATATGCGCGGCATCTCCGCCTGCCAGAAAATCCTGGGCGATCTTCCAATGGTTGCGGTTTTCGACACCGCCTTTCATCATACGATTCCAGACTACGCTTATATCTACGGTCTGCCGTATATACTCTACAAAAAATACCAGATCAGGCGGTTCGGTTTTCACGGCACCTCGCATTACTATGTCGCCCATCGTGCGGCCGAGATTCTCGAGCACAACTTTGAGGAGATGAATATCATAACCTGCCATTTGGGCAACGGCGCCTCGATTGCGGCTGTAAATCACGGCAAATCGGTGGATACATCTATGGGCTTCACTCCGCTGGAAGGGCTTATCATGGGTACCCGTTCGGGAGATATGGACCCTGCAATTATCCTTCGCATAATGGGACTGGAGGAGCTTTCCCTGCATGAGGCGCGTACACTTTTGAACAAGCATTCAGGCTTAATAGGAATATCCGGGGTATCCTCGGATATGCGCGATCTTTTGGAAGCCAAAGGTGAGGGCAATGAGCGCGCCCGTCTGGCCTTCGACGCCTACTGCTACCGCATTAAAAAATATATCGGATCGTACACCGCTGCTATGGGCGGTCTGGATGCAATCGTATTCACCGGCGGAATCGGAGAGAATTCTAGTGATGTGCGCGCGAAGGTCATGGAAAATATGGACTGGGTCGGAGCCGGTATCGACGAGGATAAGAATGGATCTGCAAAGGGAACAGAATCCGATATTTCCGCTTCTGATGCGCGGGTGAAAACAATGGTCATTCCGACCAACGAGGAACTGGTTATTGCCAGAGAGACTCAAAATCTAATAGAAAAAAACGTACAAGATAAAGAGGTACAATCCAGCAGGTGAGCAAATGGAATTAAATGAAATTGTCTACAAAGAGGAGCTCTGCCCGAAAATCACCATGTTCAAAATCTATACCCCGGAACTGGTGAAAAAGGCCAAAGCAGGCCAGTTCGTGATTCTGCGCGCCTATGACCATTCGGAAAGAATTCCCATGTCAATCGGACATCTCGACCGCGAGGAAGGTCTTCTGACCATCGTCGTGATGGAGGTCGGAATGTCGACTGCGGAGATAGTCAGGATGGATGTTGGCGAGAAGTTCATGGATGTTGTCGGGCCGCTCGGCCTCCCCACGCATATCAAAAAATACGGCACATGTGTGGTAATCGGCGGAGGTGTGGGAATCCCGCCAATAAACCCGATCGCGCGTGCATTGAAAGACGAGGGCAACAAAGTCTATGGCATCATCGGCGCCCGTAACAAAGAACTGGTCATTCTCGAGGACCTGGTTGGCGAGGCAGTAGATGAGCTGATTGTTACTACCGATGACGGCTCGTACGGCATGAAGGGCTTCGTGACCGATGCACTTCAAAAGCTGATCGATGACGGCGTCAAACTCGATTTTGTCATGGCGATCGGCCCGGTTATCATGATGAAGAATGTGGCCAAGCTGACGGAGAAATATGATATCGAAACCTGGGTATCGCTTAATCCTATAATGATAGATGGTACCGGGATGTGCGGCGGATGCCGCGTATCGATAGGCGGTGAAACCAAATTCGCCTGCGTGGACGGTCCCGATTTTGACGGCCACAAGGTCGATTATGATGAGTTGATGCAGAGGCAGGGGTTTTATGTGGATCAGGAAAAAATCGCTTACGACGATTACCTGCATAAATGCAGATTAGGCCTGAAGAAACCCAAACCGGAAACAAAGTCAAAATAGATTTTAGATGACCCGCTGGAGGTAACAGTGGCAACCGAGCAGAAGAAAAAAGATGATATACAGTATGTAGAGCCAGGGCAAATCGGTCAGGTAGCGAAAAAAGACCGGCGTAAAATTCCCCGTGTGGTCATGCCCGAGCAAAAGCCCGAAGAGCGCGTGAAAAATTTCAACGAGGTTCCTCACGGCCTGACCCCTGAACTGGCTATAAAAGAGGCACAGAGATGCCTCGAATGCAAAAAGCAGCCCTGCGTGCCGGGATGTCCGGTCGAGGTGGATATCCCCGGATTTATAATGCTGATTACCGAGGGCAAATTCGTGGAGTCTGCCCGAAAAATCAAAGAAACCAACTCCCTCCCCGCTGTATGCGGACGAGTCTGCCCGCAGGAGGAGCAGTGTGAACAGGTCTGTATCCTCGGCAAAAAGGGCAAACCTGTTGCAATCGGCCATCTGGAAAGATTCGTGGCCGACTACGAGCGCGAGGCTGGTAAAATAGAAGTACCGGAGATTAAGGCATCCACCGGCAAAAAGGTGGCGATTGTCGGATCAGGTCCGGCCGGGCTTACAGTGGCGGGCGACCTGGCTAAGCTGGGACACAAAGTGGTCGTGTTCGAGGCTCTGCACAGGGCAGGCGGTGTGCTGGTTTACGGTATCCCCGAGTTCAGGCTTCCCAAGACAATCGTGCAGTCCGAAGTGGACTACCTGAAATTGATGGGTGTGGAGGTCAGGACCTCGACTGTGATCGGCAAGCTCAAATCAATCGACGAGCTTTTCGAGGAAGAGGGTTTTGACGCGGTCTTTATCGGCACCGGCGCGGGGCTTCCGAACTTCATGAGAATCCCCGGCGAGAATCTGGGCGGAGTATATTCGGCCAACGAATATCTGACACGCAACAATCTTATGCGTGCATTCGATTTCCCCAAAGCTCCCACACCGGTCAAGTCCGGCAAAAATGTCGCAGTGTTGGGCGGCGGTAATACCGCTATGGATTCGGTACGTACCGCTCTTCGTCTGGGCGCGGACAACGGCTATATCGTGTACCGCAGATCACGCAACGAGATGCCTGCCCGTATCGAGGAGATTCATCACGCCGAGCAGGAGGGTGTGCAGTTCAAGTTCTTAACCACACCGATCCGTTTTATCGGCGATGAGAAGAACTGGATCAAGGCGATGGAGTGCCTTGAGATGGAACTGGGTGAGCCGGATGCCTCGGGACGGCGCCGTCCGATTCCGATCGAGGGCTCGAATTACGAGATTCCTGTCGACACGGTAGTGATCGCAATCGGGAACTCATCCAATCCGCTCATTCCGCAGACAACCCCGGGTCTGGAGACCAACAAATGGGGCAATATTATAGTGAAAGACGACCAGATGTTATCCTCCCGCAAGGGAGTATATGCCGGCGGCGATATCGTAACAGGCGGCGCGACAGTGATCTTAGCCGCAGGCGCCGGCAAAAAAGCGGCCCGCGCAATTCATGATTACATCATGAGCAAGAAATAGATCTGGATATTATATCACATGTAGGGCATGATCCCCGTGATCATGCCTTTTTTTATTTTTGTGTAAAAATAATATCATGGGTGCCCCAAGCTTCAGCTTGGGATGTGCATTGTTATTAACCAAACCCAATCTGAAGATCGGGTCACCCCCATTTGGTATCCCACATGATAATGTGGGTTGAATAGGTCATGCTGCTATGTATAACTTATGCAAAACCAGGCAGGGTGGCCAGCCCGAAATTGTTGGGGCTGGTTGGCAAAGTAAAAGTCATGCCCAAATAAAGTTTGAGCGTGCCACCTATTTTAGTCGAACGAAAAAAAATTGACTATTCAACTTTAACATAATAATACTCGCAATCCCCATCAATGCAAATCTTAGGGCTACCTCCAAGTATTGATTTTGTAAGGACATAGGAGCTATGCACAGCAGGCGAAATCCTGCACCCTCCGCCTCCATAGATGAAGACCACCTCTTCCATAAAAACTCGACCAGGATTCCTGATAAACCATGTGCTGCGGTTTGTATGAATGCGCCCATCAGTATCTTCATATTTATGCACAAACACATGGTCTGATTTGAATATTAGGCTATCCACACAACCATGCTCAGTCCTGATCCAGGTGCCTATTATATCTTCTTCCTTCATGTCATCATAAGCTTGATAACATGAGCTTGATAAGACGCATAAAAGTCCGATTATCAAAATGCAATATTTTTTAGTAATCATGAAATCCCCACTTTCATTTGATATGGATAATAATAATGTCACTTAAAAATGGCAACATGTTCTTCCTCAGAGTGCCCCAATACAAGACCATATCATTCTGAGGGAGCGTAGCGACCGAAGAATCTTTCACGAATCAATCAGATTCTTCGCTACGCTCAGAATGACAGGTCCATTCGATATTCTTACAAACCCAATCTGAAGGGCTTGTTGATAAACCCGGAATGATTGATATTCGTCATCGCGAGGAGTCCCGACTTTGTCGAGGACGACGTGGCGATC
>CAZBZV010000008.1:0-84432 GCA_964496505.1 uncultured Ignavibacteria bacterium | reverse complement strand
AATCTGTAAACCATGTGACCGGAACTAAGTGTAAACTATGTCTCAGGAAGTACAATTTTTTCAAATCATTGGAGATCCAGAGTTAAGGGGCTTAGATAGTATATTCTCCGCACTTCTATATTTATAACTTCCCTCTTTTTCAGAAAATTGTTTACAAAAATACCCCCCCAATATCCTGTAAATGTTGTGGATTATACTCTGCCGCCTCTGAGACGCTAATTAAAGGATTTATAATCCTAAGTCTTCCAATGCAGTCTGCCGTTCTCAATAGTTTAATTTATTGGCATATAATTTGAAGCTTTTGAGTCCAGGGATTGACAGTTTATAAAAACAGACTTAATCAGTTTTATTTCCTGTGAACGGGATGGGGCCTTATACAACTCGTGGTATGTGGGCAGGCTTTCTTTCTTACCAGGAATCCAATTATGGAAAATTCAGTTTGGTTTTGGGAAGATTTAAAAGAAATATAAAAAGTGATTTACCTCGTCAGGGATGCTATAACAAAGTTTAACTTATTTTTTCTGCTGAAACAATTTTCCGGATACGGAATTTCGAAGGGAGGTGAAGTACAAAATCTTTGCGCTATTATACTTTTATAACTAACCATTAATTCCCGCAAACCCTTTGACCAAAGGAAAAACAAGAAAGCAAATCAGATTTGCTTTCGAAAGGAAACATGGGGGTCAAATGAAAAATTCTAAGTTATTTCAAATTATGGTCTTCGTACTATCACTATGCCTGTTTCCATCCATAGTTTTTGCCACCGTTCTTGAAGTCACTCAGCCCGTACAGGTGACAGACAATTCATACTATGAAAGAGGACAGGCAATAGTCTATGACGGCTCATATTATTGGTTGTTTTATGGCCGTTCTGCAACTGTAACCGGAAATTATCAGAATGATAATCCGGATGTGCATGACTACCTGATTTATTACAAGAAAGCTACCACCGTTGAGGGGCTGGCCTCTGCTGCGGCGATGTCGGTACCCGGGGCGGCAAATACCTACCTGGGCGAAATCGGCGCTGCAGTTTTGGATGGTAATGTATGGACATTTGGCGCTGTCCCATCCACAAATTATACGGGCCGCAAGAGTCTGTATGGATGGTACAGTTCCGATGGAGGATCCACCTGGACACAGGTGGCCGATCTTGCAGATGATCTGCCTCCGGGAGCCGCGCATCATGACGAGACCGCCTTTGATGGCAAGCTTTACATCATGGCGAATTATCCAGATGGCAATACCGGATGGTATACCAAATATACCGCCGACCCTACCGCCTCAACGATCACCTGGAGCAGCTACATTCCGCTCAATTCGACATCCAACCTGATCAATGGCACGGGTCATTTCTTTGTTGACGGCAGCAATCTGCATATTGGCATACTCAGGACATCTCCCACCAAAGATAACAAGGTCCTGCAGTACAATGCCTCGCCGGAATCCTGGAGCGAACTTGGTACGGCCTCCTCTACAGGATGGGATGCCACTCTGTTTAAGGCTGGCTCCGACTATGTCTTTGCACAGGCACCATATACATCCGACGGCGGAGGACGCCAGTATATTATTGCCTGGGCAGGTTCGAGCCCCTCGACCGTGTTAAGCGGGTCATCCCATTCGGTGGTTGAGGGAAGGTATGGCTCCAATACCTGGATCGATATGTGGCCGATCGGCTTCACTGACGCCGGCGGCACCAGTTACCTGTTCTATACCTCCGAAAGAGAAGATCCCGACCAGGAAGGTACCGGCAATATCTGGTATTTGGAGGTAGACTGGGATGTATACGGCGATCATTATACTTATATCCAGGAAGCAGTGGATGCGATCACGTCAAAATCAACTGCAGATACCGTATCACTCGCAGCCGGCACTTTTACGGCTTATGATAGAGCATTAGCGGTAATAGATGTTCCAATGACATTAATGGGTGCAGGGCAGACTGATGATGGATCCGGTACTATTCTTGATGGTGGAACCTATGGACAAGGTGTTGATAATACCGGTCTTGGTACCGCCTGGCCTCGAGCCATCGTGATTCAGTCCGATGATGTGGTCCTGAAAAACATGAGAATTCGAGACTATCAGGGTGATCAGACAACAACCGGGGGCTATGCTATTGTGGCGAGGGCCGAATCATCTTGGGGTGTTACCGATCCTACAATCGACAATCTCGTTATTGAAGACATAACCTTTGATGATTGTTATTATGGAGCGCGTGAAAAGAATGTTGTCGATGCACTCGTTCAGAATACAACATATCTGATTAATACCGGCGCCCCGTCATATGCAGTCTATATTACGAATTCCACCGGTACTACGGTAAGGGCCAATACATTCGATCAGGCACCTATCTGGGTAACAGATGCGACATATGGCACCATCGGTGGACCAGATCCATCTGATGGAAATGTTCTGACAAATATAATTTACAATGGAATCTGGTATGGTCAGCAGTTTGCCTCGGGTACATCGTCTGAAAAAGGCCTAATTCAAAACAATACGGTATCAGGCGCGGCCGAGGGAGGAATCGTTGTTTGGAACTGGCCGGGAGAAACAGCAGACAGCATCAGAATTCTGGATAACACCGTAACCGGCGCAGCAGGCGGCTCCGATAATCATGGAGGCATTAGCATCCGACAGGGAGATTTCACAAATATGCTTATAAGCGGCAACAGCTCCACCAATAACGCCGACGATCAACCGGGCCTGCTCATTTCAGCCAGTGTAGCTACAAGTATTGAAGTTTCTGATAATGTTTTTGCCGATAATCCCGGAAACGGCATAACGCTCTACAATGTTACGCGTGGAGATTTGAAGATTAACGGAAACAAGATCACCGGTAATTCCTCGGGCTTGACAATGACTCTCGGTACGACCGCGACTTTGGATGCTTCTGCTAACTACTGGGGCAGTACCAGCCCGGCTACTGTGGCGGGCTTGGTCACGGGTAATGTCGATTATACGCCCTGGCTGGGCGGCGGGACCGATAATGCCCCCGGCTTCAGTGGTGACTTTTCCGAGCTTTGGGTCGATGATGACAGCCCACAGGCCGGAACATCCAACCGCATACAGGAAGGTGTGGATCTTGTCACTGCCAGTACGGTTAATATAGCGGCGGGTACTTACGATGCCACAATCGATATAGATACCCGTACGGATATTAACTTAGTTGGAGCAGACAAAACCACTACCATTATAAAGCCCAGCACAACACTTCCATGGGGTTTCTCGCCTTATGGTACATCCCGTCAGGCTGCGCTGCGAGTTTATAACTCCACAGGAATTGATGTGAGCAACCTTACATTCGATTATGATCTGGTTAAGGGCAATAGTATTTTTGGTGTACTCTACTGGGATTCCGAGGGCAGTCTTTCTAATAATATATTCAAGAATATGTCTGCGGATGACGCCTCTGGCTATTATTATGAAATGATTGCCTATATGCGTGCACCCGGTTATACCGATGCCGCCAGAGCCCAGATGTCAATCACTGATAATACATTTGCGGAGACAGGCCGAGTTGCCTTGGTAACTCACGACTACCTGCATACTGTTATCAGCGGTAATTCATTCTACAAGACTATTAGCGACTTCGGGTATGCCATGGAAATCGGTTCACAATCGACCGCGGTGGTGAGCAATAATACTGTTTATGGCTATAATACTCCGGCCGCATCCGATGGAAGTAATTCTGCAGGAATATATATCGAAAATGCATTTACCGGAGGAAGTCCCGCGCTTATCAAAAACGTTACTCTCTCCGGCAATGAGATATATGACTGCCAGTGGGGACTCTATATCGGAAACGAGTTCGATACTTATGCCGGTGATGTCGATATCGTTGCCAATGTGACCGGCAATAATATTCATGATAACACCGATGGCGGCATAGTGCTCACCGATGAAGATTATTCCGCCGGTTCATCGGTTGATGTGACTTTCCAGAATAACACTGTTATGAGCAACGGCAGTTACGGTTACCTGATCTTTACCCGGGGTGATGGTGACATTACAGCACTTCTGAACAATGAGACAATCGTTGATCAGGATACCGGCATTTATATCAATGATTATACTGTCGGATCGAGCGTATATGATGTCGATATTTACGGCAACTCGCTCTATAACGGCCTGAACGCCGAATGCAATGTCAGCGGCGTATCATGGGATGATGGTACCGGTGCAGGAAACTGCTGGTCCGACTGGGCCACAAACAGCGGCTACCCGACCCAATACAATATTAGCGGAACTCCCGGCGGAGTAGATAACTATCCCAGCGTTGACTGCGGACTGGATATGACTCCGGATGATATTCTATATCATTGCAGCGGCGACTTTACCTTCGATATTGAAATTGGGGAAGCGGTTGTTGGGCTGGATGCTGCGAATGTTACCATCCGTTATCCGGCCGACCTGAACTTCGTCAGCGCCACCGAGGCATCGGGCAATTATCAGTTATTCTATACCGAGTATGACAATGCTTCCGGTTATGATAGTGTACAGTTCAATTTCGGTGTATTAACGGGATCGGAGGATGGTCCGGTCACGCTGTTCAGTGTAACAATGAACGGCACCGCGGATTATTGCACAGGAGATTTGATCGAAAATACCTATGTGCTCCTGCAGGGCCATGACCCGCTGAACAATATCATTACGATTCCCGCCTCAAAGGCAGAAGCCATTACGGTTGTTGCTGATTGTGCCGATCCGGTACTCTCAGTTAATACCGCAGATGGCGGTTATTATAATGTGCCTCCTGTGGTAAACTTCGGTGCCACCGATAACTGCGATCTGGATGCGCTCTATTATCAGTTAGATGGATGTACATCCGGCGGCTGGACAGCGATAGCTGCCGGCATTACCGGAACTGCCTACGGCCCGTCAGACTGGACATTGCCGACAGCAGACTGGAGCGGCTTGAGTGAGGCCCAGCATTGCATCAGATTTAAGGTAATGGACGATAACGGGCGCGGAAATTCCGATTCCTGTTCATATACATGGTGCTTTACCAAGGATATAACAGCTCCGCCCGCACCCACAGGTCTGGTCGCACAGCCGGGTCACAACAAGGTCGAACTGAGCTGGACAAATGCCGGTTCTGATTTTGATCATACGGTAATCGTGCGCAACGACTATGTTGACGGCGGTGGGCATGGATATCCTGAATATGATGATTCCTACACCGAAGCATCATATCCTGCCGATACGACGGATGGCGATTATATTTATGCCGGAACTGCCGAATCGCATACAGATTCCCATAATATCGATAATGCAAATCGCGATGTTTATCATTTTGCTGCCTTTACCGTAGATGCGGCCGGCAACTATTCTGCGTCTACTGCAGGCTCGCAGGCAAGGGCAACATCATACTGGCTGGGTGATTTCTCAGCCCCGTATGACGGTAATGTTTATTTCACCGATCTCTCCGTATTCTCGAATGCTTACGGCACAAGCGATGGTGATACATACTATAATAATGAATGCGATATCGGACCGACATTTAATGACAACACAAGGGGTATCCCGGAAACGGATAACATAATCGGTTTCGATGATTTAACCATATTCGTGATTAACTTTGACGATGTCTCGCCATTGGTTAAATCGCGGCCGATCTTCTCCGATAATCCGCAGGTGCCCGGTACCGGTATCAGGGCTGATGCGAGGTTCGACGGGAATTTATGCTATGTCGATGTTTTCCTCGAAAACGGCAATCATAATGCCAAAGCTGTTTTTGCTGAAATCAGCTACGATTCAAAACGGCTTTCGTATCACGCCACGACTTTCAATCCGCAATTGACCGGAGCTGACCGCCCGGTCTTCACCAAACCGCTTCAGGAGACAGAGAAGGTCTCCGTCTCCGCTGCGGTACTTGGAAAAGATCAGGTCTTTGAGGGCTCCGGCCTGATTGCGACCATACAGTTTAATGTGCTCACTTTGGGTGAAGCAGAGCTGACGCTGAGCGATGCGGATATCCGCGATAACCAGAACAACAAACTGCTCGGCGAGGGCTTCATATCAGAGCCGATTGCGGCCGTGGCTGCTTTACCGGATCGATATGAGTTGAGCCAGAATCATCCAAATCCCTTCAATCCCGAAACCGAAATATCATACAGTCTGCCAGAAGAAACCCGGGTTACGATCAAGGTCTACAATATTTCTGGACAGCTTGTGAAAACTCTGGTTGATGATGTCAAGCCTGCTGGCAGACATACGGTATCATGGAATGGCACCAACCAGAGCGATAGCAGAGTTGCGACCGGTGTTTATTTCTATCGCATGGAAACAGAGGAATTCCAAAAAACCGCAAAGATGATTCTGGTGAAGTAATATCATTAACCTTAACCCTGGAGAGGGGATGCCCTCTCCAGGCGTATAATCGGATTCGAACCAAAATGGGGATGCTGAATTCCATACGGGCCGGCTCAATTAATATGAGCCGGCTTTTTTATGTTCTGAATTGATCAGGTAAATGCCGTCATTCAAATACATCATATTTCGAGGACCCGGAAGCGTTTCAGGCACAGGTGGCTATTGAGCAAAGGGTTGTACAAGCGCTAATCTCCCTCAAATCGGTTGAGTTTAATCAAAATCTTCAATATATTCAGGATTCCTCAAATTAAAACAATATACCCTTAGCGGGGAGGTCTTGGTCAGGCCGGAAATGTTCATCGACAAGCCAATTGATCCCGAACAGGTCATATCCAAGGTCAGGGAACTGATTGGAGATTAGCCCTCAAGACAAATAATGATATAACTAAAATAAAGCCCGCTTCTTGTGAGAGGGCTTTTTTGTATACAAGACTATAATAGTGATGTATTGTATCCCTTTTAAATTGACAAAATCAGTTAAGATTGTATATTTTAAAGAGCAACCCGCAGGACAACTTAGGACTACTATTTTCGGGGCTTCTGACCAGATTGTTCATTTCTGATCTCACCAGCCCGCAAGGCAAAAGTATGGAAAATATCTCAGGAGGATGTCATGAGACAAAAACTCACATGTGCATTATTTTGCATAATCATCTTATTTTTGGCGACAATATTAGTTGCTGATTCATCCAGAACAATAAATTATCAGGGCTATCTTACCGATTCTTCAGGAGAACCTGCGAATGGCTCTTATGGTGTGACATTCTATATTTATGAAAGCCTTTTGACGCAAATGTGGATGTGGTCGGAAAGCCATATCGTTGAATGCGAAAATGGCTTGTTTAGTGTGGTTCTCGGGCAGACTACACCTTTCCAGGATTCAGTATTTAACGGCGAGGACAGATACCTGGGGATTCAGATTGGAGATGACCCGGAAATTTCGCCCCGCACATTAATTACGGCGGTACCGCACGCATTCATTTCACAGCAAATGGGCGGGGATATTGAAACTGAGAATGGAAAGCTTGTTATGAAGGATGTTGACGGCGATTCAGTAATCGTAATGGAATCGAATTTCGATGGCACGAAGTCGCTTGCGGGAAGTATTAAGATGTTCAACCCGCAGCCTGAGCCCCCGGCAAAGATGTTTGAGGTTAATGCGGATGCCACAAGTGGGGCAAGCCTGAACCTCTATAATGATATAGGTAAGGTAATGGGTGTCGAGCCGTCCCCCTTTGCCGACGGATATTTACTGAAGCTTATTGATCCGGGTGATGATGGGGAGATTGTTGAAATCGGCGCCTTTCCCTCATCTGGCGGCAGTATCAAGATGTTTAACCCTCAGCCCGAACCGCCCGCTCTTCTTCTTGATATGACCAGTGATTATAGCGCCAAGGGGGGCAGCGCTCAACTTTCAATGTACGATGTTACGCAAAATATGGAATCACATTTATCTCCTGGCGCTCTGACCCTGAGGACCGATTTGGTCGGAGCTCCGGGAGCGGAGATTCATCTGAATGCCTCAGGCATCGATGCCAGCATCGGGGTCGGCACCGACAGCGTTCCGGAGGCACTTACGGTTATGGGCAATGGTTGGTTTTCAGGGGATGTGTTTACATATACTGCTACAAAGGCGAAAACCAATATCCAGTCCATTGATAATGCGCTCGAAAAAGTGGCTCGGATGCGGGGAGTTTACTATGACTGCAAGACAGAAGAGTTTCCCCAGCTGAGAATGCCGGAAAACCGTCAGGTGGGATTTCTTGCCGAGGAGGTCAAAGAGGTTGTGCCGGAGATTGTGGGAGAGAATGAATATGGCTTAACAGGGGTGGATTACAGCAGGATAACAGCCCTTTTAGTGGAAGCGGTCAAGGAGCTTAAGACACAGAATGAGGAATTGAAAGCAACCAATGAGGAATTAATACAGAGAATAGAAGCACTTGAGAATGCGAGGTAGGAAATGAAAAAATCGATTTTGTGTGGAATATTGATAATGCTTTTGTTGGCAGTTGCAGTGCATGCCATGAGCGTTCCGAAGGCTACAAACTACCAGGGCAGACTGACAGATAGTAACGGGGATCCGTTACCGGATGGAGTCTACAATGTTTCCCTGAGCATTTATCACATGGAGAATGGCGGATCTCCAGTTTATACTGATTCTAGATCAGTGGAGGTTACCGACGGATTATTCGACTTCATTTTGAATGTGCCGGAGCTTGCTTTAACCGACACAAGTTTTTGTTATTTAGGTATCTCTGTAAATGGGGAAGAGATATTGCCGCGAACTCAGATTCTTTCATCGGCCTTTGCAATGCACGCCCAGCATGGAGGCGGTTGGAAATTCAATCAAAGCGGCTATTCCAGCAACACAATTCATACCGATGAAACGATTGAGAATATGAAAGTTGGAATTAATAATACAGATCCCGAACAGGAGCTCACGGTTGGCAGTCAAAACCTCGGCACCTTCTTCGGTACCTGTGTAACAATCAGCAGTCTTGATAGCAACAGCGGATTGCTAATAGGGCAGGATTTAAATGATAGAGTCGCCATAACCCGTTCTGCTGATGATAGATTCTCTATCACTACCAGAGATGCAGGCATTACTCGCAGACCGATTTCCATTTATCAGGGCAATGTCGGTATAGGTATACCCTCTGATGATGCAAGCGAACCGCTTGTTATCGGCAAGGACCTCGGCTCTTTTAGCGGCAACCGACTTGTCATTGGTGATGACAATCCCGGCACTCAGACAGGGCTGGTTTTCGGTGAGTCCGGCAACGACCGTGCCTGGATGCTATGGGATGTAGATGATAACCTGGTCACGCTGGGAAGTAAACATTCAGGTACGAATTACAGTGATGCGCTTACGATTCAAAACGGTTGTGTTGGATTGGGGATAGAACCGGTAACTTACAGCATACTTCGAATGGACAGAGGCTACAATTCAACCGGCTCCAGATATGTCTCAAGCAGCGAGGCGAGGCAGGCGGGAACCGGAACGGTATTCGGCATTTGGACTAAAGCGCACAGAACGTCCTCCTCTTCAACGTCAAACAGGACTTATGGCCTTTACGGTATTGCGACGAATGATAATCAGGTTGGATATACACAGGCCGTATACGGCTACGCTTCGGGAGGCAGTGATGCCATAGCTATTGAAGGATATGTAACCGGAGGGCTACACTATAACTGGGCGGGATATTTTGATGGCGATGCTATTGTGACCGGTACCTTTTATCAGAAAAAATCCGCTTTTCGAATAGACCATCCACTTGATCCTGAAAATGAGTATCTTTGTCACAGTGCAGTCAATTCACCGGACATGAAAAATGTTTATGACGGGGTCGTAATTCTTGGTGCAGATGGTGGAGCAGTGGTCAACCTCCCTGAATATTTCGAAGCGCTGAATAAGGATTTTCGCTATCAACTTACCTGCATTGGCGGATATGCGCCTGTCTATATTGCCGAAAAAATCAGCAATAATCGATTTGAGATTGCGGGCGGCAAACCCGGAATGGAGATCTCATGGCAGATTACGGGAATACGCAAGGATCCGGCCGCCGAGGATGGCAGAATCTCTGTTGAAGTAGAAAAATTCGATCATGAAAAAGGCCTGTACCTTTATCCAGAGGGTTACGGCTATGGCGAGGAAAGATCCGTAAATTATAAATCAAGACGGGCAGCCCGCGAGGCCGCTGAAATAGGGGGTGAGGAATAGTGAAGAAGATATATTATATAGTACTCCTGATCGGCGCGATTGCGCTTGTGAGTGCTGTTGCTGACGATCCCAAAGCCGGTGAAGAGATCAACTGGCAGGTGCTCTCAAGCGGCGGTACCGAGGGATCATCGACCAACTATGGCCTCAAGGGCACAGTCAGTCAAACGGCGGTTGATGAAGGCTCATCAACCAATTACAAGCTTAAGCACGGCTTCTGGCAGGTCTTCGCGACTTCAGGCGGCCCCTGCCAGGGAGAATGCGGAGACGCCAACTTTGATCTGAGCGTCAATATATCCGATGCCGTTTGGATTATAAATTATGTTTTTATAGGAGGCTCAGAACCTCAACCGGTGCTGGCCTGCGGCGATGCTAATTCAGATGATTTCGTAAATGTCTCCGATGCTGTCTGGCTGATAAATTATGTTTTTATCGGCGGAGATCCTCCGGGCAATTGTTCGTCCGGCTCACCCAACTGGTATAACGGCGACTGCTGCCCATTTACGCCATAAATCGGTGGGTAATTATCGATATCGCCCGTCCCAAATTCAGGGGCGGGCTTTTTTTGGTAAATTATTTTATGTAGAGTCGTTTAGATTGTTCACCGATCTTTCAGTTCTAACACCCAGGACTCATTCAGGTGGTTATACTTGGGATTCAACCTGTGCAGAATGATGTCCATTAACGACGGTTTGCTGTGAAAGACGGTTTTATACCTGCCCAAATGCTTATCATACTTTTGGATGTAATCATCCGGCTCTCCATCAGAAAATACAACGATATACTGGGGCGGGTCTGAAGACCTGACCTGTCCCGCATCAATTGCATCCTGCAATCCATAGTCGGGAGTAAGTTTCACCGCTCCCGGCTTTTTATAGTCCCAGTATGAATATGGCAGCCATTTCTTTCGCTCGGTGCAATCGAATATTACGCCGCCTACATTGTGCTGACGCGAGAGATATACCATAGGCTCGACTGCGCCCTTGTGGGAATAATTAAAAGTGAATAGTACCAGGAGCGCTGTATTAAAAACCAAGAACCAACCCCATAAAAACGCCCTTAGGCCTTTCCATTTGAAATACCAGCCGCTGTTGTAATAAAGATAGTAAAGCCCCACACATCCCAGAACAAGAAGTACGGGGAAGACCGGGATTATGAACCGTTCCTGTTTATTGACAACCGCAGAATGTCCGGCAACAAATATTATAAACGATAATAGCAGGATCAGATGTTTTTTGATTACATCCCTTCCAAAAATCGACAACACGAATAAGATCGAGAACGGCGGAATCATTATTCCGAAGATAAGCAGAATATATTTATACCAGGGACCGGGAATCGTAGGCGGCGCTCCCAGATTGCCGGTGATATAATTTATAATACTTCCCATGAATCTGCCGTGACTCCAGATATCTATCAGCCCCTGAATAGCGACCATAGCCAGTATGCCGATTGAAAAAAGTACGGCCTGTTTCCATCTGCGGCTCTGGATTACCATTGCAAAAGGTACCGCCACGAGAGCAAGGCCGACATGGAAACGTATCATAAAGGCCATCCCGCCCAATACTGCGGAAATAATTACAAGAGCGTTTGAGCGCTTCTTCATCGAAAAATGCGCTAATACAAGACAGGGCAGAAGAAAGTCAGCCGCGGCCATCTCAACCAGATTTTTCACGGCAAAAAACGGCATCATGCCATAAGCGGCCAGCAGCAGTCCACCGGTTAGCGCTGTACTTGTGTCAGTCTCTTTTCTGAGGTAGTAGAATCCAAATAGAATTGGAAAGAGAGACAATAGCGCATGTACCGCCCGATCGAAATACATGTGAATATCCAGATAATCTGCCCCCAACGCAGTGGTGACCTTCATCTCAGCCAGAAGAAACAGGTTGTAAACCGCGCTCCTGAGAACACCGATATCCGGCTTACCTTCCCATCTAAGGCTGCCATCCTCAAGGAATATCCCCTCGTGATGCCATTCCCATGCGATCTTGACAGTCTCAAAATGATCATCATGCGCCATATAACCCTGGGCAAAAATCACTGCCAGAATACGAAGAATTACAGCGACTGCAAGCACAGTTGCAAGCGGATGCCTTTTGAAAAAACTCACCATGCCGTGAATTTACATTTATGAACTTCCATATTCAAGTTTAATTTGAACAGATATCAGCTATTAAGATTGACAGATGTATCAAATATATTAAATTGCTTGAATAAATCGGTGATTTTTGCAGAATTATATCGGGAGGAAACATGTTACATAGAAATATATTAACTGCCGGGCGAATTCTCCTTGTATTTTTCATGATCTTACTATTTCCGATCTCAGCTTTCACTCAGCCCATAATCGCCGATCATAATGCCTGCTCTCAATTCGATCTTCTTCCCGATACGATATTCGAAGATATTGGCGCCGAATTCAATATCTACTATGTGCACACATCCCATGGCAGCCAGATCATGACAGGCATAGCCGAATTATATAATGAAAATGCCTTGTACGATCCACCGCCTTTTCATGAGGTGGGCGATGATCTCGGTCACAACGGTGATACCTCCTGGGTGCCCGCCACTCGCAGCTATCTTGACAGTCATCCGGACTGCAATATGGCTATGTTTTCATGGTGCGGCGGATGTTCTGACAACACGGAAGAGGGAATTAATGCCTATCTGGCCAAGATGGAGGAACTGGAGGCCGATTATCCCGATATCACATTTATTTATATGACCGGTCACCTTGATGGAACCGGTGTCGACGGCAACCTTTATGCCCGCAATAATCAGATCCGCACCTACTGCCAGAATAACGATAAAATACTTTTTGATTTTGCGGATATCGAAAGCTACGACCCAGACGGCAACTATTATCCTGACGAAACCGATTACTGCAACTGGTGCACCGACTGGTGCACAACACATACCTGTCCGTCGTGCGGATGCGCCCATTCCCAATGCTTTAACTGCTATCAGAAAGGCAAGGTGTGGTGGTGGATGATGGCTAAAATTATCGGATGGAGTTACTCCGGGGAATATATCTGCGGAGATGTTAACCGGGATGGTTCGGTCAATGTCAGTGATGCGGTTGGTGTTATTAATTATGTCTTCATCGGAGGCGAGCCTCCCGATCCGTACGAATCCGGCGAAGCTAACTGTGACGGAGCAGTGAATGTCTCCGATGCTGTCTGGATTATAAACTATGTCTTTATCGGAGGAAATGATCCCTGCGATACTGACGGCGATGGTCAGGAGGACTGCTGAAGATAATTATCGCATCTGCATTGATTTCAGTTTTTCATCGATCTTTTGACGATAAACAGCTTTTCTCTCATCCTCAAAATCATCATCCACTTTCGACAGGCTCTCATCGGCCTTGCGATACATCCCGGCATTATAATATGCGGCGGCCAGATTAATATAGGCCTCATCGAAATCCTCATGAATTGCAATTGCCCGCTCGTAAAGCTCGATTGCCCTGTTATGATTGCCTCTCATTTCATAGGTTGTCGCCAGATTGTTAAGGACATGGATATGATTGGGATTGTGTTCATAAGCCCGCAAATAGTTAAAAAAGGCTGAGTTGTATTGGCCGCGCATGAAATGGGCTTCGCCGCTGTACCATGCCAGAGGAGTTCCGGTGGGATCGAGGTTGACGAGTGCAGATTCAGCACGGTCGATCAATCGGATTACGTCGCTCCAGTTGCCTCTTGCGCGCTCTGCATTTGCCAGCTTTGTATGAATTTCGGAGTCCAGCCTGACCACACCTATGATTGCGGAAAAAGCAAAAACCGGCAAAAGCACTATCAAAACTAAAAATACCGGTTTGCCATAACCCGGCCCTTTTTCATCCCCAACGGACGTTGAGTAAACCGCAAACAGAGCTCCGAGTATTAGGTTGATAAAAATAAGATTCAGAATTCTCTCCATTGGAAAGCTGAAAAATGAATCAACCAGGTAAATCAGAACTCCCACAGTCATGCATAACGCAAATAATCGCCCGTGTTCTTCGCCCGTGGATCGATTTTTTACTATCCTGAGCCCATAGACTATTGCTATTGCGAATATTGCCAGATATGCCAGAAGCGCCGCTGGCCCTTTCTCTGAGAGCACCCAGAGATAATCATTATGAGGCCGCTGGAAAAAACGTTTCTCCACCATATATTCAGGACCAACAGCGCCGTATGCGGCAACCTCGATTTTCCAGTTGCCCGCTCCCACTCCAAGAATCGGGTTGTCGGCATACATTTGCAGTGATCTTTCCCACATCTGAATTCTAATGCGATTGGAGGTTATATGGGGATTAAAGGCTGAGGAGATTGTGTCGGTCAGACTTCTTTGACCGGATTTTAGGGCATAGCCGGAAATTATAGCAATGGCAATTATCATAGCTATCGGTATGAAGGCAACTAGCTTATTCCTCGGTATTCTTTTTTCGTTGTCAGTATGAAATCTTTTTCTAAATATAAAATACAACACTGCGCTTATTATTATCGAAAGTGCCACCGCCGCCATTACCGAGCGAGATGATCCGACGATCACAAGAAAAAGTATCATCGTAAATGTCAGGATGCTGACAATTCGCCAGAGCTTTTTGAATGCGAAAATCCCAAAAACTGCAAAGGGCAGTATAAGTGCGATTTGTGCCAGAAATATATTCCGATTTGCCGAGGTCCCGGCTGGCAGTCCGGCCTGGTAAAGAAAACCGAATGCGAATTCGTAGTATTGCAAAAAACCGAGTAGGCCCAGGGCCAGACCGCAGATTATGATAAATTTGCTAAGAAGTCTGATCCCGTTCTTATAATTGCTTATGATCATGAACGTGAAAAGGAAAACGCCGAATCCAAGGAAAAGTCGTGTTATGTCAAAAAGCGACTCCGCGATATTACCGGCTTTTATCAGCGAGAGCAGGGATGCAATGATATAAATGCCATAGACATATAGGATTATTTCTCCCTTAATCCTGTAATCAAAAATATCTTTGCGCCTCTTAATTATGACCAGAAAAATTATAGTTGTGAGCAGAAGAATAAGGGAGAGAGCCAGATGCCGGGGAGTCAGGCATGGATCGGTGGTGCCCGAATAGTATACCAGCGGCATTGAAAATACCGCCAGTATGAAGTAAAAATATGCTACTGGCTTTATCTGTTTTCTCATACCCATATTATTCGCTTGCTGTGCAGTTTTACTATCAATTTCCCAGTAATGAATAAATGATAATATATTTATGGAAACTGAAAAGAAATATCTATGCCGATGTCATATTTAACTTGACCAAATGACAAACATGCTTAACTTGTCAGTAGAGGAAACGGCCACACCGGTTGTAAAAAGTATGTTAAAACAAAACAGCAAAACTATCATCATCAGCTTAATTCTGGCTACTTGTCTTTTTTTCGCATCGAATACTGTTTTTGCACAATCCCTTAACTCAATCGAGCCGGACAGCGCTTACCAGGGGGATAACCTCTGGGTGACGATCACCGGCAGCGGAACTCATTTCAGCCAGTCCAGCAGTTCCATTGTGTGGTTTGTCCAGGGCAGTTCCACCATTTATGC
Organism: uncultured Ignavibacteria bacterium; assembly: GCA_964496505.1. Classification (GTDB taxonomy): domain Bacteria; phylum Zixibacteria; class MSB-5A5; order JAABVY01; family JAABVY01; genus JAABVY01. The sequence goes on along the minus strand of CAZBZV010000008.1, from coordinate 68,786 downwards.
CGGTTCATCCTATCCGACATCTGCTACCAGCCTGAACGCCCATTTCAGTATACCATCCGATGCTTCAGCCGGATATTGGGATTTATATGTTGATGATGATTATGATCCGGTTTTATCCCTTCCCGAGGCTTTTAGTATTTTGGTCCCCTATCCCATGATAATATCCGTCGATCCCGACAGCGCTTACCGCAATGAGTCTCTTCTGGTGACCATAACCGGACAGCATACTCAGTTCGGGCAGGCCAGCTCAACCGCGGTTTGGTTTACACAGGGAAGCTCCACTATTTCCGGTTATGGCATAAATGTATATTCCTCTGAATTGCTCAGCGCATCGTTTACAATCCCGCCCGATGCTTCCTTTGAGTATTGGGATGTGTGGATCAATGACCTGGTCAGCCAGTTTTCTGTCTCCGCACAGGATGCTTTTAGGATTATGTATAGATGCGGGGATGCCAATGCCGATAATGAAATTAATGTCACTGATGTTGTCTGGATTGTAAATTATATATTTATTACCGGTGCCCCCTCGCCGTATCCTCTCTTATCTGCAGAGATCAATTGCGATGGTTTCGTTAACATTACCGATGCGGTTTGGCTAATCCTTTATATCTTCCAGGATGGATATGCGCCGTGTCATATTGACAATGATGGCATACCGGACTGCTAAAAACCACAGATAATTCAATTCACGCGCTTTTTTATTCTTAATTTGTGGAATTGTGACCGCTGTATTTGTTGTCAGGGCTGTTCTCTGTATAGCTGGGCGCGAATACAAAGTTTGCCTGCACCGCGAAGTGGTCTGAGAGATGATGAATTGGACGCCTTACTTTTTTCGTGCCGTTTCCGACCGGATTGTTGGTCCTGAACTGGTCCACAATGCAATTCTCGATGCTCATCTGACGGTAATTATTGGAGAAGATGAAATCAATACGTTTGCGCTTTTGGGTGTTTCGATGGAAGATATTCAACAGGCTGTTCTGGCTGCCGTCCGAAGTATATCCGGGGTTGCCGATTGCAGATTCGAACTTTGCCCTGAAAACATCCTTCAATCGCAGGATACGATTCATGGCAATATACTCATCGCGCATGTTTCCTCTTTCATCTTCAGCGATAATATTGAAATCAGCCATCAAAATGATTGGAGCCTTTTTGTACTGTCCGCCGCGAATCTCCTCCAGGATTATTCCTATCTCCTTTAATTGCCCAAGGCGTACCTTACGCTCCTTTCGGCGCTGGCCGGCCTGGAAATGCGATAGCAAAACTGAGACCGGAAAGTTGTCGTTGATTTCGACAACAGCTTTCAGGATGCCCTTCTGGCAGTTCTTTTCGATTATATTGGCCTGGGTATTAAACGGTATGAAATCCAAATCCCTGATAGGATATTTGCTGAAAAGTGTCAGCCCTGATCCAACAGCATATTTCATTCTGGATTTATTGGCCGGGCGATAGCAGTAGGGAAAAGTGCCCTGGATTTGCAGGCGAATCCGATCGGCCATCTCATCATCCCACAATTCACACAGCCCGACAATATCGCAACCGTCTTCCATTTTTCCCAGCTTATTGATCTTTCTGGCGGCAATCCTGGCCCTGGCCTCATCCTCATAAAGTAATGGACTACCGTAAATATGCCTCATGATGAAATCCGCACCGGGCAGAGCGCTGCCGAAAAGATGAATATTGTAAAATAAGACATTCAATTTCAGTTGGTTTTTTTCTGCTGCTTCCATAATGGTTACCCTTTATAACGGGGCTTATCCCCAATCAACCTCTTACTAATCAGTATAATCGTGGAAATTTATGGTCAGTTTTTTAAAGGGCTGTCATTGGCCCATTTTTATATATCTACCGGCAATTTCCAGTGTCTATATTATCGTTAACTCAAGTTTATTATATGTCCTGGCCATTATTCGTTTCATAAATACGCAGAATAATTTAGCCGAATTTGCCCGAGATACGGTGTAAATGGATTAATTTTAATGAAATATCTGCTTATAAAATCGGGAAAAGGTGTGCTTTGTCCATATTGAATTGAAGGTTTATTTTCCCTCCGATTTGCCAGTTGGGAGAATCCGAAAGCGCTCTGATAAGGATATCATTCACAAGTACATGAAGCAGTGTCTCCCTTCCCAAAAGCTCGATTTCCCTGATCTCACCTTCGATGTGAGAGGGCTCATCTCTCTCAACCGGCTTTACATCCTCAGGTCTAATGCCCAAGACTGCTTTCCCGGGGCCAGGCTTTTTTGCCTTCTCTATTTTACTCTCGGGCAGTTCAATATTGCTGCCTGAGATTTGGAGGAATAATCGGCCGTTCTTTTCGATCAATGTCGTATCGAAAATATTTATTGGAGTTGATCCCAGAAACTGTGCCACGAAAATGTTTGCAGGCTTGTCGTACAATTCCAGCGGTGTCCCGACCTGTTCGATCCTGCCCTCATTAAGTATCGCCACTCTGTCACCCAATGTCATTGCCTCAGTTTGATCATGAGTCACATAGAGCGCGGTTATTTCCAGACGACGTTGAAGATTCTTAAGCTCGGTACGCATCGACATCCGAAGCTGCGCGTCAAGATTCGAGAGCGGCTCGTCCAGAAGAAAGATATTGGGTTCGCGTACGATTGCCCGCGCTATGGCCACACGCTGCCGCTGACCTCCGGAAAGTTCAGAAGGCTTGTCATCGAGCAAAGCGGTTATATTCAGAATATCTGCCGCCTTCCTGACAGCGTTGTCTATTTCAGATTTATCTTTTTTCTCGATCTTAAGCGGGAAGGCGATATTGTCATAGACTTTCAGATGCGGGTAGAGCGCGTAGTTTTGGAACACCATTGCCACATTTCGTTCCCGAGGGGATTTGAATATGTTTTTATCGACATCGGCCATGGTTTTCGAGCCGAATTTGATTTCACCTGTGGTGGGTTTTTCAAGACCCGCCACCAGATTAAGGAGAGTCGATTTCCCGCATCCGCTGGGCCCGAGCAATACGAAGAACTCCCTGTCTTCCACAGTCAGGCTGATATTTTTAACGGCCTCGACCTCGCCCCGCATAGACTTGAATTTTTTTGAAAGCTCTTTAAGCTCCAGCCTCATCCTTTTACCGCTCCTCTAGTAAGTCCGGCGATTATCCTTCTCTGGAATATAATGGTCAAAATCACCACAGGCAACGTGGTAACCGCAGAAGCAGCCATAATATCGCCCCAGGGTATCTCCCCGTGCAGTCCCTGAAACAGGGCTATGCCGACCGGGACTGTGCGGGCATGATGGTCAGAAGTCAGAATCAGCGCAAACATAAATTCGTTAAAGGCGAATATAAATGCCAGAAGCATAGTCGACAGCACAGCGGGCATCGCCACCGGCATGATTATTTTAGTCAGCACTTTCAGCCTCGAACAGCCGTCAACATAAGCAGCCCTGTCGAGCTCTTTGGGAATTTGTGAGAAATAGCTGGTCAGAATCCATAGAGATAAAGGCAGCACCCAGGCTACATAGGGTAATGCCAATGCGAAGTATGTGTTGATCCAGCCCATCCAGGTCATCAGCTTGAAAAGATATCCCACAATGCTGATCTGCGGAAACATCGATACCGCCAATGCAAAAAACAGTAACAGCATCTTGCCCGGCAGTTTCAGGCGCGTGATCGCAAATGCCGCAATCGCGGCCGTCAGAACACCGACCACCGCCGACACTCCCGAGATGATTACGCTGTTGCGCAGATAATCGATGAAATGCAGTGATTCTTTGAATATGACAGAGCTGTAATTCTCGAGCGTCAATTTGAAATCGGCGGCAGGGGAAAGGAATTCCGGATTCTTGCTCAGGCTGGTTATGATCATAAAGAGAAAGGGCGCCAGGCAGAACGAAAGCATCAGAACCATGCCCGCAGCTATCATAATAGTTTTGACCGTCTCTTCTCTCATCGAATCCCCGCCTCAAACCTGCTCGTTTTGACATATAAAACCGAAAGGCCGAACGCTATTACAAAGAGCACGACCGACACCGCCGAACCATAACCGAAATCCCCGTTGATATAATAGCTATAGCCGAATATCGAAAGCGAGGTGGTCGCCCCGCCCGGTCCTCCGCCTGTTAAGACATAGATCACATCGAATACCCGCAGTGCATCAATAGTCCTGAAAAGCAGGGCCACTACTATTACCGGCTTCAAAAGGGGGAGGGTGATCTTGCGAAAGCCCTGCACGAAGTTCGCGCCGTCAACTCGTGACTGACGGTAAAGATCGTCAGGTATCCCCTGCAGACCGGCCAACAGAATTATCGTTATAAAGGGAGCGGTTTTCCAGGCATCGGCAATCACGACCGAGATAAATGCGCCCATACTTGTTCCCAGCCAGTTGACCGGCTCCTGGGTGATTCCGATTTCCGACAGGACATAGTTCGCCAGGCCGTAATTATAGTTATATATCAGCTCCCATGTCCGGGCCGAGATTGCCGAGGGTATTGCCCAGGGTATTAGCACAGCTGCCCAGATCAGGCCCCGGAGTTTTCTGATCTGGTTCAAAAGCAGAGCGAAGATCATTCCCAGTACGAGCTCGAACGGCACCGAGACCAGAATAAACAAAAGCGAAAACCTGAGCGACTGCCAGAATCCCGAATCCTGAAAGAGGCTGGTATAATTTTCGAATTGGATGAATTCTCTGGCTTTGAAGGTGACATCCTGGTAGAAGCTGTTGATAAATGTCCCAACTACCGGTATCAGTATGAATGCTATGATAAAAAATGCAAATGGTATCAGGAATGCGTATGATTTCAGTATATCTTTGGAAAAAATCCTTTTCATCAAATTACTTATTACCTGTATCGGTTTATGATATCCTGAATCTCCGTTTCAGCCGCGTCGAGCGCATCTTCCGGGCCAATCTCACCCGCGAGAGCTGAATTAAGGTGTTTCTGCAAGATCGCAGACATCTGCGAATAATACGGCCGGGTAGGACGGGGATAAGCATTTTCAAAAACATCTCTCAACTCCGCAAAATGCGGCAGTTGCTCCAGCACTTCGGAATCGGAATAGACATCCTTGCGTCCCGGATTCCATCCCAGGTTTAAGGCGAGCTTCTTCTGCGTTTCGTATGAGGTCACATATTCTACAAACTGCCGCGCCTCTTCTTTGACGTTAGAATAGATCGAGATTCCAATATGCCATCCTCCCAATGTCGAAATGCTCTGTCCGCCCTCGAAATGCGGAAGAACATCTATTCCGATCTTATCCTTCACAGGCGATTTCGGGCTTTGATGCAGGTTCCAGGCATAGGGCCAATTGCGCTCGAAAAGCGCATTGCCATTCTGGAAGAAAAGCCTGACCTCCTCCTCGGTAAACTCCGTGTAGGTATTCGGTGGAGATATTTTATATTCATGAATTATATCATGCATCGTCTTCAGCGCTTCCACATTCTCTGGTATATTCAGTTTCAGGCTGTCACCCTCGAAAATAAATCCGCCGTTGTTCGAGGCCGCGAGTTCCAGGAAATTGCAGATCAGTCCCTCATACTGCGCCCCTTGCCACACAAAGCCATAAAAGTCGGGATTCTCCTCACGCTTTATATCCTGAACTTCTTGGGAGTATTCAATCAGCTCCTGCCAGGTGTCAGGCGGATTTTTCACTCCAATCTTCTCCAGAAGATCCCTGCGGTAGTATAAAACACCGCCGTCGACATAGACCGGCAGAGCCATCAGCTTTCCGTCGTATCTGTCAGCAAGGTTGAGGATATTTTCGAAGAATGCTTCCGTTTCAATGCTGTCGGTTTCTGTATTTAAAGGCTCAAGCCATCCCGAGGCTGCAATCTGCGCCAGCCAGGCTACATCCATCAGGAAAACATCAGGATCATTATCCCGCGCCTTAAGAGATACCACCAGTCCCTGACGGCGCTGGTCGGTGTCGGTCGGCTGACGGACTATGCTGACATCGATCTGATATTCCGTGCTGAACTCATCAATTAACGCTTCCCAGAAGTCGATCTCCGAGGGCGCTCCGCCGACTGCGAAAACAATCTGTTTATCCTCATCTTCAGAGCCGCCCCCGCATCCGGCCAGCAATAACAAAATCAATCCGAGAGTGATGAGTCTGTGCAAAATCAATCTCCCTTTTTGTCTGATTCCTCTCCTGCTTCGAATATAAACATCTGATTCCTCCTATCTGTTTCCTCCAATAATAATTCGCGAAGATCAGGCCATTGTGAAGAAGCGACTTCATTGTTTGTAAGATGCATTCTTCTTATGATCCTGATTCTGTCTTTGGCATTCTCTGATATAATTGAGATGCTTCCGACTTCATTTTGTATGCTCTCTGATTCGGGAAAATAGACTGCCTGCATACCGGAGGTATCGATACTGATCTCGACCGTTTGAATAAGGGTACCCGGCAGATTTGTTTTCGATTGTTTTACGTTATCAAAAAGCCTTACACCTTCAGGGAGCTGATCCACTATTCCCCCTGACGGGCTGCCAAACACCAGCCTTATATGACCGAATTCATCCGGCTTTGGAGTCTTCAATTCGAAATTCATTCCCATTCTGCATCGACCTTCCCTGAAGTGAATGGGATTATGGCTTTTCAGCTTGGCCCCCGATATTACCCCCGATATCATTGAGCCAAGGTAGCTTTCCGCTTCTTTATCGAGTCCGGCCATCTGGCTGTATGGGCTGAAGCATCCTTCGGCTTCAAGATAGGCTATGCCGTTTAAAGTGTCTTTAGTATCATTCAAAGAAAGGTCTACCTTCAATGTGAAAAGATTTTCTTCCTCAGGGAATTCGAATTTTTGAATCGGTCTGCCCCGATTATCTGTAAGATAAAATCCTGTTTGACCGAAATAGGGCTGAATGCTCTTTGAAATCATGCCGTTGACAGGATTATAATACATTTCGCTGCCGTCGGCTGCGATTTTTATCAAGGGCGCATCAAAATAGTCAAAACAGGGAATTTCCAGGTAGGCATCTTGTAGATTCTCTCCGCGCAGAATCATCTTCGGTTCAAGATCAGCTAATTCGAAAAGCGCCGATGCCAGTAACGCCCGATCCAGAGCATGGCCGTAAGCGCTTTCATAAATCCTCACAGTCTCGCGTGGGAAATACATCCAATATCGATATGGATAGGATATAAAGCCGGTTTTCTTAGAAACAAAACTGGCAATCTCAACTGCACATTTTTGCCTGTTAATAGAGGCATCCGCAAGAGAGTCTACTGTTGTTTGTAGATAATCATCTATGGACATAACCTGCTGGAAAAGGCTGTCGTAATACTCCCCAAGCGAATTCCAGCTATCCCAGGTTGACCAGACAATATGAGGAGCAGAGAAAATATCATGCTGACTCCATGGATCGGGAATAGCCTCATATGGTCCTGAGGTATGACTATATGTTTTCAGCCCACCGTTTTCCTCAATATTTGGCGAAGGAAGGCTTAGGGGGCGATAAAACTTTGGAGACCTGATCTCAGGTGTTCTCATGCTTATCGACGATACAACAACCGGCAATTCTTTCTGAAATACCCACATGCCGTCAATATTTTTCCTATATGGTTCTTTATCCGTGATCGTGTATGCCACTTCCAGTATACACGGTATCTCAATACCGTTATGCAGAAGCATCATCTCACGCATATTGGTATAATCGTAGGCCTTCTTAAGCGCATGCGGCAGAGTTGGGACTATTCCCGTCTCTCCGGTCACCCACCACTGATTGTCCATCCATGTGCGCACCGTGATAACCTCGAAATCCTGGCGTTCATGATCATAGGGGATACGATGGTCGCCGTATTGATCTACCGCAAAGTCGGTTGCGATCCAGATAATCCGATGCACTGTAGTCGACAGCCTGCCATCCTCCAGCCATTTTACATCCTTGCTATCCAGAAGAAAGACACCATCCTGCTGTTCAAGATCGAAGTTAGCGCGTGCCGAATCCATGAGCTCGGCAATATTATATCTTCCGTCGATTGATTCCTGTGCAATTGCATTCTGGAAAAGGAATGCGAATGCAAGAGTAACCGTCATAAAAATCAATGTCCGCTTCATTTTGCACCCCCTTTCTCAGCCCGGAAAATTGTCTCAGCGAAATCGTGTGCTTGCTTTGTCATCTTATAAAATCCGCCATACCCTTCGGGCGGTATCTGCCGCCTCTTTATTTCTCCTCTGGTCTTGATTATAAATTCTTTTCCATCCATTTCTGTATTCGAATGATAATAGGCATAAGTCTCATCAACCTTGTCACTCTCTTTTGCATTGACAACTTTGTAATCGCCCGGCAGTCTTATTGTCTCGCTTGCATCCAGAAGCTGGGTGGTATACAAAAACAAATCCGATTCGCGCTTTTCCGGCCAGGGATCGCCGCCGATTCTGAAAAGAAAGCGGTTGTTGGTTGCAAGCATAAGCATCGGGCTCTGGAACTCCATACCATCTCCGAACTTCATCGCATATTCGGGTATCCGGTATTCGATATTCCACCACATATCCTGATTAAAATCCAGTACATCACCATGCTCATAGCCGACAATCTCAATCCTGTTGCTGATTTTGCTGAACATATCTTCTAGATTACTTTCGATTTCCGATCTGGGATACCATCCGATTAATCCCCGCAGATAATAATCCATTGAACCGCCCGCGGAGAATCTGATTTCTCCCTCAAGCGTGCCGTCATCGAGAATTCTGGCGTTGTTGGTAATCCGCATGGGCGATTCCTCTGGAGGGCTGTAGTAGATGCTATCCAATCCCTCGCCCTCAGGCGTTCCCACCAGGAAATGCTGTTCGGCCTCGAAAAGGCTCCAAATTGTTCTGTTAAACGGCACCCAGGTGGGATCGTACATCACAAAGCTGCCATCCTCTTTTTTGAGCGCTACCACACAATGGTTGAATTGATCGGCCGGAACCTGTTCGATACGGCTTCCGGCCATGGTCATGGCCGCGTACGAGTCCAACCCGGCCGCCCGCATCATGGTAACCAGCATCCCGGCAATATCCTTGCAGACACCGCTTCTCTGCTCGAAAATCATCTCGCCCGAATGCAGGGTAAAGCCCTCGCCTTCACCCATTGTCTGGCCGCTGTAACGGATGTTCTGTGCTACCCAGTGAAGAAGCGCGAATGCTTTCTCCTCTTCGGTGCCGTTGAACACACCCTCGCTCTTTAAAATCTCATCAACCTTGGCCTGGATAGCCGGGGTAACATCGAACTGTCCCTGATTAACATCGAAAAACCACCTGCTTTTGGCCTCCCAGCTTTCAACCGTGGCGAGCACGACTTTGGTAGTGATATCCGAGGCATCCGGAGTGGATCGTTCGGATTTCTGAGCAGGCATATCCTTGATCCACCAGCTATATGTGGTTGTGTCCTGGTTATATGTCGTGGCCGAGTACATGGGACCATTATATATCTGTGAATGAATCCGTTTTTCAGCAGGAATTTTGAGAACGTACTTTTTTTCCACAATCGGCATATTGGCCTCGAAAAGGACTATATCAAAATATTCGCCCGGCATAGGCGGTATATACTTTTCATCCTCCGGCGGGATATCGTCCGAATCCAAAAGGGCATAGGAATAACCCTTTCTGAATGTTACTATTTCAATACCGTCATTGATCTCGAGACGAGGCAGTTGGATTATCTTTATCCTGTCACCCCAGTAAATCCCCGACTGCGGAGCAGGCAGGTCTTTCACATTTTCCAGATCAACCGGTATCTTCTGGGTGTCCCTGATAATATTGATCTCGCGGAATTCGATTATGCTGCTTAAGGGTTCATATCCTCTGGTAATCACCGCAAGTTGTTTACAGCCAGCATCAGTGAGGGCTTTGAACAGCATATAATTATCTATATATGATATTCCCAGGTCGTTGACACGGTTAACACTGGAATCCATCACGATTACGTAAGGTGCGTTTTCGTATTTTCCGGCCTCACCGGCATTTACGATACGGTCGAACACATCCGGTGGAGGGTTTTCGCCCGGAGGGAGGTTCTGTGCGGTCAGGCAAAATGGAATCATTAGCAATATTACGAATACGGCTGGCATAATTGTCTTCATTTCCGTTTCTCCTCATGGTGCGTATTTAGATTTTCCTAAATATGAGAAAAATAGAAGAAAAATAAAACAGAAAAGATAAAAAAAGACGCCCGGTTTCAACCGGACGTCTTTTCCGCACAACCCAAACGAATTATCTAATCACAGCAATTTTACCCGATTCGGAACTGTCCGGACTGCTTACGAAGTACAGATATACTCCGCTTGCCACCGGCTCATTATTATAATTTCTGCCGTTCCAAATGATCTCCGGCCCCTCTGCCTCCTGCATACGGTATACAATATCTCCGCTGATTGTTGTTATCGTGATATTAGATGTTTGCGGCAGATTTCTGAATACAACCTCCTCACCGTCCTTGTCGGGGCGGAATGGATTAGGCGAGACATGAACATTCCCCTTTGTTGAAAATGAGGTTACCTCGCACCATCCCGATTTCTCTGCTTTTGCTCTCCAGTAATATGTAAAATTCGGTACCAAATTCTGATCCGGCCGCCAGGACGTTTTATTTCGTTCACCCTCTACCGGCCCCGAAGATATCGGATTTGCGAATTCCGGATTATCGGATACCTCGAAATAGAAATTGACACCCACATCGCTCTCATCAGTTTGAATCCTGAATGTCGGTCTCAGATTATGTACCACCTCGCCCTCCAGCGGATACTCGGGAGTAGGAATATCCTCAGCGCTGGCTGTGAAATCGAGGTGCACGAAGGAGCGAGTCTCCGACCATGCCGATGAATCCTGTCCGTCGCATGCACGTGCGTGCCAGCAGTATGTGTTTCCCTGTTCCAGAGTAGCCGAGGTAATGAAAGTTGTGTTTGTAGTGCCTTCAACGACGTTCACTACATGTTCAACCGTCTGCGACATGCCGCTGTCAGAGCAGATCAGAAATTCATAGGTAATCTCATCTCCATCCGGATCGTTGCTGTTGCCGATTACCAGTGTATGTGTCGATCCGATAAGCGTATCGCCATCGTTTGGCAAAACGATTGTGGGTGTGGTTGGCGGTCCATTAGGCGGCGACATTTCGACATAGAAATTTGACCATGATGTCCAATCGGCATATTCGCTGCCGTCGAATGAACGTGCACGCCAGTGATACTGCTGTCCGTCCTCGAGTGCGGTATCGACTTCCCATGAAGTCGTGGAACCCGATTCTTCGGGGACCGGCGGCGAAGCCTTTATCAGCTCTGACTGCTGATCGTTCCAGACCTCGAAATGGTAAGACAAATCGTCGCCATCAGGATCGACCGAATTTGCTACAACAAGTATCGGATTGGGACTATCAACCGAATCGCCCGCTGGCGGCTGATCCGATTCCGGAGGTTCAGGCGGATCATTCGGCTCGGTATAGTCTACATAGAATACCGAAGTCTGCGAATATGCTGAATAATCTTCGCCATCATAGGCACGTACCCGCCACCAGAAATTCGTCTGGTTACTCAGAGAACTGTTTACCGTCCAGGATGTGGTCTCTCCGGAGCCCTCTGCTAATCCGGACTGCTGGGCGACTATAGCCGTAAAGCTCGAATTACTCGAAACCTGGAAATGATATGTAAGAGCATCATTGTCATCATCGGATGAATTATTGACAGTCAACTCAGGCGATAGACTCGTTACCGTCTCGCCATTACCCGGGCTTGCCAGAATGGGCGCTGTGGGTGCATTATTGGGCAGGTCGATTGTGAATGATCTTACCTGTGACCAACCCGAATAAGCCTCTCCGTCCGATGCCCGAACACGCCAGAAATATGTGTTGCCGTCCGTAAGATCGGTGTCCACGGTCCATCCGGTTGTCGATTCGGAGCCCTGGGACAGGCCCGTTACCTCGGCCGAAATTGAACTGAAAGTGGAATTTGACGATACCTGGAAATCGTATGTCAAATCATCACCGTCGACATCGGCGGAATTATTACTCACCAGTACCGGGGTGGGGGTGTTAACGCTGCTGCCGTTGGCAGGCGTTGCCAGAACCGGTGTTGTGGGAGCGTTATTGGGCAATTCAACTACGAACGTCCAGACTGCCGACCAGCCCGAGTAAGAGTCGCCATCGTATGCACGCGCTCTCCAGAAATAGCGGATGCCGTCGGAAAGATCGCTGGGAACAGTCCACGAGGTTGTTTCTCCTGAGCCCTCAGTTATACCATACTCCGCTGCCAGAGGTATGATAAATGTCTGCGAGGTTGAGATCTGGATGTCGTATACCAGATCATCTCCCTCGGGATCATTTGAATTATTAAGTGTCAAAACTGGCCTCAGGATTTCCACCGAAGCGCTGTCATCGGGCGAGGCCAAAACCGGGACGCTGGGACTGTTATTGGGAATTTCGATAGAAAATGACCTGGAATCCGACCAATCTGAGTAGTTGTTTCCATCATAAGCCCTCACTCGCCAGTGGTAAGCGTTTCCATCCGACAGCTCTGGAGAAACTGTCCAGGAAGTATTGTCGCCCAAGCCCTCCGAAAGGTTACTTACCTGTGCCTCAATAGATGAGAAATCCGAGTTCAATGCCACCTGAAAACTATATGTTAAACCGTCACCATCCGGATCGGTGGAATTGCCCGTTGTCAAAACGGGTGCAGTTGATGTTAGCACTGCGCCGTCAGATGGATCGGCAAGCACCGGTGTTGAAGGCGGATTGTCGGGCAGGTTGATGGTAAAGGATCTGGCTGACGACCACCCGGAATAATCGTGACCATCGTAGGCACGTCCTCTCCAGTAGTAGGTCGTGCCGTCTGAAAGTTCAGGCGTTATTGTCCATGATGTCGTTGAACCGCCCCCCTCGGACAGGCCCGATACCTGAGCCACTATATTCGTGAAGCTGGCATTGGCCGATACACGGAAATCGTAAACCAGTTCATCTCCGTCAGCATCGCTGCTGTTATTGGCAACCAGTTCCGGAGTTAGACTTGTCACGGTCGCATCGTCAGCCGGACTTGCAAGCACAGGTGAGGAGGGTACATTGTTCGGAAGATTGACGCTGAATATTCTTGACGACGACCATCCCGAATAACTCTCACCGTCATAAGTCCTCACTCTCCAGTAATAGCTATTGCCATTGGAAAGATTCGGCGAGACTGTCCATGACGTAGTTGAACCTCCGCCTTCGGTAAGACCGCTTGTCTGTGCAACGATAGCTGTGAAGCTCGAATTTGATGACACCTGGAAACTGTATGTCAATGCATCGCCGTCGGAATCGGATGAATTGTTAGCTGTCAATACCGGTGTTAAATCATCAAGAGTTGCCCCGTTTGAAGGGCTGGCCAGTAACGGAGTTGAGGGCGGATTATTGGCCGGATTGCCCCCGTTAAGCGACATATTAAATGGAAATGCCGTCTCGGCATTGATTGCGAGGGTCGTGATACTGCTGTCCCCGCCGTACTTGGCCTTGATCGTGAAATCATTGAAAAGAAGCGAATCCTCCCAGTAGCATGAACCGTCATCATAAGGACTGTTGTAATGCCTGGCCTTGTATGTGACCGTATCTGTGAACTCGCCGAATGCGTCAGTGCTTCCCGATGCAACCAGTTGTCCATAGTTGTTTACTATTGTTACCGCTGCTCCGCTCAAATCATTTCCCTGATCGTCTTTAACTTTGATCGTGGCGATTCTGTCGTAGCGCAGGTCTTTGCCGAGGCCGTTGCAGTCGGTATTGATATTACCCCACTTTATATCATCATCATTAGAATAGCCGAGATATGTATAGTCGATAAGCCTGCTTCCGGTGGAGCTGTACCTGAATGTGCCGTACTGTGGAAATTCCACCGATGTATTTCCGCCTGCCGGTTCGGGGCAGTGCAAGGTGTCAGCATACAGAATCAGATTTCCGCCGCCCAGCAGATGCTGCGCAACACTGCCGATATACAGCGGTGAAGTCAGCGCATAATAATAATTTCCTTTGAATACGTTATCGTGAACATCCTGCATGTGAGTCAGCCCATAGCTGTCGGTTCGATTCGTATCGACTTTGGCGATCATAGCCGCAACCGTTTCCACATAACCCGTATCAACCAGCGAATCCGACCTCAAAGCGAAAACACGGTTATTGACGAGCTCACAGTTATGAAATCCGCTGTCGGCATGGATACGGATGCCCTGCGCAGAGCCCCCGGTATGTGCAGTGCCGCCGTTATCCAGATCGGTCAGGGCGTCGGCATAGGTCTTGAAAATATTATCCCTGATCTTCACATAGCAGTTCGACATTTTGGAATCGCCCTCGGGCCAGCGAAGATAAAAACCAATCGACTTGCCATCCCCGCCGTAACGCAGGTCAGATTGAGTTGGGCCGCAATGAACCTGCACATCATTATTATATATTTCAACAGGATTAGAAGCCGTGCCCTGCGCACCCTGAATCATCATGCCCTGTCCTCCCTCATACTGATTTCCCGAGCGGATGACATTGTTATATATCTGAGATCCGGCGCCGAGCCTGAATACGCTTATTGCAAACGGATCGCCGGAAGAATGAAAAACGGTTGCATTGGTAGTGTCATACATATCGTTGTGCGCATCAACTGTCAGGCTGCAGTCGTGAATTATCATTACCGGACGATTATCGCTGCCGCCGACCGCGTAGATTGCTGAATGAGGCGTTCTGGTAACCGTGACATTCTCGAATTTGCCGGTATACTCTCCGGGACCAAGTGTGGAAATATCAGCACATACTCTGAATGCCGCCGCCGGATCGGCGTTACGGCTGTAGTAGCTGTGAGCGCGGTTATCGCATTCGCAGTCCTCCACCCATATGTTCGAAATACCGTTTCCATATTTGGTAGTAGCATCGATACAGTTTCCCTCCACCCCACGGGAAACCATATTTACATTTTTGACCCAGACACTGTCATCGCCGTAAAGATGAATCGGTGAGCAGTCCTCAGCCAGAGTGGCATCGGGTACATCATGAATAAGCGTTATATTTTTTATCTGAATCCGTTCCGGGCTGTAGGACATCCTTACGCCGTGCACGAAATCGCCTTCCCCGCTTCCAAAGAAAATCGTGTCACCGCCGCCGTCGATCATGATATCGTTACGGTCGCCGACATTGATAGCGGTTCCGCCGGTGTATAGGTTGCCGTTGGTCAAAATCAGCAGATTGCTCTGGGGGACATTATAGGGTAGATCTACGGAACTGAGAACAACCGTATCGGCGAACTCGGTTTTATATTCTGCCCCCAGACGGGCAGGAATCAATATCGCAATTGCCAAAACCAGACAAAGAATAATTCTATAAATCGTTCTTTGCGGGCCATACTCCTGTGGTAATCCCCTGCGGTATGAATTGATGCTGTTAGACATGGTCTTCTGACCCCCAATGATGTTATTTACATTCGTTACCCACATATTATTTCCTCAACTTTAGTAGATAAATTTTCATGCCAAACACGGGGTCTATTTCGAATAATATTTGTATTGCGAGACAAGGACTTACGAGAATAGTCGAGCCCCGATTCGACTTGATCCGAGAAACACTGATCAAGCTCTCTTCAATCTGTACTTTTTCTGAGCAGAAAAATCTGCGAGTAAAGCCGCCCCAAAATCTGTTTTTATGATCTTTGTTTCCGCCAATAGCCCCGAGCTTACATTATGGGAATCGGAATATGAGAGGCCTTCTGCAGTTGATCCATGGCTGGAATTTCAGCAAATTTTCCCCTAAGGAGGTCGGAAGAGAAGTTCTAAGTAAAACACTTAAATTCTATTGATAAAATGTAAAAACGGATTTAATATATACCTGTCTATTTTTATAAAATCTAAAGGAGGGAAAATGAAATTATCCAGTTCATTATTAATTCTTCTCGCGCTGGCGTTTATCGTTGCATGTCAGCCCTCTGCCGAGAATACGGTTGTCGAAGAGCCGGTAGAGCCATTGACTGACGGGGTTTTCATTCACATCACCAATGGTCCCGACAATCCCCACGAGGTCCTGATGGCTTTGCAGATGGCTGTTATGATGGTCGAGACCCAGGACGTTTTGGTATATTTCGACATTGACGGCGCGCAGGTCGTGCTTAAGGATTCCGAGGATCTGACATTCAGCCACTTCCCGTCATCCCATACACAGATCAAAAAGCTGGCCGATCTGGGCGTAACTATGATGGCCTGTCCGGGATGTCTTAAGGCCATCGGTAAAACAGGCGACGATCTTATGCCGGGTGTGACTGTCGCCGAAAGGGAGAAATTTTTCAATTTCACCGACGGGCGCATTCTCACACTGGATTATTGAACAAAATTATAACCCGCACTTAATTGCCCTAAAGAGCCGAAATCATTTGTATTTTGGCTCTTTTTTCGGATTGAATATAAACTAAATCAATCTCATATCGTTATTATATTTGTAAACAACAGGACGTTGTCGTCAATCAATCCCGTGTGCGCATATTAATATCATTTTATTCCAAATATGATTTTCAGGCGGCTTCTGCCGGATATATTTTATGTACCAAAATAGTCTATGATATATAACCGACAGGAAGGAGAGCATTATGCCCAGACCGATTCATTTTGAGCTGCAGGCCGATGATCCCGAGAGGGCGGCTGAATTTTATCGCGATGTTTTTGGATGGAAAATCGAGAAATGGGATGGTCCTGAGGATTACTGGCTTTTGATGACCGGGGAAAAGGAACAGCCCGGCATTGACGGCGGTATGAGCAGGCGCTCGGACACCCAGCAGTTTCCGTCGACTACGAATACACTTGATGTGCCGGATGTCGATGAATTCTCGGAGAAGATCAAAAAGCACGGCGGAGAAATTGTTATGCCCAAGATGGCTGTCCCCAAGGTGGGCTGGATGGCTTACTGCAAGGATACCGAAGGCAATATCTTCGGTATTATACAATTGGATCCCGACGTGAAATAGTTTATGACAGGATTTATTATGCCCGCCGTTACGAAAATGGCGGGCTTTTTTATATGTGTGAGTGAGAACTTTGACCTTGTCAATTCGGTTCTTTTCTCTTAAAATGGCTAAACGTTTCGAAAGGTTTTATGCTTAAGCGGGAAGAATTGAAAAAAGCTCTATTAAATGATGATCGCGAGTTGATACAGTCCGAGCTTGGAAAGCATCCCGCGCTGATACGAAAAATCCAGCGCATGCTATATGATCTGGATCCCGATCTTCGCTGGGGAGCAGCACGGGCATTTGGCTACGCTTCGCTGGTTTTTGATGATGAGAAGACAAAAACGCTACTGCGGCAGCTGGTCTGGATGATAAACGAGGAATCCGGCAACAATTGCTGGTTTGCGCCCCAGGCAATCGGTGAGATCGGCCGTCATAAACCGAAGCTCGCCAAAGAATTCGTGAACTGCCTGAAGGAGTTTCATAAATATCCCGACCCCAAAATTCAGGAGGGAATCGAGTATGCCTTCAATGTTTTGCGGGAGGCCGGGGTAAAAATATCTGCCGAATAAAACTAAATTATTGCATTATAATGGATTGCAAATATAATCATTCAGCTTAAATGAAACCGCAACTTTTACGATATAGGTTGTAAAACTATAATCGAATCAAAAATATCAAAGGCCTGATTGATGAGAAAAATTCTACTATTATCTTTGATCACTATTACCTGTTTTGTTTTAACAGCCGCAAATCTTAATGCCCAATCCGAGCAAGTTAAGGCGGAATATTCAATTCAGCTCGTGAATCCCGAAAGGATGCTTTTTGCCGTGGGGGCTAACTTTGAATTTCCCGAGCGTATGGATTCGGTTATATTCAAAATCGCAGACACCGATAATCATTACACCGAGGGCTATGGCCAGTATATCAAGCAGTTCACCCTTTTCGGGCCGGATTCCGTTGAAATCGAGGTGGATTCGATTGCATCCAACAAATGGCTCGCCCGCGATATCGAGGGCAGCTGCCAGTTGAAATATATCCTGCCCATTCAGCATTTGCGTAAACCGAGCCAGTATGGTATTGACGAGACGCCTTTTTACCTCGGTAAATCCGGCGTGCTGATCGGCAGCAGTATGATAATATATCCTGAACTCGAGCCGGAACTGTTGCCCAAAGATTTTGAAATCAACTTCGTTTTGGGTGAGAATATGGTTGCAGTTCTGCCCCAGGAGAGAGTTGGTGAGAATAGATATCTGATTCCCAGTCTGGACCACATCTTCGATGCTTTCTGGGCGGTTGGGCTTTACGACACATTGACCATCGGCCCTGAGGGATTTCCCCTGGATATCGCCATGCAGAGGTTTTTCCTTACTGAATTGAATGACCAGCTCATGGGAGACCTTCGAAAATTATGGTATCAGATGACACGTGTGTTCGGCGTACCGCCTGAATTCGATCCGCTTCTGATTATATCCCGTTTTCCGTTCTCGATGCAGAATTCCGAAATCCATAATTCCGGTGCAAGCTCACCCGGAAGCATAAGCATACTTCTCGATCATAAACTGAAATCCGAGGCGCTTGATAACAGCTTCGGATTATTCGCATACAATATTTTTCCTCAATGGATTCCGATCACCTTTTTCCCATCCGATCAGGTCGATGAGAGCTGGGTGATTCGCGGCACATCGAATTATTATCAGCTTCTTCTCATGAGGCGTATCGGGCTGATCTCCGATCAGGAGTTTCTCGATAAGCTGACAGTGGCCTACGAGCAGTATTCTCGTGAATACGACCGCATTGGGCTCTCGGTTAGAGCTGCGCGTGAAATTTCCGGAGCCCGCGGATATGTCTTTTCTGCGGAAATGCTTACCGCCTGCATGTTCGATTTAAGGCTTCGCGCCATGAGTCCCCGAATCTCGTCGCTGGATCAGGTCATGGCCGCCCTGGCGCAGAGATTTCACGGAGACAATAATGTTTTCTCTGCTGCACAGTTCTTTGAATTGACCGACACATTAAGCGGCCAGTATCTCATGCCTTTCGTCGATTCATGTATTAATATCCGCAACAAGATGGATCTTCCCGGCATGCTGGAAAAATTCGGTGCAAGGCTCGAGGTAATTCCAGGCGGCAAGATTGATGTCGGAGCAGCCTTTTCGTCAATCCGGGATCTGACTCTGGATTTCGTGCAGCGAGGCGGCTCCGCTTCGGATGCCGGTTTGGAAGAGGGGGATGTTATATTAAAGGCTGACGGAAAAACTTATAAATCCGTTAATCCTCTGGTGGAATACCTGAATACTAAGAAGGCCGGGGACAAGGTCAAGGTTGATTACAGGCGCGGCAAGGAACTGTATGAAACCGAGCTTGTGCTCGATGCTTCCGATGTCTATCGGGCAAGTATGATGGAATCGCCTTCCAAAATTCAGCAGGCACGCTGGGAAAGATATGTCTCTCCGCTTGAATAGCCATTTATTCAGGCAAAAAATATAACAAATCTGTTGAATTCCCGTAAACAACTAATATATTCAGGGAAATTTCAGCAGATAGATTATGACCCGTAAGAGCTTCTACATAACGCTACTAATACTCGGCTTGCTTTTCTTGATACAGCATGTCCTGATAAAACAGCCCGATATTCTCAAGAAGAAAGAGGCCTCCGAAAATTTTGCCGATATCGAGATCACGCTTCTTGACGGGGGCTTCGAGCCTCTGGGCTATTACGAAGGTAAAAAGCCGGTGATTCTGGTCTTCTGGAACTCAACATCAAATCCCTCTCATCTTGCTCTGGATGAAATCGGGGAGGATGTCGAAAAATGGCGGGAAGACTATGAGTTTGAGATTATTGCGGTCAATGTCGGCGAATCCGTTGAGGATATCGCGCAGGCCAAAGAGCTATGGAATATCGACATGAAAATCGGCCTCGATCCCAATAATGAGATTACCAAGGAGTTTGGAGTGGGGGCATTGCCGGCCGCCATTTTTATAAACAAAGAGGGTGAGATTCAAAAAAGATGGGATGGTATGCACGAGGATATCGATTACGGAATTAGACGACAGCTTCGCGGTGACGAAGATGAAACGACTACCAAGATTACGAAGGACGAACACGGTGATACAATCAAAGTAGAAGTGAAATCCGGCGACAGCATAATCAGCGTGGATACCATAAAGAAAGATGATTGATATGAACGGCAATGGTGAAAATGCCATAGAGATTCAAAACCTCGAGATGGTTTACTCCGATATGTGGGGTCATGCCAGGGTGCGTGCTCTGGATGGCATATCCTTCGAAGTCAAGAAGGGCGAAATCTTTGGCTTTCTGGGGCCCAACGGAGCAGGTAAAACCACGACTATTCATATCCTCATGAACTTTATTCATCCTACTCGCGGTCAGGCCATGATTCACGGTCTTCCGATCTACAATTCAAAGTGCCGCGAACAGGTTGGATTTTTGCCGGAGCTGTTTGAATTCGATAAATTCTTAAAGGGCAAAAAGCTCCTTAAATATCTGGGCGACCTTGCCGGAGTGCCCTCAAAGCAAATTCAGGCAAAGGGAAGGGAGCTTCTGGAATTCTTCGAAATGGCCGACGCCGAAGGCCGCAAGGTGAAAACATACTCCAAGGGTATGAAGCAGAAAATCGGTCTTGCTCAGGCCATGATTTCCGATCCTGACCTGTTGATACTCGATGAGCCGACATCCGGTATGGATCCGATTGCCAAATCAAAGATCAAAAACAAATTTCTACAATTAAAGCAGCGCGGTAAGACCGTGTTTCTCAGCACGCACATATTATCCGATGTTCAGCAGATCGCAGACCGTGTGGCAATCATCAACAATGGCAAGGTAATAAAGATCGATACGGTCGAAAATCTATTGAAGAAATCCGATGATACCGAGGTGACTTTCACTCTTGGCCAGTCCAGAGTAGAAAGACTTGGGGAAAACTGGAGTCTCGAACATAAAGGCAATACGGCATACTCGATTCTGACCGGCTCAAAAGAGGATAAGGCGAAGTTAATCGCAAAGCTTTCCGAGCTTGGCGCGGATATAATCTCGGTAATTCCCCCGCGCAGCGATCTGGAAGAAATATTTATGCAATTGGTGGAAAATGGAACTGAGATCGATAAACCTGATCAGCAAGCATAAGTTTGCCAAGCTGTTAAGAAGCAAGATTTACTGGGTCTTTTTCATAGTTGGCCTGGGCATGCTTCTAATGACTTTGATTCCATTTCTTGTGGCCGAGGATTTCCGTCAGGAAAGCGGCCCCATGCTGCTTATGATTATTTCAAGTTTTACCAAAATGTACACCTTCTTTGGGGTGTTCGCGTCGGTTACGGTCGGCTCTCTGGTATTGATTCAGGATATCCGTGATGGCACACTGTTTCCGTATCTGGCAAAGCCGGTTTCCCGCAGCGCATTTATATTCGGGAAGATAATTGGCGCCTTTAAGCTGATGATTATCTTCTGGTTGTTCCAGGTTCTCTATTTCATGATACTCCTGTACACGGTTACTGACTACGGGCTGACCGCCAATCTTGTATTGGCCTTCATATACGATCTTCTATTGTATTTTATGCTGATTGTAGTTACCGCATTCTTCTCAGTATTCATGCATCCGGTCTGGGCTTCAATAGTGGTGCTGGTAACATATTTTCTGCCGCAGATAGCCAAGCAGATGATCCACACCGACTGGGGCTTCTGGACTAATCTGGCGCGTGTGATCTGGTATATCGGCCCCGAATACGATGTCCTCAACAACTGGGGTAACATCATCGGCAGTACGCTGATTTACGATACTACCCAGCTTCAAAAGCTGTTATATTTCATCACATTACTGCTAATGTTTCTTATTCCGACATTCTATATCTTCACCAGGCGCAATCTGACCCCCAAGGATTAATTCCCGCGTCGTTTTTTGCTTGCAATTTATCCAAAAGCGTATAATGATAGGGATCGAACGTTTGCGGGAATCTGTTGTATAACTGTGTTACCCCTGTAAATGCAAAGAGGAGATAATATTGTTAGATACTCTGATAAAAAAAGTATTCGGAACCAAACACGAAAGAGACTTAAAGAAGATAAACCCGATTGTTGATGAGATAAATGAAATCTATCCTGCTCTCGAGAATATTCCGCGGGAAGATCTGATAAAAAGAACCAAGGAATTTAAGGCTGAGGCCAAAAAGGTCTGGGGGGACCTGAACCGGGAGGCCGAGGAATTCGAGTGGGACAACAAGGAACGCAAGGAAAAGCTAAAAGAAGGAATTGACGAATATCTCGACAGCATCCTTCCCGAAGCCTTTGCCATGGTCAAGGAAACCTGCCGCCGCCTGAAGGGCAAGACCTGGGAGGCAGGAGGGATGAATATTACCTGGGAAATGATCCCTTACGATGTTCAGCTCTTCGGAGGGGTCGTACTGCATCAAAGCAAAATTGCCGAGATGGCCACCGGTGAGGGTAAGACACTGGTCGCCACTATGCCGGTTTATCTTAACGCCCTTGTGGGGCAGGGAGTGCATATCATCACGGTCAACGACTACCTGGCCCTTCGTGACGCCGAGTGGATGGGCGAGGTCTATAAATACCTCGGACTAACAGTCGGGGTGGTTCAGCATGGCCAGGATATCGATGAAAGGCGCGAGCAGTATAATTGCGACGTAACTTACGGCACCAACTCCGAATTCGGCTTCGATTATCTTCATGATAACATGGGCTGGCGTGTGGAAGACAACCGCCAGCGCGGGCATTTTTACTCTATAGTTGACGAGGTCGACAGCGTGCTCATCGACGAGGCCCGTACCCCGCTGATTATTTCCGGCCCGGTGGAATCGACAATCGACCAGGCCTTCCGCGATATGCAGCCTTTGGTCGAGCGGATTGCCAAAAAACAAACCCTGATGGCCAATCAACTGATTAGCCAGGCCGAGAAAGAGCTTAAAGAAGAAAATTATGATGATGCCGCCTACGATCTTCTAACCGTCAGACGCGCTGCTCCCAAGAATAAGCGCTTCATGAAAATCATGAAGGAGGCCGGGGTACAGCGCATGGTCTCAACCATTGAAAGCAACATCATGCGCGATAAGAAAAACTTAAATGAAATCGATGAGCGCATCTACTATGCCATAGATGAGAAAGATCATTCGGTTACACTTTCAGAAATGGGCTTAAACGAGCTTCATCCCTCGGACAAACAGCTTTTCGAAATTCCCGATATTGCCGAGGGTATCGTTCAGATCGACAATGACGAGAAGATGAATACCGAGGACAAGGCTAAAGCCAAGGACAGGCTTTATAAGCATCATATCGAAAAATCCCAGAAACTGCATTCGATCACCCAGCTTCTGAAAGCCTACAGCTTGTTCGAAAAGGATGTCGAGTATGTTGTGCAGGACGGCAAGGTTATTATTGTCGATGAGTTCACCGGCCGTTTGATGCCGGGACGGCGCTTCTCCGACGGTTTGCACCAGGCCATCGAGGCCAAAGAGAAGGTCAAGATCGAGGGCGAAACACAGACAGTCGCCACAATCACCTTGCAGAATTATTTCCGCATGTATTATAAACTGGCGGGTATGACCGGCACCGCTGAAACCGAGGCCGGAGAATTCTGGGATATATATAAGCTCGATGTTGTCGTGATTCCGACCAATAAGCCGGTTAAACGAATCGATTTCACTGATCAGATTTATCGTACAAAGAAGGAAAAATATACAGCCATTTTGAATGAGATCGAATACTTCCGCGACCTGGGACGGCCGATTCTGGTGGGTACGGTAAGTGTGGATGTCTCCGAGACCATCTCCCGCATGCTCAAGCGCAAGGGCATCAAGCACGAGATATTAAACGCCAAACAGCATCAGCGTGAGGCCGAGATTGTGCAGTTTGCCGGTCGTCAGGGCGCGGTTACGATTGCCACCAACATGGCCGGCCGAGGAACCGATATCAAGCTGGGCGAAAAGGTTCTCAAACATAAAAATTGCGCATTGATCGAAACTCCCGAGTACGGCGAGGTCTGTCCCCATTTGGAAAAATACAAATGCGATGAGACCCCGGTCTGCGGCCTTCATATCATCGGCACCGAACGTCATGAGGCCAGACGTATCGACCGCCAGCTTCGAGGGCGTGCCGGGCGGCAGGGCGATCCGGGATCATCACGGTTCTTCCTTTCTCTTGAGGACGATTTGATGCGCCTCTTCGGAGTGGACCGTATATCCCGCGTGCTCGATATGCTCGGCCTTAAAGAGGGTGAGGCGATCGAGCACAAGCGTATCACCAAATCGATAGAAAAGGCCCAGAAGTCGGTCGAGGGTCAGAACTATTCTGTACGTAAGAAGCTGCTGGACTATGATGACGTTATGAATATTCAGCGCGAGGTTATCTACGATCGCAGGCAGGAGTACATCATGACCGAGGATATCCACGAGGAAGTCAGCGAGAAGATAGCCGAGGTGGCCGAGAACATGGTCATGAATTACGCCCCGCCCGAGGAAGATCCGGCAACATGGGATCTATCCGGCCTCTCTACAGAAACCCATAAGATGTTCCTGGCGCCGCTGGAAACCAAAGATATCGATATTATGCAGATTGAGCATGAGGATTTGGTCGAAAAAGTCAAGGAACTCGCTTTCAAGGTTTATAAGCAGAAGGAAGAGGTGCTGGGCTCCGATGTTATGCGCAAAATCGAAAAAATGGCCTTTCTATCCACTGTGACTGAAAAGTGGAAAGATCACCTGTACGAGATGGATCAGCTCCGCACCGGAATCGGGCTGCGCTCTTATGCTCAGAAGGACCCCCTGATAGAATACAAGCGCGAGGCCTACCGCATGTTTACCGAACTTCTGGATCAGATCGACCGTGAAGCGGTACGCTTTTGCTACTGGATGCGTCCGGCCGACCAGAGCGAGGTCTCACGCCGCGAACGTGAATCACGCGCTGCCGCAAAGGCGCGTCACGACAAAAAGGAATCGCTCGGGTTTCGTGCCCCCGAGGGCGGAGCGGTGCAGGCTCAGGGCAAAGCGGTCGAGGATGACACCCCTCAGCAGGGCAAAAAACAGCCCTTCAAACGCAGAGGCAAGAAGATCGGCCGTAACGACCCATGCCCCTGCGGCTCCGGTAAGAAATACAAAAAGTGCTGCGGACGCAATTTGTAGATAATATAGATGTATGTGAATAGATTGAGGTGCTCGCCGGGAATCCTTTCCCGGCGATGATTTTAATCGGAATAAACAGTAAGTCAAATCTTTTTAAGATTTGACACCTCTTACCAAAATATGATTATAGCCATCCGCATAATAATCCTGGCAATCTCCGCTGTTAATATCATCTCATGGTTCTATCCCGCATACTGGAACTGGTCAGTACTGCCTTTGGATGTGCTCTATCCGATAAATATCATATTTCCTGCATTCGCAATACTATTTGCTATCATTTCCCGATTGAGCGAAATAGTCTGGGATTTGAAATCAAAGGTATTGCAGACCTTGATGATGAAAATGGATGCTTTTCCGAAAATCCTGAAAACAGCCCTCTGGATAGCTATCCCGGCCGCACTTTTCTTTTTACTTAGAAGCCACAGCTATATTCTGGGTGACGGCAACCTGATAATCGGAAATATAGTAGATGGTATTCCGATCTCCTCGACCGCATTCGGCTACAGCCAGATGGTCAGCCTCCTGGCAGAACTGTTTGCAATAGAAACCCATGCCCAGGCCGCGAATCTTATGGCAGTGTTGTCGATCATCTGTGGCCTAATCTATACGTGTTTTCTTTATAAAATACTCAGCCTCCTGATAGATGACTACCGAGTGAGATTATGGCTGTTTCTGATAATCTATCTTTCTGGGATCAGCGTTATCTTCGCAGGCTATGTCGAGACATATCCTATTCTTCTGGCCTGGCTTGTTATCTATTTACATTCGACAGTCGAATCATTGAAATACAAATCCAGCATTCTGATTCCAGCCGGCATACTTGCGGTCGGCCTGTTCTGGCATATCTGGTTTCTGGCCTTCGTGCCGTCATTACTCTGGATGATCAATAAAAGGTATAGGCTGATATCACGTCTTTTTATGATTCTGATCACTGCCATATATATCATAGGAATTTACATCGGCGGCACATTTACATCACGATCCGATATCCAGACCACACTGCCGCTTATTCCGAACGACTCAACAAATTACTTCCTGTTTTCGCCTGTGCATTTTGCTGATATTCTGAATGTCATTTTTATAGCAGGGCCAGTCCTGGGATTCATGGCGCTGGTTTATCTATTCACTCCTTCATCATACAGACAGTCAGAAAATCTTCGGTTTTTTCTCTGGGCGGCGGTACCGGCATTTTTAGTCAGTTTCATGATAGATCCGGTTCTGGGCGCGCCGCGCGACTGGGACCTGCTTTCGATGTATGCCCTGCCGGCCTTTCTGTTTGCAGCAGTTATTCTTTCGAATGCGAATAGCACAACGAAAAAGATCCGTACTTTATTGATACCTATTCTGCTTTTGAACATTGTCCACTTCGCATCATTTGCCGCACTTAACATGAAGCCGGAGCGATCAGTTGATCGAATTGTGCGTCTTGCCCATGATGATCCGCATTATCAAGGGGGCTACTATGAAGGCGATAGAGTCAGAATTTTTGCTTACTTGCTCTCCAACGTTTATAAGCAACATCAACCAAGTGCAGAGTTTTTGGAAAGACTGGGCAAAGAAAAACAGCTTGACTGTAAATTTGCTATATCATTGGCAAATGCTTACGCCAATATGCAGGATTATGAATCTGCCGAGAACTACTATAGCATGATTGTAGACAGATGCCCCATGACCAGTCTGAATCGCATGGGGTACGCCAAATCGCTTTATATGACCAGAAATTTTGATCGGGCGATTCAGCAGTTTAAATTTCTAATCAGGGATACAACTGCGGTACCGCTCTATTCATTCCTGGGACATTCATACATCTTCGAAAATCAAACCGATTCGGGAGTCAAGTATCTGGATATTGCCGTATCAATTTCTGAAGACAGCACAGCTATGATGGAATCGCTTGTTGATGTTCTTGCTTCTGACGGCCGATTCGAGCCCGCACTTTATTTCCAGAAGCGTCTTCTTCAAACAGATCCCGATTCACGGTTCTATCAACAAAGATACAACAAGCTTCTGGAATTATCAGGCGATACGGCACAATAGATTCTGCCAGTCAGAGCTTCAGCCCCATTACGATAGTACGGCGCTTGAACTTTGGAAGATCCAGATCGGGCTCTTTGATCTTCTCAAAACCCAGCTTCTCATAAAGCGCTATAGCCGGTTTTAATTTGGTAGCGGTATGTAAAATCAGTTCTTTTGCCCCTTTTGCACGTGACTTCTCTATAACTTTGATTGCAAGCTTCTCTCCTATGTATTTTCCGCGCTCAGACTCGGTAACGGCCATCTTTGTCAGTTCAAATATCGAATCCGAATGCTTCATAACTGCCGCTGTACCTGCTATCTTGCCATTGTACCTAGCAAAAAGAATAAATCCGCCGGGCTTTATAATATACTTATTCGGGTCGGATAATACCCTTTCATCTGTCTGCTCAACTTTAAAATATTTCTTGAGCCATTCGTAATTAAGCTCTTTGAAATGTTTCTTATACTGCGGCTTGTATCCAATAATTCTTATTTTCGAGAAGTACCGCTTTTTAAGCTTATCCATCACCCGCTCATACATATCCCTCTCATCCAGACTTGCCTCGATTTTATCCATCGATTTTAAAATCTGGCCGCCGCTGTTTCTGAGGATTTTGCGAGTCTCCCCCTCGATAATCTTCCAGATCGGCTCCAGATTCTTTATAAGCTTCCGGCCTTTGGGAGTTAAGCGCAGGAGCCGTTTGCGTTCATCCTTCTTATCGCGGGTAGAGGAGACCAGACCCCGCTTTTCCATATCTCCCGCAATCTGGTTAATCGCCGGATGTGTCAGGCGCAGTGATGCTGCCAGTGTGGTAACAGGCTGACTGGACTGTTCCTTTAAGGCATAGAGTACCGGAAACCATCGCGCCTCAAAATCGACGTCCTGCTTGCCATAAACCCGGGAAACATCTTTGTGAAGACGTTCGCTTAAGCGTTTTAAGCGCGAGGCAAAGGCCATTGCCCCCAGTTGCTGAATCAAATCCATTAAATCTGTCCTGTCTGTACTTCCAACCACATAAGGCTAAATACTGGGAAAATTGTATTTCAAGTGTCCATTACGGCCCGAAACATAAACAGTAAATAATATTTTCATATCTTAATGTCAAAATAATATTTGCCTTTTTGCAAAAAGCATTGACTGCGCGGAATATTCCTGATAATCTATGAACTATGAAAGATTTCATTAATAACAAATTCCGCAGGCCAGAACCGGCATGGGATAGATCGCTTACGGGCGAATTTGAAAGCTCCGATATAATTAAAGTACACAGGTCATTGGGGGAATACAGCCCAACACCTCTTTTACGTCTTTCGAATCTGGCAGGAAGCCTGGGACTAAGGCAAATACTCGTAAAAGACGAGGCACACAGATTCGGCCTGAAGGCCTTCAAAGCCCTTGGCGCGTCCTACGCCATTTACAGATTTATCTGCGATGAATTTAAAAAATCGAATCTTGACCCTCCCGCTCCTGATTCTTTCTATTCGGAAAACGACATTATCCCGCCGGAGAAGTATACCTTTTGCACTGCCACTGACGGCAATCATGGCCGCGGTGTGGCCTGGACAGCCTCGAAGCTGGAACAGAAGGCCGTTATCTATATGCCCAAAAATACTGTACCGGCCAGAATCGAGAATATTCGAAAGCTTGGAGCCGAGGTGCATGTAGTCGCGGGTGATTATGATGATGCTGTTGGAATCTGTCAGGAGGAGGCGGAAAGAAACGGATGGCAGATCATTTCCGATACATCCTGGCCCGGCTATGAAACCATACCGGCCTGGATCATGGCGGGATATGTTACCATCTTTCAGGAAATCGATCAAAGCCTGAGTGATTCTGAAAAAATCGACTGCTTCATAATTCAGGGAGGAGTCGGTGCATTAGCTGCAGCCGCATCATGGTATTATAACACTACCCGCAAAGCCGGAGATATGAAAATAGTCTCGATCGAACCACGAGAAGCGGCCTGCCTTCTGGAATCCATTGACACTGAAAAAGGCGAGCCTCTGAAAAGCCGCGGAAATCTCGATTCAATCATGGCCGGACTTAATTGCGGTACACCTTCACTGGCAGCCTGGCCATTTATAAAGCAGGGCATTGATCTGTTTATGACAGTTTCGGATTCGGATGCGGTCGATGCTATGCGCTCTTATTATTATCCGCAGGGGGATGATCCGCAAATAATATCAGGCGAATCGGGAGCATCCTCGCTTGCAGCTCTGAAGGCGCTATGCGAAAAGACTGATTACAAAGATGCCAGAGAGTTCTTAGCCTTAAAAGAAACATCGACTGTCTTACTGCTAAACACAGAGGGCGATACCGATCCGGAATTTTTCCGAAAGACCGTCTAGAGTTAATCTCAGCGCTGGATCTCCCTCAGCTTATTCAGGAATGGCTGCAGTCTTCCGGGATCATTGTTGTGATCGAAGTAGTAGTTCTTCAGGAAATTGAAGTCTCGTATTATCTGATCAGGAGGGGTATATTCGAAATTTTTGATATATTCATCCAGAAACCGAGGCAGGTCCAGAAATACGATTCCCGGCTTCTTTTTTAACTCATTCATAATCTCATTTTCATAAATAAAGATATGCACAACAGTGGAATCCAGAAATAATACTTTTGTGCTGTCTTTAACGGGAAGCGTCGTAGGCTTTATTATGAAATTTATTCCACGCCTGAACATATAATCAAGTGGCGCCATCTTCTCATGTCCCGGACGCCCGCGCTCTTTGAGCGGGAGATGAGCAATATATTCATCAGTCAGCCCGGTATGAAGCTCCACAGCGTCAGGCAATTTCGAATAGTAAGCGGTCATTGCTTTCGAACCGTAAAATCCGATCGTAACATCCAGCCCGTCAAGATATTTCTGCATATTGCGGCCGTCTCGCTTGGCCTGCTCCACATATTCTGAGGGATAATATGATCTCTCATCAACTATGCCGTCGATCATCTCCTGCGGCTGATCGAATTGATTCCATCTGAAAAAGACCGCAAGAATCAGCGCAGCTCCCACTGCTACACGCAACTGCGGTTTACGGCTCAAATACAATATTCCCGATTCCAGAAGCAGGAAACATACAGGCGTGATCGGTATGAAAAAGCGCGCGAACATAAAATCCCCGCCGCTTCTGACAACATAGAAAACATAAAGAATAATAAACAGAATTCCCAGAACCCATACCCGATTCAAAGTCGTCTCCAGTTTTCTCTGAGCTATATATCTTTTCAGGATTTCGGGTATTGTCAGAATCATAGCGATCGGCAGCAGGATCAGGACATAGTATGTCCGGACATACAGCAAAAGGTATGTCAGTCCCTGCGAGAAATAGGGTAGATACGCCGACTTTGCATAATATGTATTCGGAAAGAGATAGCCGTAATAGGAATATCGCCAGAGCCAGTAGGACAGATAGATAATTATCAACGGCAGTACATAGGGGAGAAGCAGCTTTCTTTTTTCACGTCCAAGCAGAAGAATATATGGTATTCCCATTACGAAGAAGATCATGGCATCCGGACGGGTCATGGCGCCCATGATAAGCACATACCCCGCCAGCAAAAACCATCTTCTTGTATTTTTCAATACCAGAATGGCAAAGCCGAGTGTGACCAGCATGGAAGCCAGGGATGTCTCCAGCCCCGAGGTGGCATAGATATGGTAATCATGCTGAACCAGAATTGCCATTGCCGCCGCCGGAAACACCAGCGATCTGCCGCCATTTTCTTCTCTCTTCGAAAGTTTAAAGGACAGGTAAACGAGTATAGCGGCGGTTAGCATATATGCTGTGATACTGAAGATATGAGAAAAGGTAATCGGATCAATACCCGCCAGCATCCCCAGCGCAACCAGGATTGTCCACAGAAAATTAGTGTATCCCTCCACCTGCTCACCCGGATTGTATACAAGGCCGTGTCCCTCGATTAGATGTTCTGCATAGCGATACGAGATGAAGGCGTCATCGCCTACCCAGGCCAGCGAAATCGCCTGATAGAGCCCGTAGAAGGCGGCCAGGCCCACCAGTATCCAGATGATTAGCTGTACGGTGTCGAGTCTGTCTTTCATATTATATAAGTATTTTTCTTAGATCTGAATTGCAGTATAATCCTTTTCAACTGAAAAATCCAGAATGCTTTGGGATTATTTGATGTACGAAAGACTTTTATTTACTACTGAGCCGAGACCTTCATCTGCCGATAAATACCGATCATGAAAGCCCCGAAACCCAGCATGGCCGAGATTGCATACAGATAAATGCCGACAGTGGGTATACCGTAAAGGGGTGTGAGAATTATCAGGCCCAGGATCAGCGATCTTCCCGGCGAGCATTCCTCATTGCCGGTTATGCGCACGATTATGAATCTTCCCAGAAATATTGCCACAAGAATATTCGCCAGATAAAACATCAGGAAGAAGATAATAAATACAACTGCCAGAACCGGTACCAGTGAAAAGACCGGCTTATAGAAAAGCGCAAACATGAATGTTATCAGGAACACGGCCGTATAAATGATCATTGCCGCTGCCCCTGCCAGGCCGATTCCCAGCGACTGGCCGAAACGAGTGTTTAGTATTTTGATCAGTTCACGTATCTGCCGGCGGAATAGAAGCACGAATATGATTCCGACCAGCAACGCGGCAAAACCAAAAACGATTCTCCATGAAAGCGGTATATCGAAAAGCCCGCGATAGGATATCTCCTCATAGTCAATGACGCCGCTTAAGACCTGGGCGCCCTCCTCGATTTCCGCCTCATTCGGCGAACTGTAGGTCAGGATGCCCTCGATACGGCAGCTCGGCTCCAAACGGAGCTGTTTATTGGCGACAATTCTGGCATCACCTTCAATCACCCCGCCAATGATTACGGTCTCGGCATTGATTCTGAGATCGCCTCCGATAGTGCCCCTCAAATGAACAGCGGCCGCGTCAATATCGACATCCCGGGCAACACTGCAATCCCTCTGGACGATAACATTTGAGCCAAATCCAAATACATTTCTGCGTGGAAGAGCGGCAACCGTTAGATTCCGTCCTATATTGGCATCGGTCGTTATTGTATGTCCGAGCATCCTGGCGGACTGACGGATTCTGCCGCCAATAAAAATATCCGCGCCCACAGCATTGACATTACCACCAACCTGATTGACAGTAACATTGATTTTTTCCGCAGATATAATCAAATCTCCGGCAATTTCATTGAGCTCCAAATCCTCAGCCTGATTGTCGCGAATGATTAGATCATCGAAAATCTTGTCCGGCAGAGTATCGACGCCATCCGAGGATGTCGCTATTAAAGCATATCCCGGAGACGCACAAAAGACGATACCGAGAATCGTACCAATTAAGAGAGGGAGAAATTTGATCTTGAATGAGGATAAATAACTTTTAATCATATAGGCTCGCCTGTTTGCATGCAGGCTAAATAATACCCAACATTTTTTGCTTGATTTATTCTGTCAAGAACTTAAAATATATTAATTGCCTGAGACTTAGCAACAAAAAATGAATGTTTTAATATTATTACTCCTTGCACTGGCATTATTCTGGCTGGGCATAAGGTTTTACTCCCGCTTCATCTCCCGACAAATCGGCTCAGATAATAACATACCTACACCGGCGGTTTCGATGAATGATGGCCGCGATTATGTGCCTACCAAGGCGCATGTTCTGTTTGCTCATCATTTTGCCACCATTGCCGGTGTCGGGCCGATAATAGGGCCGGTTATGGGTTTTACATACGGCGTGATGCCGGTGTTGGCGTGGCTGATCGTGGGTGCCGTCTTCTTCGGGGCAGTGCACGATTATACCGCCATTTTTGCCTCGGTGCGCGAGCGAGGCAAGTCCATGGCGCAGATTGCCGGAAATGCGCTCGGAAAACAGGGATTTATCCTGTTTATAATCTTCACGCTGGTAATGATAATTTTGGTAACCTCGGCATTTTTGGGGGCCGCAGCCAAATCTCTCACCTCCAAATGGCCTCTTGAGGATCTGACTCTTCCTCAGAATCAGACGCTTTTGAAAACGGTTACCGAGGACGGCGTGGTTAAGGGGATTATAGGCGGAATCGCTTCAACCTCGGTTATAATAATCACCGCCTTTGCGCCAATTCTGGGATTTTTGATCTACCGACGCAAACTGCGTTCGCTTTATGCCTATATTATAGCATTCGTGCTCTGTATCATATCGATATATATCGGTTTCCGGCATCCGGTAGCGCTTGATCCAAAGATCTGGATGGCGGTAATCAGCATATATACATTCATCGCAGCAGGCATTCCTGTCTGGATAATTCTTCAGCCGCGCGATTTCACCAATGTGCAAATACTGTATGGCGGGATATTTATTGTATCCGCCTCGCTGATTATCGGAGGGCTGGGCGGTCTTTCGATTAATGCCCCCAGTTTCGATTTTGCCGCCGGAACCGCAAATCTGGGCATGATATGGCCAATGATGTTTATAGTCATCGCCTGCGGAGCTATCTCGGGCTTCCACGCTCTGGCGGGAGGTGGGACTACCTCCAAACAGGTCAACAGCGAAAAGGATGTGCGGCGGATCGGCTATAATGCCATGATACTCGAGGGCATTCTGGCCACTCTGGTTCTCTTAACTCTTGCCTCCGGGCTGGGACATCAGGACTACCTGAAAATAGTCTGGCCCGACGGGGGCGGAGGCAATCCGATTCTCGGATTCGCGCTTGGAGTCGGCAATATAGTACACAACGCATTCCCGTTTATCACAGTCGCCCTGGGCTCCGTTTTCGGCATCCTCATGATCGAAGGATTTATTGTTACCACCCTCGATTCCGCAGTCCGTCTAAACCGCTATCTTTTCGAAGAGCTCTGGAATATCCTTTTTTCCGGGAATGTGCCCTCGGTGATGCGCAAATACTGGTTCAATTCGGGATTGTCGGTTGTCCTGATGTTTCTGATGGGCTATTCCAATGCTTTCGCCAGCCTCTGGAAGATTTTCGGCAGCGCCAACCAGCTTATGGCATCGCTGACCCTTATGGCGATCACGGTCTGGCTTTATGTGCGCGGTAAAAGGGTTTGGTTCACCATGATACCGGCCTCATTTATGATTGTAACAACCCTGGCCTCGCTTATTTATCTTTTGCTAACCGATTATATCCCAGCGAGTAACTGGATTTTGATCGTTACCGATGTAGTCCTTCTCCTGCTTTCGGTTGCGGTGGCTGTGCTGGTTGTAAAAACCGCAATTCGGCTTCATTGGGAACGAAAACATGGCGGCCATACAGCATTTTCCCCCTCAAGTCATTGATTTTATGCGTTAAATCATCACATTTTTTGACCTGATTTAATCCCCATTTTTTTAAAAGATCACCTCTGAGATGCAAGAAATCGGCTCCGAATGCCGATACCTAAACAAATAGGTTTCATTTGTTTAACGGTCTGACAGGGAAGATGAAGAGAGGATCATTCAGGTCATTATTTCCGCGTGAGGAGTATTTCTTCATGTTTACCAGAACAGTTTCTGTTCTGGTGCTATTGGCATGGGTCGCGTTTGCGGTCAAGCCTGACGGATATATCTCCTCAGTATCGTGGATAATATTATCAATATTTACCTTGCATTTAATTCTGTTCGATCTCCTTTTCCGAAAAAGCTCAATCGGAGTCTCGATTCTATACAGGGCATCCTTTGTACTCGATATAATACTGATCTCGATTCTGATTTATGCCACCGGCGGAATCAGAAGCGAATTCTTCATCTTTTATTATCTGCCGGTAAGTTTCTCAGCATATTATCTCGGTTTGCAGGGAGGGATAATTCTTGCTGCTGTCAGTACGGTTAGCTATGTAATCGCAATAGCTCCCCAACTGAGTGCTTCGATTCTGCCCGATCTTCCGGTAAGGCTTTCGGTGGCATGGTTTTATGCCCTGGCGATAGGCGTCTTTTCAAAGCACTTCAAACATTCCGGAAGCAAGCTGCTACATCTTCTGGATACCCTTAACGAGCGTACTACCGAACTGGAAAGGACACAAATTCAACTCGAGACTATTTACGAAACTTCGCGTTCGCTGGGAGAAATTCATAATCTCGATGAAGTTTTTGTTGAGGTCAATAATATTGCTGATAATATTCTTGGATACCAAATGTGCAGCATTTTACTTCTGGATAAGGACAAACGGCATCTGGAATTGGCGGCGAAAATGACGGGCGGAGAAAAGGAAATATTCAGGAATCCAAAGAAGATCAGTCTTAAAGGTGTTAGTGGAAGGGCAATCGAGACCGGACGCATTGTACGGGTGGCGGATTTAACCACGCTGAACAATTACATTCCCGGACTCGATGGCGCGAAGAGCGAGATGGCTGCACCCATGATTGCCCGTGGAAAAATTATCGGCGTCCTCAATGCCGAATCGACCAAGCTGGCGGCATTCAATGAACGAGACGAGAAGCTCTTCACGATTCTGGCCGGTTCGGCCGGTATGGCTATCGAGAACGCCCGTCTGCATAAACGGATTTCCGATTTGACTATGACCGACGATTTAACAGGAATCTACAACTACCGTTATTTTGTCCAGCGGTTGGAAGAGGAAAAGAGGCGGGCTGCACGTTATGATCTTCCTCTGTCGCTTATTATGCTTGATCTGGACTGGTTCAAGAAAACAAATGATAGTTATGGTCATGAAATTGGAAATATCGTGTTGAAGGAAATAGTGCAGGTTGTTAAATCCTGCATACGCGATACCGACACATTCTGCCGCTACGGGGGTGAGGAGTTCATTATCATTCTTCCCCAGACCGGCTCCTCCGAGGCCAGCGTACTGGCGGAAAGAATCCGAGCGGAAGTCGAGAAACATGATTTCAGTATTGCAACCGATATCCCGGGACTCAGGATAACAGTATCCATCGGCACGACATCATTCCCGGATAACGGCCTGTCCACAATGGAGCTTGTACAGACTGTCGATATGGCGCTCTATCGGGCTAAAGGAGCAGGCAAAAATATGGTGTGCACCGTATAATGAGCGGGGTGATGAGATGAAAATCGGCGAGTTCTTCATGTTCGGGTATAAGCCTGAGGATTTTGAATCTCTCAAGCGGTTTGCCGAAGAGCATGGGTTAGGCGGAGTTATTCTCTTCGAGCGCAATCTGGATTCGCTTGATAGGATTTCAGAAGAAATCAATCAACTCCGTGCGGCCTCAGGCAGCGGATTGATCGTCAGCATCGATCAGGAGGGGGGACCGGTGAATCGTGCCAAACAGGATTTCCCGCTCTTTCCTTCGCCAAGGTATTACGGTGAACGAAATGATATCGAGGGCATCAGAGTCATGGCCCGCACGACCGCGAAGCATCTGCGTGCAATCGGCGTCAATACCAATCTGGTGCCGGTTTGTGATGTACTTACGAATCCGAATAATACCTTAATGCAGAAAAGGACTTTTGGAGACAGTCCCGAGCTTGTATCCGAATGTATTTCCGCCCTTATCGACGAGTACCATAAAAACGGAATTCTATGCTCCGCCAAGCATTTCCCCGGTTTGGGTTCAGCCGAGATCGATCCTCATGTAGATTTGTCCATGACAGAAATAGATTACCGGGAATTCGAGGATATCCACTGGAAGCCGTATGAACTAGCGATACCACAAGGCATTGATTTTGTGATGACAACCCATCTGCTGGCAAAGTCCCTCGATCCGGATAATATGGTTACGTTCTCGAAAAAGGTTATATCGACATTCCTGCGCGACAGACTCGGCTTTGAAGGTGTCATCATAACCGATGATCTCAGTATGGGGGCGGTCAAGGGCAACGTACCTCCCGAAGACTGTGCGCTTAATGCTCTTCTGGCGGGACACGATATGGCAATGATTTGCCATGATAAAAAAGATCAGGAAAATGCTTTCAAATCCGTATTGGACAGCTATAATGACGGTCGTATTGACAGGGATGAATTCGCCGTTAAACTGAAGCGGATAAAAACGCTTAAGGATAAGCTTTTAAATCATGCCGCCTTTAAAAGAGCTTCTGTCTAAGAAAAACCTCAATATTATCGGAATGATGTCGGGCACCTCGCTGGACGGACTCGACCTGGCACACTGCCGTATATCCCGTCGAAAAAAGCGGCATGAGGTCGAAATCCTGAAAACAGGCTATTATCGATTCGGTCAGAAGCTTAAAAAAAATCTTCAAAAGCATGCTTCAGAAGATAAATTTGCCAAAGCATATATAAGACAGGTTGAAAATGATCTGGCCGATTTTTATGCAGCCAAAGTAAATCATTTCAGGAAAAAGCATAAATTGGAATCTATTGATCTTTTGGGATGCCACGGGCAGACCATCTTTCATTTCGACAGGCGCCTTCTAAAATCCAAAAAGGCCGGCAGCTTAAGCTGGCAGATTGGTGAAAGCTCACGGCTTGCAGTTAAAACCGGTCTACCCGTTATATCCGATTTCCGTGCCGCAGATATAGCATTAGGCGGTTCGGGAGCGCCTTTAACCCCTGTCTGCCACTATCATCTGTTTGGCCATGACAGCAAAGATATTGCAGTTTTGAATATCGGCGGTATTACAAATCTGACCTTTCTCCCCAAAAAAGGCGGAAAGAAAAAAGTCAGGGCCTCGGACTGCGGACCGGGGAATATGCTGGTCGATCAGTTGGCAAAGATGCTATTCAAAAAAGAGTACGATAATGGTGGAAAATTCGCCCTCTCAGGATTTGTTTCAAAAAAGCTATTAACCGCACTCAAACGTCAGGCATGGTTCAAAAGACCTTACCCTAAATCCCTTGGCCGCGAGCAGTTCGGCAGCGCCAAAGCAAGAAAAATAGTAGAAATTGGCAAACGATATGGGATTTCAAATGCGGATATTATGACCACGGTATCAGAAGCGACTGTGATTGCAGTAGTGGATTATATCGAAAGTACGACTTTGCCTGACAGGCTGATAGTATCGGGCGGGGGAGTATACAACAAATATTTCATGACCCGCCTTGCCGATCTGATTCCCGGATGCGAGGTAGTAAGCAGCAAACAGGCCGGCATCAATCCCGATTATGTCGAAGCAGTCTCGTTTGCACTCTTGGCAGCCCTATGGGTTTTTGGAGAACCGGCCAACCTGCCGTCTGTTACCGGAGCATCGAGAGAGACAGTACTCGGAAAGCTGACATTGCCATGAAAAAAACATTTGAATACATATTGATATTTGCAGTGATTGCGCTATGCGGTTGTTCGCGTATGTCGTATATCGACCGTCAAACTGGCACCGAGATGGTTCCGCATCCGCATATCCGTGTTAGAATCCTACAGACCGATAATATCGAAATCGACTGCGAGGGCACATACAGGCTCAATTGCATCATGGCTGACAGCACGGCCAAGGGTTACTACTCGGTGGCGCCTTTAAAAGCCAGATCCCTGCCAAACGGCCTGACTTTATCGGAAAAAACCGGCTTTACTCTGGATACGGCCCTGATGAAGATTTATGTCTCCCCCAAGGTGCGAGGCTCGCATGTGATTCTGAATGACAGGCAGTTTCGCGGGGTGTTGGAGATTCTTGCGGTTGACAACAGGATCGAGGTAATCAACGTCCTCAATATCGAGGACTATCTAAAGGGCGTCCTTCCCCCCGAAATCGGTAGACTCAAGAAAAACGGATTCGAAGCTTTGAAAGCCCAGTCTGTGGCAGCCAGAACCTACGCTTATTCCAGAATAGTGGCTAATTCCGAAAAGCGTTATGATCTGGTAAATGATATTATGGATCAGGTCTATATAGGCATCAGAGGAGAATACGGCCTCGCCAATAAGGCAATTGAAGAAACTCGCGGCGAGATTCTTACATACAACGGCGAAACCATCACAGCCTATTATCATTCCACCTGCGGAGGTTATACCGAGGAAGTCGCTAATGTCTGGGATCAGCATATAAACGGCTATCTGCAGAGTATCGACGACAGCAATTATTGCGAATGGTCTAAATTTCACGACTGGGAGATGACCTGGGAACCGCAGGAACTTGCCTCCTATCTCAGGGATTATCTTGCAGAAAAAAGAGATTTCCAGGATGAATCCCTGGTTATAACCGATATCGAGGTGGTCGAAAGGTATCCCTCAGGAAGGATATCGTATCTCAAGGTACTGACCGATCACGGCGAATTCTTGTTTTTCAAGGATCAGATCAGATGGGCCTTCAGACGTCCGGGCAAACCGAACCAGATATTGCCATCATCAAATTTCCAGATCAGGTTATGGCGAGATATGAATGGAGAGATCACAGAGATTACCGCGGTAGGCAAGGGCTACGGTCATGGTGTGGGAATGTGCCAGACCGGTGCAATCGGACGAGCCCGTGCCGGACATAGCTACGACCAGATACTGAAAACTTACTATACAGGCGTGGAGCTTAAAAAAGCATATTGATTTCAGGGGCTTAGAAAAAGCTTGCCATTAGAGCTAAAACTTATCATTATTGACGCTTATGAAGAGCATGAATAAGAAAAATAAGACATTTATTATAACGATATTTCTGGCCTGCCTGATCCTTGGTACATCCGCTCTCCAGGCACAGATCGGCCTGGAGAAAAAGCTCTCGCTTTATATTAACGCCGGGGCACGTCAGCCCGCATTGAACCCAACCTGGCAGCCATGGGTGATCTCACCCGCATTTGCCATTGGCGCGGGCATCGGTATCAATGAAGAGGTTATGATCGTGGGCGAATACGAATTCGGCAAGGTTTATAACGATACGGTCTCGCATTCCATATACAAAATCGGCAAGGAAGACGCCGACCGCTACTGGCAAATTAACACACTTAAGGCCAAACTGAAATATCATTTAATCGGGAACAGCAGCTTTGTGCCGTATATTTCGGCAGGCATGGGGCTTTCATTCTGGTCAATCAAATTCGTCGCTACCGACGATCCTATTCAGGTGCCCGACGGTGAGGGTGATCCCGTCGATTACAGCGCCACAGAGTTTCTGCTGACCGGAAGCCTTGGATACGAGTGGTTTGTACGTGATAATATCTCCATTCATGCGGACGCTTCTTTGAATTACCTGACCGGCCTTGGAGCCGATTTTGCCGATAGTGTTCAGGATTTCCGCTCACGAGCCTATGGAGATCTTAAATTCGGAGTCTCCGTATACTTCGGACTGGAGAAGGGAGAGGTCAGTATCTCCTATGATGACCTGGAGGAAACTGGTGCGGCTGCTGAGGAACTTCTGGAAGATGACACCGATTTGGATGGCGTTCCCAATGCTATCGATCTATGCCCGGATACGCCGCCTGAGGGACGGGGTATGGTTGATGAGTACGGCTGTCCGGTCGACACTGACGGCGACGGCCTGCCCGACTTCCGTGACCGCTG
Source organism: uncultured Ignavibacteria bacterium (assembly GCA_964496505.1). Taxonomy (GTDB): domain Bacteria; phylum Zixibacteria; class MSB-5A5; order JAABVY01; family JAABVY01; genus JAABVY01. Next base: position 28,442 of record CAZBZV010000008.1, on the reverse strand, counting down.
TCCCGATATATATGCCGAGATTACGCTCGATTCAACCGGCTGTCCTCCGGACAGCGACGGCGATAACGTACCCGACAGTATTGATGCCTGTGCCGACACTCCGCCGGGATATCCGGTTGATGAGTCTGGCTGTGCCATTATGGATTCGATTTTTCATTCCCGCACCCTGAACGTGCGCTTCTCGGAATCCGGCCGCGGAATTGACTTCAGGTCACTGCGTACACTTGATAATATAGCCCAGGCGCTGCGTGACTTCCCGGAGGTTGATGTTGTGGTCAAAGCTTATACCGATAACACTCTCGGCCAGGAAGAAAGCCAGCAGAAGGCCGAGCTCGAGGCCATGAAAATCAAAAGTTATCTGGTGGAAAGAAGAATCGGCGGGGAGAGAATCGAGGCTGTGGGTATGGGCGCCACTGATTTCATCGATACCAACACGACCGCCGAAGGCCGCGCCAACAATCATCGTATCGTAATCGAATTCAAATACTGATCTACCGTTTGCCTTTATCCAGAAGCTCCTCCGCCTGTTTTAATGACAATTCCGTAACCTTTTCACCCGAAATCATCCGTCCCAGTTCCTCTTTGCGCTGTTTCAGGGTAAGCTTCCTGATTTGAGTAATCATACGGCCATTCGATTTTTCTTTGAAAACGAGATAATGATTTTCCCCGAATGCGGCTATTTGCTGGAGATGGGTTATTACCAGCACCTGATGTTTTTTCGAAAGATCCTGCAAGCTCCTGCCGACTGCCGAGGCGGTCTTACCTCCGATACCGGAATCGATCTCATCGAATATCAAACAACTGCTCTTGTTTTTGCCGGAGACTATCGTCTTGATTGCCAGAAGAACGCGGGATAATTCACCGCCTGAGGCAATCTTCGCCAAGGGTTTTTTCTCTTCGCCCGGATTGGGTGAAAACAAAAATTCGACAATGTCATATCCGTCCGGTCCCAATACCAGGATTTTACCGTCTTTTTCATACTCACCCCTGGAAGCCTCGTCAGAGCTTATCTTAACCTCAAATTCAACTTTGCCCATCAGAAGATTGGCAAGCTCCTTTTCCACACTCTTAGAAAGCTTCGCCGCCGATTTTTGTCGGGCAGAGGAGAGGCTGTCAGCCAATGAACAAAGCTGGACCAGACTGGCTTTAACAACTTCCTCAAGTTCTGAGAGCTGATCCGAGCTGTCCTGAAAGGAATCCTTCGCTTGTCCGATTTCTTCCCTGTATCTGAAAAGCTCTTCCAGCGATCCGCCGTATTTTTTCTTGAGATTATAATATGTATCCAGACGTTCCTCGACCTCGGACAGGCGCTGGGGATCGTGCTCGATCTCCTGTGAACGGCTCTCCAGCGTGCGTCCCGCTTCCTGAAGATTGAACAGGCTGCTTTTAATCGATTTCAGGGTGTCCTCAAGGCTGTCATCATATTTCTTCAACGGTTCAAGCACAGAGATAGCATTATTTAGAAGCTCCGTAACCGACCCCTCGCCATGATAAATCTGCTCGGAGATACCGTAGTACGAGGTCTTCAATGTCTCCGCATTCTCTAAAAGCTGGCGTTCTCGGTTCAGCTCATCCTCTTCGTCAGAAGACAGCCTGGCAGCATCGATCTCCTGGATCTGAAACCTGTACAGCTCCATCTTCTCCTTCTCACGCGCGATTTTCCTTTTGAGCTCCCCCAGCTCTGTTTTCGTTTTCTGATAACGCTTATAAAGCTCCCGGTACTTTTCGAGATTTGCATGATTAGATGCGAAATCATCAAGAAAGCCGATATGATTTGCCGAATCCAGAAGAAGCTGCTGGTGATGTTGTCCCACCAGGTCGACAAGCTCCGCGCCAAGCCTTTTAAGGTCTGCCACCGTAACCATCTGGCCGTTCAGGAAACATCGCGAGGAGGCATTCCTGCGTATCTCACGGCGGATTTCTAAATGCTCGCTGCCGGGATCGATATCCATCCGTTTTAATATCTCCGATGTCTTTCTGGCAGGCTTAAAATAGCCCTCTACCACCGCCATCTCATTTCCGGTGCGGATCATCTCGGTCTGGGCACGTTCACCCACAAGCAAATTCAAAGCGCCGATTATTATCGATTTGCCTGCCCCGGTTTCACCAGAAAGGATATTCATACCGGAAAAAAACTCGACATTAAGATCGGAGACTATGGCAAAGTCGGAGATATGTAATCTCGAAATCATAATTCTTAATTAATAAACAGCCGGGGTATTATGCAAGGTTTTAGTTCACAAGAGCGCTGCAATAAAAAGCCGGGCACGGGAGCCCGGCCTGCTAAAACTCATATAAAAAATAATTGAAACCGTCATTCTGAGGGAGTGAAGCGATTGTAAATCCGGCTGCTGACGGGCCGAAGAATCTCTACGATTCAAACAGATTCTTCGCTTCGCTCAGAATGACCGCATAAATCATTTATCGAAAATCGAGGGATCAAAATCTATCTGATATAAATCGGGGTATGTATTCCCCGGCACGATCAACTGATATATAACCGACTTGCCGTCAGCAGACCACATCGGAAATGACGCCGCGCCGGTTTTGTCCAGATATACAAGCTGAGCCCAGCGGTCGTTTTCGATATCGTAAACATAGACTGTCTGACGTTCTCCCGGAGCCATTTTGGTATATACCAGATACTTACCATCACGTGAAACCTCCGGATATAACTCGGAGGCGGATGAATTCAAAACCGTCTCTACAGAATAATCGCTTACTGTAAACTTGTAAATATCCGGGTTGGATCGTTCGCCCGAAGGATCCTTTCCGCCGAAATAAAGCGTTTCATTATCCGGCGCCCAGCTTGGCGAACCGGCCATCATCTTCTTGGGAACGATCTGACGTGTCTGGCCTGTCGGTATATCCAGCATATACATTCCCGCATCCACAACCCTCAGAAGTGTAAAAACCATCTTCTCGTTGTCATAAGACCATTCCAGATAAGCCGCATTTAAAAGCATTTTCTCTTCTAACTTGTAAAGATTCATGCGGGCCGTATCCATTTCCGGAATATATTGAGTCAAATCCGTCAGTTTGATTAGAGAATCGGGATTGCCACGCGGCATGGAATAGATATCGCAGACCGTGTAATCCTTGCGCACATGCGCCATATTTTCGCCGTCCTTTGACCAGGCAATCGAGCCCATAGGGGGGGAATCCTCGAATTCCAGATCTACAGGTTCGATTTCGCCTGTTTTTGGATCGGCGGTCACGAGCCGCAGATTGACATTTCCGAGATCATCCGTGAACTGGTAAAACGATATCAGGCCGGTATTTCCGACCGCCTGCGGATATTTGCCGTCCTCGAAGATCAATTTCCCCAGTTTCGCTTCCTGGGCCGACAGGTTGAATGCGAAAATCAATGTGAATGATACCGTTAGAAATAGTAATAGCGCTTTTTTCATGTCTCTCCTCGCGGGTTTATTTTCCGGAATTTACATCATTTTACACTGAAATCAACCTAAAGTTTGCAAATATAATCGGATCAAACCATCTTAAAATCGGTATAAAATGGCTTGACAGAATACCGATAGAGAATATATTGGAAAAACCTCTGGGGCCGTAGTTCAGTTGGGAGAACGCTTGACTGGCAGTCAAGAGGTCAGGGGTTCGACTCCCCTCGGCTCCATAAATTTTTGAAAGCTTCCGCAAAAGCCTCTAACTTGCGGAGGCTTTTTGATTTATGGGCATAATTTAAGCCGTTTGTAAAAAGTTTTTCGCTTTCATCACGTTTTGCAGTCAGACTGAGCCCAAAAAAAACGACCGGCCGAGCGGCCGGTCTATAGACACCACATCTTATAGGGTAGGTTTAAATGAAAGGGTATTTATAATATACCATTTCGGACCAAATCGGTCAATTAAAATAATATTCTTGAACCTATAATTATTTACTATGATAACTCGATTAATGGCTGGTTTTTTTGATTGTCCGGAATAAACTGCCTTAATTATTAAGAACTGCCGCACTACTTCCGTATATACATCAAATAAAACGGCCTGATCGTGCAGATCAGAAGCAATGCCACGAACCACCAGATACTTATCTCCATGATCGGGGGAAATAATTTGGCCAGAATCAGGGCCGTGAAGATTCCTATTCCCTGAAGAAGTTTGACGTCGAAGATAGTGAATCTCTTGACCCGGCTGTTGAAGAAATCAATAACCGCGTACATATTAACCTCCTTGCAATATTTATACAGCCGGGTGGAACCTTTATTCGATGAAAAAAAGGTATAACTTCATTTATCTTGACATCTCAATAATAAAAGCTGTTTTTAATTTTAGCCGAGCAAATATTAAATTATAATTCAAATCATAATAAGTAAACCCTATATCACGGAGGACTTTATGAAATACGGCGCCAGAAATCAAATCGAAGGTAAGATTACGAAAATCAAAAAGGGCGATGTCATGGGACAGGTTACCCTTGAAATCCCGGCGGATTCCGTTATGAATTCGGTTATGACCACAGAATCAATCGAGGACCTCGGAATAAAAGAAGGCGAAAATGTAAAAGTCATCGTAAAAGCGATAAATGTTCTTCTGGTACGGGAATAAAACATTCCAATGGTCCATGATCTTTGATGGATTTATAATAAGATAAAGTGGTCCCAAATGATTTATAACACAATCTGGGGAGGTGAATTTTGAAACGATCCAAAATATATTTGGCCTGCTGTCTACTGCTTGCAACAATTGCCTTAATGTTAGTCCTGAGACCGGATGCTAAAGCACAGTATACCCCTGAAAGTATGGCACCAATAAAACCGTATGATCATTCTGGTGCTGGTTACCATGAAGTGGTTTTTAAGACTCTTATAAAGGATCCATGGCCCTCATTATGGATGATGGTACGACCAAGTTTTCGGGTTGAATACGCTGTTATCCTGAGAAAAATAGAGGACAATGGTTACCGGTTCCATTATGAACTCGAATATGCTGTGGCCGAAGAGCATATCTGGAACTGGACGGATATTAATGACAGCGTTTCCATTCTCGATTTGAGAGAGAATGTTGGTGTAGCTAGGAAAACCGCGATTATTCCAAATGAGATTGCTGAGAGGATTTTGAACATCTGGAGCGAGGTTTTGAAAAAAAAGACAAGATATTCTGAAAAAGAGCTTTTGCTTGCTGATGGCGTTGTCTATGAGTTCTATATCCGGCCTTATTATTTTGCCGGCACCTGGTCACCTGAAGCCGGTTTGCCCAAAATTATGGTCGATTGCGGAGAGCTACTAATCCAATATGTAACCGCTGAGGAGGATGACCGGGATGGCATACTCGGTCAGATTGATGAGCTCTTAAAGTCAATACGCAGTGAAATATATTAATCCTAAATTGAGTGAACCACGATTTATCTTAAAGGCCTTTATCCCCGTTCATACACCTGCCTTGGCGACATCTGCAGCTCATCGCCGTAAAACTTTCGCCTGATCCAGAAAGCGACATTGACAAGCGCTATCAAGACCGGTACTTCCACCAGCGGGCCAATTACCGCCGCAAAAGCCACACCCGAATTGATACCGAAGACCCCAACCGCCACCGCGATCGCCAGCTCGAAATTGTTCGAGGCGGCTGTAAAGCTCAAAGTTACCGACTGGCTGTAATTGGCCCCCGCCTTCTTGCTGAGAAAAAAGCTGATCAGGAACATGAACACGAAATAAATCAACAGCGGAATCGCGATACGGACAACATCAAGCGGTATCTTGACAATATATTCGCCCTTGAGCGAGAACATGACTATGATCGTAAACAGCAGCGCAATCAATGTTATCGGGCTGATACGCGGTATGAATTCAGAATGATACCATTCCTTGCTCTTGAGAGCGATTAACGAGAAACGGGTAATAATTCCGGCTATAAACGGTATCCCCAGATATATAAAAACACTTTTGGCGATTTCGCCGATAGTAATATCCACCACCGCTCCCGATAATCCAAACAGGGGAGGCAGCTTGGTCACAAAAATCCATGCAAACACCGAATAGAATATCACCTGAAAGACAGAGTTAAATGCCACCAGTCCGGCGGCATACTCCGGGTCACCCTCGGCCAGGTCATTCCATACGATAACCATGGCGATACATCGTGCCAGACCGATCATAATCAGGCCTACCATATATTCCGGGTAGTTGTGAAGGAAAACAATCGCCAGCACGAACATCAAGACCGGACCGATAGCCCAGTTCTGCACCAGGCTCAGGCCAAGTATTTTGAAATTGCGGAAGACCTTGCCCAGTTCCTCATAGCGTACTTTCGCTAGAGGCGGATACATCATAAGTATAAGCCCGATTGCAATCGGAGTATTGGTAGTGCCCACGCTGAACTTATTCCAGAAACCGGCAACGTTTGGGAAGAAATACCCTGCACCTACGCCGACCGCCATAGCCAGGAAAATCCACAATGTCAGAAATCTATCCAGAAATGATAAGCGCTTTTTCATTTTTGCCCCAATGCCTGTGGCAGTGTTTTCACAAAATCCCTGATCTCATCCCGCACTCTTCTGTAATGTCCCAATGCTTCCTCTTCGCTCTTTGCGTCTTTGGCCAGCCTGGGAGGATCATCGAAGCCCCTGTGAATAACTTTCGCCTTGCCCGGAAAAATCGGGCAATTTTCGCTGGCATGATCGCAGACCGTAACAACATAGTCAAAGCCGATATCCAGCAAATCCTGCACATGTTTGGATTTATGCCCCGATATATCCACGCCTGCCTCGGCCATGACTTTGACCGCATTCTGGTTCAAGCCATGAGTTTCTATGCCGGCGGAGTAAGGATCGATCTTATCGCCCTTAAGATGCCGTGCCCATCCCTCGGCCATCTGGCTGCGGCAGGAATTGCCGGTACAAAGAAATAGGATTTTCAGCCTGTCATTCGAATCTATCAAATATCCTCCATGTCATTTTCAGCGCAGAACAATCCTATAACTGAAGCTTACTTCAGGTTGTTCTGGATCATCCGTTTTTATCCTGACTGAGCCTGAGGTTATTCGATTTAGTTTCATGGCCTTTTCATTCGGCCTTGTCAAAATTCGGTATTGCTTGCCGGCGATAATCGTATCAGCATTAATCGTCAAAAGGTCTTTTGTGTCCTCAACACTCAAAAGCCCAAACCCTGCGTTCTCGCTGTTGCTGAAGACCTTTACTTCTCGAATTGGAACATCCGGCTCTGCCTGTGCCGTGTCGATTATAAAGTGTATTGATCGCGGATCCACCTCCACATTCCCGATGATATTTGCAATAATCCGCAGGATAGACTCGGGATGAGAACCATCAGTCAATTTGGCGCTAACACGCTCATCAAGCCTGCCGAAAGAATCGTCTGCATTAACGGTTACTTCAACCTCAATTCCCCCATCCTTTTCATCATCGTTATCAACAATCTGTACATCAATTTGAGAAGACTTTGAGCCGATTTCAAGCAAATCGCGTTTGGAGGTATCTTTCATAAGCAAGGTTGCTGTCCTGCTGACAGACTCGCCCTTACGAATCCTGCCCAAGTTAAGCGAATTGGTTTCGAAGCCGAATTCTGCCTCGACATAGGCAGAGATAGTCAGAGATTCTTTCGGGCTGACCGGATCGTTTGACTCGACACTTATATGCTTAATAGATTTTCCACGTCTCTTTTTGCTATCAAAGGTTACCTCAATTTTACCTTCCCCGCCCGGGGGAATGGCCGTCTCTGTCAGTACGGCCGCCGTGCATCCTCACGATCCCTTGGCACGGATTAGCTCCAGGGGCTCGGTGCCTGTATTTTTTACTATAAAGGTATGAGACACCTTCGCACCCTCGGGAATTGTGTCAAAGTCATACGATTTCTCGGGGAGATATATTGAGGGACCGCCTACCTTGACAGAGGGAGGCTGGTTGGCATTGGATTCGGCCTCTGAGGATTGATCCAGAGTTGCGCCGGCATTATTGCCTCCGAGTTCTGCGAAATCCATGCTGAATAATATAACCGCGGCGGCAACTATAACTACTATTCCTGCCAGGATAACATAAATACGGTTATGGTTCCTTTGATATATTTCCGGCTCCTTTTTCTGCGAAGCCGTTTTTTTCGTGTTCTTGCTCTGTTTGCGTTTTTTCTTACTCATTCACATCATCTCCGTAATACGGCCGTGTTTTAATGGCCGGGATAGCGGCCATTTAGGATTTGCAATTTTCCATTCGAAGTATATTACATATTGGCGAAAATCCCAAAATCTAAAACAGGGTTATCCCAAAGTAATATATGAGTATATAATAAATCCCGACGGCTATAAAAATTATCCCGGTAATTTTCCGCGCCCACAGCTCAAACTTTGTGATTTTGTTAAACACCTGGCTGAGATAATGAGTTCCAAAACCGATTATAAATGCAAAAACGATCACCGGCAGAGCGGTACCGATGCCATAAACCGACGGCAGCATATAACTTGATCCGTGTTTAACCGAGAGGGGAATCAGGCTGCCGAAGAAAAGCGCCGCCGACACCGGGCAGAAGGAAAGCGCAAACAGGATACCCAGAAGGCCCGCGCCCCAGATTCCCAAACGCTCGACCCGCTTTTGCATTTTCTCGCTGATACCTCCGCCGGGAAGACTGAATTTGATAAAGCCCAGAAGTAAAATGCCTGCAATCACCAGTATCGGCCCCAGAAACTGGTTCATATTTTTCTGCAAAAACCAGGCGATTTCCGGAATCGACAATGCGCTCGCTACAATCAGAATTCCCAGCCCCAGGTATGCAACCACTCTTCCGAGCATATATAACATACCCGAAAGCACGACCATTCGCGGATTGGATACACGCTTTCCGATATATGATATGGCCGCGATATTTGTCGCAAGAGGGCAGGGGCTGACCGAGGTTAACACCCCCAGCCAAAACGCCGAACCGATCCCGATAAGAATGCTCTCCATCAATTCTCTCCCAGGAACTCCTCAAGCTCGCTTGTGACATAAGCTTTATATTTGTCCTCGTTGCCAACCAGCTTCCATATCTTGTCGAGATTGACCCATTCAACCTCTTCACCTTCTTTCACTCTGGATAATATAAGAGCCTTGGTATAGAGCTTGTAATCGTCGATATAATGCTTGTTTTCATCCTCGTCGGTATTAACCGCCTTTAATTCCAGTGTGCCTTTTTCCAGCTCATCCTCGAAGCCGCCCTCAATCGCCTCCCTGGCATACTCCTCCAGCTTTTTGCAGGTCGCACAGCGGCGGGTGCTGTGGAAGTAGTAGGCAATAACCTTGCTTTCGATTTTTTCCTTTGCCTCAGTCTTTGCGGCCGCGGTCGAATCGGTAACCTTCTCTTCTGAGGTGAAAGGTTTAAGCGGCAATTTTTGTGATTCCTGCTTTTCCGAGGATTGGCCCACGACGAGTCCGGAAAACGCAAAAAGTAAAAGAATTAGTATGAGTGTCGCTCTTTTAAACATTATGATCCTCCCATCATTCGAGAACTATGCAATTAGATTTTTAAGCTCATCTTTCGAGGGCACTTTTCCCACGATTTTTACCTTGCCGTCAACCACCAAAGCCGGAGTCATCATAACACCGTGGCTTGTGATTTCAGCGATATCGGTAATCTTTTTCAGCTCATATTCGATCCCAAGCTCTTTGGCGGCTTCCTCGGCACACTCGGCCATTTTCTGGCATTTAGGGCAGCCGGTGCCCAGTATTTCTATTTTCTTCATATGCTTCACTCCTATCATAAAACAATCTGTTAAGTCTTTCGAACTCGCTGCCCGCCCATCATATAGATATATGTTGTTGCCCAATTTGTTAATACGACCACCACTCCAAATATAATAGTGCCAACGCTCATTAAAGCCCAGCCGGACATAATATTTCCGACCACACATCCTCCCGCAATAGCCGCGCCCGCTCCGATCATCAATCCTCCCAGCAGGGCGATCAGGATTTCGTCAGGTGGTTTTGGAAGAAGCCTGGCCCGTCCGGCCATCCTTGCCGAGACCCATGAACCAATCATCAGGCTCAATACACCCGCCACCAGCCACCAGACCACTTTTTTTCCGCTCACTTTTTTCTCTGATGGGGGAATGATTGCGTTTTTTATACTGGCTGCTTCAGCCGGTTTTTTTGAATAAACATGGTTAAAACCGTTATCTATCAGGAGCAGCTCTGCCTGCATAACCCCATGAGTAACACCAAGCGGATAATTTCGTCCGCTGGCCGCTGATGACAGATAAGCCGGGACCATCAAAAGTCCGATAGCAACGCCGGCCACCCAGGGCCTCCAGGACCTGGTCATTGCCCGCTTGAGCAAAGGCGCAGCATCCTTTTTGATTGAATGATCTGCTTTTGGTTTTCGTCGCTTAAGAGCGATAACAAATGCAAAGGTGATGCCTGCGAAAATCAATGCAAGAGCCCAGAATGGCAGTCCGGTGAGCGCATACAGGCTCACTTTCTCTCCGCTTGCCAGCGATATGATATGCTTTTTCATCCAAAGATGTGCACCGTTGAGAGGACCAAACTCCACCAGCATAACTCCCACAGGGATACTTAGAAGCGCCGCGATCGAGTTGAGATTGCCGGCCGCGCCTTTGTACAGACAGCCGCTAATACATCCGCCCGCCAGCACCATGCCTGAACCAAAAATAACGCCGCCTATTATGTAATTTAGATATACAAGGGGTTTTGGATTCAACTTGATCCATCCCAGCAAATCCAGGCAGCCGATTCCAAGCATGGCAATTACAATCAGCACCCATAAACCGACAATCTTGCCCGAATCGCGCATCATTATAATCTCGCTGAATGCCGATGATCCGCACAAATCACCTTTTTGAAGAAAGAAGCCAAATAAAAATCCTATCGGGATTGCGGTCAACACCCAGAGCCTGAAAATTGCCGCCGCAAGCGTAATTGCAAGAATTCCAAGCAGGCTGATTATTGCATATGCCTTCCAGTTTGTCGAGGGGCCTGAATCATTCTTCATTTAAAACGCTCCTTAAGTACATCCAAAATCGGTTTTTATTAGAAAAACGAAACATATATCAGGCCGGAGATAGTCGCCATAACTACCACCAGCAATACAAAAACAAATGTCTTCTTCGTTCCAATCACAGACCGTATGACAAGCATGTTTGGCAGTGACAGGGCAGGCCCGGCCAGCAGAAGCGCCAGCGACGGTCCTTTGCCCATGCCGTTGCCGATTAATCCCTGCAAAATCGGCACCTCGGTCAAAGTCGCGAAATACATAAAAGCCCCCACCACTGATGCGAAAAGGTTTGCCCACAACGAATTTCCTCCAACCGAACTGCTGATCCATTCCGAGGGTATCAATCCTTCATGACCGGGACGACCCAGAAGCAGCCCCGCGATCAGGACACCGGCAAATAGAAGCGGCAGAATCTGCTTGGTGAAGCCCCAGGTCTGATCAAACCATTCCGAAGATTCGCCTTTTGATGTTGCGGTAACGATCGAAAATCCGATTACTGCCGCGGCAAAAGCGATCATTGGCTCATGCGGCACTGCGATGGCCAGAACAATAGCGGGAATTGCGACCAGAATTAGTTTCCACCATTTCATTTTAAACCAGAAAACCAATACAATGCCCAGCAAGATTGCTGCAAAACCGGTAATGATCCATTTATACGAATAAATTGTGTACCAGATTCCCGCCGATTCATCCGGCCTGCCCCAGTTGGCGAATACAAGAATCGCAATCATGGCCGCAAAATATATCCCATTCTGCAAAAGTGAACGCCCGTCATCCGATTCCGGCATAGCCATTTGAGCGCTTGCTTTCTCTTTTTCATCATTGCGGAAAATCAGATGCATAATCAGGCCGATTATAATACTGAAAACGATTGCGCCCACCGCCCGCGCAACCCCCAATCCAAGCCCCAGGACTCTGGCGGTCAGGATTATCGCCAGAACATTTATGGCAGGGCCGGAATAAAGAAAGGCGGTGGCGGGACCAATCCCCGCGCCCATCTTGTAAATCCCCGCAAAAAGCGGCAGTACCGTGCAGGAACAGACAGCCAGAATCGTACCCGAAACCGAGGCGACTCCATAGGAAAGCACCTTGTTGGCCTTCGCACCGAGATATTTTATTACAGAGGCCTGGCTGATAAATACGGCAATCGCCCCGGCGATATAAAAAGCCGGTATCAGGCATAATATAACATGCTCGCGGGCATACCATTGGGTCAGCTTCAAAGCTTCCATAATAGCATTTTCGATACCCGTTACATTAAAGGGGATATAGAAAAATGCAAGAAACACCCCGCTGATTAAAACCAGCGGCTTCCATTCAGACTGCCATCTCATAATATTTAAATTATCCGGCTCATGTGACCTTCAGCTATTCCTTTAGCAGTAACAACTGCTCACGGGCATTGGAGCTGATTACCGATTCCACACAACTGAAGAAGTTCAGCACACAGGGCACCCTAAGCGAATAGAAAACCTGTGTGCCGCGCTTTTCGTAAGAGATGATTCCGTTATTCCTGAGTATTCCGAGATGTTTCGATATTGTCGAAACATCGGAACCGATCATCTCTGTCAACTCGCATACGCATTTCTCTCCGTGCGATAGCTGATCGACTATAAACAGACGGGCCGGATGTGCCAGGGCCTTGATGATCTTCGCTCTGGCTTCAAATAGATTTTTTGTTTTCTTGTCCATCGCTTACATTACGCAAATATATTATTGGTTATTTGGCAAAATAGCCAAATATATGTCATAAAGCAAGGGATATTTCGATTAGATATGATTTTTAACTGCTAAAGACCGCTTTGAACTTCTCTATCGCTGTTTCGATATCTGCGCGATCGAGATCCAGATGTGTAACACAGCGGATTTTGGTGGCGCCGAACTGCACTGCCAGCACATCCATGTCCTTAAGCTCCGAGAGCACATCCGGAACCTCTTTTCCCGATGAAGCGATATTCATGATTACGATATTGGTCTGAACCGATTCAAGATCAATATCAATACCGTCTATTTTGGCCAGGTTTTCAGCCAGGAAGGAAGCATTTTCATGATCTTCGCTCATACGAGGCATATTGTTATCAAGCGCATAAATAGCAGCAGAGGCAAGTATTCCAACCTGACGCATACCCCCGCCGAACATTTTGCGGAAGCGGCGGGCTTTTTCGATGAACTCACCATCCCCGATAACAATCGATCCGATTGGCGCTCCCAGACCTTTAGAAAAACAGCACTGGATCGAATCGAAATACCGGCAGTATTCATCCAGAGTAATTCCGGTGGCGATCGAAGCATTCCAGATACGGGCGCCGTCGAGATGCATCTTAAGGCCGTGCTCGTCGGCCATATCACGCAGTTTCTTGATCTCCTCCAGTGGATAGATAGTACCGCCCGCATGATTATGAGTGTTCTCCAGGGCAATCAAAGTCGTAGGTGGAGTATGCAGGGACTTCTTTTTGATATACGGCTCGACCTGCTCACGAGTCATGACCCCATGATTTCCACGGAATGTATGCGAGACCAGTCCCGCCACCGCGCCCATAGAACCGGCTTCGTAATTAAGCGAATGGCAATCCTCTTCGAAGATCGCCTCCTCGCCGGGATTGGTGTGGGTCTTGATTGCTACAAGATTTCCCATCGAACCCGAGGGCACATACAGAGCGGCCTCTTTACCGAATAATTTTGCCACTTTTTCCTGCAATTCGTTTACCGTGGGATCATCCCCAAAAACATCATCCCCCACCTCGGCTGAGGCAATTATTTCACGCATCTTATCTGATGGACGGGTTACTGTATCGGAACGCAGATCGATATATTTCATAATTAACTCCTGTACTCTCGATGAAATTTAATCTATTAAGGTAGATTGAGGGGTTTTGTCTGTCAAGTCAAATAAAGGCTATCAGGATTTGCATGAATAGCCCGCTTACTATCGGGACGGTCATATTATCGTCCGAGCGAACTGTCATAGCCTCTACAATCGTGGCCACCGAGGCGCCCGCAACCGCCGCTATTATCGGAAGCCCGCCCGGGTAGAGATAATGGAATCCGATTCCGGCTGCGGCGGTCACAATAAAGAATCCCAGAGAACCCTCGATCGATTTGTTGCCGTATCTATGAAACCCCCAGCGCCGTCCCACCATTGCCGCGGCGGTATCCCCCAGGGCAATATATGCTATCGCCGCAATTGCTACCGGCTTGTCGAAAAGGAGTATGACCAGAAAGTCGGTGCTGAGAATATAGCTGGCGCCGGTGAAGCCCTCTTTTTCCTTGGGACGAATCATGCACCCGAAAATTTTTACCAGGAATTTCGACCATAGAGCCAGACCGGTAATCCTTGAAAGGTCGATAGTGACTGCTGTCACGCTTGCGATTAGAAGCACAACCAGCATAATGGAGCGGGGCAGAAACAAATAGCAGACCGGGATGACAATGCTAAAGAAATGAACTGCCTTCCGCATCGCCTCCTCATTGTAGGAAATCTCCTTCTTTGAGGAAGTCTCTGAGAGGAGATCTTTTTGCTTCATTTTAAATCAGTACCTTGGAAACATCTTGGAAAAATCAGGTTTTGGCAGCCACTCCCTGTGAAAGATAAATTCGTTGAAAAGGTCCTTATCCACCCTGATCTCGACTCCCTCCAGTATACGTTCCGACCATTGTGCTTCGATGCTGTCTTTGTGTTCCTGCATCAGCTTCTTTCTGATTTCAACCCGGACAGATTCCAGCGGTTTAACACCTTTTTTGCCCAGCACTTTAACGATGTGATAGCCCCATTCGGTCTTGATCGGCTCCGAAATTTCCCCGGTTTCCAGCCTATATATTTTACTGAAGAAATCCGGCGAGATATCATCTTTTGATATCCAGCCCAGATTAATTGCCATCCTTTTTATCTCTTCCTCTTCGGCCGGGTAATATTCCAGTGCGGTTTCATAGAAATTGGCCCCGCTGTCGAGTTTGGCTTGTACCTCTTCGGCGGTGGTCTCGTTCTCGAGGATAACCTGCTGAATACTTATCATTCGGTCTTCCGCGAAATCATCTTTATGGACTTCATAATATGCAGCGATCTGCGAGTCGGTGGGTTCGTAGTCTTTTGCCTGACGCTGTGTCATCAACTTATTCAGTTTCTCCTGGTACAGGAAATCTTCTTTTGCCTGAAGATATTCCTCCGATTCATGATAGCTGTGCTTGCGCGCCTCCAGAATCAGCATCCAGGTGCTGGCAATCTGGCCGATAATCTCACGTTTGAAAATCATCGTCTCCTGAATCCTCGGATCTTTTTTCAACTCCCTGTCGCGCCACTTTTTATATTCGGGATAATAGATCGTATCGTCCTCGTGCATTACCATGATCCAGTCGGAATCGCTCATCTCGATATTGCCCTCGATGAAATCCGTATTATACTGAATATCCGAGACTGCAACCAGACTGTCGAAATATCTGGCGGCTTCTGCCCGGGTTTTGGTCGAGAGCAGCTCATTATGTAGAAATTCTCTGAGATCATCATCAAGCGGGGCATAATCATCACCACTTCTCTCGAGGACCTTAATTATATGGTAGCCGTAACTCGTCTTGATTGGCTTGGAAGCTTCGCCGACCTCGATACTGCTGAAAATAACCGTATCCAGGGACGGTTCCAACTGACCCTGATTGAGAGTCCTGAAATATCCGCCTTGCTCGGCCGAAGCCTTATCATCGGAAAAGGCCCTGGCCATTTTCTCGAAACTCTGACCGCCCTGAAGGCGGGCATGTACCTCATTAGCTCTTTCAAGCGTGAGGGAATCCCTGAGCTTTTCCAGGACTGTTGAGTCCATATCGTCAGAATTGGGAACTTTTGTCTTTTCAAAGTCAAAATAGATGTGGGCAACTTCCGCTTCAACAGGACGGTAGAAGCGTCCCTGATTTGAATCGTAATATTCCTGCACCTCTTCATCGCTGACTTCAACACGCGATTCGACATTCTTCTCGAACAGCATTTTGCGCAGGATACCATTCAAATGATCATCCAGACGTTCCTGGATTTCCTCGGTCATTTCAAGCGGATAATCCTCGGCCTTTATTCTGGCGGCCCGGTAGACCAGATGATTTTGCAGGACTTCCTTCTTGAATTCCATGGTGTCCAGGTTTTCCTGCCTGTGCCATCCATGATTGTTGAGCGCACGGTTGTACTCTTTCAGCGTGACCGTATCATTATTTACTAGTGCAATCGGAGCTGTGGAATCATCAACATCACGGTTTCCATTGAAACTATTATATTGATCCTGCTGACAGGCGCTTATAATTATTGTGATTGCTAAACAAGTGACTAAGCCAATAGCAGTCTTGTTCATTTTCCGAATCCTCCTCTAATTCCAGAAAAACAGAGCTGATATTCTAAACGAATCATCAAGATCATTATATTTAAGATAAGCGAAATCGATTTGAAATGGCAATATTTTTACACCTCCGCCCAGAGACATTCTGCCGATATCGATTCCGCCGCGGGCATAAATTCTATTCTTATAACCAAGCTGTGCGCCCCAATGAGTATCCGCCGAAACCGAGCCCATCCAGAACTCAGCGGCATCACGAAGGTTTTCGAATCTGAAATCACTGTCGGCGGTCAGCATGGCATCCCAGTCACCGAATTGGCGGTGCAGCATGAATCCCGCCGTTACAGTCGGATATATCGATTCCTTTGTGCCGGTATCGTACGACAGCAGGGTGGTGGTGAAGTCCTTTACCACTAAAGCTGCAGTGAGAAAATCAAAAGCCGCATATTTCAGGCCGATATCCGCTCCCAGCCCGTAGGCAGAGGAGATTGGAATATCGCGGTATATAAATTTCGCATTGGCTCCCAGCGACAGCTTTTCGCTCTGGTTTAACGCATATGAAAAAATTAGCTGGTAGTCAGCATGGCTCTCTTCTCTGATAATACGGGGACGGTTCGTGTTCAGATCCCATTCGGTGATTTTGACCCCCCCGCCTCCCAAACGGGTCAGGCTGATACCGCCGAAACGCCTGCCTGAGCTTCCCAGAGGCATTGCGAAGGCGATGTAGTCGTGATTTAGGAGCGAGCCGAATGTCTCGGCGTGCATGAATGCCGCCTGCTTTTCCGAAATCCCGGTCAGACCGGCCGGATTCCAGAAACCCGCGGTAACATCCGAGGATGCCGCCGCAAATGCACTGCCCATGCCCAAAGCCTGCGCTCCCACTCCCAGATAAAAAGGCTCCCCGGCATATTTAGCCGCATGTGCGGGGAATAACGGGTACGATATTATCAGAGTCAGAAGCGCTGCCAATAACAGCTTTTTTGAATGACTGTCGCTACTTTTCAACCTTTGCAGAACTCACCTTCGGTTAAGCCGATTGTTGTCTATTTATAATACAATAATACCGGGATTGGGTTCACTCAACATCCTGATTGAGTTCGATATTTAAAAACAGCCTGATTACTTTTTTAAGCCTCTCAGCGCCCGGATCGTCATAAAAATCGCCCACAATATTGCCGTATTTATCTATTAGCACCGATTTGCCCGGGCCTGTCACGGCATATGAGTTATAGGTTTCCGCGCTGCCGAAGGCTACCGGAAAACTCAGGCGGTTGAAATCCACAGCTTCCTGGATTCTTCCAATTGGCTTCCTATCGATACAAACCCCAAGAACAGTAAAATTATCCTCGCGGAACTCATTATGAATCTCCGAAAGAGTGGGGAAAGTTCGTTTCGAGACAGGCGCCTCCATAGACCAGAAATTCAGGAGCAGGACATAGCCCTCAAAATCCTCGAGCTTAATTTCATTTTGATTGAGATCATAAACCGTAAAATCAGGTGCCTCCGCAATCACAACATTTTCATAACTTTCTTCCAGCTCCTCGGTCGTCATGTTCTCCACGATCAACATTCCCGATGTGTCCGCTATTTCGGCATAACCGGTGGTGTCTGTCTCAGATGTTTGAGCATCCGCCCCCTCTTCCTGCGAGCCTCCACAATTAAGCATCAGAGCCGTAAAGCATAAAACAGCCGCAATGAGCAAAATCTTTTTCATCTTCGTCCTCGCTTCCTGGTTTTGAGGAAATTAATGGTGGAATTTAATAACAAAGGCCGGTCAATGCAAGTATTTTGGGTGCAATGGGATATTATGATATCGTCAGAAACATACAAAAAAACTGCCTCCCAAAAGGAGGCAGTTTGTAAATTTCGCTTCTTGTATCAAAAGGCCTGAGTTTAGCCCTTCTTTTCCATCTGTTTCTGCACCCAGGGCTTGAACTGCTCTTTCTCGTAGGCATATTCGGAGATATACCTTAAAAGCCAGTAGAAATCCTTGGCAGGCCAATAACCCTGAATCGGAGCTATTTTGGTGCCGTCATGCTTCAAAAACCAGGTAGAAGGATAGCCGCGCACACCGTATTCGCGGGTCAGCTTTTTGCGTTTATCGCCGTCAACTTTGACAGGCACGAAATCATTCTTCAACAGCCCGACCACTTCCTTGTCAACCAGTGTGGTTTTATCCATTTTTTTGCACCATGTGCACCAGGTTGTCTCAAAAAATACTACAACATGCAGAGAATCCGCTTTGGCCTTCTCCAGCCCCTCTTCGTAATTATAATAGGTAACACCGGAATTCTCTTCCTTGTTATCACCAGCCTGGGCAAAGACAAAAATTCCGACCAAAAGCAATATTCCAATAGCAAGCAAAAATCTTAATTTCATGGGCACTCCCGGTATGTTGTAAGCTTTTCCTTAGTCCTTATAAACTATATAAAAATTGTAAAAAATCAAATTCTTTCTACTTTAACACCTGTATGCATTACGAGTTCCGAGGCTTTATCCGGCCGATAGCGACAGGTTCTCGGAGTTTAAAATCTCATAAAGCTCTTCCATCATCTCGCCGTTCGGATTAACCTGTTGCGGTGTATCCATTTCCACCCAAACATCATCTTTCTTCAAGCGGATGATTACCTTCGTCTCGCCCGGATGTTTATCCAGTACTTTCTTTATATCTTTAACGCGCTTAATCCTTTTTTCCGATATTGTTAGTTTTAGAATGAGGTTGGAATTCTGCGACAAAGACTCCAGCGGCTTGACCTCGTTCACGATCAATTTGGCCTTTTCTTCCTCACGTTTGCTGATACGTCCTGTCAGGAGCAGCATATTATTGTTGATCAATAGCCTTTTGTATTTTTCGAACGGATCGGAAAATACTATGGCCTCGAAACTGCCGAAGAAATCCTCCACACCCACGAATGCCATATGACGGCCGCGTTTATCGGTATTAATTTTCAGGCGGGTGATAATGCCGCCCAGCGAGGCCTGAATTCCGTCTGGCATCTCATTCATCTTCTCGGAATTGGTTGTGGCAAAAAGTTTGAGCTGATGGCGGTACTTTTCCATTGGATGCCCGGAAATATAAAATCCAAGCGCCTCCTTTTCCATCGATAAGACCTTGGAACGGCTCCAGCCGCCGTCCTCGGAGAACTTCGGTTCGGGATGGGGGAGTGTGTTGTTTTCCGCTTCTCCGAAAAGCGAGGCCTGCCCCTTGAGACGATCGATCTGAACTGACTGGCCGAACGATACCGCATCCTCAATCGCCGCATAAAGCTGACCGCGATCCTTGCCGACAGAGTCGAACGCTCCCGCCATCACCATCGATTCGATGGTGCGCTTATTGATCGAGGAGAGATCGCAGCGCGAGGTGAAATCGAATATCGATTTGAACTCCCCGTTTTCGTTGCGCTCCTCGATGATTTTCGAAACCGCATTGGCGCCAACGTTTTTTATAGCCACCAGCCCGAAGCGAATCGATTGTTCCTCGACATTGAAATTAGCATAGCTGCGGTTTATGTCGGGGGCCAGAATTTCGATGTCCATATTGCGGCACTCTTCCTTGAGAATTATAATTCGGTCCGTATTGCCCATCTCCGAGGTCATCAGCGCCGCCATAAACTCCCGCGGATAATGTGCCTTCAGGTATGCTGTCTGGTAGGCCAGATATGCATAGCCTACTGAGTGGGATTTGTTGAAACCGTAACGAGCGAAGGTCTCGATCTGGTGGAATATCTCCTTGGCCATTTTTTTCGAGATATCGTTTTCTATACAGCCGTTAATAAAATCCTTCTTCATCTGTGCCATCAGTTCGGCGATCTTTTTACCCATCGCCTTGCGCAGGATATCCGCTTTGCCAAGGCTGAACCCGGCCAGTTTTGAGGCCAGTTGCAGCACCTGCTCCTGGAATACGATTACGCCGAATGTATTCTTGAGGATCGATTCCATGTCTGGATGAAGGTACTCTATCTTCTCGCGCCCATGCTTACGGTTTATGTAGACATCGATCATGCCGGAGTCCAGCGGACCGGGACGATAGAGCGCATTCATGGCCGCCAGATCGTCAAGTGACTCCGGATGCAGCTTTTTCAGGTATTCCTGCATTCCGCCCGATTCAAACTGGAAGATTCCTATCGTATTGCCGTTGCCGAAGAGCTCATAAACCTTGTCATCGTCGAGCGGGACATTATCAAGATCGACATCGACTCCATGATTTTCCTTTATCATCTCCACCGCATCGGCAATAACGGTCAGCGTCCTCAGTCCCAGAAAGTCCATTTTCAAAAGGCCGATGTCCTCGACACCTTTCATATCATATTGTGTCGTTATTTCATCCTTATTGCTCTTGAAGAGCGGGACATGTTCCACCAAAGGTTCGGGCGCGATCACAACTCCGGCCGCATGAGTGGAGGCATGCCGTGCAAGTCCTTCCAGGGTTCTGGAGTACTGAAGGAGCGTATCAATCCTTTCATCCGCATCGGCCAGACGCACCAGATCCTTTTCCTCCTCCATGGCGCCTGTGATGGTCTGTCCCGGCTTAAATGGTATCATCTTGGCGATCTTATCCACCTCGGAGTAGGGTATACTCATCACCCGGCCGACATCTCGCACAACACCTCGCGCGGCCAGAGTGCCGAAGGTGATAATCTGCGCCACATTATCCTGCCCGTATTTATCGGTAACATAGTCGATAACTTTGTCACGGCCGCGGTCGGAGAAATCGATATCTATATCGGGCATACTTACACGCTCCGGATTCAGGAAACGCTCGAATAGAAGATCGTATTTTAACGGATCGATTGTGGTTATACCCAATGTATACGATACCAGACTGCCAGCGGCAGAGCCTCGCCCGGGGCCGACCGGGATATTCTGTGAGCGGGCGTAGTCGATAAAGTCTTTCACGATCAGGAAATATCCAGAGTACCCCATATTTTTGATCACATCCAGCTCATAATCCAGCCGTTCATAGATTTTATCTCCCGGATCATGATAAAGTTTCTTTACGCCTTCACGGCAGAGATGCCGTACATAGTCTTCAGGTTTTTCGAATCCCTCGGGAAGATCGAATTTCGGGATCATCAACTTGCCGATTTCGATATCGACATTGCATTGCTCGGCAATCTTTAATGTATTTTCGATAGCATCCGGCACATCACCAAAAAGCTCCTTCATTTCCTCGGCCGATTTGACATAAATCTGATCGGTGGCATAACTCATCCTGTCGGTATCCTCAAGGGTCTTGCCGGTCTGGATACACAGCAGCGCCTCATGAGCCTTGTGATCCTCACGACTGAGGTAATGGCAGTCGTTGGTGGCAACAAGATCGATACCAAGTTTTTTGGATAGATTTATAAGAGCGGCCTTATCTTTCTTTTCCTTGTCGATGCCATGGTCCTGAATTTCCAGATAAAAATTCTCTTTGCCGAAAATATCAGCATACTCTTTGACCGTTTCCTCAGCCTTCTTAAAATCATTGTTGGCGATTTTTCGGGAGATTTCACCCTGAAGGCAGGCCGAGGTTGCAATCAGGCCCTCGGCGTGTTGACGCAAAAGTTCCTTGTCGATACGAGGCTTGCGGTAAAAACCCTCCAGGTATCCGGCCGAAACCAGTTTAACCAGATTTTTATAGCCGGTGTTGTCTTTGGCAAGCAGTATCAGATGATACCCGCCGTCCGGTTCTCCCGGAAGACGTTCCTTTTTGAATCTGTCACGCGGCGCGACATATATTTCGCATCCGATAATAGGCTTAATACCTGCCTTTTTGGCCTTCTTGTAAAATTCGATTGCGCCGAACATATTGCCGTGATCGGTAATAGCCAATGCCGGGAAATTCAACTCTTTGGCCCGCTTCAAAAATTTGTCGATATGGCAGGCGCCGTCTAAAAGAGAATACTGTGTATGATTATGTAAATGGATGAAATCTGCGTTACTCACTTTGCTGTTCCAATTCCTCTAAGGCCTGAAGTACATCATTGTAAATCTGTTTGTATTGCTGACTTTCCGGTTCGAGCTCGATCGCCTTTTCATATTTCTCGAGCGCTTCCTCAAAACGATTCAAGCCTATCAGGGCGTCCGCCCATCCGATATAGGCGGGCGCATAATCCTCATGCATATTCACTGCTCGATTGAACAATTCTGCGGCGCGTTCGAGATCGCCAAGATGAATATTCGTATACGCCAGGTTTACGATCACCTCGAAAAATAGTGAGTCCTGTGCCAGGGCTTTCCTGTAATTTTCTCTGGCCTTGCGGTAAAGGGCCTTTTCGAATGCCTTATTGCCCGCAATAAAATATTCATTCTTCTTTGCCTTTTTGGTGAGACTTGAAAAAGCCAGCATATTGCTGCGGGTGAAAGGATCATCAGGCGCAATAGCGCTTGCTAATTCAAGATAGTTCGAAGCGCTTTCAAGATCACCGAGAAACATCTTTAAGCTGGCCATCGTGTTGATAACATACACCGAATTCGAATCGATCTGATAGGCGCTGTCGATATATCTCTCCGCTTCCAGCGTATCTCCCATAATAATTTTCGTGGCTCCGTAATCTGCCAATAATCTGGGATTATCGGGATAATATTGAAGACCCTCGGTCAAAATGGAGTCGGATTTTTGAAACTGCTCTATGCTCCTGAAAATATGCCCTTTCCAGAAAAAGATATCTGCATCCGGCGGAGTCGAAAGCTTTGTGGCTGTGTGCAAAAATTCCATAGCTTCATTGTATCTCTCCCAGTGCCAGTAAAGCTCGGCCATTTTAACATAACCCTGCGGCCTGTGCGGATCGACCTGAATTAACTGGTTAAAGGCCTGCTCAGCCCCGGGCAGATTTCCCATCTTGAGATAAATATCGCCCATCAGCAAAAGCGCTCTTCGATTGCCCGAATCATAGGAATAGGCCAGCTTCAGGGTGTCGATTGCCTCGGCGTATTTGCGCTGATACTCAAGCTCACGCGCCTTCTCATATAACACGTCCGACTTGCCCTCGTCCACCTGCCCGTAAGTGGCGACGAAAAACGAGAGTATAAGAGTAATTAATACAATCAATATTTTACCGTTCAACATACCAGCGCCTTTTCCTGTGTCTGAGCCCGAAAATCCAGAAGACAGCCGCCCCGAACACAAATCCGCCTATATGCGCAAACCATGCCACTCCGCCGCTCAGGGTCGAGGAGCTGTTTATGACCTGAAGCAAAAACCAGAATCCCAGCAGAAATATTGCCGGAAGCGCCACTACCCGGATAAATATAAAAAACCAGATTAGTGTATAAACCCGGGCATACGGAAATCTCACCGCATACGCCCCCAGCACACCGGCAATCGCGCCTGACGCTCCCACCAATGGCACCTGGGAGTTGGGATTGATAAAGGCGAATGTCAATGTTGCCGCCAGCCCGGAGAGTATATAGAAGAAAATGAACTTAAAATGCCCCAGGACATCCTCGATATTATTCCCGAAAATCCAGAGATAAAGCATATTGCCCGCCAGATGTATAATCCCGCCATGCATGAACATGCTGGTGAACACATTCAGGTAGGGCGATGTTGCCAGATGGCTGTACTGCGCCGGCATAAGGTCGCGTCCCTGCATGAGTTCCGC
This sequence comes from uncultured Ignavibacteria bacterium, assembly GCA_964496505.1. Taxonomy (GTDB): domain Bacteria; phylum Zixibacteria; class MSB-5A5; order JAABVY01; family JAABVY01; genus JAABVY01. Next base: position 4,604 of record CAZBZV010000008.1, on the reverse strand, counting down.
TGGAATTAAACCCCATTGAAAGGTGAATTCCCGGAACCCCTGACTGCCCAGGGCGAACTCATAAATGAATACCAGACAGTTAATTACTATCAATCCGATAGTAAAATAGGGGGTAATTCGGGTCGGGTTGTCATCTCTGATCGGTATCATCGTTCTCCCTTTGGTCTCCAGATAATATATACATTTGAAGAGATCACAAAAGTCAATTTTTTGAAGAGGCGGAATAAGTGAAACTGGACTTTCTTGTAGTAGTATTGCCTGCCCGGTCACGAGCTGTAATTACAAGCTCATGCCTGCCCGGAGACAGATTTTCGGTAAGATGTACATAGACAATCTTATGATCGACATCATATTCGCAAATCTGATACTCACCGTTCAATGTCACCGTCAGAAGCGTATCTGAATTAAAACCGGAAAGCTCGTCATCCATATAAAAGCGAATACTCGGCCGTGCGGTTCTAACCGTAGAATTATTCCAGGGACGGATATTATTAATCACAGGCGCCACCGAATCGACCATTATCCGATAAGTCCCGAACGATTTGACCTTGGCCGATACAAAACCGGCCGTATCAGGATCATTGCCTGCAAAACTTGGTATGCCCTTGCGGGAGATGCCATAGAGTGCAGATTTATCCGGTGGATACCCTGAGGGTATTGGAGCCTTTATCTCCATGCCGTCGAAGATAATCCTGTCATCTGGCGATATTGCTACCTCGGTAGGATCGCTTGATCCGGATGTTTCCAGCTTGAAAAATATATTATTTCCGGGCTTGGTTTCAGGTAGGTTTATCCTGAATCCATTCATTTCGATTTCAGTATCTTGATTCCATGCATGCAGATAATAATTTTGCTGTCGTAGTCTTTCCTGGGCAAGAAGCCCTGGCAGTGGCTGAAAATCGTTGCCGTATGCAAAATCCCTTAAGGGCTCATTTAATTGCAGACGAAATGCCATTTCTCCTGTGCTCTCAACCGGCTGGAGGAAATTGGCCTTGAAATCATTTTTAACAAGAAAATCATACAGTTTTTGCGGATTTATCTCAATCAGCGGCTCTGAATTTATGAAATCCACATCTCCAACAAAATCGATATTCGCTATCAGGGTTGAATCCAGAAATCTTTTCTGTGGGGAATCCGGCAGTCCCATCAAATACGTACCAATCCTATTATTATCAGAATAAAATTTAAGCTTCAGGAGTGGATAATCCGCCGCAATCGATCCAATCTTTTCTCTTATATCTTCCAGCATAATATGAGGGATTCCGGCAGAATCTTCTGTAGCCGCTATTTTGCCTGCATCCGTAAATGCCCTTATTTTTGGATTGAACACCTCAATTTCTGTACTGAAGTTTGTCTCATTTGAAGCAATAAAAGCCGCTGGTCCCTGATTAGATCCTCTAATTGAGATCCCGCCAAGATATGAAATCAAATCAACTGAAGGCAGAACATTGATTTTAAAGCTCGCCTCACGCTCATTGCCGTTTTTGTCATAGGCAATTATCCGGGCATCGTAAGTACCGGGGGGAGTATTATGGTTAATGGTTATAGCCTTGCAGCTTTCGCAGGCCTTATCCGGATTCTGCTGGGATGATTTGCGTCCGTAAGGATAATACAGATTATGATAAAAGCTCTTATTCTTGATTCTCTGGTAATGATTATAATCGAGATCGACCGAACCCCATGTGTTAAACGACAGCGTGTCATATTCAGTCTCGAATACCAGCTTATCATTCAGATAGAATTTTAATACGGCAACATTATATTTCCGATTAGTCCCGGTGCGCCTGTCGGCGACTTTGACCTCGATCCCGATCTCTCCCCGCATTGAGGGTATTTTATTCAGGATATAGTTATTATCCGGACGATTATAGTGGAAATCCACCGAATACGGCCGCGCCTTGCCTTCCACAAACGATTCCGATCCCAGCGGACGGAAGGTTATCTCCTCGTAACGCGGCTTGTAGCCGTCTCTGAGATCAGGATAATAGGGCAGGGGATTCATAGGCTCATTATTGGCGTTTCGAATCTCGAAATGCAGATGCGGCGCCCCGGAGCCGCTCTGGCCGGTTTTTCCCACAAGATCGCCCTTTTTGAAGCGGAATTGGTCTTTTTCCGGGAAAAGATTGACCTTAAAGCGTTTTTCTGCTAACTGATTCTCGCGCACATACTTTTCAACTTCGGGCGTGAATTCCGAAAGATGAGCATACACCGCGATATTACCGTCATCAAGCTTCAAATAAACGACATTGCCATACCCCCACCAGTTCGAGGCCACCCGCCATAGATAGCCATCTTCAACTGCCACAACATTATAACCGGTTTTTCCGAATGTCCTGACATCTATTCCGGCATGATAATGGCCGCCCCGGAAGGCGCAGAAATGCGAGGTCAGCTCCTTTGAGTCCGGCAGGGGCCAGAGATACTCTGCATGCACGGGAATTGCGATAAATAATAATGCAGCCAGGGTCAGGCTGAAAATTCTCTTCTTTCTTTCCGATATATCCATCATATATTATACCGTCTTAATCTTTTTGACGTTAAATTAGTATAACAAAAATAGCTTGCATTAGATTCAGCCAATGATATATTAAAAACTTGATTTAAAAGCAAAGGAGAAAATAATTATGATGCAGGAGTTACGCAATTTCAGCAAGGCCTTTTTGATCTTTGTTGTGATTGCATTTATTGGATCGATCATATTCGCATGGGGCATGGATATCGGACAGGGTTCGGACGCCAAAGGATATATTGCGGAGGTTAACGGTGAAGAGATAGATCCTCGAATTTATGATAATTATCTGACTAATTTCACCAGGCAGCTTAACCAGAACGGCAGAATACATCTGGACTGGGATATGGTAGTTCAGATTCGTCAGACCGCCTGGGATCAGATGATTATGGACATAGTCCTGCGTCAGCACATACAAGACCTCGGCCTGACCGTTTCCGACCGGGAGCTTTTCCAGTATTTGTACAATTATCCGCCCCAGTATCTCTGGAGCGAACCGGCTTTCCAGACCGAAGGACGTTTCGATATACAGAAGTACCGGGATTTCCTGGCCGATCCGAGTTTCGCCCAGCAGGTGGCATATATCGAACAGCAGGAGGAACCCAATATTCTGCGCTACCAGTGGAACGAGCTGATGCGTTCGACTATCCAGATTACCCCGGAGGAGTTGATGCGTGAGTTTGAGCGTTCCAACGAGCAGATGAAGGTCGATTACGCCTATGTCAGCACACGTATGGTTGAGGACCCTCCGCCTGTGATCGATTCGCCCGATGTTGTCGAGTTTTACAATGAAAACAAGGAAAACTACAAACGTGAAGCGCAGGCGAATCTTGAATATGTCAAGTTTGATGTTTACCCTTCGGCCTCCGATTCGGCAGACGTTTCTGATCTTAAGATCTGGATTCAACAGGCCACCGAAGCCGAGGAGGATATCTTTCCGACATTGGCACGAATTGTATCCGATGACAGCCGTTCCCAGCAGACCGGCGGTGATATCGGATGGATTACTCGCGGCAAATATTCCCCCGAATTCGACAGCGCGGCTTTCGCACTCGACTCGGGTGAGATCACCCAGGAACCGATAAAGACATTTGCCGGCTGGCACATCCTCAAGTGCTATGGCAAGCGCTCCAATGATGAGGGCGTGGGAGAGGTTAAGATTTCGCAGATCGTCAAGAAGATCAGGCCCTCCGGCGATACCTTCTCGCAGTTCAAGGCCCGCGCTACGACTTTCAAAGAGGAGCTGAAGGAGTCGACCTTTGAAGAAATTGCGGAGAAATATGAAAAGGAAATTCTGGAGACAGGTTTGTTCTTCGAGGGCAATACTGCCGGCCAGCTGGGGATGTCCCAGGAGGCCAATGAGTTTGCATTCGAGCACAAAAAGGGTAAGATTTCCGATATTATCATGGTGGCAAATCTGCAGGAGAACAATTTCAAATTCATTATTGCCCGTGTTAAGGAAAGAATGCCTGAACGCATTCTTTCTCTCGAGGAGGCTTACCGCTTTGCAATGACCGACTATCGCAAGAAGGTGCTTTTGGATAAGGCCTATGCCATTGCTGAGGATATATATGAGGAAACCGAAACGACCCTTGATCTAAAAACTGCGGCCGAGAATAATGAGGCCGAGTTTGTCCAGACCGAGTTCTTTACCCGGCGCGATACGCGTCAGAATCCGCTCTTCTCCGATCCGCAGTTTATGGGTGTGGTTTTTAGTCTCAGCAATGAAAACAGGCTTTCGAAACCGGTTTATACACGCAATGGCGTTGCGGTCATTATGTATACCGGCAGAGTGTTCAATCCGGCTGAGTTCGATATGAACCGCGAGAACATCTACAAAACTTTGTGGGCACAAAAAGTAAACCGGACCTCGCAGAAATGGGCCGAGGAAATCCTGAACGAGGCCCAGATCGAGGACAATCGACGTCTCGACTACAAATGGTTCTTCTAAGATAGATAAGACTTATAAAAAACGGCGGTGCTTATCACCGCCGTTTTTTTATATACCTCTCATGAAACGGCTTGTTGAAAAAGTCAGTGGCCACAAAATGTCATTCTGAGCGTAGCGAAGAATCTGTTTGATTCGTGAGAGATT
>CAZBZV010000007.1:0-84701 GCA_964496505.1 uncultured Ignavibacteria bacterium | reverse complement strand
AGGGAGTGTTGATAAACCCTGAATGCATCGATATATGTCATTGCGAGGAGCGAAGCGACGTGGCAATCTCGTTGGTTATTCTTGAGGTAACCGCGGAGATTCCCACGGTCGTCCTCGCCCTCGGCGGGACTCCCTCGGAATGACGTGTCTCGGTTCTTATTTCTATAATACTGACTTTTTCAACAATCCCGTTAGGTGGGATACATGTTTGCAGGACGGTATCTACACAAGCTTCGAAAGATCGCTTTTCAACGATGACGGTGATGTCTTCTTTACGTCCACTTTATCAAGTCCGGAAAATTTTGCAAGGCGGATTGCGGCGGCGGCAAATTCCTTTAATAGTGTCTTTGTGATCGTCACTCCGTCCTCGATTTGAATCAGATTGAAAACCAGAGTGGAATTTTTGCGGTCGGCTTTGGGATCGATGCGCCCGATAAAATCGGTCTTGTATAAAATCGGCATGACATAGTAGCCGTACTTGCGTTTGGATTTGGGAGAATAAACCTCCCATCTGTATTCAAAGCCGAAGATATCTTCTATCATATCCCGATTGAAGGTCATGTTATCTAAGGGCGCAAGAAAGCGCACACGATTATCGGGCTTGTATTTTTCAGAGGCGATTAGATCATCATAGTCGTCCTTCATAATCAGATAGGGCGTCTTTACATTTTCAATTTCAAGCTCGAGCATCTCGCCGCTTTTAATCAAGGGCGCTACAAGCTTAATCCGCTCTGCTTTCTTGAGACGCATGTTGCCGAAACGCCAGAAGCGAAGGTCGCTGAGATGATATGTTCGGAAATGCTTGCGAAGCATGAAATCCCGGTATTCTTTTTTGGAAGCAGGCTTTTTGTTCACATGTTCCGGAAGCACTCTTTCCGGGAGATCGTAGACACGCTTGCCGTTGTCGCGATGCGAGGTCATCAGCATGCCGGAGTACCACATATAATCCAGACAGGCAGTGGTTGCCTTGAGTCCCGCGCTGTAGCCCCAGGATACTTTGCTGTCAGTTTTAAAATAGGAGGCGGGAAGAGGGCCGTGTTTTTCGATTTCGGATTTCAAGTCCTTGACATGTCCTAATATGGTTTTACCTTTTGGCAGCCTCACCAGATGAGCCTTGACCTCCTCGCCGATCTCCTTCTGCTTTACCAGATGATAACGGTATTCCCCTGCGGGTACAAAGCAAAGCGCATTAAAGTAAGCCTCAATGAATTTGCGCTGCTCATAGGCTGTCTTCTCGACCATGTGGGACTGGTAATTATCGAAACGGTTTATTAGCACAAGATCCTGATTGCGTTCAACAATCCGCAGGGGATCCATCTGCACACACTCGAGCGGCAGTATATGTTCGTACTTAACCGGTTTGACTTTGCGGTCTGCTTTGAATCTGCCGAAATGCCTTTTAATTAAAAATTTCTTGATCAGATCTTTTTCGGTTTTTACAAAGGTCATAATGCTCCGGTATTATCAGATTGTAATTAACCCCAATTTACGGCAAGAAAAAAACAATGTTATCATTTTTTGAGTGCGGTACTCATAAAATGATTCAGGTATCAGTCCACATGGCAGAGGACAGCCTTGTAGGGGTTGAAAGTAAAATCCTTCGGTTTATAAGGCATCGGCTTGGATCGATATACCGTCTCATGGCCTTTCACCCAGAATTTCAGGATCGTATGCGAATCGTTTTCGAATTCCACCACCAGCGGCACCACCATCTTGAAGTCCTCCGGCACATCCTCGGTTTTGATTGTGGCCTGGACTATATACTGTCCATTTTCTTCCAGCACTTCATATTCCGGTTTATATTTGGGAGTCTCGGTGCCAAAAATCCATTGATCAAAAAACCAGCCCATATCCATACCGAAATATCTTTCGGTCAATTCCTGGAAATCATGTGTGGAGGCTTTGCGTCCGGCATAGGCCCTGACAAAGTGCTGCATCATGCGCTTGAAGTTTTCGTCCGAATGCGTATTGTAATCATGCAGTATCATCCTGAGCATATGGAGCACATAGGCGCCCTTGGTGTAGACTAATGTCGTGTAATCCTCCGATTCTGTCGAGGCCAGCCGTCCTCCCAGCCAGATCGGCCCGGCCTCCGATCCCTCGGACCAAACACCTCGGTACATCGAGCCTTTTTCCGTTATAATATCCTTCCAGTCGTCCAGCAGCTTCAGGAACCTTTCATTATCCCCATCCTTGGCCTGTACAAACCAGGCAGCAGTATATTCAGCAAAGCCCTCGGACATCCATTGATCATGGTATGATTTGAAGTGTACGATGGTCGGCCACCATTGATGTGTCACTTCATGAGCTCGGAAAGCGTCCATCTCGAAGCCCTTGCCACGGTCATCACTCTCAAAGCTGCCCCAGCCCAGATGCAGGAGCCCAGGGAAGCTCTGACCGTGAGCAAGCGGTATTTCGGTCACAAGCAGTCTATCATGCGGGTAGTCGCAATAAACCTTGGTGCAAAATTCAACAGCTGCTGTGACATCCTTTGCCGTAACATCCAGCATATCCGGGCCGAACAATCGTCCCTGATGGCTGGCGTCGGAGCGGAAAACCTTTATTTCCGGCAGTCCGGGTTCGTTGACAGTGAGAGAGTCGAACCAGCCGTAATTGAAGCCCACCACCTGGATCGGATTATTGTTCTCCCAAACCGTATAGCGCCAGTCGCCGTCAACACTGTCCTTTACCTTCTCACCGCAGGACAAAAAGCGCAGCCATTCGGGGGTTCTATATGAGAGGGTGAAGGTGGCTTTATTTCTGAAGCCAAGCTCCGGGTACCATCCGGCGGGTGCCAGAAGATAAAAATCGCCCCAAACAGATTTTTTGATCACGTCCCCGGACTCATAGTAAAACATCAGCGTGTCATACTCGCCCTTCATCAGAGGGCGATTGAAAAAAACCGCGGTAAAGTAGGCGTCGTCCTCCTCGAATTTATCGATTGCCAGATGAGTGCCGTCGGCGGTCGTAACCGAATCCATGTCGATCTGATCGGTGTGATCAAACCAGAGGCAGATCAGGCTGTCCTGATTGGATTCGAAGATAAGCCTGCATTCGGCTATAAGATCGGTATTCTTTTTGATAGTCGTGTTTATATCGTAATGCCTGGGATAGGCCTGGTCGACCTGTTCACGCTCATACATATTCTTTCCGGAATGATAATGCTCCTGCGGAAAGAATCTTGTGATTGTCTCCACCACCTGATGTCCCATAACCGATTTAAATTCCACCAGCTTGACAGATTCGGTACTGGTGGGATCGTAAAGATAAACGAAGTCATCCCCGGTATCGAATATTGCCAGCATCGAGGGATTTTCCTGCGAGGTATACAATTTTGGTATCATGAATGAAGCGAGGTCGATTTCATAGTCTTTCAGCTTGCCAAGAAAACGTTTAAGTTTGGATTTCGCTTTGCCGCTTTCTTCTGCAGGCGAAGTATCCCATTGAGAGAAGAATCTTTCATAAAGATCGTTGGAAAAGAAAAAGGCGGCATCTTCGAACTCCTTGTCAAACTCTTCCTCTCCGGTGAATTTGTTGATCGAAAATCTCTCGACCGGAGTCGGGCCTTCCAGATGGCATCGACCCTCGCCGTTAAAGCAGAAGCCGATTGTGCGCCCGGCAACTGTGTTTAGAAAAGAAATATTTCCCTCGTCGAGATAGAATGTTGCTACATCCATAGAAAACTCAAAGCTGTCGGCTTTTAAAGACCTCTCGAAATCGGGTCTTATCTCACGGATACTGTCGTAGACTGCTTCATAATTCTCTTTTGTGAATTGTGCATTTGTAATGCCTGTAAGAATCATCATGCAGGCAGCGGTCATTATAAGAATTCGGTACATGATCACATCTCCCCGGTTCATGAATGTCTATTCTAAGATATAGACGCGTGAATCAAAAACAAGTCAAAAAGATTTTACAGGCGGGGCGTGGGATGGTTCAAGGATAAAATTGTAAATGAATTAAGTATTTTATATTGAGGGTGCCCCAAGCTTTAGCTTGGGATTGGGCTGTTATAAATCGAAAACTAATCCCAATCTGAAGGGAGTGTTGATAATTTCTGGTGATGTAACGTTGGGTCTTGATTCCGTCGAAGACGGAATTGTGACCCAACGTAAATGCGTGCTATATAATAAGGCGCAGGGTCACAACCCCCGATTCCATCGGGGGCCAAGACCCTGCGCGACGAAAAATACCTTTTTCAACAAGCCCTGAAGATTGGGGTACCCTGCCATCAATGTGTTTACTATTCAGAGATATATTCCTGCAGTGTAACCGAATCGGTCTCGAACATACGACCGCGAAGATACTCGAAGATTTTATGCAGTTTGTCGGCATCGACAAAGCCTGGAAGGGTGAAGAGGAATTTTTGGGTTTGGCCGTCATAAAACATAAGGGTTGGAAATCCCGAGATACCAAATATGTCGGGAAGGCCGGCTTCGCTTAAGACACGCCCACGATATTCCACTCTTTCATTGGAATTGGACTCGATTCTGACCGGGAGGACCTTGTGCTCGAAAGCATCGAGAACCTGCGATTGTGTGAAGGCCTCCGATTCCATTCGATCACACGGCTCGCATTTCTCGGAACGAAAGAACATCATAGCGAAGCGGCTTTCGCCCTCAATATCCGATAATGCTCGATTAAAACTTTGCCAGGGGATGGAATCGGCCAAATCTTCCTCAGCAGATTGCGCTTCTGCGACTGCTTGTATTGCATCTTCTATAATTTGTGCGGAATCCGATGTGTTTTCAGCGGTATTTGATTTTATCCCGCGTTCCTCGGAAATAATGGTAAGCCCCACAACAAGCAAAGCCACTCCGACCAGCACTAAAAGCAGCCAGGTGACTTTGGATCCGTAGTATGGATTTTTTTTCTCAGGCTCACGGCCTGTCACAGATTATATCCCTCAAGTGAAGTTATTGCATGAGGCTCCGCTTGTGCCTCCTGATGTTGATCCTCCGCCGGTGGCAAAAGCCGACATCTTCTTTTCAGTCTTCTCGGAATTGCATTTGGGGCAGGCAGGCTTTTTATCGCCGTATACGAGCTCCTCGAACTCATGCCCGCATTCAGTGCATTTATACTCAAACAGAGGCATCTTCTGTCTTCTCCTTTTTTTTCCATGGAAAGCTGAAACTAAGTAATAGACCGATTATCCCGCCGTAAATGACGGAGATATATGGATTTGAGGTTATGGGGCAGTAGCCGTTGCGGCATCCAATGAAATAATAATAGAGATATCCGCCGCCCAGTCCGGCTGCAATTATCGCTATCTTTATTATCCACCACTTTAATTTCATAATCTAAAATCCTCTATTATAGCTTTTAGATACAAAACAGGCGGAAAAGATTCAAGAAAATCCGGATTTTTTTAAAAAATACCGTCAGGTCACAATCCGCCAAAGGCGGATCAGGATCTGACGGAACTAAAACAGATTTACTCTTTGGCCTCTTTTTCACTCAATGTCTTGGTCAGGCAGAATACCAGAAGTCCGGTTAGGCCCGCCCAATAAACAATCATAAATATCCAGCCGAATGTATCCATAATTAAGCCTCAGATTTATTTGCCTGATCTTCTTCATACTCATCGGAAATATCCAGTTCGCCCTTATGCCGCTTCCAGGCTATATATGTTAAAGTACATAAAATAATGAAGAGCGAAAGAAGGAAGAACCGTGCCATCAAAACATAGGGTTTGTGTTCCGGATTAAATGGATTTCCGCCCGGATCGGTATTCATCAGGATAACATCAAACCAGTTCTGATAGAGCCAGATGCCAAGAATTCCGGCCAGGAAAAGGGGAGTGATATATTTTATGAGTATTCTGAATATTCCCGGTACTTTGATATTGGCGGCGCGATGGAGTTCTTTCCAGCCCTTCTTTGAGCCCAGAACCCATCCGAATAATATAATCTCAATCAATGCTCCAAGTACTATAATGAAATTGGCGGCCCAGAAATCGATATCGTCCATAACGCCGTACTTCAGGAACCATATAGCCGGCTGGCAGAGTATGAACATAAATGCGCCCACCAGCAAGACAGCTTCACCCCGTGAAAGCCCGAATTCATTTTTTAGAAATGCCACGATCGGCTGCACAATGGATATCGAGGAGGTTACTCCGGCCAGAAAGAGCATGAAGAACCAGATGAATCCGAAGACAGCACCGCCGGGAATCTGTTGAAAGATCAAAGGCATGGTAACAAAGCCCATAGAGAATGATCCTGAGTTGGCAATTTGCTGAACGGCAGCCGGATTTGGACCGAAGAATATAAAGGCCGCAGGGATGATGATCGAGCCTGCCAGCACGACCTCGGCAAATTCATTGGCTGTAGCCGAGGTCAGCCCGGAAAGGGCAACATCGTCTTTTTGGCGCAAATAACTGGAATACGTGAGGATTACCCCCATACCGACAGAGAGTGTAAAAAACACCTGTCCTGCTGCCGCCAGCCAGATTTGTGGATCTTTCAGCTTTGAAAAGTCCTGGTTCCATAGATATCCCAGACCGTTTACAGCATTAGCCGAGGGCTCCTCTCCCGGGGGAAGAGTGAGTACGCGAACTGCCAGGATAATTCCAAGCACCAATAGAGTCGGAAGGGCGAAATTGCATACCTTTTCGATTCCGCCCCTTAATCCGAAGTAGATGACGACAATATTGATTACGAATGTTATCAGAAATAAAATGTAGGTTGTGGCAAACGACCCTCCTTCCTCGACTCCAAGGTATTGGAGCCAGAAATTGGCCATTTTATCCGCTTCGGCGGCGCTTGCAACCTCAGGCATTTTGCCGAGAATCGAGAAGATACTGTATCCAAGCGTCCAGGACTCAATGTAGCAGTAATATGAAAAGATTGCCAGGGGACCGAAGACCGCCATGACACCGATATATTTCAATAACCTGCCTTTGGGCCTGAGGGCCTGAAAAATGCCCGGGCCGGATGAGTGTCCGAATTGCCCCCCATACCGTCCCAAAGTCCATTCCACCCAAACCAGAGGAATTCCAACTACGATAAGCGCCACCAAATATGGAATCATAAAGGCGCCCGCTCCGAACTTGCCGGCTTCGGTTGGAAAACGGAGGAAGTTTCCAAGGCCGACTGCTGAGCCGGAAACCGCCAGAATCACCCCCAGCTTAGTTCCCCAGCGTTCACGGACTAATTTCGGCATAGAGGCATATCCTTTCCAAAAGGCATATTTTTGTCCATCTATCTGCTTCGGATGTAGGATGATTTTAGTAATATTCTAAGATTTGGGCAAGTTTTTTTTATTGGGAGGTATCTTCAAATAAATTGGGTGGAAAATATCACAGCCTCACGGGCCGCCGAAATTATCCTCAGCCGCCCTTCGAGTTGCGGATAAGCAGGAAAAAACCTATCAGAAGTATTATAATTATTGCAGTTTCCAAAAGCTATTCCTTTCGTTGTCCAGACTGTTAAACGTGTAAGAGCGGGGATTGTTCGTGAAGTTGGTATTATTTTGCCGAGACGGTCTATTGTTCTGCTGGGCTTGAATCCTCGATATTCAAGAGATTTTTCTCCGCCTTCTCGATATCGGGATCGATCAGGAAGCAGGCGATTGCAGTCATCTCATTGTTATAGTTGACAAGCGGCGCTGTGGTAAGGCGCATTTTAACTGGCGCGCCGTCAGCCTTTTTGCAGAGAATTACCGAATCGAAACCGCCCTTTCTGGTCTGGCGGATTACATGCTCCTGCATCTCCTCCGGCTCTACTCCCGTGATCAAAGAAGATAGTTGCTTTTCCTTAATCGTTTCCAGCTTAACGCCGAATAATTCTTCCGCATTTTTATTGATATATGAAATTCTGCCGCGCGCATCCAGCTTAAGAATCGGAATTAACGCGGACTGGACGATTTTCGATAATTCACGGTTTTCACTTTGTGCCATTTTCAATTCTGTAATATCAACAATGTTTACAATCAACGCGGGCTTTCCCATATATGTCATCCGCGCCGATTTCAATATAATGTCGAGGACTGTGCCATCCTTTTTCATTGCTTTTAATTCGTATTGCGGCACAACCTCCTCGCCGGAAATCCTTTTGTATGCCCGTTCTTTAACAATCTCGCGATAATCGGGATGCACAAAATCCCAAATCTGTATGGTCTTATATTCCTCTTCATTGTAACCGAATAATTCATTAAAACGGGGGTTGGCATAGACAATATGATCTTCGGAGTAGATTATGATTCCCACCAGGCTGTTTTCGATTAAGGTCTTGTATTTCCGTTCCGACTCGATTACCATCTCGCGGACGACGTCTTGAATTTCGGAGCTGTTGATCTTTTCTTTGAGGAATCCGTTTTTATGCATGATTTAGAATCTCCGATATTGATGAATCAATCCCCCCAATATTATTGACATTATGCTCTATCGGTCGAATTTACTGATTACTAAACCTCAGGCAGGCAGGAAATTGCTTAATGTGGAGGCTTATTCAGTTGTTCGAGTTTTTCACGGGTCATGACTTGGCCTCGGTTGTGATGGTAAAGCGGGCTGTCTATGTTTTCTATATGTTGCTTGTATTCAGCTTCGCTGATATTATTGCTCCAGTATCCAGCGATTTTGAAGGCCAGTATGGGTATTAAAAAGGCCAGAAAGGCCGCGATTATATAGGTCTTCGGACTGATCTTTCTTCCGCCCGGGAGCTTCATATCAAGGGTGTCCTGAACCGGGCAGGCATCCACACAGGCCATACATCCAAAGCACTCATCCGAATGGACAGTATTCATCTTGTGCACTTTGATTCTCACCGGGCAGACTTTGGAACATTTCATACAATCGATACAGGTGTTTTTATTGCGCTTTATTTTTGCCGGAGAAAACAGCCCGATGAATCCCAGAAGAGCTCCATATGGACAGAGATATCGGCACCAGACACCCTCGTAAATTACCGATAACACTACCAATACCAATAGAACCCAGAATGTTGCCTCACTGACACGGGTGAAAAAGAGCAGCATCTTGACATCGGCGACTTTATTATAAGGGCTGTTCAAAAATGTGGTTATATCAGCGCTGGACATCTGGTAAAAAACGGCATATAGGAAAAATGCCAGCAGAAGATATTTTAGTGATCGCAGAGGATAATCCAGAAAAGACGGGAGTTTGAGACGTTTTTTGAAAATCCTTCTGCCCACCGATCCCAGAGACTCCGAGACCAATCCGACCGGGCACATATATGCGCAAAACGACTTTCGTAAGGCAAATGATGCGGTTATGAAGATCAAAAGAAGCGCCAGTCCGGCGGGATGAACCCATGAAAACTCGCCGGTTTCGAAAGAGTGCCTTAACGATATCAACGATGATATCGGCAGAAATCCCTCAACTCCCGGCGGACGCGGCAGGTATATACCTTTTTCTCCCGCCAGGTAATAGTATACAAAGAAATAGAATTGCAGGCCGATCCAGATTGTAACACCGAACCAAAATAATTGAATCAGGCCGCGGTATTTCTGTGAATCGAATTTTGGCTTCGGTTTGCGCTTGTATTTTCGTGGTTGCCGCTTACCGGCAGCAACTTTCATCTTGGCCATATCAGCAGACCTATTTATTGTATTCGCATCCTTCATGGATATACGATAAAATAAGTATTATTTATAGGCTTTGATTTAAGTCAAAAAGGGTGAATTTTTGGAATGAGGGACTGAGGTATTATTAATTAAATCCCAGCAGCTTTCCGCCCTGGTAGACCAGAAATGCCATCGACCAGGCCAGAATCATCTGGTAAACAACGGACAGGATCATGATCTTCAATCCCGCTTCGCGCTTGATAGCTATAATAGTGCCCACGCAAGGGGTATACAGAAGCACAAAGACCAGAAACGCCAGGGCTTTAAGCGGGGTTATGTTATTTTCAGGAGCTTTAAGAGCATCGGTCAGACCTTGCGATTCCTCATCTGCCCCCTCACCGATCTGGTAAAGAACTCCCATGGTGGATATCACGATTTCCTTGGCAACGAAGCCTGTTATAAGCGAAACTCCCAGTTTCCAGTCAAAGCCGAGCGGTTCGATGACGGGGACAATGCCTTTGCCGATTTGACCGATATAAGATTTCTGGATTTCCTCGGATGATTTGGCCGTTTTCAGCTCGGCTATTTCATTATCTATTCTTTGCTGTTCTGCCTGTGATATTGCCCGGGTTTCCAGTTGAGTTTGGAGGTTTTCTATTTTAGAATCATAATTTTGTGAGTATTCATCCGGTTTTGGGAAATATCCCATGAGCCAGATTATCACAGAGGCTGCCAGAATTATTCCGCCGATTTTTTTGATGTAAATAGAAGCGCGTTCCCACATGTGCATGAATACACTTTTGACAGTGGGTATTCGGTAGGGTGGAAGCTCCATGACGAACGGTGCAACCTCCTGCCGGAAAAGTGTTTTGCGAAGAATCTGGGCAATTCCGACTGCGGCAGCTATTCCAAGCAGGTAGATTCCAAAGATAACATTACCGGCCATTGCTCCGAAAAATGCACCTGCGAAAAGCACGTAGACAGCCAGACGGGCGCTGCACGACATAAGCGGTATGAGCAGTATTGTCATAATCCTGTCACGTTCCGATTCCAGGGTGCGGGTGGCCATAATAGCCGGAACATTACATCCAAAGCCCATTATCATGGGTATAAACGACTTACCATGGAGTCCGAGTGCGTGCATAAGCCGGTCCATTAAGAATGCGGCCCTGGCCATATAACCCGAATCCTCAAGAGCCGCTATCCCCAGAAATAGAATCATGATGTTAGGCAGAAAAACCAGAACCGATCCGCATCCGGCAATAGCACCATCCACGATCAGATTGTTTATGAAACCGTCGGGGATGATGCTGTCTGCCGCATTCGACAGCACGGCGACTCCGGCCTCAATCCACTCCATGGGATAGTTTCCCAGTACAAAGGTGGCCTGGAAAACCAGCCAGATCAAGAGGAGAAAGATCGGATAACCCAGGAGTCTGTGTGTCAGAACGGCATCGATTTGACGCGACTGCTTCATACGGTCGCCGATTTTATGGCTGACCACTTCCTTCATAATACCCGAGATATAGCCGTAACGGCCATCGGTCAGGATAACGTCGGGATCCTCCCCAGTTGCGCGTTTGACATGACGAACCTTCTTACGTATGCTCTTTTGCAGTTTATCGAGCTCCGATGAATCCTTGATAAATTTAGATTCCGTCTGGATATCGCCTTCCAGAAGTTTGACCGCCAGCCAGCGTCTGCTCGGACACATTCCGCAGCTTTTGCATTTTTCTATGTTCTTGGTCAGATCGACCACCAGATCATCAATATGCGAACCGTAGCTGACCGGGGCATGGCGATGGTCCTGATGTTCGTTCTCTACCAGATCGACGGCGGCCTGAAGTAAATCCCTGACGCCGCTTCCTCGATGGCCGATTGTAGTTACGGTAGGAGCGCCCAGAAGCCGGGAGAGCTTGGCACGGTCGATGTGGATACCCATGCGCTGGGCCTCATCCCACATATTCAGGTCGATTATGATATCGCATTCCAGCTCCAGAAGCTGGGTGGTGAGATACAGATTTCGTTCCAGATTGCCGCTGTCGACAATATTTATGACAACGTCGGGCTTGAAATCTATGAGATAATCCCGGGCAACTTTTTCATCAGTAGAATAGGCATTTAGGCTGTAAGTCCCTGGCAGATCGACAAATTCGATATCGTATCCGTTATAGTTGCCGAATCCGACACGTTTCTCGACAGTTACGCCGGGATAATTGCCGACTTTCTGATGGGCGCCGGTGAGCGCGTTGAAAATAGAGGTCTTGCCGGAATTGGGATTGCCGGCAAGAGCAATCCTGATTTTCTTCTTAGCCATAGGATTTGATCTGAATCAGCTCGGCCTCACTCCGCCTGAGGCTGATATGATTGCCATTTAAAGAGAACTCAATTGGATCCTTGAGAGGAGCCGTCTTAACCATGGCAATGCTTTCGCCTACATGCAGACCTAAATCCAGGATACGGTGGCGAAGTTTGCCGTATCCTCCAACCTTCGATATTATACCGGTCTCACCCGGCCTTAAATCCAATAACGTCATGGTTTTTAACTCCCGCTGAGATGAGGGATCCTCTTTGCCATTATTCCCCGTTTTGGAAGAATCCAGATTGATCTTCCGCAAGGATTCCTCGTACTTAGTCATACAACTTTTTTCGCAAACTTCGCTTTCCTCCAACACTTGAAGAAACATCTGAAGCCGCTCCAAAGTCTCATGGCTTAAACCATGTTCCATCTTGCAGGCTTCCTTTTCGGCTGTCTCTTCATCAACAAGTAAAAAGTCCCTGAGAAAGCGCCGCAGGGTCTTGTGTACGCTGAAAATCTCCTCGCCTTTTTTACGGCCGGCCTCGTGCAAAATAATTTTGCCGTAGTGCTTCTGATGCAGGAAACCGTACTCCTGAAGACGGTTGACTGCCGTGCGAGCTGTCGGCACAGAAACATTCCGAGCCTTGGCAACATCGGTAACGCCAACCGTATCCATTTCAAGGGAAAGGCGGTAAATCGTTTCCAGATAATCCTCTATTTTCGGTGATATTTTCATAAAACTCTTACTTTATAAGATTATACTAACTTTGTCAATATTCCGCTTGAATATTTGTGAAATATTTATCAAAAAACACATAATTCAGGTGTATTTTAAAGCGGAAAGTAACACTTTATTCATTGCTTTATAAAGGTTTAGCTGTATTTGATAGGAAGCAGTCTTTTGTTTTTGATGCATTATTTCATATTTCGGCTTGCCAAATTTAGTTAATGATGTTCATTATTTATGATATATTCTATATAAGGCTCCCGAATATCTGCCGAATTTAATTGATAAACAGCAGGCGCCAATTATCAGGAACAAAAGACGTATAATATGACTTAGGAAATGCTGAAGGGCATTTTTAAAAGCAGGGTAAATGAAAGTAAAAGCACCGTTACAGATAAAAGCTGTTGATTTTGATGTTGACAAGATTACCTGTCAGGGGTGCGTCAATTTCATCGAGAAAAATATCTCCCAGATTGAGGGCGTTACCAATGTGCGCGCTAACCTGGCCGAGAGTTCGGTTAATGTGCGCTATCAGCCGGGCAGGATCGATTTGAATTCGATCAGAAAACGTCTGGATGACATAAATTATAATGTCAAAACCAGCCATGCTAGAATTCAGATCGAGGGTATGCATTGCGCTTCCTGTGTCTCCAAAATCGAAAATGAAATTTCGCGCCTTGAGGGTGTGGTAGATATACATGTAAATCTCGCCGATCAAACCGCCCATGTTGAGTACATTCATCAGATCATAGATCTTAGCCGAATTCTGAAAAGAATCGAATCACTGGGTTATAACGCGTCGCATCAGGAAGATGAAATCGAGAAGGAGGGCCTTAAAAAGGATTATCATTCACGGCTGTTGCGCAATTTCAAGATAGCCCTGCCGTTTACGGCACTGATATTTTTCCTCTCTCATCTCGGTATGTTCGGCATCAGGCCGTTAGGCCAGCAAACTACCTTCATAATTCTTTTCATTCTGGCCCTGCCGGTGCAGTTCTACTGCGGCCGGAGGTTTTATGTCGGATTCTGGAAATCGCTCAAAAACGCTACTGCCAGTATGGATAGCCTTGTGGCGGTGGGCACTTCGGCGGCATTTTTGTACAGTGTAATCGCTACATTTCATCCCTCGCTTCTAACCAGCGTGGATCAGAATGTTGCTGTTTATTATGATACCGCGGCGATTATTATAACGCTTATCTTATTCGGACGGCTGCTTGAGAGCCGTGCCAAAAATGCCACCTCGGCTGAAATAGAAAAGTTGATTCGTCTGGAAGGACGCACCGCTCTGGTTGAGCGTGACGGTAGGGAACGACAGGTTGATCGCGAGGATGTCGAGACGGGCGATATTGTTATTATCAAGCCGGGCAGTAAGCTTCCGGTTGACGGTGTTGTTGTTGACGGTTTCTCATCCGTGGATGAATCGATGCTGACCGGAGAACCTCTGCCGCGCGAAATAAAAACGGGCGACCGTGTTATCGCTGGATCGATAAACAAGACCGGCAGATTCAAATTCGAGGCCAGGGCTGTGGGGAATGATACGGTCTTAAGCAAAATAGTTGAGTCGGTAAAACAGATTATAACCAGCCGTGCCCCGATTCAAAGGCTGGCCGATAAGGTCGCCGCAGTGTTTGTGCCCGCGGTGATGTCTATTGCGGCAGTTGCCTTTGTGCTCTGGATGATATTGCCTGCCGATACGAATCTTACATTTGCGCTTATGATATTCATAGCGGTTTTGATTATCGCCTGTCCCTGTGCTCTGGGTCTGGCAACTCCCACCGCAATCATGGTGGGCAGTTCACGCGGCGCGCGCGAGGGGATACTTATCAAGTCGGCGGAGGTATTGGAACGGGTGCAGAAAATCGATACGGTTGTATTCGACAAGACCGGCACATTAAGCGAGGGACGGCCGCATGTTGACGAGTTCAAAAACCTCGGCAACTTTGATTCCAGAAGAATTTTATCCCTTGCGACCGCACTTGAGAAAGCCTCCGAGCATCCGCTCTCAGAGGCGGTGATTGTTTATGCAACCGAGAAAGGTGTGGATGAGTTCGAGGTCAAAGACTTCGAGGCGGTGCCGGGACGCGGACTGCGCGGTAAGATCGACGATTCGCAGGTACATCTTGGTAACCTGGCTTTCATGAAAGATGAGGGCGTGAATTTGAGTAATGCCGAACGGCATTCGAACGTTTTGAAATCCAACGGCAAGACCGTGCTGCTTCTGGCGATCGATTTCAGCCTGGAAGCAATAATCTATATATCCGATTTGATAAAGCCGGAGGCCGAGGATGTAATCGCCGAGCTTAAGGAGTCGGGACGGTCGGTCTGGCTTTTGAGCGGTGATAACAAATCGGCTGCCGAGGCGGTCGGACGTCAACTCGGTATTGATAACATACTGGCCGAGGTAATGCCGCACGAGAAGTCGCATCACATAAAATCACTCAAGGCTGCCGGTAATAAAGTCGCTATGGTCGGTGACGGTGTAAATGATGCCCCTGCCCTGGCCGAGGCGGATATCGGTATTGCACTTGGCAGCGGCACTGACGTGGCGCTGGCATTCTCGGATATAACTCTTATAGGAGAAAATTTGCACGGTGTTACCAAAGCTCTTAAACTGTCCGAGACTACCTTGAAGACAATCAAGCAGAATCTTGTTTGGGCTTTCGGCTACAATGTAGTAGCGATTCCATTGGCGGCCGGACTTCTTTATCCACTGGCAGGAATACTCCTCTCGCCTGTGGTGGCCTCGGCGGCTATGGCATTCTCATCGATCTTCGTAGTCAGCAACTCGCTTCGTCTGCGCAGACTTCAGTTATAAAAAAAGCCGCCCATCTACAGGCGGCCTTGCGTTAGCAATTAAATTTACCAACTAAATTTTTGAGGGCTTCTTAGCTGGTTGTGATATCACCTCCTTTCCTGCATACTCAGTATAAAAATCGGAAAGAAGGCCATGCAATATAAAACTTTATTTATTTTTTCGATTTCTTCTTCGCAGAACCTCTCTTCTTCGGTTTGGGTTTCAGAATCGAGTTGCCATCGCCCGCGATTTTTCTTGCGGTCTGCATGTACTCTTCAAGCTGCTGGTCGACCAGATAGTTTATGGTTCCCTTTGGAAATTCACCTTTTGAGTTTCTCTCACCGGCTTTTTTGCCTGTCAAAAGTTCTATGCCTTCGGCTATGTATTCGATAGCATAGATATGGAACTTGCCCTCTTTGACAGCTTCCACAACATCATGATCCAGCATAAGATCGTTCACGTTCTTCTTGGGAATAATACAGCCCTGCTTGCCGGTAAGCCCTTTATTTTTGCAGACCTTGAAGAAGCCTTCGACCTTCTCGTTGACTCCGCCTATAGGCTGAATCTCCCCATTCTGGTTCATCGAACCGGTCACCGCCAGATCCTGACGCAGTGGTACCCCGGAGAGGGCTGAGAGCAGACAGAACATCTCGGTGGACGAGGCCGAATCGCCGTCGACTCCCGAGTAGCTCTGCTCGAAGCAGATCGAGGCATTCATGGTAATCGGTTTAGTCTGCGCAAACATCTTGCTCAGATATCCTTCCAGAATAAGCACGCCCTTGTCGTGAGTTTTGCCGGAAAGGTCGGACTCGCGTTCGATATTGATAACGCCTTTGCGTCCCAGAGAAGTCGTAACCGTAATACGTGTAGGTCTTCCGAAAGCGTAATCGCCCAAACTGTAAACCGCCAGACCGTTGATCTGCCCGGTATCGGTTCCCTCCGTATCTACCATAAGCGTGCCCTCGTCATAGAGCTCCTGAATCTTATCCTCTGGCAGGTTCACACGCCTGATCCATCCGTCGATCGCTTTCTGGACATGATCGTAGTTGACACGCTCGGCGTCATCCTTGGAGGTATGGTAGCTGGATTCACGAATCAGGTCGGCAATCACATTGAAGCGAGTCGAGAGTTTTTTCTTCCTGCCGGCCAGCCGGACGCCGAACTCCGCAATCGCGGCCATACCGCTGGCATCGAAATGAATCAGGTTTTCATTGGTAACGATCTTGTTTATAAAGATACAATACTTGTTAAGAGTATCATCATCACGGTCCATAACCGTATCGAATTCCGCTTTGATCTTGAAAATTTTCCTGAAGTCCTCGTCATGATGAGAGAGGAGATGATAAAGGAAATAATCGCCGATCATGACGATTTTGATATTGGCTTTGATTTGTTCCGGTTTCAGAGCGGAGGCGGAAAACAGATAGAATGGATCGTAACTCTGGACTTCGATAATATTATTACGTAGTGATCTTTTGAGATTCTGCCATACGCCCGGTTCGGTGAGAACGTCCATGGCATTCACGACCAGAAATCCCCCGGTCGCCTTCAGAAGCGATCCGGCCTTGATTTTGGTGAAGTCGGTACGTGAACCGCCCCGCAGACCATTGACATCACGTTCGATTACTCCGAAGATATTCCTGAAGGTGGGATTGGTCTCTTCGATAATGGGTCGACCCTTTGTTTTGGAGTTATCCACCAGAAGATTAACCCGGTAGGGCAGATATGGATCCTGCTGGGGCTGCTGAATCTGCATACCCGGGATCATCTGCTGGGCGGCCTGTTGCTGTCCCTTTTCCTTTTTAAGGAACGTGTCCAGATTATCGATCACGTGCTGTTTGATGTCGTCAAGATGCTGATCTATATCCGAGGAGTCGTAGCGTTCCTTGATATCCTCGATCATCGATTCGATCATTGGATTCGCGGTAGCATCATTCAGCTTTTTCAATTTATCTTCCAGCTCGGCTGCAATAGCTCTGCCCTGTTTAAAGATTTCATCCAGGCGTCCCTCGAGTTCCTGATACTTGTCGATGAACTGTTTCTCGACTTCCTTGGGTATTTTGCCCTCCTGCACCAGGACATTTAGCTCGTCGAATGAAATCGGTTTGCCGTCAAAAAGAGGCTGCAGGTCGAGCTTGGGAAACTGTCCCACCTGGACCTGCACCAGCGCGAAATTTTCTTTTTTGATTTCTTCCTGGAATTTATCGATTAGCTCCTTCTGCTTATCCTGCGAGCGTCGGATCAGATCTTTGCGCTTGTTTTTATAGACATCGCTTTCGAAAAGTTTGGCAAGATTTTCGGAGAGGTTTTTTATGAATGTCTCCATGTCCGAGCGGAAACGCTTGCCCTCTCCGGAAGGCAGATAGATCACCTTGGGACGATCGGAATCGCCAAAATTATAAACATATAAAATATCCGGGGGGGCGTCCTCTGTTTCCGATTTAAGCTGCTGTAAAAGTTTTCGGATTGTGGTGGTGCGGCCGGTTCCGGCCAGACCGGTTATAAAGATATTATAACCCAGACTGGTAACATCAAGGCCGACTTTAATCGCCTCAATTGCGCGCGGCTGCCCGATAATTTCCTCGGAAAAATCCAAATCGTCGGAGCATTCAACACAAAAACCATCCTCCTGACAATTCCAACGCAATTTCTCGGGCGGGAGCTCCAGGTCCTTTTTCTTTACTGCCATCAACAACTCCTTTTCTTTTATTTTCATCAAGAACATATTATAGGGGATCATGTTCAATTTTACAAAGACTTATTGGGGTAATATCTTAACATTATTTGAACATTGCTTTCATATTAAACTTTCGTATGATAAAGACCACGTAAGATTATTGTAAATTGGAACTTTAAGGCGGTTTTGGTATTCTATGGCTGTAAATCACAAGATAAGAGGGGACAGTCCCGGAGTTATGCAGATAAATCAAATAAACCAATTCGTAAAAGATGCAGGCAAGACGGCGCTGGACTATTTTGGACGGGTGACCGTTGATTATAAGAAGGATGACAGCGTCATTACCGAGGCCGATCTTGCGGTAGAGAAGTTTCTTTATGAGAAGTTAATCGAACTGATACCGGGAAGCGGATTTCTGGGAGAAGAGGGCACCGGCAATTCCAATCACGGCGATTCTGAATATCTCTGGATAGTCGATCCAATCGACGGCACCTCGAGCTACAGTAAAGGCCTTCCGATCTGGGGAATTTCAGTGGGGTTATATAAGAATTTTAAGCCGTACATGGCATCCTGTTATTTTCCCTTTGTTGACGACCATTTCTGGCTGGATTCGGAGGGCCGCGCCTATCTGAACGACCGTGAACTGGGGCATCTCGCTGAGAACGAGGAAGTTCGCTCGGAGAGTTTTACATGCATCCCCTCCGAATTATTTAAGAACTGCGGTTTACAGCTTAGAATGAAATCAAGAGCCTTTGGTTCGACCTGTTATCATATTTTACAGGTTGCCCGGGGCTCCGCCTATGCCACAATCCTGTGCAGTTATGCAATCTGGGATCTGGCCGGGGCCGAAGCGATTGCGGAAACTACGGGGGCACGAATATTCGACCTGAACGGCAAAATGATGGATCTCTCTAAAATAGTGGAATCGAATAATGTGCCGGAGCCGGTCGTGGTTACTTTTCCCGACAGGCTGCAGAAAATTTTCGACAGGATCCATCATAGCAAATAGGAAAATAATTTATTAAAAAGGGGCCGATTCTTTAAATTTCTTTGAATCATTTGCCACGGTTCTCGATCTAAACCTTAAAAGCAGATAAAAAGTGAAGGAGATTATAGATGAAGTTTATACAGGAAAATGATGCGGAAATTCTAAAAAGGCAATTTGCCGAATATAGCGGTGATGTAAATTTCATATATTTCAAGAAGGATGAAGGCTGCGAAACCTGTGGAATTGCTCAGGATCTTCTGAAAGAGGTTGAGGCGCTTTCGGAAAAGATAAACCTTACGGTTTATGATTATGATAATGACAGCGAGCAGGTCGAGAAATACGGCATAGATAAAGTCCCGGCTCTGGTAATTGAGGGTGAGAAAGATTACGGTCTGAGGTTTTACGGCGTGCCGTCAGGATATGAGTTCAATTCGCTTTTAAATGCTATGGTTAATGTTTCCAATGGAAATATCGGGCTTCCGGGAGTGATTACGGAGGATTTGGATAAAATCAACAAGGATATACATGTACAGGTGTTTGTAACACCGACCTGTCCGCATTGTCCCAATGCGGTGAAAACCGCCCAGAATTTTGCTATGTATTCTGGCAGGATCAAGGCGGATATGGTTGAGGTTTCGGAATTTCCCGATCTGGCTAAGAAGTATCAGATTATGAGCGTTCCTAAGGTAGTTATCAACGAAAATATAGATTTTGTAGGAGCTCTTGGAGATAGAGAGTATCTGGAAAAGATTTTGGAAGCAAACGCATAATGTCCTCCCGACCTGGATAAATGCCGTCCCGATAGACAGGGGCGGCATTTTTTTTGTGGACTAATAGCCGTCCGCCAAATAAATTCAGGCAGAATTGAACATAGTAAGCAGGCTGTTCTAAATCGTTGCTCAGGGAAACATATATAAACCAGTAATGTTATAGAGAACAGCAATTTTTACATGGTTAAATAAGGAAATTTTTAAAGGCAGGGAGGCTGAATGGCTGAGACTAGAATTCAGGTTGAAAGTCAATTATGCGACATAGGTTTAGCGAATACAGGCAATGTTCATTGCAATCTAAGTACACCCGCTCTTTATGAGCACGCATTAAAAAGGGGAGAAGGAATCCTCGCCCATCTCGGACCGCTTGTGGTCCGTACCGGTTATTATACGGCACGGGCGGCAAACGATAAATTTATCGTGCGGGAGAAAACCTCCGAGGATTTGGTCTGGTGGGGTAAGGTCAATAAGGATTTTGATGAGAAAGATTTTGATTCTATCCACAGAAAGATCCTGGCATATATTCAGGGACGCGATCTGTATGTCCAGGATGTCTATGCAGGGGCTGACAAGAATTACCGCATGGCTGTGAGAGTTATCACTCAGGATGCCTGGCACAGTCTTTTTGCGCGCAATATGTTTATCCGATCGACAGATGCTGAGCGCAAAAATTTCAGCCCCGAGTTTACGATTCTTCACGTTCCCCATTTGCATGCCAGCCCGGAATTCGATAAGACCAACTCTGAGGCCTTTATCCTTTTGCATCTGGGGAGGAAGCTGGTATTGATCGGCGGTTCACATTACGCGGGTGAGATCAAAAAATCCGTATTTACCACATTGAACTTTATTCTTCCGCAGTCCGATGTGCTCTCGATGCATTGTTCCGCCAATATCGGCAAAGATGGCGATAGCGCGTTGTTCTTCGGGCTTTCAGGTACCGGAAAGACCACGCTTTCAACCGATCCGGAGAGGCGTTTGATCGGCGATGATGAGCACGGGTGGAGCGATGACGGTGTCTTCAATTTTGAGGGCGGATGTTATGCCAAGGTAATAGGACTCTCCGAGGAATCGGAGCCGGATATTTATCAGACTACTCGGAAGTTCGGTACGATTCTGGAAAATGTCGCTATCGACTTTGATTCCCGAAAGATCAATCTCGACAGCGATGAATTAACCGAAAATACACGTGCATCATATCCCATTACTCATATCGAAAGCGCGGTTCGTGACGGTGTGGGCGGTCATCCCCAAAACATCTTTTTCCTGACGACCGACGCATTCGGCGTGATGCCCCCGATTGCGCGATTAACGCCTGAACAGGCTATGTATCATTTCATCTCCGGCTACACTTCAAAAATCGGCGGGACAGAGAAGGGTCTGGGCAAGGAGCCCAAGGCTACATTCTCGGCCTGCTTCGGTGCGCCTTTTATGGTTCTGCATCCATACCAGTATGCGGCCCTTCTGGCGAAGAAGATCGAGAAACATAATGCCAAAATCTGGCTCGTAAATACAGGCTGGAGCGGAGGCCCTTACGGTGTGGGTGAGAGAATGGCAATCAAACACAGCCGCGCCGTCTTAAAGGCGGCCTTAAGCGGGGAACTCGATTCAGTGGAATACAAAAAAGATCCCGTTTTCGGTTTTGAGGTGCCTACTGAATGCACCGGAGTACCCGTGGAAATCCTCGATCCCAAAAAAACCTGGGACAATCCTGATGACTATGATAAGAAAGCCAAAGAGCTTGCCGAAAGATTCAAGAAGAATTTCGAGGATTACAAAAACGAGGTGCCGGCCGAGGTTGAAAAAGAAGGCCCAAATATTTAATTAATTCTGTTCAAATTTTGAGCTATTTTGCCGTTCTTATTGAATAGGAATAAAAATGGAGATGAGATGGTTAAGGCATTAAGATCGTTTAGAGTTACACCGAAGCTTCCGGAGGAATTAGCAAAGCTCAGGGAAATAGCCTATAATCTTTGGTGGTCATGGGATGATGACTCTATCAGGCTTCTCCAGAGGCTGGACCGTGAATTATGGGATGAATGTCATCACAATCCCATTGCTCTTCTGGGCGCAGTCAGCCAGGACCGGATGGAAAAGCTTGCCAAGGATGACGGTTATATCGCTCAACTGGACAGGGTTTATGAAAGCCTGACACAATATCTGAAATCGGAGACCTGGTTCTCCCGCAATCACTTCAAGGAATCGAGCCCGTTGATCGCTTACTTTTCGATGGAATTCGGATTGACCGAATGCCTTCCGATTTACTCGGGCGGTCTGGGAATACTGGCGGGGGATCATGTAAAATCGGCCAGCGAACTGGGACTGCCAATGGTTGGAATCGGCCTGTTGTATCAGCAGGGTTATTTCCAGCAGTATCTCAATAAGGATGGCTGGCAGCAGGAATTTTATCCCAATAACGATTTTTATAATCTGCCGATACAACTCGTGCACGACGACGATGGTAATCCGCTCAAAATAAATCTCGATTTCCCGGGACGGAAAGTTCATGCCCAGATATGGCAGGTTAAGGTGGGCAGAATTTCGGTCTATATGCTGGATACTAATATTGCAGAGAATAATCTTCATGACAAAAAAATAACCAACCAGTTATACGGCGGTGACAAGGAAACCAGAATACAGCAGGAGCTTCTTCTGGGAATCGGCGGAGTTCGGGCGCTGGAGGCGCTTGGCATCAAGCCGATTGTGTTTCATATGAACGAGGGCCACAGCGCATTTCTGGCTCTGGAACGAATTGCACGCGCTATAGAACAGGAAAATCTCGATTTCCACGAGGCCTACCTGATGGTCAGGCAGTCGAATATATTCACGACACATACGCCGGTGCCGGCTGGCATCGATGAATTTCTGCCTGATCTGGTGGAGAAATATTTTTCCAATTACGTCCACCGTTTGCATCTGACTTTCAGGGAATTTCTTGACCTGGGACGTCTGGAGGCGCCACAGCAGATTGCGCCTTTTAATATGGCGCTATTGGCGATTAAGTGTGCCTCCTTTGTTAATGGGGTTTCCAAGCTGCACGGCGAGGTTTCGCGACGGATGTTTCAACTGGCCTGGAAAGACCTCCCGGCCGAGGAAGTTCCGATCTCGCATATAACCAACGGCGTACATACAAGGTCGTGGATATCGCATGAGATGGCTACGCTCTACGACCGTTATTTGGGTCCGAACTGGATCAATAAACCGGCTGATCAGTCGGTCTGGAAACGGGTGGATCAGGTTCCGGACGAGGAACTCTGGCAGACCCATGAAAGACGCCGCGAGAGATTGATAGCTTTCGCAAGAAGATCGCTTCGAAGACAGCTTGAAAGACGCGGAGCGCTTTCTTCCGAATTGGACGGTGCACTGGAAGTTTTGAATCCGGATATTCTAACCATCGGATTTGCGCGCAGATTCGCTACCTACAAGCGCGGCAATCTGATACTGCGTGATATCGAAAGGCTGAAGAGCATTCTATGCAACCGCGCCCGTCCCATGCAGATAATCTTTGCCGGCAAAGCGCATCCTAAAGACAACGAAGGCAAGGAGCTGATTAAGGAGATTGTGCACGTTGCTCGTGACGAACAGCTTCGAAGGCATATAGTTTTCCTCGAAAACTACGATATAAATCTGGCGCGCTATCTGGTGCAAGGCGTCGATGTCTGGCTCAATAATCCGTTGAGGCCGATGGAGGCATCGGGCACCAGCGGTATGAAAGTGGTATTTAACGGCGGCATAAATATCTCCACACTGGATGGCTGGTGGGTTGAAGGATTTTCACGCCAGACCGGATGGAGCATCGGTATGGGCGAGGTTTACGATAATCTGGAATACCAGAATGACGTCGAGGCCAATGCGCTCTACGATCTGCTCGAAAAGGAAGTCGCTCCGCTCTTTTATGATCGCGGCGCTGACGACCTGCCGCGGAGATGGATCGCCAAAATGAAGGACTCCATGCAGGGGCTGTGCCCTCGCTTCAATACTAATCGTATGGTCAAGACATATTCGGAAAGATTTTATCTGCCCGCCTTCCGGCAGAGTAAGATCCTCGAGAACCGCGGCATGGCCGAGCTTAAGGATCTCTCGACCTGGAGTAGAAAGATCGACCGGAAATGGGATCAGGTCAAGGTGCTGGAATTGAGCAACAATGTCAGCAATGCGCTGGCTGTAGGAGATGAAGTTACGGTTGATGCCGTGGTCAGGCTGGGCGATCTCGATCCGTCTGATGTCAACGTGCAGCTTCTAATCGGCCGTCTTGATGCCAACGGCGAGTTGGTAGAGCCGGAAAGGTACTCCATGAATTCGGTTCAGGATCTTTCCCCGGGAACATATAAATACGCGGTCAAGGTCTCATTCGAAGGCAGCGGAAATCATGGTTTCACTGTCAGGGTTCTGCCGGACTACCGTCTGCTCTTAAACCCTTATGAACCGGGTCTGGTAACCTGGGCCGAGAATAACCTCTGATTAATTTTGTGACACTCGCACAGGAGAAGAAATGAAACTGGATGATAAAAATCAGCGCTGGTGGGATACTGCACCCGCGTACATTCTGGCATATGAAGATATTGAATTGATGAACCGGGATGAGCTCAGGTCGGTCAGGCTGATGCTCGAATATTACAAACCTGAATTAATCCTCGAAAAAAACAATGTCGCCTCGATTATTGTGGTTTTCGGCGGCACTCGCCTTTTATCGAAAAATCAGGCCGAGAAAAATCTGTCCGAGGCAAAGGCGCGTCTGGAAGCCAGTCCCGAAAATAAAACTTTTGCGCGGCAGGTCAGGGTGGCGGAGAATCTTCTGAAGAAATCACATTTTTATGATGAGGCTCGTGAGTTCGCATCTATCGTGTCCCGTTCCGCACAATCGCCGGTGCTGCGCGAGTATGTTATCTGTACCGGCGGAGGCCCGGGAGTTATGGAGGCGGCCAACCGGGGAGCCCATGATGTTAACGCCGTTTCTATCGGGCTCAATATCACGCTTCCGCTGGAGCAGTACCCGAATCCTTATATCACTCCGGAATTCTGCTTCAGATTCCATTACTTTGCCATCCGCAAGATGCATTTTCTGAAACGCGCCCGTGCCCTGGTTATATTTCCCGGCGGCTACGGTACTCTTGATGAGCTTTTTGAGGCGCTGACACTGATTCAAACCAAGGTGGTAAAACCGATACCGGTTGTTTTATTCGGAAGGAAGTTCTGGGATGAGATTATTAATTTCGAGGCCCTGGTTGAAGAGGGCACGATTGATCCGGAGGATATTGAGCTTTTCAAGTATGCCGAAACTGCCGAGGAAGCCTGGGAGCTAATTACCGAACATTATAAGAATAATTACAAGAGGCCGTAAACGATCCTATCTTATGAGGATATAAACTACCTTGCTTTGAGCATCTATTCTCATTCGAATCGAATAATCTTCGTTATCCTTGCCCTTAAGTGTAATGTTTCCGATTCGTGAAACTGTGTAGTCCATTTTTTCCAGTGTCTCGGCCGATGGTGAAAAGAATGCTGATCCCGATTTTTTTATCTGGTAATTGTCAAGTATCAGGCCGAGTTTATCGTCAAGCTCGCTCACGGTCGCTTCCGAATTGAATCGTTTCAGGAACAGGTCTCCCTCGAATTCAAAATTATTTCCGTTTGAGCTTTGACGATATTTCACTATCAGCGGCTCGGGAGAATTTTGCAAGTCGAAGTCTCCCAGCTTGTTAATTTCCAGAGCCTCCTCCCATTGAGACTGACCTTCAGGAAAGACGATTTCAAGAAATCCTTCGCCCGGCATACCCAGAAGATCACGCGACAAACTCCAAAGATTCTTGTTTTCCGTTATGTTTATAATCTCGCCGTTTGGATAAACCAGCATGGTGATATCCTCGCCCAGAAACAATAATCTTTCATAAAAATCGGACGCAGCCCGATTGGAGCCACCCTGAGGGGTATATTCTGAAATCAAGCTGTCGTTTTGGTAAATTAAAACATGATCCCGTTCGGAGAATATTTCAATAGCGGAAGGGGTGCCATCTGATATACTCTCGATTTTTCCGCTCAGGCTGTCGAAACGGCAGATTATCCGGGCATATTCGTCCTCAAAATTCTTTTTCACGCTTATGGTCTCAAAGAGCGTTAAATTACCCTCCAGTTTGGCATTTTGATTTTCAGAGAATTGCTCGGATGAACTCTCGAAATTTGATTCACGAGTGAAGGAGATATTGATCTCGTAATTATATTCAATTCCCTCTGAAAGATTAAATTTTGGTATCGCTTGAGCCGGGGCAAATGTAGTTAAAGCTGTGAGCAACAATAAAATCAAGACTAAAAATAGCCTGCATATTTTCTTTACAGAATGCATAATCTCCTTTAGCGTATATACCTGTTGAACCGGCTTTTAATATAAGCGAGTGTATTTCCGAGTTGCAAGCATTTAATTCAATAATCCAGAATCTGTTTGAAGAATGATAGTCTGATTCGTATATTCATAGAAGAACGGACTGAAAGAAAAGCATATTTATATGGCAAAAAGAGAAGCGAAAAAAAGAAAATCCGGCTCCGATAATCCAAGAAAAGGGAAACCCTCAAAAATACCATCATTTATAACCGATGCGGATACGCTTAAGTTGACAGAGAACAGGCATTACGGTGTGCTTATTTTTGATCCCAATACCTTTAAGCTGGTATTTGCAAATTCCAGAATCTGCTGGAATCTGAGCTATTCCAAAGCGGAGCTTCTGCGCCGCAAAGTTACCTCCTTTATTGCCCCTGAAGACAAAAAGAGGATTGAGGATAATATCAAGGCCCGCATTAAAGGAAAGCCTTTGAAAACGGGCAATCGGTATACGGCAATTGCTAAGGATGGCAGGAAAGTCGTTTTCGATGCATACACCGCTCCGGTTCAGTATAACGGTCAGACATTTCTTCAGACTATTACCAATGATGTTACCGAGGAAGTCAGGTTGGAAAAGGAGCTTCGGGAATCAGAAGAGAAGTACCGTGCGGTTGTGGATAATATTGCAGATGGGATTGCGATTTGCCTGAAGGGAAGAATCGAATATGCGAATCGTGCGCTGGCCCAGATTTTCGGATATAAGCTGAATAAAATCGAAGGTACCAGGATAACGCACCTGATTGCCCCGGGATACAAAAAAGAGATTTTGAGCCTGCAGAAGAAGGTTTGGCAGTCCTCCAAACGAAGGAAGTCCGTGATAAGAGGCTTGAGGAAAGATGGTTCCGAGGTGATTCTGGACTTAAGGGCCTCGCGGCTTAAGTATCATGGGGAGAAGGCCCTGCAAATCACCGTTACCGACATCACAGCGGAGAAGGAATCCGAAGAGGAATTGAAAGAAAATGAGGAAAGATTCAGATCGCTTGTCGAAAGTGTTCAGTACGGTTTTTTCATAATCGATATCAAGACGAAGCGGCTTATATATCTCAACCGGTATTCGCAGTCGTTTTTGAAAGGCTTCGATTATGATATTGAAGATATTGATATCTTTCAATTCATTGGTCAGAAAGACCAAAAGAAAATCGAGCATGCCTATAAGCAGATAAATGCCGGAAAGATCACCGGATTTTCCGGCATCCAGAAAGTTGTTCTACCGAGGAATAAATCTATCTGGATCCAATACGAATCCAAAGTTGTGCCCTTTCAAGGTCGAATTTGCATTCAGGGTATATTCAAAGATATCACCGAAATCAAGAAAGCAGACGACAGATTGAGGGAATCGGAGGAAAGATTCCGGCAACTGGCTGAAAATATCCCTGAGGTATTCTGGATACTGGAGCGAAATCCTGAAAAAATGGTTTATGTCAGCCCGGCTTATAAAGATGTTTTCGGCCTGCCCGCTAAAGATATTTATAAGGACAGCCGCAATTTCCTCAAGGTTGTCCATCCGGATGATAAAGAATTGGTAATTAAGCAATTTGAAGACACCCAATCGCCCAGTGATATTGAATTTAAGCTTTTGCGGGATACCGGAGAGATCAGGTGGGTTCGGGCTCTCACATTCCACATTCGCGACAAACGCGGCAAAGTGTACCGTACAACCGGTATTGTAAGGGATATTACATCGCGCAAACACACCGAAACACAATTAAAGGAAAGCGAGGCGAGGTATCGGGCTGTGGTTGAAGATCAGACTGAGCTGATAACACGCAGCCGTCCTGACGGCACCATAACATTTCTCAATGATGCCATCTGCCGCTATTTCGGTATTCCTAAGGAAGAGACCTATAATACTAATTTCATTGGTTACATACATCCTAACGATCGTGAGAGAGTGCAGGAGGCAATTCAATCGGTATCATATGAAAATCCGGTTGTAACTATTGAACATCGGGTATTTAACAGGGACGGCGAAGTTCGCTGGCAGCGATGGAGCAATCGCATGATTTTCGATTCCGACGGCAAGATGCGGGAGTTTTTATCGGTTGGCCGGGATATTACCGATCAGAGAAGGGCGGAGGCGGCCCTGAAGGAATCGGAATTGAAATTCAGGGCGATTTTTGAGAATACCAGTGACGGAATAGCAATTTTTGAATGCCGTTTCGATGAGTACGGCCAGAGGCTTATCGATTGCAATGACAGCTTTGTCAATATGTCGGGAAGAAGTAAAGAAGGGCTATTGGAAACGGAGGATATCCGCAAATTCCAGATTTATGAGGACAGGGATCTGGATGAGCATGAAATTCGCAAGCTGATTATCAGCGGTGTGGCATTCAAAAGTACTTACTCCTGGGAGCGTCCTGACGGCCGGGAAAATTACATCGAATACGAAGCCGCCCCGGTTATTCTGGGTGAGCGCATACTGATGTATACGATCGACCGCGATATCACAGAACGGCGTCAAAATGAGATTAAATTGAGGGAGTCCGAAAAGAAATACCGCAAGCTTTACAGCAGTTTGATGGATGGCTATGCCCGCACAGATTTAAACGGCAAAATTTTGGAATTCAATTCCGCTTTTCAGGAGATGATTGGATATTCAAAGGATGAGATTGTCGAGCTCAGATACCAGGATATCACTCCTCAAAAGTGGTATGATTTTGAGCGGAAGGTTGTCGCTACCCAGGTTATGGTAGACGGCTACTCGAAAACTTATGAAAAGGAATATCAAAAAAAATCTGGAGAGATATTTCCGGTGGAGCTGCGCACATATCTGACCTATGATGATTACGGTCTGCCCGATGGACTGTGGGCAATTGTCAGGGATATCTCGGAACGCAAGCAGACCGAGGAGCAATTACGGGAATCCGAAGAAAAGTATCGCAGTTTGATCGACAATGTGGGAATCGGCATTTCGCTTATAAGTCCGGATATGAGAATTCTCTCTCTCAATAACCAGATGAAAAAATGGTTCCCAACGATCGAGGTTGAAGAAAATCCAATCTGCTTCAAGGCATACAATGATCCTCCTCGACCGGGAATCTGCTCATATTGTCCCACGATAAGGACCCTGAAAGACGGCAAAGTGCATGAAGATATCACGGAAACTCCCAGCGGCGGTACAATCAAGAACTATAAGATTGTATCCTCGCCTATTACTGACAATCAGGGCAATGTGATCGCGGCCATTGAGATGGTGGATGACATAACCGACAGGATGAAGGCTGAACAGGAGATCGAGAAATTCAAGACAATATCGGATCGTGCCTCCTACGGCACCGTCATATCCGGTCTGGATTCGACTATTACTTATTGTAATGAGCAATATGCCCGGATGCATGGTTACGCTATCGACGATTTGATCGGTAAAAAAGTCGATTTTCTGATCTCAGAAAAGCATAAACGTGAAATGGAAGAGTCGGTGAAGGAGCTTTTCGACAAAGGCAGTTTTTCAGCCAGAGAGATATGGCGTCGTAGAAAAGACGGCTCGATTTTCCCAACACTTGTCAATGCGCAGATTATAACTGATGAAAATAATGATCCGCTCTATATTTCAGCTACGGCAATTGATATAACCGACAAAAAGAAAGCCGAGGCTGCGCTTAGAAATCAACGGGATATGCTGCGGGATGTTACCGGGCATGTTATTAAGGTGCAGGAGGAGGAACGGCGGCGGATATCAATGGAGCTGCACGACAGTATCGGGCAGGCGTTGAGTGTAACAAAGCTTCAGACCCAAAACCTTTTACGCAAGCTTGACGGCGACACGAAGCCTATTGAGGAAGGTCTCAGGATGATTTCGCAGACCATGTCCGATACGATTTCAGATCTACGTCAGATTTCAGCCAACCTGCGTCCTGTAATACTGGATAATCTCGGGTTATGGCCGACGATTGAATGGTATCTGAAGGACTTTGCCAAAAAGACCGAATTGATAGTCGAGATAAATGTCGAACGGGATATGCCCGCCATAGCTCTCCAGTCGGAGGTGCATGTATTCCGGGTTATACAGGAGATAATGATAAATATTCATAAGCACTCGGAGGCCGATAGGGTTGCCTTCAAAAATTATGCACAGGACAATTCCATAGTGTTCGAGATATATGAAGACGGGCTGGAATTCGATCCCGAGGAGATGTATTCTCCATCCGCCCGAAAGCGGGGTATGGGGCTTATTAATATCATGGAAAGGGTGAATATCATCAGGGGCGAACTTGAAATTAAATCGGATGCCGAGAAGGGCGGTACCGTATTCACAGTCTCCTTTCCTGTTTCCGAATCATCCACCAAATAATTTCCACCCAAGTTGACAAGCGCCATTTCCGGCTTTATCTTATCTTGATCTTGTGTCAGCGGATTTGAAAAAATGCGTTTTTAAAATACAGGGAGTAAAAGGAATGACTTTCAAAACATCGGAAACGAAATACAAAGACATTATCGAATCGATCAAAGAGGACGGTCTTTATAAGGATGAGCTTTTGATCAGCTCGCAGCAGTCCGCCGATATAGAGGCGGCCGAACCGGGAGGCGAACCGCGCGAGGTGATAAATTTCTGCGCCAACAACTATCTTGGCCTTGCCAATAATCCTAAACTTATTGAAGCCGGACAAAAAACGCTGGCAAAATACGGTTATGGCATGTCCTCGGTGCGTTTTATCTGCGGAACGCTTGATATCCACAAGGAACTGGAGGCAAAAATTGCCGAATTTCTGGGTATGGATGATACGATTCTGTATTCATCCTGTTTTGATGCCAACGGCGGGCTTTTCGAAACCCTTCTTGATGAAAATGATGCTATTATTTCGGATGCCCTGAATCATGCCAGCATCATAGACGGAATCCGTTTATGCAAGGCCGAACGCCGGCGTTACACGCATGCCGACATGGCCGACCTGGAAAAGCATCTAAAGGAGACCCAGGATAAGAAAGTCCGAATGATTGCCACCGATGGTGTTTTCTCGATGGATGGCGATATCGCCAATCTGAAGGACATCTGTAATCTGGCGGATAAATATAATGCCCTGGTTATGGTAGATGATTCCCATGCCACAGGATTCGTAGGCGAAACCGGACGCGGCAGCTATGAACTGGCAGGTGTGCAGGGACGGATCGATATTATAACCAGCACTCTGGGCAAAGCTCTGGGCGGAGCCTCGGGCGGTTTCACCTGTGGCAAAAAGAAGCTGATCGAGCTTTTGCGACAGAGGTCACGGCCGTACCTGTTCTCCAATACGGTTGCGCCGGTCGTTGTGGGCGTAAGTATGGAGGTGCTGGAGATGCTTACTACCACCTCTGACCTTCGTCAAAAGCTGAACGAAAATACGAAATACTTCCGCGAGAAGATGACCGAGGCCGGGTTCGATATTCGTAAAGGCATTCATCCGATTGTGCCGATCATGCTGGGCGAAGCGAGGCTGGCAAAGAATATGGCTTCGGATATGTTCAAAGAGGGCATATATGTTATCGGATTCTCGTTCCCGGTAGTTCCACGCGGTCAGGCCAGAATCCGTGTCCAGCTTTCCGCAGCACATGAAAGGGAACATCTGGATAAGGCTATCGATGCATTCGTTAAGGTCGGTAAGAAATATGATATCATCGGCAAGAAGATGGATGAGATTGTGGAGATGTTTAAGTCTTAGGAATCATCTCGTCTTATTGCGGCCACAAAAGCGATGGCATCGTGGCGGCTGTGAGAGAGAGTGACTTTTAACAGAAACTTTGAATTCAGCTCCTCCGATACGAAGCGTGCCTGGGGCGCTCCGGAGGAGCTGTTTTTTATCTCCACCTGACGGTGGTAGATTTTCTGTCCAAGCGGCGATAACGCCTTGAAAGCAGCTTCTTTGAAGGCGAAACGTGCAGCCAGGCTGGGCGCCGGGTTCTTTTTGGAAAAGCAGTATTCCATTTCGGTTTCGGTGTAAATGCGTTTTAATGTGGAGCGCTTGAATCTCTTAATCATATCTTGGAAGCGTTCGATCGATTCAATATCCACTCCAAGACTGACATTCTTTTCGAAAAAGCCGCTTTGCAAATCACCCTCATCTTTATTATAATAAAGGTCTTTGCCGGAATGATACTCAGATCATTCCTCTAAGTCAATATGCGGCAGAAAATAATGCATCATTTACGGCCCTGCATCCGTAAGTTATGGATGTTACGTGAAAAGTAATGGAGGTCAAATGTCACACATTCACAGATTTTGCATCATAATTCTCACGATATTTATAACAGCAGCCGGGCTTCAGGCCGAAGACCGGCTCTTTCGGTTTACCGATGTTTCCGGGGATATGATTACGTTTTCGTATGCCGGAGATATCTGGACTGTTCCTATTGAGGGAGGACTTGCGAGAAGAATTACCACCGACAAAGGGCTGGAGCTTTTTCCGAAGTTTTCTCCAGACGGCAAAAGTATAGCATTTACCGGTCAATATGACGGCAATACACATGTTTATTTCATGCCCACAGAAGGAGGAGAGCCTGTCAGACTGACCTATCATCCGGCCATAGCGAAAACTTCGGAGCGTATGGGGCCGGAACATATAGTCATGGACTGGAATAAGGCTGGAGACAAGATTCTGTTTCGCTCCAGACGGCAGGTTCTTGATGTTTGGGCGGGCAAGCTGATGCTGGTGGATACTGCGGGAGGGTTGCCGCAGGAGCTTCCGGTGCCGCACAGCGGATTTGCCAGTTTCTCGCCTGATGAATCGAAAATAGCATACTGCCCGATCTTCCGCGACTTTCGTATGTGGAAGCGCTACAAGGGCGGTATGGCCCAGGATGTGCATATATATGATCTGAATACATACGAGCAGCAGAAGATTACCGACTGGATCGGCACCGATAATTTGCCGATGTGGGCGGGAGATAAAATATATTTCAATTCCGACCGTACCGGCAGACTGAACCTTTATTCCTACGATATCAATTCCGGGCAGATAAATCAGGTTACCGATTACACCGAATATGATGTGCGCTGGCCGTCTTTGGGACCGGAACATATAGCCTTCGAAAACGGCGGTTACCTGTATTTGCTCGATCTGTCGACAGACGAGGTCAGCAGGGTTTCCATATCGCTCGGTGCTGATCGCGCGCTGGTGAGACCTGAGTATGTCAATGTTTCTGATAATATTATCGACTACGGTCTCTCGCCGGATGGCAAACGCTCTGTAATGGGTGCGCGGGGTGAGGTCTTTACGCTTCCGTCCGAAAAAGGGAATACGCGTAATTTGACAAAGTCGACCGGGATTTATGAGAAATATTGTACCTGGTCTCCGGATGGAAAGTATATCGCTTATGTCTCCGACAAAACGGGCGAAGATGAAATTTACATCACTCCCCAGGACGGCACAGGGGAAGAGATCAAGCTGACCTCAAACGGCGAGGGATGGCTTTTCTATCCGCGCTGGTCGCCGGATTCCAGGAAAATCGCGTTTGCCGATGCTAATACGAATCTGCTCGTGCTGGAAGTCGCGTCGCGCGAGGTGACTGTTGCGGATGTGGGCGAGAAGACGGAAATTTATGATTATTCATGGTCGCCCGATTCTCGCTATCTGACTTACACGAAATTCCCGGATAAGACCTCGATTCGCTCGATATTTCTCTACTCTCTCGACGACAATCAGGTGCACAGGATCACTCCGGGAGTCACAAACGATTACAGCCCCTGCTTCGATCCTGACGGCAAATACCTGTATTTCTTCTCCGACCGTAATTTCAATGCCGAAACCGGCGGGTATGAGTTCAATTTCGTTTACAATGCTATGACCGGGATTTATGCCATGATTCTTTCGGATGCCGAGAGGTCGCCATTTGCACCGGAATCGGATGAGGTGAGTCTTGATGAGGACAAAGATGAAGACGAGGAGAAAGATGATAAGAAAAAACTGCCGGAGAAGATAGATATCGATCTTGAAGGACTTTACAAACGTGAGGTGCGTATTCCGATCAATCCGGGAGAATACAGCGGGCTGGAAGCCATAAGCGGCAGGATTTTTTATTTCTCCAATCCATTCCGGGGACTTTCCGGCAAAAAGGGCGATGAGGAAAGAGAGCTTCGCTATTTTGATATGGATGAACAAGAGGATCAGCTCTTTCTGGAGGGTATTTCCGGATATCAATTCTCGAGTGATAGGAAGAAGATTCTTCTCAGGATGGGAAAAAGCTATTTTATAAACGACGCTAATGCATCCAAAGGTGACAAATCTTCCGGCAAGCTCGATTTGACCGGTATGGATATGTATCTTGACCGCCGGGCGGAGTATCAGGAGATGTATGATGATGTCTGGAGGCGCTACCGGGACTTCTTCTACGATTCAAATATGCACGGTGTGGACTGGAAAGCGTTGTACGAATTATATAAGCCTCTGGTCAAGCATGCCTCGCATCGCTATGATCTTATCTACATACTGGCAGAGCTTGTGGGAGAACTGGCTTGCAGTCATACCTATGTTGGCGGAGGCGATTATCACAAGCCGGAGTCCGATAAAATCGCCTTACTGGGAATCGAGTTCGAGGCCGATACCTCGGCCAGCCTATTCAAAATCGGTAAAATATACGAAGGCAAAAACTGGGAAGAAAGACTGCGTTCTCCCATGACAGAACCGGGTATTGAAGCTGAGGCTGGATATTATATTTTCGAGATAGACGGCCAAAGGCTGACAGCTGATATGAATCCGTATAAACTGCTTATAAATAAGGCTGATAGAATCGTTAAGCTCAAAATCGGACCGACTTCGGATGAAAGAGATGCCTATAAGATAGAGGTCGATCCGATTGATAACGAGCAGCCGTTATGGTATCACAACTGGGTGGAGGAAAGACGCGCAATCGTTGATTCGCTCTCTGACGGCAAAATTGGATATATACATATACCGGATATGGGATCGTTCGGCCTGAATCAGTTTGCACGTCAGTACTATCATCTTTACAAGAAACAGGGTTTGGTTATCGATGTGCGCTTTAATGGCGGCGGCTTCGTATCCCAGCTTGCGCTGGATCGCCTGCGGCGTGTTGTAGTCGGAATGGGCGCGGGCCGTCACGACTGGGTTGGCACATATCCAAGCGCCGCCTTTCACGGGCATATGGCATGTCTGATTAACCAGTATTCATGTTCCGACGGCGATATATTCCCGTACTACTTCCGCGAGTACGGCCTGGGGCCGTTGATCGGTGTACGTACATGGGGCGGGGTGATCGGAATAGGAGGTTTTCGTCCCCTAATGGACGGTGGTTTTGTGACTGTTCCCGGAGGCGGAAGCTTCAGCCTCGAGGGTGAATGGATTATGGAGAATGTGGGAGTTGAACCGGATATCGAGGTCGAGCAGGATCCTGCTATGCTGATGCAGGGCCGTGATCCCCAGCTTGAACGGGCGGTCGAATATGTGCTCGAAAAAATCAGGACAGAACCGAAGACCCTTCCGGATAAACCGGGACCGCCGGAAGAGAGAAAGCGGTAATATGAAATGTCTTTCTGAGGGAGCGCAGCGACCGAAGAATCTCCCTTGCATTATAAAGATTCTTCGCTTCGCTCAGAATGACAGCTTAAGATTAAGACTGTAGGTCAAATCTTTTCAAGATTTGACAACGATATTAAATTTCGTCAAATGTCACAGACATTTGCCCTGCGATTTCAAAGATTAGTTTTTATATGGGTGGCCTGCTCAAACTTTGTTTGGGCAGGTCCTAATATATCACACGCCCAAAGTTAATTTGGACGTGCCACCCATTTATGAGTTTATTATCCCATCTCTAAAGCGGTGGCTACCTCTGGCTTCTCATTACTGTTTAAAAGCTCTGGCAGGGCGGCGGACCGTCACGGAAGATATAGTTGATGATATAAATCAAATCCACAAGATTAACTATACCATCACAATTGACATCGCCAAGCGCAAATGGCTCGGGCGGGGTGCCGTTCAGGAAGATATAATTAATCAGATAAACCGCATCGGCAACATCAACACTGCCGTCATAGTTGGCATCGCCGGTTGTATAAGGATGCTGTTTAATCGTGACGGAAAATACCTGCATGGCCTCTTTAGAAGGCACTGATGAGTCAGTGACCTTGAGTGTGAAGCCGTACTCGGTAGCATAGGTTGGTGTGCCAGAGATGTAGGCGGTGTCACCATTGGTGAATGATACCCCGTATGGCAACTGTCCGGAAACATGCTCCCATGTGAAGGGATGTATGCCGTTGACAGCGGTGAATTCCTGATAGTATGGTGAATCCACGTAGCCCACAGCAAGATCAATGTTTTCGACCAATAGTTCTCCTGCCATAGCGCGCAGGAGGCGCGGCCAGTTGGTTTTGTTGAAGTCGATTTTTGTCTGATAGTCGCCTACATCGGAATGCATCGAATAATTATCCGGGAACCAGATTGTATTCCCTTTGCCGTGCGTATAATTCGCAGTGCGCTGATGAATGATCGTGCTGTCGAGTGCATCGACCAGATTGCTCGCAGCGTCACGGATTTCCTGTGTCAAGCGCGAATCATTGGCGAGATTTTCGGCAAAGTTCCAGAGGTCATAATTCGGATTCTGATACATCTCCGCAGAGGATTTGTGCACCAGCAGCTCGAATCTATAATCCATCATATTTCTAATTAGGGTCTCGTTGAAATCATGAAAGGCGGGCATAAATACCGACTGCATCAGACGCAGATCAACTGCTGCCTGCGTATTACAGCAGTAGGGATCCGGGCCGTACCAGTTGTAATAATAATCCACGATCTGGTATGCCAGCTCCTCGGGAGTCATGTCGGGATTGGCCTTGAGATTAATAAACGGCCCTTCATAATCCCAGCCGTCAAATGGCTCGTTGTCGGGAGAGGCTATGCTGATATCGACATAACCGCGTACCTGGTAATGAGTCTCGAACTGGCCGCCGAGACAGACATCATGCCCGATGATATCGATCTTGCGTCCAAGGGTATTGTAGCAGGCGGCCATGACATTTTTCAGCTCTTTGAGGTCGATATAATCCTCGGGATTGCCACCATGATCGTCCCAGCATTCGCCCTTGGTGAGGAATCCTTGATCCTCTTTGAAAATGCCCGAGCCGTGATCCCAGATCGAAAGCAGGTAATGCTCCGCGGGATAATTCTGTACCGACCAGAGAAGAAAGTCCTGCAGGGTTTGGGGATTGCCCATATCTTCTTCCGAGGCCATCCATGATGCCGAATCATCCAGCAAGGGAGAGATTGTATTATTATCATCACCATAAGGCATACCGCCGGTATCATGGACAACATAATAAAGATGCGTGTCGTCAACATCCCAGCGATCCAAAAGAAATATCATATTTATGTTCTCATCCGATCCTGATAACTCCAACTCGTTTAAGTCGTTAACTCCGGCCATGTCGAGGTTGTTGTCGGCGCAGCAATAGACCATGACGGTCCATTTCTTTTCGGCCTGAGCGTGTGAAGGGATGATTGAGCTTGCGATTAGAAACAGTGCGAATGCGATGGTGACAAATCTTTTCATAGTTTTATCCTGCGGAATATGTTAATACTGATAAGACCTCATATATAAAGTACGCAAGACCCCGGTTCTGTCAAGGGAATTAGTTTTGGGGATTATGCATTCAATTTTTTGTTTGGGAAAACTCTTGAAAAGGAATAAAAAAG
Source organism: uncultured Ignavibacteria bacterium (assembly GCA_964496505.1). Lineage (GTDB taxonomy): Bacteria > Zixibacteria > MSB-5A5 > JAABVY01 > JAABVY01 > JAABVY01. The sequence continues at coordinate 46,933 of CAZBZV010000007.1, read as the reverse complement.
CCCTATATTTTTAAATGAAGTCATATCTTTTATGAGAAAAATGAAGTAAAACCGGGAGATACTAAAAAGGCTCCCATGAGAGGGGAATCTGGGTGGTATGTGTAAAATGCGTTTTTTTGTTGGATGGTTTGTTACTCTAATATTCCTGCTAAATCCTGTTGTCGGATTTAGCCAGCTGGATAGTAATGAGATAATTATTCCTTTTGAACTGAGAGGCCATGCTATACTTCTCGATACAAAAGTCAACGACAGCCCGAAAACCTTTAAATTTGCATTCGATACGGGTGGTAAGATAACTATAAATCCGATTCTTTTTGAGGAGATGAATATCATTCCGGAAAGATCTGTATACGTTTCCATTCTTGATTGGACAGATCATAAATATATTGTCGATTCTATTAGGATTGGCCCTATCAGGAAAGAAAAACTTAAATTGTATTCATTGGAAGCTGAGGGCAGAGAATTTTATGATAGAATGGATGGAATCCTGGGTCCAAATCTTTTCAGAGGATATCGATATACTATCGATTATATAAATCAGCAAATAATACTTTCGAATGATAGTGAGCCTTTGCAGCCGGACAGCAACTCAATCCTTGTTAAATATTCAGTCTGGAATTTGCGCCGCACTATGGAAATTGATTTGATTATAGCAGATAGTATAAAAGTGAAAGGCATGCTTGATACCGGCTGTCCTGTGGCAATTATCCTGCCTCGTTCATATGTGGAAAACAAAAGTGAGTTTTTTGGACAGCCAGTGATAAAATCAAAAGGAATTATAATTGAGCCGGTGTTTGGAGCTCCCGAGGAATGCTTTCTTTCCAGAGCGCCGTCTATAAAAATAGGAAATCATGAATTCAGAAATATCCCGAGCTATTTTTATGGCGACGAGACATACATCGGAAAGGAACTTTTGCTGCCTTTTAAAACCACTTTTGACCGCAAGAGAAGCCAGATTATGATGGTTCCGCATGAGGAAGAAAAGCATAAAACTAACATAAGGTCTTATGGAGTACAGTTTTCATTTGAAGACAGCAATCATGTCCTCGTGAAAGGCTTGTGGGAAGGATCGCCGGCCGACAGCGCCGGTATTGAGGTCGGCGATGAACTGTTAGAGGTTAACGGGAGAAAAGTCTCCGAATACTCCCACTATGGGCTGTATGAGCCATTTAGAAATAAAGATGTGGATGAGATAGAATTGCTTATGAGAACTGCTGATGGGGAGAGACGGGTATTACTGAAAAGCAGGAATCTGCTTCCGGAGATAAAAGCCAATTAGCAGTAATTTCCGCCGGGAATGGCTTCCCGGTCGGACTCGATTTTTAATGCGCAGTCAGGAATCTTTCCTGACTGCTGTCTGCGGCAGGAACGGATTCCTGCCGCCGCGCCTGGCATTTATGGGGTGGCACGTCCAAACTTGATTTGGGCGTGTGTCCAACTCCCGGGTCAAACCAGTTTGACCCGGCCACCCAGGGACATATTCTCCTCAAAAACGACATAGTAGTACGACCATTTTGAAACCACATTTCATGTGGGGGTACCGATTGGAGATAAAAAAAGGCGGGCCCGGATGTTGACCCGCCAGAAGGAGTATTGGTTGAGGAGGTTAGTTACCCTTCGAAAGCAATTCTTTTTCGTCCCAGAGCTTCTTGGCACGTGAGACCATAGCTGTGAACTCGATTATATCGTCATCATCCTTGTTCTCATAGGACAGCTCCTGGGCAAGCTTCAAGACCTCGCCCATGTCACCGTCTTTGGCCCAGTACGATTCGCGCAGAATCTCGGCAAATTCAGCAGCGCAGGCTGCCAGCCGGAATGATGATGAAGTCTCTGCAAAATCGGATTTGATGTCACTCATCTCAAGCGGGAAGCTCGATTCGGTGACCTCATCCCCGGCATCGGGATTTTTGTAGCGCACGAACAGAGTTGCGAATTTACCCGAAGCGCCGTCCTTGAACTTGATCTCATACAGCGCGGTAACATCATGCCCCGAGCCGATTTCACCGCCGTCCTCTTTGTCGTCACGGAATTTGTCGTCATCGACATCACGGTTTTCATATCCCAGAAGCCTGTAGCTTCTGACCTTCTCAGGATCGAAATCAATCTGAATCTTAACATCCTTTGCAATTACCTGAAGAGTTCCGGTCAGGTTCTGGACGAAAATCCGCCTGGCCTGCTCGAGGTTATCGACATAGGCAAAATGGCCGTTACCCTTGTTGCCAAGCTGTTCCATCAGTACGTCGTTGTAGTTGGCCATTCCGAAGCCGACGGTCGTAAGCGTGATACCCTTTTCGACATACTCCTTAATCTCCTTCAGGATGGCGTCGGGACCGGTTCTTCCAACATTAGCCACACCGTCAGAGCAGAGGATAATCCTGTTGATCGCGCCTTCCTTGAAATTCTCCGAGGCCATCTTGTAGCCGATCTTGATGCCTTCCTCGGCATTGGTGGCGCCGCCGGTGTGGAGCGCATCAATTGCAAACAGAATATCATCTTTATCTTTAATTGAGGTGTGGTCGAGATATTTTTCTCCGAGGCTGCCGTAAATCGCGATACCCACAAGGTCATCCTCGCGAAGCTGATCGACCAGAAGTCTGAGCGCGCGTTTGACCATACCCAGGCGGCTGTCGATACCCATCGAGCCGGATACATCGATAACGAATGTCAGCACTGCAGGTTTACGGTCGACCGGATTTATTTCCTGCCCTTTGATCCCGATTCGAAGCATGTCGGCATTTTGGCCGAATTTTGAGGGCGCGCCCTCGATATACACCTTGAATTTTTCTCTCTCCGGCGCGGGATAATCATAGTCGAAGAAGTTCACGAATTCCTCGGTGCGCACTGCATCGGCCGGAGGCAGATTGCCGCGCTCGATATAGCCGCGTGCAACCGAATAGGAGGCATCGTCAACATCGATTGCGAAAGTCGAGAAATGGTCATCCTCGGTATCGACAAACGGATTGACGCCGTAATTTTTGAAGAATGTCCCCGAATACGGTTCGCCGTTGGGCGGAGTAGTTCCGCCGTGCGGAAGCCACTGCCCGGAGGTGGGAGCATTATGCGATAAAATGAGACCATTTGATTTTATCCTGGCCGGAGCCGGGGAATTGATAGATTGTTCTCCTAGTGGCATGGCCATGTCATGCATGACGAGGCCTTCTTTTTCCTCTACAATTTCCCTGTCCATTTCAATCTTCTGCAATGTCGTTGCAAAAACTGATTCCATTTCATTGGGAGCTCCTGTTGATTTTGTCATTGCATAATCGATTGTTGTAGCAGCATTTTTAACTACCTGTGCTCGTACTATATTTACTTTGATATATCCGGGCGCCGTGATTGTCATCAAATACGAGCCCTCCGGGACATTGGCAATTAAATAGCTGCCGTCAGAGCCGGTGGTTGTTTTGAATGTTGTACCGGGCAATTCCACGGCTGCATTGGCGATTGGCTTGCCGCTTGCTTTGTCGGTGATCGTACCCTTAATTCCGGGCTGAAGCTTTTCTCCGTCGAGTGTGGTCAAAAGCCCGAAGACCATGAAAATGATCAAAATGGGTATAAGAATCCTGCTGAAAGACATAACTGCCTCCTTAATTTGATTTATGGGCTGTCCTGTATCTTCTGTGACCTCTACAAAAATGACGGCTCAATATTCCCGGTGTTTAAGAAAAATAAATTTGATTTTGGGCTGTGGCTGTTAAATATTGACTTAAGTCACTTGAATAAAGATATTTAATAATTATTCCGACCGGTATAAAAAGGAACTGGAAAATTGATTAATCTGCAGTTCAGGCACATTTTCTATATATCAAATCTGCTTTCAATCCTGCGCTTATTCCTCCTGGTTCCTATTTTCCATTATCTTTCAAAAGAGGGTACTTTGGCCGATATTATGGTTCTTGTCACGATTGCAGTGGCCTCTCTGACCGATGTGCTGGACGGCTATTTTGCGAGGCGCATGGATCAGAAGACCGATCTTGGTAAGATTCTCGATCCTGTGGCAGATAAAATAATTATAGTGGTCGGGCTTTTGGCGCTTGTGATCCATCGCGATTTTCCGCTGGCGCTGGTAATACTTTTGGGCTATCGGGACCTCCTCATATTAAGCGGCGGGATTATTATTGCAAAGCAATCGGACTTTATAATCGAGTCCAATGTGTGGGGGAAGATTAATACGTTTATGGCTGCCACCACAGCATTTATATTTATTCTCTCAGATGGTTGGTGGGCAACATATATTCTAATGATTTTGACTTATCTATCAATTCTGCTTTCAGGCACGGCATATATGCTGGTGGGCTTTCGACAGTTTAAGATTAAAATGCCTTTGCGTTATGTAATTGGTATTCTGGCGATTATTCCAGTCGTAATTATACTCTATTTCACACCCGGCCATCTGCTGGGGATAAACTGATGATTAATACAGTACCGCTGCCTCGCCCTTGCGTCTGCGGTCAGACTCGGCCTCCCAGCGCCTTTTTGGATCTTTGCGGGCCACGGCATTGAGGTTGCTGTAATCGGAACGTTCTTTCAAGGTGTAACCCATCTCCTCCAGTCTGGAGGCCTCGCTTTTTTCGAATGCTCCGATTTCGTAATACAGAATATCCGGCAGGTGCTGATGATGGTATTTGGGATCATTGACAGCATGATTCAAGAACCTGTCAAATTGGAAATATCTCAGGATCGAATGCGCGACGGTTGTTATGATTTTCGATCCGCCGGGTGAACCGGTTACCATCAGAAGCGAATCGGATCTGAAGACCATAGTCGGGCTCATTGAGGATAGCGGACGTTTCTGGGGTTCGATTTTATTGGCCTCTCCGCCCACAAGACCGTAAAGATTGGGGATGCCCGGCTTTGCCACAAAATCATCCATCTCATTATTCAGGAAAAATCCCAGGCTGTCGGCCACGACCTTTGCGCCGAATGAGGCGTTGATGGTGTATGTTATGCCGACCGCATTGCCGTATTGATCGACAATCGAAAAGTGCGTGGTGGATTCCGATTCTGTCATAATCTGGCCGGGGCCAATCATATTAGACGGCGTAGCCTGTACCGGATTAAAATCAGCCATCCGTTTTTTAGCGTATTCATCTGAGATCAACGTTTGTATCGGGACGTCCACAAAGTCGATATCGCCCAGATATTTCGCGCGGTCCGCATAGGTGCGCTTACAGGCGGCGGTGAACAGGTGCACGAACATGGGATCGTATGGATCATTCGGGGGCAGCTTGAATTGTTCGAGCATATTGAAAATCTGTGCCAGGAGTATTCCTCCAGAGGACGGCGGCCCCATGGAGAAGATTTTCAGGTCATGGAAATTGAATATAATCGGTGCGCGCCATATCGGCATATATTCTTCCAGATCAGTCTGCGTGATCAAGCCTCCGGCTTCCAGTGAGGATTTTTCCAGCAGTGACGCTGTGCGTCCGCCGTAAAATCCGGAGCGCCCGTATTTGCGAATCCTTTTCAATGTCTCCGCCAGATCAGACTGGATCAACCAGTCACCCTCTGAAAGCGGCTCATCATCTTTGAAGAATATGCTTTTGGTTGTTTCGAATTGGGTTAGGAGTTCTCGTGAGGCCTCCAGGTCCTCCTCCAGTATCTTGTATACCGCAAATCCGCTGTCAGCCAGCTTTATTGCCGGATTTATCAGATCTTCCAGGGGCAGGGAACCGAACCGTTTATGCATCTCCAGAAGCCCCGCCACAGTACCCGGTACACCCGCCGCTTTATGTCCCAGGAGGCTGGCGTTTTCGATCAGATTCCCTGCCGTGTCAAGATACATGTCCTGCTTGGCGAAAATAGGGGCTTTCTCGCGGAAATCCAGAGTGGTAACATTAAGGCTGTCGCGGTTGTATATAATAGCAAATCCGCCCCCGCCGATATTGCCGGCCTGTGGATATACCACCGCCAGCGAAAAGCCGACAGCAACGGCACAGTCGACAGCATTGCCGCCCCGCGCCAGTACATCCTGGCCGATTTCTGTTGCGATTGGATGCACGGTCGCCAGTGCGCCCTTGAAATAGCGGACATCCTGCGGCTCTCCGCAGGATAGTAATGAAAATATCCATACTAATATTATGATAAAGGATATTTTTCTGGTATTCATTGCGATCCTCACATATTTCATTCGATTTCTTTTATAATTATATCAGCGGCGTTGTATGAGCCGCTGCAATTGTAATCCTCAGCCGGTTTTTTTAAGATCTCGTCTTTGCCGCGCCAGGCAACAATGAATCTGTCTATCGCTTCTGTGATATGTCCCTCTTTGTGAGGGAAAACGATTCCATGCTCAAGGGCGTATTCATGATTGCCGGGTGAGAAGTTGCCGATATTCGGTTTCAGGAAAATAGTGGGGAGATTGAGCCCGATTGTCCAGTTGGTGCGCTCGTGAGCGGCCATCACCGCCAGATCGATTCTATGCAGCATATCTATTTCCTGCAATGTCAATCCTTGCCTGTCGGGATCATGCTGTAAAAGAATTCTGCTTTCACCCTGTTTGAATTGCTCCCTGTCGGTGATCGGTTCATATTGACCAAACGCGGAATTAAAACGCTCGAAATGCCGCTTTTCCGTACCGCAGGAGATAATGATATTTCCCAGGTTGTTTTTCAGTATATGATCGGCCGCTTCGATTATCTGCCAGACATGAATTTTAGGATAGGCGCCGGAAGTGTAGAAGCCTATTGTGGTCTTGCCGCCGCTTTCCAGACGGTTTAGACGTTCGGCATTTATAAGCTCAGTTTCGGCGGCCAGCTCCGGCTCGAGCATTAAGCCAGTAATAATAATTTTATCTCGCGATATACCTGCGGCAGTGAAGGCGTCCGCCGTCTTTTGAAGCGGGGCAAGGATTTTCTCCGCATTTGATATATCGAATTCGAGGGGAGAGGCTATTTCGCCGTGAATATAAAAGACGCGACAGGCATCGCCCAGAATCTGCGCTAAAATCGGATGCGCAGCCAGCACGATGCCGTCGTAGCCCTCGAAATATTTGCGCAGTGATTTTCCAAGTACCTTGATAGTTTTTTTCTTTTGAGTGCCGTCGGTTTGAGGGCCGCGTGCTTTATTGTATAAAAACGAGGCCAGCCCTCCCTGAGCGCCGGAACGGTAGATACGGCGTATGGTCTTCCAGCCGAAAAGCGACATGCCTTTAGATATCTCGAATACCGAGGTGACTTTGATGCTTTTTGGCAGCTTTTCCAGACGGTTTTCGACCGCCCTGAGGGCTGAATCGAGATAGTTGGGATGTCCCCGTCCGATATCAGTATAAACAGCCACCATCTTTTTATCTTTGGGCTTTTTCATCGACTCCCAAGATAATAAAGAATGCGGATTTATGCGAATAAAAATAGGCTTGATTATTGCAGAGACAAAATGCTAATAGCTTTTACACCCTTATCTGGGCGGTTTTGTGGCGGTCGGTTTGCTCTTCGTCTTTGCCGTCGGAGATAACAGGCAGGGTGATCTTGAATTTTGTGCCATGCGGCTTGACTTCCTCGACCTTAATCTTGCCGCCGTGATTGTTTACCACCTTGGCGCAGACGATCAGGCCGAAGCCGTGCCCGCCGGATTTGGTGGTAAAGCGCGAGGTAAACGCTTTCTCGGCCAGTTCGGGCGGGAAGCCGGGGCCGTTGTCGGAAAGTTCCACAACAACCTCATGTTGTTCCTTATTGTATTTTGTGCCGATCCTGATACCTCCGGCGTCCTGATCCTTCAAGGCCTGCGAGGCGTTGTTTAGGATGTTATAGAACAACTGAGATAACTGGCTGGGATCGGCCATCATATTGGGCAGAGATTTGTCCAGCTCCTTGCCGAGTCCGATATTGCGGAAACGCTTCTGGGGAGCCAGGAAGGCTACGATATCCTCCAGAAGAGCATTCAGATTAATCATTTTCTTTTCAGTGCGCAGATTGGCGGCGTCGGCAAGACCGGTGGTAAATTTGGTCATCTGATCAAGGCTCATATTGATGCTGTCGATATATTTCTCAACCTCGGCCTTGTTCTTGATTTTGGCCTTGAATGTCATCATCTCAAAATTGCTGCGCACGATATTCAGGAAGTTGTTGAGCTCGTGCCCGATTTCCGCGGACATAACGCCCTTGGCGGCGACTTTCTCCAGATTGACGATATCGTCGTGAAGCTTTTCCAGCTCGGAGAGAGCAGTCTTGGATTCCTCGTAGAGGGCGATGTTCTCGGCGGCCAGTGAGATCAGCGAGAGTACTATCGAGAGCAGTTTCAGATCACGGTCGTTTAATGTATCCTCGCTGTTTTCCTGCAGGAGCAGGACAATATAGAATTTTTTCTGGCTCTTGACAGCAAGAGTTATGGTCTGCTGAGATTCATTGAAGAATCCCGAAAGAGATTCAACCTCGGGAAAGTGCTCGACTATTTTCGAAAAGAACTGATTCTCCTTTATTCCCGGGTTGCGTGTGGGAGAACTGATATCAAAGCAATCGTCTGCGGCCTCGACATTGAGATTTTGAGAGATTACCTTGAAATCGCCTTCTTTGACATTATTGGTGGCGGCTACCTCGAATTTCTCCGAGCGCTCATCCCAGGCCGCAATCATACCCATCTCGAGATTGCAATTCAGAAGGGCCAGTCCCAGAGAGAGCTTGAGAAGGCTGTCGCGCTCGCCGACATTATAGAGAACCTCCATCAGATCGGAGAGACGCTTCAGATCCTGTCCGCCGGAGGTTTCCTCCAGCCGGGCTTTTTTGGCTACGGCTTTGGCTATCCCTTTACGCAGTTCAGAAAGTTCGAAGGGCTTCATGATATAATCGTAGGCGCCCGCCTTGATAGCTTCTTTGGCAGTGTCCAAACTGGCATAGCCGGTCATGAAAATTGTGCCGGTATCGGGAGAAATTTTCTGGGCTTCTTTGGCCAGTGTCATGCCGTCCATATGCGGCATCTTTATATCTGTCAGGAGAAAGTCGTATTTTTCGGAATTGATTTTTTCCAGCGCCTCAAGGGGGTCCTGGGTGGTATCTATCTTATAGCCCTCGCTCTTAAGGACATCGGAAGCGATGTTCAGTATAATCTGCTCGTCGTCGACAATCAGGATTTTTGACGTTTGAGCAAGCTTTTCATCTACTTTGTCGGACATTTGGACTTCTTTAACTGTTCAGCCTGTTTAAGAGTCTTTCGCAGCTCATCGAGCTCGAACGGCTTCGCCAGGCAGCACATAGCGCCCATTTCATTGGTCTTTTCCGCCAGCTTATCGGGGAAGCTGTCGGTCATAATAAAATTCAGGCTCGGATCGATTTCGCGTGCGGCCATAAATGTGTCGAAACCGTTTTTCCGGGGCATATGGATATCGCAGAAGACCAGATCGTATTTGCAGACCCTGATTTTCTCCAGCGCCTGCACACCGTCGATTGCTTCCTCGATTTCATATCCCTCGGATTCCAGCACATCGCAGAGAAGCCTGCGAATTACGGGGGTGTCGTCTACTACAAGTATTTTCTTAATCCCAGACATATTATTTTATCGTTTTTTGACAAATGATAGCCAGTAATCTCTACCTCCTTTATCGGCAGGTTAACAAAATTATTTTGCGGGAGATTAATTAATTTTCAGCCTGAGGGGATTTATTTTGCTCGGTGGCAGGCTTTTCCTGTTTTTCGGAAGGCGCAACACTGCCGTGATTGGTGATTTCCAGGGGCAGAACCAGTGTAAATGTTGTGCCTTCATCGACCTTGCTCTTAACCAGTATATCGCCCTGGTGTTCCTTTATGATACCGTATGAGATCGAAAGGCCCAGGCCGGTGCCCTTACCGACATCCTTGGTGGTATAGAAAGGCTCGAATATCTTGTTCAGGATTTCCGGGGGAATTCCGGTACCGGTGTCGGTAAATTCCACCTCTACACATCCCTGGAATTCGCCGATAGGCGGCGAGAAGCGCGACTCGATTTTAAGATGTCCGCCGTCCTTCATGGCCTGCTGTGCGTTCAGCATCATGTTGGTAAATACCTGCTGTAGCTGGCTCGAATTTCCATAATACGCGGGCAGATTCGGATCGAGATTTTTTTCCAGTTCGATATTTTTCATGTCGAGCTGATGCTTCACGAATGTAAGTGTTTCCTCCAGCGCCTGGTTCAGATCGAAATGCTCGAATTCGGTCTTGGCCGAGGTACGGGAGAATTTCAGAAGATTTTTGATAATTGTTTTGCAACGCCTCGCCTGCTGTTCGATATCCTCCAGGAAACGGCACTGCATCTCGATATCATCATCACTTAAATCGTCGGCCTTGCGTGAGGACAGCTTTTCCAGCGCATACTGGCTGTAGCCCAGGATTCCGCCCATAGGATTGTTCAATTCATGAGCAACACCCGCTGCCAGCTCACCTATCGCGGCCATTTTTTCGGATTGTATAAGCTGCTTCTGGGCTTCCTCCAGCTCGGAGGTTCTTTCCGCGATCTTCTGCTCGAGCGTACGATTGTACATCTCGACTTCTTCACGGTAATTTCTTAAGGAATCTGTCATCTTATTGAACGATATCGCCAGCCTGCCCAGCTCATCGTTGGATTTTACAGGAACATCATGCGAGAGGTCACCGGCGGCAATTCGCTCGGTAACATCCACGAGATTCTCGATCGGTTTAATGATGAAGTTAACCAAAGTGATAGTCAATACGATCGCGGCAAACACCACCAGCGAGGTCAGGAAGATAGTCATCCAGACCATGCGCGAGATATCTTTTTTGACATTTTCCAGCGAAATGCCCAGCCGTGCCAGACCGATAGCCTCGGCCTGGATATCCGGATCGGAGACAGACGGCATGACCACGCCCAGTTCCTCTCTGGAAATTCCGCCTTCCACGGAGTATTTGAATACAGGGTAGACAAACTCGATCAGCTCCAGACTATGATCCGGTATCTTCTTGCGCTGAGTCATTACAGTTTTACTCTGCATCATTTCACTGACATCTTCGGAGAAGATGCTTTTGAGCGGGAATTTCGAGCCGAACATGGAAACCTGGGCGATTATATTACCTTCGGGATTTTGAATAGCTACGAACTGGAAATCTCTTTCCACCGAAAGGGTTTTCATCAAATCGATCAGAATATATTCGGACTCGATCATCACCCCGTATTCGGAATTGTTGGCGAGCATCTTGACCAGAGAGGCGCCGCGCTTTTCGAGCTCGTCGGTAATATGTTCCTTCTGGCTCTTGATCAGGAAGCCAACCAGAATGGCGGAGGTTATAATAATCAGTGCCGAAATGGCCGCCACCGCCTGGAATCTCAGAGATGCTATACTGAACCATCGCCTCATTTATAGATCTCCTTTGAAATGTCGACCAGGGACTGATCGATTTCGATTCCGATTTGATTGGCTGTCTTGAGATTTATATGCAGATATATTACTCCGGGGGATGCTACCGGTATTTCGGACAGCGGTTCCCCGTGCAGATAGCGCATAGCCAGATTACCGGCGCGGCGTCCGATATCCTTATAATCATAATTCAAGCCCATTAGGGCTCCGCTCTTTACGAAACTGGGCGAAAATCCCATAATCGGCTTTTGATTTCTGAGGGATACCAGGATCATGAACTTGGTTGCCTGAGGAGTATAGATCAGGTCATCGGCCGTAGTCCAGATACCGTCGACAACCCGGCACAATGAATCGAGTGCGATGGGAACCTCCCGGTCCGAACTGATCTTAAGTGCAACCAATTCCAATCCAAGCTCGGGAGCGACCTCTCTGGCATTCTCGATCAGGGCCTCGGTTTGATCGGTATAGATCACTCCGATCTTCCTGATATCCTTATATATCATCTTGAATTTCTGAAACTGGATATCTATCGGGATGTCAAGCGACGCTCCTGTAATCATATGATTTGAATCGGATTCATCAATAATTCCAGAGGTTTCCGGATTGAGAACGGTTGAGAAGATCAGGGGAAGTTCCGGTTTTCTTTCCTTTATTAATATGGTAGCCGGAGATCCAACTGTAATCACGAGATCCGGATGTAGAAGGTTCAGTTTGGTCAGAATTCCTTCAGGCCCCTCGGCTTTAAGATTCATTTCCGAATATTCTAATTCAATATCCGAATTCTTGAGATTCTGAGTGATGCCTTTCAGCGACCTGATGGATGCGACGCTGGAATCCGAACAGACGATAGCGATATGCTTTTTCTCAGCCTGCGATTCCTGGGAGTACGCCTCCCCCCTTCCCATAATAAAGGAAATAATGACGCATATCAGGATCAGGCGCTTATACAATTTATGATCCTTCTTCTATAGCAGGGCATATTGCACGCTGCTAATCCGAAAATTACCGTTCTCACTTTGAATTTTTATCAACACAGCCATCTGGCCCTGCAGTCTTTCCCATTTTTAAAGACACAAATCCACATGCAGGGTGGATCAATAATTTATAGCATATATCGGCAGTTTTGTTTAATCCATTACAGCCCAAAATAAAATTTCAGCTTATCCACTTTTTTAGATTAAAAAATAATCAGGATTGTCGATATCAATATTGAAAATGAATAGCCGTCTGCCGAAAGTGAATCCTGACCTGAATATTCAAGACATTCGGCAAACGGAGGTATCTGAAAAAAAATATGCCCGTATTGATTGATAATAACTTAAACTAATAAGGAGCCCCGCGTGAAAAGCAAATTTATGTTATGCTGCCTGGTTATTCTGGCGGTAGCCGCTTTCACAGCTCCATCACTCCATGCCGGGACATCAGGGAAGATCGCAGGAGCGGTTTACAACGCCGATACCGATGAAGAGCTCCCGGGTACGACGATAAGAATTCTGGAACTGAATCAGGCCGTTCCATGTGACGCCGACGGTGAATTTTATTTCATTAACGTACCGGTCGGAACGTACACACTGGAAGCAACCCTGATCAGTTATCAGTCCATGACCAAGACTAATGTGAAGGTCCTGGTGGATCTGACAACTCCGGTGGATTTTTATCTGGTGCCCTCAGAGTTATCATCTGATAGCACAGTTGTAGTAGTGGCTGAAAGAGAACTTGTGCAGCAGGATGTCAGTTATTCTGAGAACTGGATGACAAGGGAAGAGATTATCCGCCATCCCAATTCCACCTCAGTTGATAATCTGATTGCCAACATGGCGGGTGCGGTTGTGGACGGAAGAGGCAACCTGCATCTGCGTGGCGGACGAGACGGAACGATCACTTATTACTTCGACGATGTTCCGGTCCAGGATCCCTTTACAGGAACGGCCGGAACCCGTATCTCTCCGGAAGCTTTGGAAGAATTATCTGTCGTTTCCGGCGGATACCTGGCGGAATACGGAGAAGCTCTTTCGGGTGTAGTCAATGCACTCACCAGAGAGGGCGGCGAAACATATTCCGGTAAACTGAAGCTGACCGACGGGCTTACCAAGCCCTATGATGTCAATTCCGCTGAATTCGGAAAGCTGAAACGCAACAGCCAGTATACCGGAGTGTTCAATCTTGGCGGACCGATTCCCGGACTGTACAAAGCTCTGGGCGGTAAATTTTTCAGTTCCTCCGAGTACCGCGATCTGGGAGGATATCTACCGCACAATCGTCTGATCAGTTTCTCTCAGGCGAGCAAAATTACTCTCAGCCCTTCGCCCAAACTGAAACTCAATCTCTATGGCAACTATTACCGCGGACAGCGCGAACGTTATGACCACCGAGATGTGAACGATGTGTCTTATGATTTCAATCTCGATGGGCTGGGCATGATAAAATCAAAATCATACAGATGGGGAACCCGGGCCACTTATACACATTCTCCCAGCCTGGTCTTTAATCTTCAGTACAATCATTTTTATACCGAGACAAAGGTCGCCCCGGAACATCTGTTCGATACATACTGGACAGAATGGCCGGGCTATTCCGAAAACGAAAATGGTGTTTACGACGGCACGATTGATGATGACAACTATTCTCCCAACTACATTGGCAATACCGGAGCCGGATTCACCGAAGGTGAAGATTTCTACCCATATTATTCCTACAGAAAGAACGCTTATGACAGTTTCGAGGGCGAAATCATCAGCCAGATCGATAAATACAACCAGTTTAAGTTCGGTCTCGAGTATCGTTTCAACGATCTCAAATGGGATAATAAACAGTTCTTCAATTCTCAGCCTTACGGCGAGAAGTATGATGTGGAACCGCGTTATGCCGCCGGATTTATCCAGGATAAAATCGAGCTGGGCTATATGATACTCAATGCCGGAATAAGGGCGGATTATCTGAATGCCGCTATCAATTACTGGGAAGATCCGGTTACCAAGACAACCCGCGGCACGGCCGATCCAAAATTCGAATTATCGCCCAGGTTTGGAATCTCACACCCGATAGCATCCAACACCGTAATTCACTTCAACTACGGCTATTTTTATCAGGTGCCGCTGTATACATATATGTACACGAATTTACAGGCCGAGCTGAATTCCGGATTTCCGATTGTGGGCAATCCTGATATGGAACCGGAGAAGACCGTGGCTTACGAGTTCGGACTCAATCATGCGATCTCATCGGATATGACCCTGAAGATAACATCCTATTATAAGGATGTCTCCAATCTGACCTCAACCCGTTTGATAGAATATCCCGGCGGATCATATACCTATTACACCAATGCCGACTATGGTTCTGTTAAAGGATTGGACATCGTGATGGTTAAACATCATGGGAGTTCGCTCCTGGCCGGTTCTCTGAATTATTCCTATATGATCGCGAAGGGCAATGCCTCCTATGCTACTGAAGGATATTATGACTATTTCACACAGGATGATCCTCCGGTCTGGCCGGATCAGGAATATCCCCTGGCCTTCGATCAGCGGCATAAACTCGCATTGAACCTCGACCTGGCGGTGCCGAGCGGCTATAAATTCAAGCTGTTCGGTATGAATATGCCTTCGGCCTGGGGTCTCAATACGATATTCAGTTATGGCAGCGGAATGCCCTATACCAAAACCGATAATTTGGGCAATCGCATAGGCCCGCCCAATTCGGGCAGGCTTCCGGCCTATTACAGAGTCGATCTCAGATTCGTTAAGGATTTCTACCTGGGATTTGCCAACGATACGCGCTTCTCGTTCTTCGTGGAAGTCGAGAATCTCTTTGACCGCAGGAATGTCATCAATGTCTATTCCAACACGGGACTTCCCGATAATGACGGTCAGAGCTGGAATCTGAGTGCTGAAGACCAGGAAGAATATAATTTACTTGAAAACGATCCTCAAAACTTCGATACCCCCCGCACGGTTCGCTGGGGATTCGAATATGTATTTTAGAGGGGAAGGATGATGAATATGAAAACGCAAAACGGATTTTGTTTATTAACAGCGTTGATCGTCCTGACCCTTTGCATGGCAGGCACAACGCTTAATGCCAAAACTGCTGAGAGCAGCGTGGGCGAACCGCCCTCAGAAGTTATGGACTGGGTGTTTCATAACAAGGGCAACATCGTAACCACAATCTTCAACTGGGGATTGATGGGCAAATATACGGATGTGCCGCGGGGCGAGTGGCCCAAGGGTTCGGGCAACAATTACATGGCCGAAATCAAGTACTGGATGGGCGCTACTCTGCCTAACGGCGATACTGTGGTTGCCAATACCGACGAGGATTTCCTTCCCGAGCCCAATTTCGCATCCTCCGACAACGACATCAGGATCAGGCTTTCAACCGAGCAGGAGCGTTATGAATATGACGAGCTCGATACGGTTGGACTGGGCTTTAACCATCCCGCCTATGGATGGCGGACTTACAACCTGGAAACCAATGTCTGGGAATATAACGAGATTTATAATCCGGCCAGCGAAGAGTTTTTCCAGGGCGGTCCGATAGCACTGCAGGAAAGCCAGTATATTATGAATGACGCCAGAAACGGTTCTCCGGCGCTGGGACTCCTGATCACGCAGACAGTTTATCAATGGAATTACGATTATAACGAGGACTACATGTTCGTGGTAGTCAGCATCAAGAATACATCTGATAATGATTACACGGATTTTGCCTTCGGGCTTTATTGCGACTTTGATGTGGGCGGTTATTACCGCGGCGAGAACGGTCGTTTGGGCGATCTGGTCAACTTCGACCTGGACGAAAATCTGGCCTGGACCTATGATGAAGATAACTACGATCCCGGCTGGGGACCCTCGGTGGTGGCCGGACGTATGGGCACCAAATATATCGAGACTCCCGGCGGTCTGGGAATGACCTCGTTCAGAACAGGAATCTGGGACAGCCTCCCGGATAATGACGCCGGACGATACGCTCTGATCAACTCCGAGCAGTTCGATGAGTCCCTGCCGCCCAACGATCAGTATTATATTCAGTGCACGCGCGGTATCGATCTTGCCTCCGGTGAGGTGGTCAGAGTGGTTTATGCTCTGGTGGCCGGGCAAACTGATGAGAAACTGATCGAGAATTCGCGCATGGCGCAGCTTGTTTATGACAACTATTTCGCCGGTCCCGAACCGCCGGTTCAGCCGGGTCTGAGAGCTGTGGCCGGTGACGGGCTGGTCAGGCTGTACTGGAGCAATGTTGCGGAAGATTCGGAGGATCCGCTTTCCGGTGATAAAGACTTCGTAGGATACAAGATATACAAATCATCGAATTTCGGCGCCAGTTGGGGAGAGCTGACTTTCAATTCGGACGGTTCCCGAGGCCCGAATTATATTCCCCTGGCAGAGTTCCGTGTGGATGAATCCACCGGGCTGATCCAGCATACATTTATCGACAGCAATCTGACCAATGGTTTCGAGTACTGGTATGCCGTGACCGCCTATGACGAGGGGGATGAATCGATTCCCCTGGATCCTCTGGAATCGGGCAAGGGGCGTCCCGGCGAGGACTCCTCGGCTGTGAGAGCCACGCCGCGCACCTACCCGGCAGGATACTGGCCTATACAGAAAACGATCGAGCACGTGGCGGGCGAAGGCGGAGTGCAGAGCGACGGAGAGATATTTGTCGAGGTGTTCGATGAAAGCGCCATTCAGGGTGAAAATTTCAAGGTCGTTTTCTCCGAAGATATTTACCAGACTTACTGGCATCTTCTGAACGCTTTCACGGGCGATACTCTGCTGGCTGATCAGACCGATCAGACCGCACGGCTGGATGGAGCCCAGATGGTAAACGGCATCCAGGTCATGGTCAAAAACGGTGATAGAGAGCCGCGTGACCTGGTACAGACCGAGTTCTCGACTCCGGGCGATACAACAGTGGCGTTGTACCAGAGCCTGGGATCGATCACCGAATACTATGGCGTGCCGACCGGCGGAGATATGCATTTCAGATCGACATACGAAATTCGCTTTACCGAGAACGGCTCGACCGGATACTGGTGGTGGGATGATGTTACGCCGGTAGAGCTGCCCTTCGAAATCTGGAATACCACCTTCGGCTATCAGGTAACAGCCGAAATCATGGATCTGGAATATGACCAGGAATGGGATCCTCAGGTTGGAGATTTCATCGTAATCGTCAATCAGGAGTACGATGGCTCCCCGCATCCCGAGGCATATCCTTGGCAGCATGTCTGGGCATTCCGATTCGATCCGGGACTGGCCGGACAAACCGGGGATGTCTTCACCTTATTCGGCGCTCCCTTGAACTCAGCCGATGACGAATTCCATTTCTCGGCCCCGAGTATTGACGAGGAGCTGGCCTCCCGGAGCCTCGACTCGATCAAGGTTGTGCCCAATCCCTATATCGCCCATGCGGAATGGGAGGTTCGAGCCGGTGAACGCCGGATCGAGTTCATCCATCTTCCGGACGAAGCAACCGTGCGTATTTACACGCTTGCGGGCGATCTGGTGGTAACCCTGGAGCATGAAGGCAGCGGAACCGCGGCCTGGAATCTGGAATCGGTAAACGAGCAGTCGATTGCACCGGGAGTTTATTACTACCATGTGGAATCGAAGTATGGCGAGAAAATCGGTAAGTTTGCAATCATAAAGTAGCCAGGCAGGAGCAAAAGTATGTTTAAGAAAATATTCATAATTACGGTTTTGGCTCTGGTAATCGGCCTGGCGACCGCCTCGGCCGATGAGTTCTCCAAAGTCGGAACTGCTGGAGCTCAGTTTCTCAAGATAGGCCTCGGCGCACGTTATACAGCTTTGGGTGAAGCCGCAACAGCCGTGGTTGATGATGCTTACGGTATTTACTGGAATCCGGCCGCACTGGCAAATATCGAAAAAACGGAGCTGGCTTTTACCACCGTGGACTGGATAGACGATGTCAGTGTGAGTCATCTGGCCTTCGCCTATCCCTGGAAGAGCGATATGTCGATTGGTTTCGGTATGACAGTCCTGAGTGTTGGCGAGATGGAAATCACGACGGTAGAGGATCCGAACGGCACCGGGATTACATTTGATGCTAACAGCTTTGCGCTTTCAGCAGGAATTTCCAAGAGGCTGACTGATCGCTTTGTATTTGGCCTTAATTTCAAGTATGTCAGTGAGCAGATTTCCGAGCAGCGCTCCAAGGGATTCTGCTTCGATCTGGGTACCATGCTCTACACCGGATTCAAATCTCTTCGTATGGGCATGAGTATATCCAATCTGGGACCGGATATGAGCTTTGACGGCAATGAGCTGGATCAGGCTCTCAATCCCGATTCGGATAATCCAAACCGGGATGAATTTCAGTACGAGTACAGTACCGACAGCTATGATCTGCCGTTGATGTTCAGGATCGGTCTGGCTTATGATGTTATGGACAGCCGTCAGAGCCGCTGGACAGTTTCGGCTGAAGCCAGGGACCCGAACGATAATATCGGCCAGTTTTCGCTGGGCAGTGAGTACGGCTGGAATGATATGTTTCTTTTGAGAGGCGGATATAAATTCAATTATGTGGAAGAAGGCCTGACTCTGGGTGGTGGATTGAGACTGAATCCCACGCCTTCTACAGATCTTGAATTCGATTATGCCTGGGGCGATTTCGGCCGTCTGCAGTCGACGCATCGCTTCTCGGTCAGTTTGAAGTTTTAGAATGGGGCTTGTATGAAAGAACATTCGACCGGACAGTCGGATTGGGAAGCTATGCCGCAAAAATCTGATTCGGAATCGGCCGGCACGGTTTTGCTTGTCGATGACGAGGAGATAATCAGGCAGCTTGGGACCAGGATACTGGAAAAATCCGGTTACAATGTGATTCTCGCCTGCGATGGCGCCGAGGCTATCCTGGCGCAAAGGCAAAGTCACGATGAGATTGATATAACTATACTCGACATGAGTATGCCGGGTATGGACGGTATGCAGACAATGGAAAAACTGAGAGAGGAATTTCCAGAGGCACGGGTCATGATCTCGACCGGTCATTCTCTCGAAGGTGATACCGACAGTTTGCTCCAAAAAGGATTTTGCGATGTTCTTATGAAGCCTTACCGCGCTCATGAGCTAACCAGCAAAGTCGAATCCGCGATAAAAAAGTAACGCTGAATCACCGCCTTTGATATTGATAAGAGACCGCCTAATTCAGGCGGTCTCTTTTTTTGAGCTTGCATTAAGCCGGAACGTGCTTATAATTAATGCAAAACGAAAGGAGGCCCCAATGCCTACATATGTACTTATGACAAAATTGCCGCCGGAAATCAGCCGCAAGATGAAGGATCGCGCCGCTGTCGGCAGAGAATGGCTCAATAAGGTCAGGGAAAAATGCCCCAGTGTCAAGTTTCTCGGTCATTATGCAGTACTTGGCCCGTTTGATTTTCTGGATATCTATGAAGCTGCCAATGAGGAAGAGGCTGCCAAGGTCTCTATGATCTCCCTGGCTTTTGGCGCAGAGCGTTCTGAGAGCTGGAGCGCAATACCCTATAACAAGTTTCTGGAGCTGGTGGAGGATCTTTAGCTGTACTGAGATATCCGCCGGAATGCGAATTATCTGAAAGCATCGACAATTTTCATTCGGGTGGCTTTGATGGAGGGGAAGACTCCTCCCACGAAACCCATTGAGATCGCGAATATGAAAGTGTACAGCACGGTTAGAAGTGTCAGGGTCATCTTCAGGTAAAATTCACCGAAGAAGTTGACCGTGGAAAACATCTGGATTTCCATCGTGGATAGAACCGAAGCTACAGCTATACCGATGACCGCGCCAAGCGCACCGATCATCATGGATTCAATCAGAAATGCGGCCTGGATGCCCTCGCCCTGAAATCCCAGCGATCTCATGGTAGCGATTTCGTTTGTGCGGTTGGCAACCGCCGAGTACATGGTAATCATGGCGCCGATAGTAGCGCCCAGGGCGAATACGATACAGATAAACATCCCCAGATATTTCAGAAAACCGGTGGTATTTTCCGACTGGGTTTTATAGTAATCCTTTTCAATGAAAGCTTTTACTTCCAGGTCGGGATTTTCGTCCAGTTCTTTTTTCAGGGCAGCCATATCATTGCGATCCTCAAGACGTCCCAGGACAATCGATCCGCCCACGCCCTGGCGGTTGTAGCTGTCGCGCAGGCTGAAGAGATCTGTCCAGATTTCCGAATCGTACATTGTCCCGCCGGTTTCGAACACTCCGATCACTTTGAAGTAATCTCCGGCCACATTGACGGAATCTCCGATATTGCAGTTGGCCATGCGCTTGGTGAGGGATTTACCGACTATGCAATTCGGAAGACCCATCTCATACATCTCGCCCTCGACCATTCGGAAATTTCGTCTCAGACGCGGTGCGATTTCATTGGTGCCTCGCATGGTTACGTTTTTATCTTTGGTCGTATCGTTTATGTCGGGAAGAGTTATGCTTGCCACAAGTTCAGGTGAAAGAAGCTGCTCGCCGAATTCCTCATCGAATGTGAAATAGCCCAGATTTTCGATTTTATCTACTTCCTCAGGGCTCAGCATGCTCTGGACTTCGTTAAATTTATCCTCCTCCATAAAAACGACATTATCATCCTCGCCGGTAGCTACCAGCACTTTGGCGATACCATTGGCAAGCATCAGAACACCGCAAAACATAAATGATACGAGGCTGATGCCGAGGATAGTCAATACGGTGGTCAGCGGCCTTGAAAAAAGGCTCTTGAAAGTATATTTCACCGGTACGGTAACTTTGCCGAGATAATAGGTGATACCCGGCCTGGTCAGGAAATAGAGAAAGACGAGGAAAATCAATGCCCTCCCGACATCCACCAGATCGGGATCGAGAAGTCCCAGACCGGTTTCAATCAGCATCAGCCACAAAAACCACAGCCGTCCCCAGTTCTGGCCTTTCAGGAGCGCTATGCCCATGACCAGATGATAGAGCGATCTGAAGACCATCAGTACGATAAGCAGCGTAAAAGCCTCGAAATCGAAATACTGATTGATCCAGAGTTCGACCTCTTCAGAAAGGACTGTCTTGCCAAGAATCAGAAAGGCCGAGAGGAGGATGAAGAGAACGCCCAGGATTACTATAATCCATCCCAGGACAAATATGCTCCGCGGTTTTTTGTTTTCTTCCATATCTATTCAAATCCCTTATCTATTCAAGCGTTCTGAGACCGTCCACGATTGAAGTATTGGTCGCCTTGATTACCGGCACCAGTGATGCCAGGATACCCACAATGATCATTGCCGGAATCACCCACACAACCGTTATCCATTCGAATTTTACCTGCTGCAGGAACGGCATCAAGGTTTTGAAGAGCTTAATACCCGGCCAGATTAATGCTGCTCCCACTACTGCGCCTATAAGAGCTACAAACATTGACTCCCCAAAGTTGAGTATGACCAAGTGCTTGCCCCGGAATCCAAGTGTCTTTAGCACAGCATTTTCATTAATCCTTTCGCGGGCTACCATGGACATTGTATTCAAAAGCACGAGCAGAATTACGCCAATCATCAGATAGGAGCTGACCTGAAGAGCGGTTATAATCGTCCTGAATCGCTCCACCTGTGCGGTAGCATAGGCATTAACAGGCTCGGTTTTGGTTTCCATATCACTGTTCATGAATAGTGAGTCCACTCGCGCGGCGATTTCGGTAGCTTCCTCCGGAGGATCAGCCAGAAGCTCTATCCACATTACCTGATGTTCCATCTCCGGAGATATTACTTGCCCAAGTGCCCTTCGGAATTGATCGCCTCTGATAAACATAAATTCTAATTGTTGGTTTTGCTCGTTCTTAAATTCAAGCTGTCCTACAATTTCCACATCCAGACTTACACCCTCAAAATAATCAGAGCCGACGGTAATAACATCCCCTTCTTTCCAGCCCTTGCTCAATGCTAGAGCCGGAGTAATCAATGCTCCGTTTTTTTTCGCCTTGAAATCTTTTATGTCTTCCTCAGATACCTTCCAATCAGATCTTATTTTATAAAAATTGTATGGATCTATAGCCATGCGGGCGAAGAATTCTTCGGGATCATCACCATAACGTGTTCCCATGAACAAGCCATAAGTGACAGCTTTGACTCCTTCTACCTTCCTCATCTTTTCAAGATGTGAATACGGCAAAAGTTGCATTTGAGAAGTTTTATGCCGGGTGATTAGATGTCCGGGAATCAGGTCATCCTCGGAGAAACTGAAAACCTCGAGGATATTGCGCACAATGCCGAACGACATGATCGTTATCGCCAGGCCCAGAATAGTCAGGATCGTGCGCAGCCTGTGCCGGAAAGCGTTTTTTACTATAAGCTTCAGCAGTTTCATTTTATGTAAGCTCCCCTTTATCAAGGTGCCGGACCACCTTGGCCGATTCAGCCGCGCGAGGATCATGGGTAACCATGATAATAGTCTTGTTGAATTCGCTGTTGAGACGGCTTAGAAGAGTCATAATCGATTCCGCAGATTGCCGGTCCAGGTCTCCGGTCGGCTCATCAGCCAGGAGAATCGAGGGGTCGGTTACCAGCGCGCGGGCGATTGCCACCCGCTGTTCCTGGCCCCCGGAAAGCTGGCGGGGATAATGATTCATCCTGTCGGCCAGCCCAACGATCGAAAGGGCCGTTTCCACATGTTTACGGCGTTCCCGTTTACTGAGACTGGTCAGGAGAAGAGGAAGTTCCACATTATCGAAGGCTGTCAAGACCGGAATAAGGTTATAGAACTGGAAGATAAATCCGATATGATTCGCCCTCCACTGGGCTAACTGCCCCTCGGTCAGGTTTGCCACCGATTCTCCGGCTACCGACAGGTCGCCTTTGGTGGGGCGGTCGATTCCGGCTATCAGATTCAGCAGCGTAGTTTTTCCCGAGCCGGAAGGTCCCATCAACGCCAGAAACTCGCCGGTGGGAACATCCAGGTTGATGTTATAAAGCACCGGGATGCGCATATCATCCCGAATATATTCTTTGTATAGATTTGTTATTTTAACTATGTATCCTGCCATATCTCCACTCTATCTTCAATGATTTTTTTCCTATTCACCGATCTCGATTTTATCGCCGTCTTCAAGTCCGCTGGGCGGGGTAAGTACTACCTCGTCGCCCTCCTGCAGGCCTTCAAGGACTTCAACCGTGCGTCCGACAGACTTGCCGGTTTTGACAGATGTTTTCTCGACGATATTTCCCTTTATCAGGAACACATACTCTTCGCCGTCTTCCTCGACTATGGCATTCTGGGAGACTCCTATAAACGAAGGCTCCTCGACCTCAAGCGGCTCCTCATCCGGACTCATGAAATAAATCCGCGCCGACATCTCGGGATAGATCAGGCTGTCCAGTTGGTTGAATGCTATTCGGGTCATGATTGTTGCCGAGGCACGGTCTGCGGTGGGCACAATGTTCTTCACCGATCCCCGATAGCGTACTTCTGGATAAGCGTCCAGTACGATCTCACATGGCTGGCCGACATTGACCTTCTGTATATTGGCCTCCGAGACATCAGCCTCGACCTCAAGCGAACTCATATCCGCGAGCACCACTACCGCCCCACGAGAAGATGCCGATGATGCCATGGGCGCTACGATATCTCCGATTTCCGCCATTTTTGTTATGACTTTTCCTGTGAAGGGGGCGGTTATGAATGTATTTTCCAGATTTATTTCAGCGCTTCGCACCTGAGCGCGCCGAGCAGCCACAGTTGCAGCAGCCATATCTTTTCGGGCCTTATATGTCAGGAGCGCCTCTTCGGTAATTGAACCGGCCTCGAATAGTTTTAGATTTAGTTCGTATTTGGCAGCGGCTTCAGCGCTGTCCGCGATAGCATACTGCAAATTTGCCCGTGCAAGATCAAGATTCGCTCTCACATCATCATTTTCGATCCTGGCAATTACATCTCCCGATTCAACTCGATCACCCTCTTCCACAGCCAAATACTCCAGACGGCCGGTACCTTTGGAGGCAACCGCCGACTGACGCTGGGCAACGACATAGCCGGAAGCCGAAAGTGTGGCCTGGGCAGACGCGCCCTTAACCAGGCGGACTGTGGTAGTATCAACCGGTTTGCCCTGCTTGATTCTATCCAGCACGATAAAATAGCCGACTACAAGCATAGCCACTATCAAAATCCATGGAATAAACTTGGGCCATCTGCGCCGCTTGATTTTCTCTTCTTTTAACCTGTTGATCTTCAATGCGGAAAGATCAGCAGTTTCGGGATTGCTGCTTCGATTATTCTCTTTTTCGTCCATCCTGTAGTCTTTGATCCTCGAATGAGTGGTTTCTCTGCTCATCTATTTTCGCCTATATTTATGGAATTATTTCAATTTGTCAATTAGCAATCCATATAACTGCCCAATTTTTATATGCGTTACCCCCAACTACGGCTGTTTATTCAAGATGTTTCGCAAAATGGACAGGTTTGTGGCCTCTGTTTGCTGCTTGAGTCTGATAATCCTTTGCAGTATATATTATTACAAATTCGACATGATATACAAAAGTTATTCATTTGGTGTAAATATGCGATTAGCGGCTTGTCTTAACGGCTTGGAATTCTTATTTTAGTGAGGATGAGTACAAAAGAGCTGATAGATGATTTTCTGCAAAAGAAGCGCATAGCATTCGCCGGAGTCTCCTCCAAAGAGAAGGAATTCAGCCGGGTCCTGATGAATGATCTTCTAAAACGAGGATATTATATAGTACCGGTTAATCCCAATGTTGAAGAGATCAACGGTATTAAGTGCTATTCAAATGTGAAGGATATTGATCCCCCGGTTGATGCGGCGCTTATTATGACCAAACCGGAAACTGCAGTTAATGTATTGAACGACTGCATCGAAGCCGGTGTCCCGCTTGTATGGCTGTATCGTGGAATCGGTCAGGGTTCAGTCAGCCGTGAGGCGATGGAATTGGCGCAGGAAAGAAAAATCCGGGTTATACCCGGATTTTGTCCATATATGTTTCTTCCCGATTCCGGCGCGATTCATAAGATACATGGTTTCTTTATGAAGATTGCCGGAAAATATCCCAAATAAAAAATGGATAATTCTGTCAGTTCCTTTCTCATCGAAGATGGGATGTGAACTGACAGTTTTTTCAAAATGAGTGTTATAATTGTGCAGTCTTTAGACCGTCAGAACACAATCCCGTCTTCAACGGGATCAGGATCTGACGGAACGATATATTCAGAATGAGCAAAGCGACTGAAGAATCTTTTTGATTCATACAGATTCTTCGCTTCGCTCAGAATGACTGAACTTATATCAATCCTTGCCCGGGATGCCCGGTTCAGTCAGCTTCTCGGGTGCAAGATATTTATCAAGCTCCTCTTCCTTCAGGTAGCCTTTTTCAACCACAATCTGCTTAATAGGCTTGCCGGTCTTCTCGGATTCCTTGGCGACTTCCGCGGCTTTCAAGTATCCGATCACCGTATTCAAGGCCGTTACCATGGCAAACGAGTTCTCGGCATAAGCCCTGCATCGCTCCGGGTTTGCCGTGATATTTTGCAGGCAGCGGTCGCTGAACGATCTCAGTCCTCCGGTCAGAATGCGAAGTGATTCCACCAGTGTATCGGCGATCAGAGGCATCATGACATTCAGGTCGAGCTGTCCTGCGCCGCCGGCATTGGAGATTGTCAGGTCATTTCCGATTACACGGTAACAGACCATATTCAGCATTTCCGCCATAACGGGGTTTACCTTGCCCGGCATAATTGAGGATCCGGGTTGAACAGGAGGAAGATTGATTTCCAGAAGGCCGGTACGCGGTCCCGAGGAAAGCAGCCTGAAATCATTAGCGATTCTTCCAAGGTCAGAGGCCAGCCCTCTGAGAGCGCCTGACAGATTTACGAAGGGACGCATCGATTGCATCGCCTCGAAATAATTGTCAGCCATTTTCAAATCAAGATCAATCAGCTTTGAAAGAGTCTCGGCAATTTTCTGGCGGAATTCGGGATGGACATTAAGCCCGGTGCCCGCGGCAGAGCCTCCTATGCCGAGCTGCCTTAATTCTATTTCCGCTGTTTTTAAACTTTGCAGATGTTTTTCCAGATTTTCGGCATATCCACCGAATTCCTGTCCCAGCCTGATAGGCACTGCGTCCTGAAGATGCGTACGGGCCGACTTTATGATATCATCGAATTCCCCGGCCTTCTCCCGCATCAGTTTGATTGTCTCCTCCAGGGCAGGGTAGAAGCTTTTTAGAAGCTCCAGTGCGGCCAGCCTGATTGCGGTCGGGATAACATCATTGGTCGACTGCGCCATATTCACATGATCGTTGGGATGCACATGTTCGTATTTGCCCGGATCGCCTCCCAGCGATTTATTGGCAAGATTTGCCAGCACCTCGTTGACATTCATATGATGCGAGGTGCCCGCACCAGCCTGGAAAACATCAACTACGAAATGTTCATCGTATTTGCCCGAAAGAACCTCATCGGCGGCTTCAGCAATAGCATCCGCCTGCTTCTGATCCAGAAGTCCCAGATCTTTATGCACAAGAGCCGCCGCCTTTTTTATCTGCACCGTGGCATAAATAAATTCACTGTAGCCGGCGCGCCCGGAAACCTTGAAATTCTCGACCGCCCGTGCAGTTTGGGCGCCATAGAGGGCATCATCAGGAATCTGTATCTCACCCATTGAATCTTTTTCAGTTCTCATATCCCATCCTTTTTTACATTTTCATACCTGCGGCCTTAATAAACACGCCGCGTATTTTTGGCTGTTCCAATAAATTGGCAAAGCCAATATGTGCTAATAAAAAAACCGGAGCATGCTCCGGTTTAATGTCGAATAAAATTTTTTCTAATTTTCGAATTCCTTCATCATTCTTGTTATTTTTTTGACATGTCCATTCTCGAATTTAGAGAGATAGTTGAACATATCTTTGCCCTTTGGATCGTCAACCTTATCGGCCATACCCGCGTAGTGATCACGGGCACGTTTTTCCAGCATGAGGGCGATCTCCAGAATCCGCATGGGCGAGGTCTGCTCCGTTAATTCATCGATATATTCGTTGTGCACATCCTCCACCTGCTCGTCAATATTCGGCAGACCGGGCTGTAGCATGATATCATTATAAGGCGCCCATATTTCTGAGCGGACCAGGTTGTCGTACTGCCTTTCAAGAATCTTGTAATGATCCTTTTCCTCGGCTGCCAGAGTGGCCAGAAGGTCCTTGAGCCTCTGCTCGCTCGTCGTGTTTACACCCTTCATGTAGAAAACATAAGCGGCCAGTTCTGCTTTGATGCCTTCATTTAATCCATCCAATACCGTCTGGGAAACAGGGGACATTATTTTCCTCCTAATCAAATTTGACAATTTAATCAAACTAAAATAACATCAACATCAACATCTGTCAATTGTTCCTTGTGCCGGGAAGTTCCTTCTCTATGAAAAGGCGATTTTTAGTGGCATATTTATATTGACATGAAAGCTCTGTTTGAATAAACTAACTAAATATGTCTGATTTGTGACTAATTCGAATCCGGGCGGCATATCAAAAAGAGGAGCTTGCGGGACGGATAATTCAAACTGAAAATGATAATCATGGCGTACATTTTTATAAAAATACAAAAATTTGAAACAAATTAAATGGCAGTTCGGTTTTTACTCAGCTAATGTTAGCTTTTTGGTGTGCTTGGAATTTTGTGAGTGAATTGATTCATTAAAAATCCCGCAATAATGAATTGAGATTGTAAAGGGACAGGCTTTGAAGGCTGCATACTTTTTAAAGAATAGAATTCTCCTTTTGCTAATCATTATCATTTTCATAATAATTGGCTATAATTACGCCGCGAATGTCTATAACAACGTAGGCTATACTCCCGACCAGCCGATACCCTTTTCACATAAAATTCATGCCGGTGACAATAAAATAGATTGTCTTTACTGCCACCATTCAGCCGAAAAGGGACCGCATGCCGGAATTCCATCAATGGAAAACTGCATGGGATGTCATTCGGTGGTAGCGATCGACAAGGAAGACATAAAGACCCTGACGAAACTGTATAACGAAGGCCAATCGATCGAATGGGTGCAGGTTCACAGGCTGCCCGATCATTCCTACTTCAATCATAAATGGCATGTCAATGCCGGTATTGAATGCGAGACATGTCATGGGGATGTCGAGGAGATGGCGGTGATCGGTCAGGTTAACCGTTTGGAGATGGGCGATTGTATTCAATGTCACCGCAACAGCGACTATTCTCATCAGTATGCGGCACGGCTTGCTCCCGGAGACAAGAAATCGATTGCCAATAACATTCGCTGGTATCCATATCTGAAATATATCGATAGCCTGACATTAAAAAGCGCCGAATCTAAGGGAGTGGAGGTAGCGAAGAAAGATACTCTGGATGTCGAGCCCGCAACCGGGATCTTCCCGCATCATAATGCTTCGGTGCAGTGCAATATTTGTCATAACTGATCAGGAATATATATGGCTGATAAGAAAAAGAAATACTGGTCTACACTCGAAGAATACTACCGTGACCCGGAGGTGGAAAAGCTTCGCAAAGAAGAGTTCTTCGATAAACCGGAAAAATCATTCAAGCAGGATTT
Organism: uncultured Ignavibacteria bacterium; assembly: GCA_964496505.1. GTDB lineage: Bacteria > Zixibacteria > MSB-5A5 > JAABVY01 > JAABVY01 > JAABVY01. The sequence continues at coordinate 18,101 of CAZBZV010000007.1, read as the reverse complement.
CGGTCCTCAGGGATTCAGCCGCAGAGATTTCATGAAGTTGGGCGGGGCCGCCGCCATATTCTCGATGATCGCCTGCGGCAACCGTCCGGTGGAGAAGCTGGTGCCTTATGTCAGCCAGCCGGAGGAGATTACCCTGGGCGTTCCGAATTATTATGCTTCCACCTGCACTGCTTGTCCTGCGGCATGCGGCCTGGTTGTCAAAACTCGTGAGGGACGTCCGATCAAAATGGAGGGCAATCCGGAGCATCCCGTAAATAAGGGACGGCTCTGCGCCCGCGGGCAAACTTCGCTTCTTGACCTTTACGATCCCGGGCGGCTTCGCAATCCGATTAAAATCGCCTCCAATGGTTCAAAAACGAATGTCAATTTCCCGGATGCTGATAAGGAGATAGTTGATCGGCTTAAAAATGCCGGAGGCCAGGTGGTTCTGTTAACAGGAGCATATCATGGTCCGGCAAAAGAGAATCTGGTTAGTAAATTTCTGAGCCAGTTCGAAGACGGCAGACATTACAAATATGAACCGCTTTTTGATGACAGATATGCCAGATCACGTCAGGTGGCTTTTGGGTCAAACAGGCTGCCGCAGTATCATCTGGATAAAGCTGATGTGGTAGTTCTTTTAGGCTCCGACCTGTTTGCCCACGGACGAGATCGGGTGCGGCATATGCGTGATTTTGCCGAAAAACGCAAAATCAAGGACAATCATATGTCCAAAGTCTACGCTTTCGAGCCGGCAATTTCCGAGATGGGTTCGAATGCAGATCTGCGCTACCCGGTTAAGATGGCAGACCTGCCGATGATTGCCGGAGCGTTGCTGTTGCAGTTGGTTTATATGGACAAGCGCGCACCGGGTATGTCGGAGCGGATTTCTGCCGATATGGTGCAGAAATTCGATCCCTATCAGATCGAAGAGAAGTTTGGCATCCCGATGGGTACTGTGAAGAAAGTCGCTGACGATCTTTGGAATAACCGCGGCAATTCGATCATAATTTCTGAATCATTTGCCAATCAGGGCAAAAATTCACAGGAGCTTCATCAAATCGTCCATGTTCTCAATTCTATTCTTGGCAACGAAGGCAGTACAATCGAAACCGAGTCTATTCCCGATAGCCATATTTTAAGCGGCTATGATGATCTCAAGCGGCTTGTCGATGATATGAATGCCGGGCGGGTTTCAGCTGTCATGATCGCCGGGACAAACCCGGTTTACAGCCTGCCGGATGATTTCGGATTTGCCGAAGCCTTGAAGAAAGTGCCTCTCAGAATATCCCTTGACGACAGAATCAATGAGACTGCGGAGCTATGCGAATATGTCCTTCCCGGATTGCATGGCGCGGAAAGCTGGGGAGATTCGGAGCCATATACCGGACTCTATGCTATTCAGCAGCCGACTATCACCCCGCTCTGGGACAATCGCCAGCTCGAGGATTCGCTGATAGCATTTGGATTCGGGCTTGGCAATCAGGACTTTGCCTCCGGCGAAGTGCCCCTAAAATTCTACGAATATTTGAAAGATTACTGGCAGAATAACATATACAGAAATTCCGGCCTGGCCGGAGATTTCCAGAGCTTCTGGGTCAAGGCTCTTCAACACGGCTTCTTCGAATCCAGGAAATATAAAACAGAGGGCTTTGAAGCGCCTGAATTGAGATTAACTCCTGAAGATGTGCTAAGCAAAGTCAAAGCTGAATCTAACGGATCAGAACTTGTCCTGACAGCGTCATCGTTGCACATTGACGGCCGTTCGATGAATAACGCCTGGCTTCTGGAGACTCCCGATCCGGTTTCACGGATTACATGGGACAACCATCTTTCCATTGCTCCTTCTCGGGCACATGAGATGGGACTAAAAGAAGGTGATGTTGTTACTGTCGAGGTAAATGGAAAATCGCTGGATGTACCCGTTCATCTTGCGCCGGGTACGCATAAGGACTCTGCTGTTATAATGGTAGGATGGGGTAGAACCGCGGTTGGCGATGTCGGGAATAATATTGGCGTGAATGCTTTCAAGCTGGCCGCAAGATCAAATTCAGATATTTATTTCACGATGGCTGGTCCAAAGTACACAAAGACCGGAAAACATATTCCGCTGGCTTCGGTACAGGGGCATAATTATATCGAGCATCGCCCGATTCTGTATGAAACCACGCTGTCAGAATACAAAAAAGATCCCTCAGCCGGACATCATGAAGGTCATGGCAAAGGCGGCACACTCTGGAAGAAGGATCACCGCTATCCCGGCCATAAATGGGGTATGGTGATAGACCTGAACTCATGCATTGGCTGTAATGCCTGCGTGACCGCCTGTCAGGTCGAGAATAATATCCCGGTTGTTGGTAAAAACGAAGTGCTGAACGGCCGTGAGATGCACTGGATTCGAATCGACCGCTATTATTCCGGCGATGATGACAATCCCGAGACTGTACATCAGCCGATGCTCTGTCATCATTGTGATGATGCGCCTTGCGAGACGGTCTGCCCGGTTCTGGCAACGGTGCATAACGATGAGGGCCTGAATCTTCAGGTTTACAACCGTTGTGTGGGAACCAGATATTGCTCCAATAACTGCCCCTATAAGGTCAGAAGATTTAACTATTACGATTATTATAAAAGTTCATATGAAGAGAAGCCCTTGCATATGCTCTTGAATCCCGATGTTACGGTGCGTTCCAAGGGTGTGATGGAAAAATGTACGTTCTGCATTCAGAGGATTCGCGACGCACGCCATCGCGCCAAGTCAAAGGGGCAGCCAATCGGCCCGGATGAGGTCAAGACCGCCTGTCAGCAAACCTGCCCGGCAGGGGCGATATCATTCGGTGATCTCAATCAGAAGAACAGCAAAGTTTCGAAAGAATCGCACGAGCCGCGTGCATTCAAGGTTCTGGAAGAGTTGAATATCGATCCCAATGTTTCCTATTTGACTTTGGTCAGGAATACGGATAAGAAGAAAGATAAGCATGAAGACGAAGAGCACTGATCTTAAGCCTCTGGAAATAAGCGGCCGGAAATACGGCGGGCCGTGGATTTCCAATGACATCACGATGAGCGATGTTACCGATGATGTCATGGCGCCCATTATAAAGAAGCCGGGCATTATCTGGATCATTCTCTTCATGCTGGCTCTGGCAGGTGTCGGCCTTCTGGGATTTGTGCTCACGATACAGATGCTTAAGGGGATCGGTATTCTGGGACTGAATCATCCGGTGGCCTGGGGCGTTTATATCACCAACTTTGTATTCTGGGTCGGTATCGGTCATGCCGGTACTTTGATTTCGGCGATTTTATTTCTGCTCCGCCAGAAATGGCGTAATTCGATTAACCGTACCGCCGAGGCGATGACGATTTTTGCGGTTATCTGCGCCGGGTTATTCCCATTGATACACGTGGGACGCACATGGGTGGCCTACTGGCTGGTGCCGTATCCCAATGCTCGCGAGCTATGGGTAAATTTCCGGTCGCCTTTGGTTTGGGATGTTTTTGCCGTCACTACTTATTTGACAATATCATTTTTGTTCTGGTATCAGGGCCTGCTTCCGGATTTTGCCACACTCCGCGACAGAGCAAAAAACAAAATCCAGAAATGGTTCTACCGGATTCTGGCTATGGGCTGGAAGGGTAAGGCCAAAGACTGGAATCATTACGAGAAAGCCTATCTGCAATTTGCCTGGCTGGCAACACCTCTGGTGCTTTCAGTACACAGTATCGTATCCTTCGACTTTGCGGTCTCCCAGCTTCCGGGATGGCATGCCACGATCTTCCCGCCCTATTTCGTAGCCGGGGCGATTTTCTCCGGTATGGGGATGGTGGTAACACTGCTGGTGATACTCAGAAAGAGCATGAACCTCGAAAAATATATAACCATCAGGCATCTGGAGATGATGAACAAGGTCATACTTCTGACCTCGATGTTTGTGGGCTATTCCTACCTGATGGAGTTCTTCGTGGCCTGGTATTCTGATGAGCCGTTCGAGCAGTATGTGTTTCTGAACAGGTTGACCGGGCCGTATGCCTGGGCGATCTGGACCATGCTGATATGTAATGTCTTTATCCCGCTGATATTCTTCTTCAAGAAGGCCCGGACCTCGATTCCGATTATGTTCGTGGTTTCAATTTGCGTCAATATCGGCATGTGGTTCGAGCGTTTCAACATTATTGTAACTTCGCTGCACCGCGATTTTCTGCCCTCTAACTGGGGAATGTATACGCCCACATGGGCGGACTGGGCGGTGACGCTGGGATCATTCGGCTTGTTCTTCATGCTGTTTTTGCTGTTTATCAAGCTCTTCCCGGCGTTATCGATTGCCGAGTTAAAGATGATATTAACAAAGCCTTTCAGGAAGGGAGCCAATGCCGGATAAGATCATAGCAGGATTCATTGACGATCCCGAGCAGTTTCTGGAGCTCGGGAGCAAGGCCAGAGAGCACGGCTTCAAAGAGCTTGACGGTGTGATGCCGTATCCGGTGCACGGCTTCGAGGAGGCCTTGGGCCTGAAGAAATCATGGGTGCCTGCCGCTGCCAAGACGATGCTTGTGATTGGCGCCGGGCTGGGTCTTTTATTCGCCGGATGGACATCGGCTGTGGATTGGCCAATCAATGTCGGCGGCAAACCGCTTTTCTCATGGCAGGCTTTTATTCCTATAGTATTCGAATGCGGGGTGCTTCTGGCCGGGATTACAACTTTCATAACGCTCTTTCATCTGGGGCGGCTGTATCCGGCCAAGGATCCAAAAATGATCCGTGAACGTCTGACGGACAATCAATTTGCCCTGGTGATTCCGATCAAGGATAATGGCAACAGGGAAGACATAATGGACTTTTTTAAGAAAAACGGTGTCGATGATGTCGATGAATTTGAAATATAGCATTCTGGTCATTGGAATTCTGGCCCTCCTGATCTCATGCAGTGACAGGGAGACCACAGAGCTTCAGTATACTCCGGATATGTATGTTTCCCCGGCCATCAAGCCGCAGGAGAAGGATCCGTCGGATTCCGGGCAGACCGCAATGCGTCTCCCGCCGGAGGGAACTGTGCCGAGAAATTTCGAGCCATATCAATTTGCCGCAACCGATACTCTGGCGGCCTCGGAGCTGGTCAATCCAATACCGCCTACGGCGGATGTCCTGGCGATGGGGCAGAAATATTATGATATTTTCTGCTACACCTGTCACGGCGAGACAGGCGCGGGGGACGGCCCGATTATTCCCAAGATGACAAAGCCGCCGGTCCTGTATTCGAAGAAGGTTATCGACTGGTCTGACGGCCGAATATATCATCTGATAACCCACGGTCAGGGAAATATGCCCAGTTACCGGAATTATATCGATCCGACAACACGCTGGGCCATCATTCATTATCTGAGAGCATTACAGAAATCACAGAACCCCTCAGGCGAGGAGCTGGCAGCCCAAAATCAGCAGGCTAATTAAATTATGCATGAAGCAGAAACACCGGAAATGAAAAACATCGGTCCGCTCGATAATACTAATCGATTTGATATTGTGCTGGCTGCCCTTTTCCTGATAGGCGTGGTTGCCTTTGTAGCCGGGCTGTTTGTCGATGCCCAGCGCGCCTGGTATAACTACCTAATCGAATTCTTCTTCTTCCTCTGCATAGCATTGGGAGGACTGGTGTTTGCAGCAGTGCAGTACGCCGCCAGCGCATCATGGTCTGTTACGATCCGAAGAATAGGCGAGGGACTTTTCTCGTATCTCCCCGGACTTGCTATTACTGTGGTGATTTTGCTTCTGGGCGTGAAGGAGCTTTATTCCTGGGCCTATACAGCCCCTCATGATTATTTCACATATACCAAAGAAGTTTATATGTCTACCCTTTGGTTTATTGTGCGCGAGGCTTTCTTCTTTGCGCTCTGGATGATCTTCGGATTCATGATCGTGAAAACTTCGTTAAAGCAGGATAAAACCCAGGACCCGCGCCTTACAAGGCGCAACAAAAAGCTCAGCATAATATTCCTGATTCTATTCGGATATACTTTTACATTTTCATCCATGGATCTGTTGATGTCCTTGAATGACCATTTCTATTCCACGATTTTTGGTGTATACTGCTTCTCGGGATTGTTCTTAAGTGGAATGTCGGCGATTGCAATCGTGGTCATTACCCTGAAAAACAAAGGCTATTTGAAGAATGCGGTCGAGAAAAAGCATCTGCATGATCTTGGTACCTGGATGATGGCCTTCTCGGTCTTTATGGTTTACATAGGATTCTCACAGTATATGCTGATCTGGTATGCCAATCTTCCGCACGAGATCACCTATATGATTCCGCGCTCCAAAAATGGCTGGCAGTTTTTATTTGCACTTTTGCCGTTATTGAAGTGGATTCTTCCGTTTATAGTATTGATGCCGGAGAAAAACCGCTCTAATCCCAAGGTTATCTTCTGGGTCGCAATCGGCGTTCTGGTGGGGCAATGGCTGGATATTTACTGGATGGTAGTACCCAGCTTCTCAGAATCATTCCGTATGATAAGCTGGATGGAAATCGGTATATTCCTTGGCTTTTTCGGTCTTTACGGTCTTGTGGTGCGCCGTTTCTACAAGCGTCATTCGCTTGTTTCCGTTGGCGATCCCAGTCTGGAGACATGTTTAAAAGGCAGGTATCTGCATGTCTAAGATAAAGGAAAAACTAAATTTACTGCTGTATATATTCATGCTGGCGGTCGCGATAGTTTTGGTTCTTCGGGCCTTTTTCATCGGATATGAGATGGGTGAGTTCGAGGGCAAATATTATCCACCCGAAGAGCAGGGGCCGCCGGAAGAGGAAGCAAAGCAGGTTAATCTGCGTGCCCTTCTTGAGCCAACAGATGAACTTCTGAAGGAGGGCAAGCAGTTATTCCAGCTGAATTGCGCCTCCTGTCATGGCCAGACTGGAACAGGCGATGGCCCGAAATCAGCCGGCCTCAATCCTCCCCCCAGAAATTTTCAGGCGGAAAAATTCAAGTACGGCGCCTCAGTGCTTGAAATTTACAATACTCTGACCAATGGCGTTCAGGGTACCTCTATGCCCGCCTTTGACTTACTACCTGCTGATGAGCGCATGGCCATGTCTCATTATGTGCGCACATTCGTACCCGATCCGCCAGATAATCCGCCGGAGCTTGTGGCCGAACTGCCGGAAGTGGATGAAACCGGGGAAGCAGCTCCTGCCGAAGGCGAGGCTGCGGATACAGCCGAGGCTCAGAAGACGATCTCGCTCGATTCGGCAAAGCAGGAATATCTGGCGCGGTTTGCCGCGGTTCGAAAAGCCCCGGCAGGAATTGACAAAAATGAGACTTTTGAAGAATACTGCGCCTCCTGCCATGGAAGCTATGGCGAGGGTCGTTTGAAGCCGGAACAAGTTGTGCCCAGCAGTGTTATTTATCTGGATGCCGGAGTTCTGGCCGGCAAGGATGGTGGGAAATTAGAGAGTAGAGAGACATTTAGGAGATTTATCACCAGGGGCACTCCCGGTCTCCCCGGCCACAATTTCGGATTTCTGACTGAAGAAAAGCTGAATGAGCTATACGATTACATCCAGCAGTTATTAGAAGCCAGATAAAGGTTTAATAGATGTCTTATAGAAAGTTTTTACAGATTCTGTTTTTCAGCCTGACTCTTATGGTGATCCTGGGTATATTCACAGCGCTCAATGCTGAAGAGGATATCACCAACTGGCTCTCGGATCCGGCTACGCCTCTGGCCGAAGAAGTGCGCGGAAGTTTTATTTTCACGATGATGCTTATCATGCCGTTTTTGCTTCTGGCTGAGGGGCTGCTTATTTTTGTGATCTTCAAATTTCGCAGAAAACCGGGCAGGGAACCGGCGACATTTCATGAGAATGTCAGGCTGGAAATTGCCTGGACTCTTGCCCCGGCTATTACCCTGGTAGTTCTGGCTCTTTCGACATTTACATTGATAAAAAGAATAAATTATTCCCCTCAAACCGATCTGGTGGTGCAGGTGGAAGCACAGCGGTTTTTCTGGAAGTACTCTTATCCCGAATATGATATCGCAATTGCCGAGGAGCCTTTGGTGGTTCCGGCCGATAAATACGTCACACTTTACGGCACCAGTATGGATGTTATTCATTCCTGGTGGGTGCCGGCATTTGGAGTCAAAAAAGATTTTATGCCCGGCAGAATAACCGAGCTCTGGTTCAAGGCCAGGCCTGGAGTTTATGAAGGGCAGTGCGCCGAACTCTGCGGACCTTTGCATGCGGATATGCTTATAGATGTCAAGGTCTTGCCCGAGGATGAATTTATGGCCTGGGTCAGGAAGAAACAGGCAGAGCAGGAAAATATCGAGGTCCAGCCTGCTTCAGCAACCGGTCAGCAGGCACAAGAGGACACAGTTGGTGTTATGAACTAAAAAGATGAGTATGGAATATTATGGCTACTATAACAGCAGATGAAAAACCGGCCCCGGCCGAACAGCCGAAAAAGAGCATGGGCGCAAAGCTTTATGAATGGCTTGCCACCGGCGACCATAAGAAAATCGGTATTATGTATCTATGGTTTTCGCTTATTATGGCGCTGGCCGGAGGCGGCTTTGCGGGGATGATTCGCGGGCAGCTTGCCACGCCCGACACGGGGCTTTTAAGTCCGGAATTCTACAACATGGTCATCTCGATGCATGCCACCCTGATGATCTTCTTCGTGATTATTCCAGCCCTGACAGGTTTCGGTAACTACTTCGTGCCGCTTCTAATCGGTGCACGCGACATGGCCTTTCCGCGCCTGAATGCGTTTTCGTTCTGGCTGGCAGTACCGGCCGCGGTGCTGATGTTTGCGAGTTTCTTTGTAGCGGGTGGCGCTACTCAGGCCGGATGGACAGCCTATCCACCCTTATCACTGGCGGCTTATTCCGCCGGGGTGGGCATGGATATGTGGATCATGGGAATCATCCTGATCGGGCTTTCCTCGATTTTGGGCGCTGTTAATTTTATTGTTACAATCGCTAATTTACGTGCGCCTGGCATGAGCTGGTTCAAGATGCCGCTCTTTTCATGGAGTTGGCTGGTTAATGCCTCCATGATTCTGGTGGCGACCCCGGTGCTCTCGGCGGCAGTTTCCATGCTCCTTGCTGATAGGCTCTTCGGAACGGGATTTGTCACTGTCGGCAAGGGCGGCGATCCGCTTCTGTATCAGCATCTATTCTGGTTCTACTCCCATCCCGCGGTATATATTATGATATTGCCGGGATTTGGTATGATCTCGCATGTTATAGCGGCATTTTCGAGAAAGAAGATTTTCGGATACAAGGGCATGGTAATAGCAATCGCACTGATTGGCATAATCGGATACTTGGTTTGGGCACATCATATGTTTGTCTCGGGCATTCCTGCCTGGCTTCAAGTGCTGTTCAGCTACCTCACCATGGTAATTGCGGTTCCGACCGGAATAAAAGTGTTTAGCTGGATCGCAACCGCCTGGGGAGGTTCGATCCGATTTACTACCGCGATGAAATTCGCCCTGGGATTTATCTCGGTCTTCATAATCGGGGGCATGAGTGGAATCACCTTGGCCAATGTGCCGGTGGATTACCAGGTACATGATTCATATTACATTGTAGGGCATTTTCATTATGTGCTGGTAGGTGGATCGGTCCTGGCACTTCTTGCAGGATTATATTACTGGTTCCCCAAGATGTCGGGCAGGTTCTTAAGCGAGAAGCTGGGACGGATCGTATTCTGGTCGATTTATCTCGGCCTGAATATTACATTTTTCCCCATGCATATCATGGGCATACAGGGTATGGCACGCAGAATTTACACATACCGCCCGGAATTTGCCACATTGAATGCGATTTCCTCGTTTGGATATCTCTTTATGCTGGTCGGCGGCCTTCTGCTGGTTTATGATCTTGCCAAACATGGAATTTTCAAGAAAAAGCGCGGATTGAAGAACGATCCCTGGGAGGTCAACGATATACAGGAGACACTGGAATGGGAGGTTTCCTCCCCGCCGCCGGATTATAACTTCGAAAAGATACCGGAGATTAAGTAATGTCGGTTGATACCGAAATTGAGGACAGCTCTCTTACTACGAGCGAAGATTCCGAGAAGGCTTATCCTCCGGATAGGAATCTGGGCAAATGGTTCCTCTGGATAAGTATTCTTGTGGTCTTCCTTGTGGTTATCGGCGGAATAGTCCGCCTCACCGACTCCGGTCTTTCTATCCCGGAATGGCCGATCATCAACGGCTCCCTTCTTCCGCCCATTAGCGATGATGACTGGGAAGCTGTTTATAAGACTTACCACAGCGTGATCGAGGGGGTGGAGGTGGACAGTGTCTATCATAACGCTTATCCCGGCATCATTCCAATCGGCAGGTTCAAGCAGATGTTTGCGATCGAGTACTTCCATCGCTTTATAGCCGCTGTACTGGGAATCCTGTATATAGTCTTGATGGCAAAAGTTTTGCGTCGAAGGGAAATGCGCTCCCATTTTGGAGTTCGGATATGGATTGGACTGGCGCTTTTGATATTGCAGGCTGTAATGGGCGGAATTGTAGTAAAATATGATTTGCAGGCTGAATTTTTGGCAGTACACCTTGGATTGGCATTCGCATTCTTCGGGGTGCTATTCTGGACAGCCATGAATCTTCTAAAGCCGCCCGATAAAACCAAAACCTATTACAGCAAATTCCTGAGCAGGATTGCCTGGACCGGAGTTGTTGTACTCTTCCTGCAAGTGCTCTCTGGAGCGATTGTGGCAGGTACAAAAGCTGGTCTGAGCTGGAACACATGGCCGCTGATAGGGGATTACCTTATTCCGCCCTCAAATGTTATGTGGCGGTCATATATGGGAATTCTGAATTTTATACATAATGAAGTACTGGTTCAGTTTATTCATAGGTGGTGGGCTTTTGCAGCGCTGATAGTGATTCTGTTTCTGGTGTTCTATTCGCTGAAATTCAAGATTACCTCACGCTGCCGAATCGCGTTTCGAATTATCACCAGTGTCGTAGCCTTGCAGGTCTTTCTGGGAATTATCACGCTTTTGACGAAAGTCCCGGCAACTCTTGGGGTCTTGCACCTTACGCTTGGTATAATATTATTTGGAAACATGCTGTTTATAACATATGAGCTGAAAAATCATGAAGTCAAAATTGCATAATTACATAGATTTAACCAAACCGCGTGTTATGGTTCTGGTTGTGCTCTCAGGGATTACAGCTTTATTCCTGGAGGGTTCGGCTGTGTCGCGTCCGCTCGACGCGCTCCTGATAACATTGGGAGTATATCTCGCGGGCGGCTCGGCCAATGCTCTCAACCAGTATTTCGAACGGGAAATCGATGCAAGGATGAGCCGTACACGCAAAAGACGGCCTTTGCCTCTGGGGAATATCAAGCCCAGAAATGCGCTTATTTTCGCTATGGCGATTGGCGGCATTTCGATTGTAATATTCAGTTTTGCCTACAATTGGTTGTCTGCGCTTCTGGTTTTGGGTACGATATTATTCTACGGATTTTTCTACACACTGTGGCTTAAGCCCAACACCGACCAGAATATAGTGATCGGCGGGGCTGCGGGAGCAATGGCGCCCCTGATTTCATGGGCTGCCGCTACAGGATCACTGGCAATTGCACCCGCCATACTATTCCTGATTGTCTTAATTTGGACTCCGCCGCATTTTTGGGCGCTGGCATTGTATTTCAAGGACGATTACAAGAAAGTCGGATTGCCTATGCTCCCGATAGTAAGGGGCGAGAAAAGTGCCTTAAATCAGATATTTTTTTACACAATTGCACTTTTTGCAGTGAGCCTGGCGCTTCTGGCTGTCTCAGCCGGACCGATATATGCTATTGCAGCAATTCTTTTGGGAGGACTGTTCGTTAAAAAAGCGTATCAGGCCAGACAGCAGAAAACCCGCAAGCTGCAATGGGCACTATTCGGGTATTCGATTGTTTATTTATTTGGACTTTTTTTTGCAATGATAATTGACAGCTTCGTGTAGAAGTTGTTTTATAGATTTACCGGGGTGATTTGAGATGAAGAGAAACAGTAAGATTTTGTTGGGTCTGCTTGCAGTTGCTGTAATTATGTTTGCATTTGGATTTGCAAATGTACCGCTTTTTAAGCAGTTCTGCGCTGCAATCGGGATCGATTTATCGCCTAATGCCGGAGCATCGCAGGATGAGGCCGGTATCGAGGTCGATTCAACGAGGCAGTTGAAGGTACTTTTTACGACTTCCGTAAATGATGACCTGCCGATTGTTTTCGAATCCAAGAAGCATGAATCGGAAGTTTTTGTCGGCGAGAGTGATAAAAATATGTATCACTTCGTTAATATGACCGACGATACTCTGTATTTCCGTCCGGTGCATTCGGTTTTTCCAGCGGATGCCTCCAAAAAGTACAGCATGATTGAATGCTTCTGCTTTCGGGATATGATGCTTTTGCCGCATGAAGAGGTCGAGGTGCCGCTGGTATATTATTTTAAGCCCTCGCTGAGTGAAGAGGTCAATCGAGTGACCATGCATTATACGCTTTTTCAACGGGATAAGGATGATGTTGATCTGACCGGAACACCGGGAGAATTCAACCTGGAGACCAATTAGTAATGCGCAAGGAACCGCTTGATCCAAAAACCAGAAAACGGAATATTATACTGGTTGCAATTCTGGCTATAATAATAATTTTTGTTGCGATTTTTACCGCCCAGAGCATCTATAAATCTGATTTTGCAGGGGAAGGGCAGGGAGAAGACAAGCAGATAGAAACGGGATATTGATGAACGAAGTTACCGCCAAAGACCACGGCATACACCTGCCGCCAAAATCGATATGGCCGCTTATACTTGCCCTCGGCCTGGGCTTTTTGACTTTCGGCGTAATATTCGTGGCCTCCGGAAGCGCCATTTTTGCCGAACTGAGCTTTATTGTAGGCGGCTCAGTGACTGTAGTATCTCTTATGGGATGGGCGCACAGCGTGGTCAAGGAAAAGGCCGAACCGGGTGAGGAAGCCCGCTCGATTCAGCAGAAAGACCTGCTGATGTTCCTGAAGTATTTCCTTATTTCCGAGGCGGCTATATTCGGCGCGCTTTTCGTTCATTATTACAACAGCAGGTTCGGCGAGGCATTCTGGCCCCCAGCCGGATCGCCCGAAATTCATACAACACTTCCGGCAGTTGCAACCCTCATTCTGATGTTCTCGTCACTGACATGTGAGATCGGTTACCTTGCCATGAAAAAGGGCAGACGATTCCGTTCCAAGACATTTATACTGGTAACAGCAGTTCTGGGCCTTATCTTCCTCGGTTTTCAGGGCTATGAATGGGGCCTTCTGATCAGCCATTATCAGTTTACACCCGACACGAATATTTACGGCACTCTGTTTTATATGATGACCGGATTCCACGGCCTGCATGTTTCGGTCGGTATTCTCTTTTTGATTCTGGTTTACGGCCGTTTGGAGATGGGGCAGATGGATGAGAAACGCCACTTCAGCCTGATAGCGGCCACATGGTACTGGCATTTCGTGGATGTGATCTGGATTCTTCTATTTTTCAGTATCTATCTTATCTAATTTCCGCGCTTTCCTGTTCCCAAAATTCAATATGTCCCTCGGCAGTCCGGATATTATCATCGCCAAAAATATCAACAGCCCTCCCATAGCGCGATGCAAAATTATTTTTTCACCTCCGAGCGTCCATGCAAATATCGCGGCAAAGACCGGCTCGAAGGCAAATATAAGCGAGACCCTAATCGGAGAGGTATATTTCTGGGCGACCACCTGTATGAAGAAGGCCGAGAATGTGGGGAAAACTGCCAGGAATAATACTATCCATCCGGTGCTTGCATTTCCCCATCCAAATGGCAGCCCGGCAATTCCACCGACCGCAAGGCTGGCAATGCCCACAAATAGAAACTGCTGAAAGCATAATGTAAACGGATCATTGCCCTCCTGAAGGAATTTATCGACATAGAGTATATGTATGGCGTAGGTCATTGCAGCTAGAAGCGTAAGGAGATCGCCATTATTGATATCTGTCATGCCTCCGGTTAGAATCCACAGCCCTGAAAGGGATACAAGAGTGGCAATGATTCCAATCAGTGACGGTATTTTGCGGAATATCAGAAACGAGAAGACCGGCACGAAGGCTACAAAAAGACCGGTGATAAAGCCGGAGTTAGATGCCGTAGTTATTCCAAGTCCGATTGTTTGTGGGATGTATAGAAGCCAGATAAAAATCCCGAGTACAAGACCTTTTTTGATATTCTTGAAAAGCGGGCGCCTTGTAATGACGCATAAGAGCGCCACCAAAGCCGAGGCGATAATAAACCTGTATCCGACCAGAATAATTGGATTGATAAACTCCAGGCTGTCCTTGACGATAAAAAATGTCGAGCCCCAGATAGCTGCGGCATACAAAAGCCCCGCATCGGAGATTAGCTTTTTGGTGGCGGAGACCTGACTCATAGTGACTGCTATTATACGAAAAACCGCCCCTGACACGCAAGGGCGGTTTTTATCTCATCCAATTTATCTCTAAGACTTATATAGTCAGCCAGAAATCCCTGGGATAGAGTTTATATACCTTTTGCGGGCTTTCTACAGTCCCAATATAATCCTCCAGCGATTCGAACTGCATATCGGGACCGATTATAAAGAAGCTTCCGTCTTTGCTCTCCGATAACGGCTTCCCGTATCCGATCAGTACCGAACCGTAAGCATCCTCCATTCCTGAGAAAAGCTCCTCGGTCAGATCTCCGTTCTGGCGTAACTCCAGTATCTTCTGACGGTACGCTTTCACCTTTTCCGGATAGAAACCGTCTTCCAGATCGGATGCCATCTGCGATCCGCGTGTCTCGTAAGGCGAGGGCGCCCGCGAATACGAGAAGGCCTGCGCGATTGCATAGTCCACAAGCCCGGGATCAGGCTCTGCATTCTTAAGCACATCCACCACGAATCTCATAGTCTCGGCAATATCAGGGCATCTTTCGGCATAATAGGAAGCTATCCCGCTTAATGCCCCGGAACCGTAACCGTTGCTGTATGCCAGCCCGGCGCCCCAGGTGCGCATGAAGAGGCCATGTCCTCCGCCACCGCCGTAAAGATTACCGGACAGATATTTCAGCACCGATTCTGTGTCAGTATCGATTTTGCCTGCGTTACGGGCATTGAAGACCATAACGCCGTTGCTCGTGTTATTATTGACCAGACCGACATAGACAGGTTTATCAACGCCGTTTTCACGGTCTTTTAATCGTTCGACAACTCTCATCCTGTCAGCATAGTCAATATGCTTGGATTTGGACTCAGAATCGAGCTTGCCGGCGAATTTGTTAATCATGCTCATCGTGGCATTACGGTCAGTTGAATTCGAAACCATGTACATGCGGGCGTTATCCGCTTTTTGCAAGGTCGCGAGAATACTATTTATATCTTCAATAACCTTAGAAGGCTTGACCATCAAATCGATTTCGGTTTCCCTCAGCAGGTACTGCCAGTCCTCGGCCAGGTTGGCATCGGGAATATCCACCAGCGAGGCCTCCAGCGCCCGAAGTATCTGCGGAATAACCTTCTGGCATTTTTCCGATTCAGGTATCTCAGGCGGATTATCTATCAGGTTGTTAAGCCCTTCTCTGTCGAGTCCCTTGCCTTTCTCTTTCAGATCAGCAAGATACCCGGACATGGCAATTTGATCCTGTTTGCTGCCGGGATCGGTCAGGAGCCATTTCAGACGCTGATAGTGATGTGTCCTTGTCAGGAAGCAGTTGGTGGACATAATCAGGGGGTTGGTCTGGTAACGGTAGCCATTGGCCGGATAACGAACCCAGTCCTCCTCACGCCCCTTCATTCTGTTTCTTAAGGACACCAGCGACTGATCGACAACATCCATCATACGCGGGAGATTTTCAGCATCGAGATAGGGTGAATAAAGAGCGGCATCCATCCAATCGATGCTGTTCTTCAATTCCTGCTGATTGTTGCCCGAAGCCCTCAGAACAAGTTCCACACGTCCTTCGTCCAGGCTGTAATCAAAAAACGAGCCTAAATTAAGCACATCTTCACGCAGACGATTGCGCATATCCTCGTATTTGACTACTTCACCATCTTTGATAACACCGATTTCAGTCAGTACATCGGGAAGCAGCGGCACATAAACCATCTGCGATTCGGGGATGACATCCAGCCTCATGGCGATTGCAATCTGGTTAGAAGTCATATTGTCGAAGGTCGAGGCCACCATCTTGACGCCGTTATCCAGCTTCATCACCTCGTAATCGAGCTGATCGTCAAGAGTCATGGGTGGATTATCAACGAAGCCGGGAAGTTTATCATCGGCGGCGATTGCCTCAAGCTCAGCAGTTTTCTTATCAAACTCTTCTTTATACCTGGCAATAGCCTCCTGTTTGGAATCGGTACCATACTTTTTCTTAAACTCCGCAAGATACCCCTCTATCCTAGCCTTTTTCTCCTCGGCGAATTTTGTCAGGATTGAGGGATCAGGCTTTGACGCCAGGACATGCGGTTTGGTCGTAAGCAGATTCCATTGGTCGATATAATCTCTCCAGAAATTCCTATCGGAGTCGAGAAGCTTTTCGAGTTTGGCGAAACGGTCCTTAAGCACCACCGACTTCCTGAACTCATCTGTCATCTCGAGCATAGCCAGTACATTCTGCCAGGCCCCGCCCGCTCTCCTGAAGCCGAACATGGGAGGCGTATTCAGAAGTTTCTCGAGTTGCTTTTTGCTCTCGATCATACGCGCTCGGGCGTTATTGTTGAACTTTGCCAGCTCTTCGGAACCGTCAGCATAATTATAAACATTCTCGAGCTCCGTCAGAATCATACTGCGGATGCTGTCCAGCATACTTTCGCTAATTTGATCCGAGTTTATTCCATTGAGGCCGATTCCCACCGGATGTCCCATCTCCGAACTGACATAACTCCAGACCGCATTAGCGCCCAGGTCGATTTTTCGGGTTTCCGAATTTATGAACAGGTCGTAGAGATTCGAGGTCGGCCCGCCGGCAAAGGTCAGCATGAGACCTTCAAGAATCATGCTCTCGTAAAGATCATATTCCAGATTGGCCGGCCAGGATAGAATCAGGTTGCCCGGATCGTCGGGATTCTGCGAGGGCGCCGGTACGACTTTGGTAACCGCAGCCATATCCAGAGTTGCCGGAGGCGGAAGATCAAATTTGTCCATTCCAATATTTTCGCTCTTCTTCTCGAATTTCTGACATCTCTCCAGTATCTCGGTGATCTTTGTGAGGAAATCATCTGTCTCTATGCCATTGGGAATCGCCACGATCACACCCATGTTGCCAAGGTAATATGCATCCTTATGGAATTTCCACATATCCTCCGGAGTCATTTTGCGGATAGCGGGGGGATAACCGCCGGAGACATTGCCAAGCGGATGATCCTTGCCATATAAGGTCTCACCCAGCTCCTTCCATAAAAACCGCTGCGGCCGCTCGAAAGCTGAGACCATCTCGGTATAAACTGTGCCTTTCTCCTCCAATGACAATGAGCTGTCGCGAGGATCGAGGTTGACTCCCACATGGCAGACCTCGCGGCGGATTTCCTCGTCGGTGAAATCCGGATTCAGGAGGGCGTATAATTTGGCCTCGAATAATTCGTAGAAGGCCCCATCCCCTGCAATGGTATTGAAATGATAGACTGTATTATCCTGG
The DNA here is from genome assembly GCA_964496505.1 of uncultured Ignavibacteria bacterium. GTDB lineage: Bacteria > Zixibacteria > MSB-5A5 > JAABVY01 > JAABVY01 > JAABVY01. The sequence goes on along the minus strand of CAZBZV010000007.1, from coordinate 457 downwards.
GCGGTCCAGGCGCTGCTGCTGCCGAGCGCCATATCCTCCAGCACCGAGACATAACGCCCCTGAGTACCCTTGCCCAAAAGCAAGTGCTCGCAGGTATGCGGCTCACCCATGTCCGAGCTGGGCGGGGTTTTCACCCAGAAAAAGCCCTGCGGCACAGACTGAATTTTCAATAGATCAATAATAAATCCGTATTTGTCTGATATAAACCTTGCCCCCATAGCATTGCCGAGAGCGTTTTCATAGACATTTACAGCCGAAAATCCGGCCACCTTCTGGTTCTCGGTCAGTGATTCAAGAAACTCATCGGCAAGAGCCGTAGTAGCAATACTGATGCTCATAAGCAGGCAAATTCCTGTTAGCAATGTTTTCCGTAGCACGCTTTATCCTTTCTATATTACCATTAATCCCAAATTGTTCTAAGTAAAATAATACGAAGCTGTAAACTAAATGTTCTGGA
>CAZBZV010000006.1:0-89771 GCA_964496505.1 uncultured Ignavibacteria bacterium | reverse complement strand
ATTTATAGGCAGATTGGGATTTGGAACCACAAGGCTCTCATCTATTTCCATCCGATGTCCCAGGCCGTCACAGGCCGGGCAGGCGCCATAGGGCGAGTTGAACGAGAACATGCGCGGGGTCAGCTCTTCGTATGATATTCCGCAGTCAACGCAGGCATAATTCTCGGAGAAAAGCATCTCCTCCCCGCCGACAATATCAACCATTGCAACCCCGCCGCCCAGTTTCAGGGCGATTTCGACCGAATCCGCCAGACGTCGGCGGACTTTCTGGGAAAGAACCAGCCTGTCGATCACAATTTCTATGTCATGTTTCTTGTTTTTCTCCATATCCGGAGCGTCATCGATAGGATAAACCTCGCCGTCGATACGAATCCGTACAAAGCCCTCTTTTCCGGCTTTTTCCACAATATCCTTATGCTCACCCTTGCGTCCACGTACCAACGGGGCCAGGAGCTGCAATCTTGTGCCCTCCGGCAGCTCCATAATCTGGTCCACCATCTGCGAGGAGGTCTGCTGGGCAATCGGCTTGCCGCAGTTAAAGCAGTGCGGAGCGCCGATTCGTGCAAATAGAAGACGGAGGTAATCGTAGATTTCCGTTACGGTTCCCACCGTCGAGCGCGGATTTTTGGCCGAGGTGCGCTGTTCTATGGAGATTGCCGGCGATAAACCGTCGATAAAATCGACATCCGGCTTATCCATAATCCCCAAAAACTGGCGGGCATAGGCCGAAAGCGACTCCACATAGCGTCTCTGACCCTCGGCATAGATAGTATCGAAGGCCAAAGAGGACTTTCCCGAACCGGAAAGCCCGGTAATGACCACCAGACGGTCGCGGGGAAGCTGTAAATCTATGTTTTTCAGGTTATGCTGACGAGCACCCTGTATTGTTATTTTCTTTTCCATTCCCTAATCTTCCAGGTGAGATTAAACACCAATCTATAAATAAAGTTTCGAGTCCAAATCATTTCAACGAATTGTATTGGAAAAAAGTGAAAATCCGGTTTTGGACATTCTGTAAATATAATCGTCTGTACATCTGATGGCAAGAATTATGAGGCAATCAAAAGGCCAAAAAAGTGTTGACAAAGATGGGATTATAATATAGTTTTGATTTTTACTTTTTTGCATAGAAAGAATTTGTTTGGCAACGACTTAAGCAAAGATGGATGCTATTTATTGGGAAATTAATTTATTTAACTGGAGATAGTAGAAACCATGCGAATTTTTAACACAATCATCCTGATACTCCTGATTCTGTTATTTTCCGGTGAGGCAATGGCAGGCGGTTATAATGTCTCCGGAGTTGGCCTGAAAGCGCTCTCGATGGGTGGAGCCTTCAGAGCGGTGGCCGACGATTGGAGCGCCATGTATTATAACCCCGCAGGCCTGTCCAACCTTTACCAGCATGAGATAGCGTTTGGAATCGGTCTCTACAGCTATCGACCGGAGTTTACTCCGGAAATGACCTTGAACGGTTATTCGTTTGGGTACTATGACGGCGAGGAAAGGGTCTCCGAGGACAAGATTCCCTACACCCCGTTTGTGGCCGCCGCATTTGTACTTCCGATATTCGAGAATGTCAATGTGGGATTCGGTGTATTTCAGCCTTACGATCATGATGTTGAATGGGACATATTCCGGCTGAGCCCCGTCTACAATCAGTATGTGGTCGATTCGTTCGAACTGCCGGTTGTGGAACCCCTGGTGCCGTTTCCGGATATCACACATGAATTTAATGTAGATATTATCGATTTTCACCCAACTGTCGCGGCGGAGTTGATCGAGGATAAGATGTCGCTGGGTGTGGGACTCTCGATCAGGAAGGGCTCTTACAACCGAAGTGAAATAATCCTTCAGCCCAACACACTGCCGGAGTCATTCTCCTCCCGTCCTTACGAAAACCTGGTTACTATGACAAAGTACGATGCCAGCGGATGGGGATTCGGTTTTAATGCCGGTCTGCTTTATCAGGCTACCGAAAAGCTGAAGGTCGGCGCATCATACCAGTCCAAAACAACAATCGATCTTTCGGGCGATGCCGATGCTACGCTTTATTCTCCGGGCAACCGTCATATGGAGACTCTGGCGGATACAGCCAATCCGGCCAATCAGCTTTTCAAAGGCGAGATTTATACCGCGAATCATGAGGCCGATGCGGACTGGGTGATCCCCTCCGAATTCGGATTCGGCCTGTCTTATCAGGCCACTGAAAGAGTCATGCTTTCGGCTGATTTCGTTTACACCTTGTGGTCGGAGTATGAGGGCATCGAGTTTGATGTTACCCGGACAACCGGTTTGACGGAGTTCTCCTTCATCAATGGGTATCTTTCACCGACGGATATGCCGGATGAATGGGATGACGCTTTCCGGATCTCAGTCGGCGTCGAGGGACATCCGCATGAAAAATATAAATTGAGAGGCGGCTACAGCTTCGAGCAGACTCCCATTGCCGAGGAGGGGGCCAGAGTGGTTTATGACAATCCTTCCGACCGCCATCATCTCTCTGGCGGAGCTTCCCTCTATGTCGGTATAGTTGAATTCTACGGCGCAGCTTCATTGATTATCACTCCCGAAACCACTGTCTCGGATCTGGTCGATGATAACGAGGATGGTATTTTCGATAATCACGCCGGTACATATAGTGACTTTACCGCTGTCACCTCAATCGGGTTCACCGTCAGGTTTTAGGAGGTTGTGAATAATGAAGAAATCAAAGATTTTATATATAGGATTTATGCTGGTCGCGCTGATTCTGATCGGATGTTCGGAGCGCGAGAATCCGGCTGATTTTCCGAAAATCAATGAGCGAGAAGGTCTCAAGAATGACGGTGTGTTCACCTACCCGCGCGCATACTCGGTAATCGAAAATCATGCGGGATGGGAGTTCTTTAACTTCACGGAAAGCAAGAACTTCATTTCCAAGATATATACTCCCCCGTCATTCAGAATTCAGAGTACGCCTTATCCCATACTTTACCTGCTTCATGATTTCGAGGGAGACGAGAACTACTATTTTACCAAGATGGTGCATCGAATAGCGGACAGCCTGATTTACGAGGAAGAGATCAAGGAATTCTACATCGCTTCTATCGATGCTTCAACACCGTACGGCGGTTCCTGGTATGCAAATAACGAGTTCTTCGGCTGGTTCGAGACTATGGTTGCAGAGCAGTGGCTCGATTTTATAGAGGTAACGCTGGCCGATCAGCTTCGTATTATCGATAATCGTGAATCACGCGGGATCGGCGGCTTTGGCATGGGCGGTTACGGCGCGCTTAAAATTGCGGCCAAATATCCCGGTGTATTCTCCTCGGTTTCCGCATCCAACCCGGCCGGTAGCTTCCAGCATGTCGAGGATTTAATCCCGATGATGCTTGAGGAGCAGGGTCTGAGCACGCCCATAAGTCCTGATGATTATCAGGATATGGATACAACCAACCTTTTCACCGAAAAGCCGTATACCCTGCTGTTCTTCTCACTGGCGCAGGCCTTCAGCCCGCACCCCGAGGAAGGAGAGCCGGGCTACGAGGATTCCACGACATTCGTTACATTCTACGGTATCGACTTGCCGTTTGATTACAACGGCAATATCTATCAGCCGGTCTTTGACAAGTGGATTGCCAACGGTTTGAATGATGTCCTCACTCAGAATGCCGGGGATTTCGATTCTATCGAGGTTTATATCGAGGTCAGCGACACAAACCAGTTCCTGTTCCATAATATGGCTGAGGATGTGCGCATGATGCTGGATAATAACGGGATCAATTACAGCTTCGACAGTTATTCCGGATACGAAGGTTATCCCGCTTTCAATCAGCGTTTCGTGTATGACAGGTTGGTGGAAATACTCAAGTTCCACTCGCGTTATTTAGAAGAGAATATGTAAATTCTAATACATTTGCGGATGCTGCCTTTATAAAGGGCAGCATCTTTTTTTATATGGCTGAAAAATACGACATACTTTCGATCGGGGCACATCCGGACGATGTCGAAGTCGGCACCGGCGGCGTGCTTATAAAGCTGGCCGAGATGGGCTACCGCACCGGAATCATTTTTCTCACCAAGGGGGAGATGGGTACGGGCGGCACTCCTGAGATCAGATCACAGGAGGCCAAAAAGGCGGCGGAAATTATGCGCACCAGCCTGCTGGAAACGCTGGACTGGGGAGACACCAAACTTGTGGACCGCCCCGAATACCGCTACGAGCTGGCCGCGATACTGCGCAAGTACCGGCCGGATATCGTACTGGCACCATGGATGAGCGGGGGGCACGGTAAACGGCAGTCGCATCCCGATCATCTGGCCGCCGGAAAAATAGTCACCAATTCCATCTATTACGCCACTTTCAAAAAGCTGCCGATTCAGGGCGAAATTCATACGGTTAAGGCGCTTTTCCACTATTTTCTCCCGGTCGAGGAGCCACCGACGTTTGTGGTGGACATTACTGATCAGTATGAGCGCTGGATGGATGCGCTTAAGGCTCATGCCTCACAATTCATGAATCCCGAGAAATCACGGGATTATTTATGGTCGCTTGAGACCAAAGCGAGGTCTTTCGGGGCGATGGTGGGGGTTAAGTACGGTCAGGGCTTTAAAATAGGTGAGCCCCTCAGAATTCAGGATATTTTCTGTCTTACTCGCGGCAAGGATGAAACCCCCTGTGCATTCGGTAAACATCCCCAAAATATCAATAAAGATATTCAAAAATAGAACAGCCCGCATCGGGCTGCTGCCCGTTATATGAGCAATTATTCATGAGCTGCTTATATTCCTTTGAAACCGGTCGACATATTAATTAGAAATTAACGAAAGCGGCAGCCACCGCCTAATGATGGAGACTTGTTTTAGATGAGCAAATGCAACGAGGCGATTGAGACAACCATTAAAAAGTACTCATCAGATCTGCCCTGGGGAGTCTATCTCTATTATCTTTCCGAAAACGAGCTGAATCACTGGGGGCGTAAGACGAATCCCGACGAGTGCGAGGAAACCGAAAAATATCTCTCGGATATGATAAAGGATATCTGTCTGATGGCGGTCGATAAGGGAAATGTCTATACCGAAACATCTCCCTCCGGGCTGGTTTACATAGCCGTACCGCTTTTTATCGACAATAAGATTTGGGCCGTGCTCTCGACCTATCTCTCACTGGGCAAGGAAGGCAGCTGGCGGCGTTCGCTTAATCGCGGACCGTCCGTAACCAACACCGTAGATCTTTTGGAGGAACTCGGATTTATACTGTCCACCCATCAGGAAGTTCAGAAATGGTATCGTCCCAGCTTTCAGGATGAAGACGAAGAGTCCTCAAAAGAAAACGAGGACACATCCGTAAGTCCGAATCTATCCTCGTTTTCAAGATGGTAAACAGCCTCTAAGGCTTCTATTCCGTTTTCTCTCCAATTTGATTCAAAAGCTCATTAACCGCACGTTCCAACTGCGGATCGGTTCCCCTTATAACATCGGTCAGCAGATTTTCGACCGTAATATCGGGATACCGCGGGACCAGCTCCAGATTTTCCATATCGGTAGTATAGCATCCCCATGAGGGTCTTCGGATTCGTGTGCCGTCTATCAGATTATACGAAGCCGTACCGATAACCCCGCCCGAGGTGCGCACACCGACAATCTTGCCCAGCCCGAGCTTGCGATAGCCCTCGGCGAAAATCTCCGAATTGGAGCCGGAGCCGTTATTGATAAGCAGAATGCTCGGTTTCTCCAGCGCTTTACTGCGCATTTTGTTTTCCGAGGTAACCGGATAGCCTGCGAAGTTGCGATATATATACGGCTCCTTTATCAGTATGCCCAGCAGATGAACCGCGATATTGCCGCCGCCGTTGAAGCGAACATCCAGAACCACACCCTCCTTGTCTCTGGTTTCATTTACGATTTCCAGCTTGAATTTCTCGAGCGCATCCGGGTACATGCGGCGAATATGGATATAAGCCAGTCGGCCGTCGGAAAGTGAATCTACCATGCGGCGGCGTTCCTCCATCCAGTAATCGTAGGCCATGTCGCGCACCTCGCCAAATCCGCCGCCTTTCACGGCCACGTCATATCGTTTTCCGTCCGGGCTTTTGGAAACCGTAAAGATTGTCTTCTTATCGATCTGCCCGTTTATCAGCGGGTAGATATTGGTCTCGCGGTCAAGCGTTATGCCGTTTATAGCAAGTATATAATCGCCAGGCTCGAGCGGTTTATCGGCCAAAGCTGAGGCCGAATTGGGGAGCACCTGGCTGATCCGATACAAACCGTTTTCATCAAGCTCATCCTGATCGAAGAAAAACCCGTACCAGGCGGTGGAATGCTCTTTCTTTACACCGCCTCCGCCGCGGGGATAGATATATATATGCGATGAGCCCAGATCGCCCATCATCTCCAGAATAATCTGACGGAATTCGTCCTCGGTCTCGGCCTCGTCCACCAACGGGCTGTATTTGGCGCGAATCTTATCCCAGTCCACACCGTGCAGATCGGGATCGTAATAATATTCATCGAACATCCACCAGGTCTCATGAAATTTCTGGCGGTTTTCCTTGTCCACTATAACATCCATCTCCGCGGTGAATCCGAGGTTCTCGACTTTCTTGTCTTTCAGATTAAGCTTCTTGAGTTTGCCGCCCTCAAGAAAGAAGACATGTTTGGAATCCTCCGAAAGCTTCAGATCGCTCTTGGATTTGCCGGAATGAGTTAACTGTGTCAGGTCGGGATCATCTCCCTCAAGCCTGGCAGACCAGATCTCCGGCTTACCCATGACACTGGCCACGAAGACAATCGTCTCACCATCCTCGGTTATCACCGGATAATGCGTGGCCGCATTTATTGCAATCGCCTTTTCCACTCGCTTGTGAATACCCTCGAAGTCTATTTTCGTGGGTTCAGCTTTCTTCTCTTCTTTGTCTTCCTCGTCTTTTTTATCTTTATCTTCTTCTTTCTTATCCATCAGAAGCGAGTCAATTCTATCCTCCTCGAATTCGATCGGATCATGCGCAAGATCGATTTTGTAAGTCGAAGTCATATCATCGCGGCTCCAGCGCGAGAAGTATACGAGCTCGCCGTCTTTGGAAAATCTCGGACGATAGCACATATCGGTGTAATGAGAGACATTCACCGGCTCCGATTCAAAATCGGTAATGAATATATTTGTCTCGTAGGTCTCGCCCGCTACTGTAAGAGCCAGGTAGCGTGAATCGGGTGAGAAATCATACTCCACATGCGGCTCAACCGCAAGGTCTATAAACATGCCGTCAACAGTATCGGATTCGACACCCTCTTCCAGATCATAGAGAACTACCTTATCCAGACCGCGATAATAAACCAGCTTTTCGCCGTCGGGCGAGCAAAACGGTTTGGTTTCATTCTCAGAGGTGGAGGTTATGCGGGTCTCGCTTTTTTCGACCAGATCATAGGAATGGATATCATAATTTTCGTTTCTGTCGGAAGCAAAATAGATAGTTTTCGAATCCGATCCGAAGCAGGGATGCTTTTCTCTCTGCGGAGTGCTTGTCAGCCTGCGCGCGAATTTCGGCTCTTCTGTCGGGATCAGAAACAACTCGCCCCTGATAATAAGCGCCGCAAGTTTGCCGTCGGGGGAGATGTCGTAATCCTGAATATCACCGTTGAAGGTCATCTGCTTGACCGGATTGGTCTTATTGTCTGCGGCAAGCGCGATATCGACGATTCGCGGGCTGCCCTGAGACGGATCGAAGTACCAGATATCGAAATCCTGTTCGAAAACCATCTTCTTCATCTGCGGATTGGAATTAAGCCACTGCGCGCCGTCATCGGCATAATCGGTAAGCTGTGTCTCGCCGCCGGTATTTAAGTCCTTTTTCCAGAGGTTGGCGACCGTATTATCACGATTGGCAACGAAATAGACCGTCTCATTATCTTCGTCGTAAACCGGCCAGAGATCATGGCCATCCTCAGAGGTTATCCGGTCAAGCGTGAACTCATCTTTGGTCAGGTCAAGAATCCAGATATCGCTGTTGGTATTCCCGGCAAAACTGGCCTTCCACCAGCGATAACGACCCGAGCCGTTATTATAGATAAGCTTATTGCCGTCGGGAGTTATTTTGCCGGAGTATTCGCTGTTCCAATGGCCGCCGGTAAGGGCAACCGGAGTACCGCCGTGTATCGACTTCTTGAAGACGTCGTAATTCAGTTGCCTGAAGGAATAGAAGATCACACTGTCACCCTCGGGAGTCCATCCAGTCGCATAATCCGAACCGGTATAATGGGTCAGTCTCTCGGGCTCACCGCCGGTTATCGGTATTATAAACAGATCCAGGTTATCATATCTCTCGGAGGTAAAAAGAATCATCCGCCCGTCGGGTGAGAACTGGGGCATGATATCATCCGCCGGATGCGCCGTCAAACGTTCCGCCGTACCCCCCTCTGAGGATACCAGCCAGAGATCACCCTTGCATGAAAAGCAGATTGTCTGCCCGTCGGGAGATAGAGCCGGATATCTCAGAAACGGTTTGGATTCCTCCTGGGCGTTAAGTGTTATTGATGTTAAGAGAATAATCAAAATGATGCTTAAGCGTTTCATGAAAAAAATCCTTTCGGCAAAATATTAATTCCCTGAAATTACGAGAAATGGCGTGGTCTGTCAACCGCTAACGAACCCGTTTGGTGCTTCAAAAACGATTGACTAAATTAAGAAATGATGTATTTTATTAGTGCTTACCGTACGATATTGGGCTCGCTTGAGGGGGAATGCTGAAACCGGGAGGATAAAGTGAAAAGGCTTTTTATCATTGTTTTGGGCTTATTCCTGATAGTTGCGGGTTGCTCGAATAAAGACTCCTCGGGACCTTCAGATACTGATAATTACAGCCTGGTATCGTCAACATCTATTGGAAGCGGGGGCGGCGCTCTTGAAACCGAGGATATAACGATTGAAATTCCCTCGGGAATTCTTGAGCAGACCACAGAAATGAGACTCTATTCATCAGAAACTGAAAAACCGTTTGCGGAAAACGGCGTCTCTCAGGCTTATAAGCTCGAGGGTTTGCCGGAGGATTTTGACGGCGATTTACATATCTCGCTCAGATACGAGGAAACCTTGAATGAGGAGAGCTTTATTGCCATGGGCGAGAAATATTATTGTGCCGAGGAGAATGATACCGGAATCGCCTACAGCCTGTTCGAAGCTTCCGATTCATCGGGACATCTGGTGGGCGATGTTCCGATTGTCAGCCCGGATGCCAGAATCAACGGCAAACTGAACAGCTTTTCTGACGGCGCGGATTTGATTCTATATTTAATGGGAGTCAGCGACTATAAAACAATAGTCACGGGAGATTTTAAAATCGCGTACCCGCGCATATTAGAAGATAACGCCGAACAGTTACAGCTCTTTCTGGAAAGCGCCCTTTACGTTATTAGCAATCCTTACCTTCTATTTTTCAGAAATCCGGATGAAGAAAGCACACTGCCGATAAAGGTGCTGATTCGTGAAAAAGATTTTGGCAGTTACGCCTCATTCATCCCGCGAAAAGAGCACTATTATTATACTAATAAAGAATATACATCCATTGAAGTGCGAGAACAGGACATGGGCTCAGCGAATTATGCCGGCATGAAGATTGATATCGGAAATGAGCTGTATCTTCTGCACGCAGCCATGTTTAGCAGGAGAGGCCGAGATCTTCAGCCCCTATCATGGTTCGATTACGGTGGAGCCGAATGGTTTAAATCCTTTATGTCTTCCAATCAGACTACTTATGTGCCCGAGTCATTTCTCATGAGTTCTACCTGTATCCTCGACTCGCTGCATCTGCCCAGTTACAGCTCGGTGAATGAGCACTATTACCATGGCAAGGGAATGTGTGCTCTCTTCGAATTTCTTTACAAACGTTTTGATCACAGCGTCATTGCATATATTTATGATGAACGCAAGGATCACGGCCTGTATGCCTGGGAAACGATTTTCGGCGGGTATGTCAATTTTATAAATCAGCCTCATGCTCAATGGTACCCTGTTTTTATCAAGCAGTTAATTAATGAAGAAATTTATGATCTGGAAGGGCAGTTATCTCAGCGCCTTCTGAATAAAGTTTTTCATGAGTATGATATCGATTCCGATGAAAATCAAACCGCCGTCTTTCCCCTTAAACCAAAGGCCCTGGAGACCAGGGTATTCAAATTCATTCTTAACAACCCCGATTTCGAGGACGGCGACCAGCTCAACTTCTCGGTCTATGATGAAAATCTTCTGGCCGACAGCATCCACCTGATTCTCTTCAAGCGAAAAGGCTCAACGGTAGAATTCATTGGCGATGGTGTTAGTATAACGGTTGATAATGTGCTCGGGCTTCAGCAGGATGGATGGGATCTCTATGCCGTTGTTGTCAATACTGTGGCCGAGACTGTAGGTTATGCCACAGAATATCAGTACTATCTGCGGATCGATGTCTCCGAGGCGCCGGAGATCAATATCGAACGCGCTTTAATCAATGTTTTTGTCGATGCGGATTTCCGCGATTCGGATGAAGAGGTATATACGGTGGAAGATCACAATCTTGCATGGACAGCCACCGGGACTACGACTGGAAACACTTTCACGGGCGACATCGATATGTATGTGATGGGTTATACTCCCACCGGCACGATGACAATCACATTCGATCCGGATACGTACGAGATCACTTATTTCGATGCTTCGGCCACCATTAATGATCCCGATTGGGGCCTGGAAGTCTGGAGCATATCCGGCGAACTTATTCAGGGCAGCTATGACGATGAGCGCATTGTAGCCATGGAAACCGGAGAGGTTGTCTGCGAGTATATCATTTCATTGAATCGGCGCTGGGAACGGGAAGATGTCTTTAATGAAATATACTCTCACGACTGTTCAGACGGAAGTGTGATCTCGTTCACGCTATACACCGATGAATACTAAACAGTCTCATGCCGAGCCGTGAATCTCGATTTTTCGCTTGATATTTGTCTCCTAAGCTGTTTCTTAAGAGAATTATGGCCGGGAAACTGCAAAATAAAATCGCACTCGTAACCGGGGCAAGCAAAGGCATCGGAAGAGCCACTGTCGAACTTTTTGCCGAGCATGGCGCAGAGGTCTTCTGCCCGGCTCGCTCACTTGATAAACTGGAAGAGCTCAAAAAGTATTTGGAGCGGAAAGGCGCCAGGATTCATATCAAACAGACCGATCTCGGCAAATCTTCGGAGATCGAAGAACTTTTCAAATTCATTTCTGATCATGTTGATTATCTCGATTCAGTGGTCAACTGTGCCGGCAATTTCAAGGGGGGACGGATAGATGAGATACCCGTTGAGGACTTCGACAAGGTTATCAACATGAACCTGCGATCGCCTTTTTTAATCTGCAAACATGCCATACCGCTCCTGAGGGAATCAGGAGCCGGCACGATTGTAAACATCTCATCTCTTTCCGGATGCGTTGGCCTTCCCAAATTCGAGGGCTTTGGACCGTATGATATATCCAAGTATGGCCTGTGGGGACTCACGGAAATTCTCGATGTCGAATTGAAGGATAAAAATATCCGCGTGAACCAGGTATCCCCGGGCGGAGTCAACACCGAGATGTATTACCGCGCCACCGGAGCAACCTCCAAACCCGGACTTGAACCACGCGATGTGGCCGGGGTGATATTGTATCTTGCTTCGGATGAATCCGCACCATTATCAGGCGAAAATCTGAGACTCTTTGGTAAATGATAAATGTCAGACTCTATCGACTGGTCAGAGGCCTATAAATTCAAGGGCCGCGATAAGTATTTCAATCTCTCCACTCTCTGGATATTTTATTACCATTATGCTATCCGTCTCTTCTATCATCTGCGCTTAAATCCGCTTATGGTGCTTTCTACCGCCATCATACTGGGCCTTGCCTCAAGCATATTTCTCTGGTACGGCAAGCTTATAACCGCAGCGGTACTTCTTCATCTGCGCGATGTCTGCGATGCCTCCGACGGATCGCTGGCACGTCTGCGCGGTATGACCACCCGTATCGGCCGCTTCCTGGATTCGCTGGGCGATATGCTTGTGCTTACTGTGGTAATAGCAGTGATAACTGTAAAAGCATATACGACAAGCGGTGAGAGTGTTTATATAGGACTTGGAATCATAACCTGGTTCAGCCTGTTTATCCAATGCTCATATTTTAACTATTATCAGCTAAAATACGCCGAAAGCCTCGATAAACCTTTGCAAGCCAAGCTCGAAGAGAAAAGCAAAGGGGATTCTGATAGTCAGTCGGTAAAAGTATTGCGCCTGTTATACCGTGTTCTCTATAGCTGGCAAGACTTGCTGATACGGCAGATCGACCGCCTTTCGATTTCGATTGTCGATATTTATCCCGGCTTCGATCGAGATGACTGGTATCGCGACAAAATATTCCTGACCCTGAATTCGCTTCTGTGTTTTGGCACACATATTTTTGTTTTTTGTATCTGCTTCGTTTTTGGAAACCCTGTACTGGCATTGTACATTATAGCAGTATTGTTTAACATATACTTTTTCGCGCTGATGGCCGGACGGATTATGGTTTACAAAATCAAGCTGGCCGAAAGCTCGACACAAAAATTAACAGGAAATAGAAGATGAAAGTCTCGATAACACGTAAGACACATTTCACGGCCGGGCACAGGCTCTACAATCCGGACTTTTCCGATGAGGAAAATATGCGTGTTTTCGGGCCCTGCTCAAATCCCCACGGGCACGGGCATAATTATGTGCTCGAGGTCACAGTCACGGGCGAGCTGGATCCGAAAACAGGTATGATAATGAATCTCAAGGACTTAAAGAAAATCATCAACGATCATATAATCTCTAAATGCGATCACAGAAACTTCAGTGTTGATGTCGACTTCACCCGGGATATCATACCTACCGCCGAAAACCTGGCTAAACGTATATTCGAGGTGCTGGATTCCCACCTGCCTTCCGGAACACTCCAGCGTATAAAACTGTTTGAAACCGAGAATAACATTGCAATTGCCGAAAGAGGAGATGGCTAAATGATAGATGTGCAGAACAGAAAAGACAACCGCAATATAAGTATCGACCGGGTTGGTATAAAGAATATCAAATATCCGATCAGCCTGCGCGACCGACGTAAAGACCTTCAGCATACGATTGCGAGCGTAAATCTCTATGTCGATTTGCCGCGCGAGTTCAAGGGAACGCATATGTCCCGATTTGTCGAAGTGCTCACCGAGCATCACCAGGAAATCGATATTAGAAATATAAAGGGAATTTTGGATGAGATCAAAACCAGGCTTAAAGCCAAAACCGCTCATCTGGAACTGACATTTCCCTATTTCGTGGAAAAGAAAGCGCCGGTTTCCGGCCAGAGCGCAATGCTCGATTACAACTGCACGATCGAGGCTGTGGCCAACGGTTCGGATGCTATCAAGCCGGCGATTACAGTCGAGGTGCCGGTTACCACATTATGTCCCTGCTCGAAAGAGATTTCCGAACGCGGTGCTCACAACCAGCGTTCAGTGGTAACTCTCACCGTGCGCGCCAACGAATTCATCTGGCTGGAGGAGTTGATTCATGTGGTCGAACACTCCGCCTCATGCGAGCTCTTCCCGCTCTTAAAGCGCGAGGATGAGAAGTATGTGACCGAGGAGGCTTACGACAATCCGGCCTTTGTCGAGGATGTGGTCAGAAATATCACCGAGAAGCTTCAGGATGACGAGCGTATCGACTGGTTCAGCGTGGAATCGGAGAATCAGGAATCGATTCATAATCATAACGCCTATGCCCAGATTGTCCGCAACCTTCGGGCCGAACGCTTAAACGATGCCAAAGCGCGCGAGATTGCCCGCAAGAAGGATTCAAGTGAAGTCGAAAGCGAGGTTGATGCCTGATGTCAGACAGACTCAAAGACAAGGTAGTTTTAGTAACCGGTTCCAGCCGCGGGCTGGGTAAGATTATTGCCGGACGTTTTCTCGAGGAAAACGCTAAGGTAATTATTACCGGACAGAAGCAGAATGAACTCGATCAGGCGGCGGAAGAACTTAAACAGGCCTCGGATCAGTTTATCGAAGTTGTTGCTGATATCACCGATGATACCCAGGCCAAGAAGCTGATCGACAGCGCTGTCGAGAAATACGGCCGCATAGATATTCTGGTAAACAATGCCGGCGTGTTCAAAGGCGGTGAGATCGATCAGATGGAGGTCAAGGATATAGAATTGTCCTTTAAGGTCAATGTTATCGGAGCGTTTCTGGTAACACGTCATGCGGTGCCGCAGATGAAAAAGCAGAAGTCGGGACAGATAATAAATATCTGCTCCATAGGATCAACACTGGGACTGGAGAAGCTTTCGGCCTATTGCGCCTCCAAGGCGGCCCTGGCACGTTTCGGCGACAGCCTGAAAGCCGAGCTCAAACCGTATAATATCCGCGTAACCAATGTTATGCCGCATGCTATGAATACCATGGGTAAGGATATCGAACCGAATTCGGTTGACCGCCGTCAGATGATCGAGCCCGAGGATGTTGCCGATGCCCTGATTATGGTGACCTCATCGAAAGAATATGTCCAGTATCAGGATATCACGATCTTCCCCAGATCCACAAAACTCACCAAAACCGAAGAATAAATATATCTGGTGCGCGGAGTACGTTCTCGTGCTCCGCGAAAACTTGGGTGGCCTGCCCAAACTCTGTTTGGGCAAGTTTTTGATACAAGAACACGCCCAAATTGAATTTGGACGTGCCACCCATAGAATTTGTGCGCGGCGTATGTCCCTATGCTCCGCGAAAAACCCGGGTGGCCTGCTCAAACTTTGTTTGGGCAGGTACTTCCAATCCGCACGCCCAAAGCGAGTCCATAGATCCGGCTATTGACCGATCTTTGACCTGCCATCTCCGGCAAATTAATTTGTCGGCGGCACCTGAAATGATAAATAGTATGATCACAGGGAGCATGGCCTGCAAATTGCCAAAGATGTTGCATCACCAAAGGCCCAAAAAGATGTATGTGTAAAGAATATCTTGACACTCCATTTCTTCAGAAATTCACCTGAGGTTTTATTTCAATCTGAAACATATTCTATCAAATCCTACTACCCGAATAATGTTTTCTCTAAATAACCTTATTCCTTTTGACGACATAAATTTAAAGGGTGTCATACACTCTTGGAAAGGGGCGAATGCAATACAAGGCAAATAGCCTTTGAAAAAATGGGGATCGCTTGGACGCAAAATCAAGACTTATTATGGCGTCGAAAAACATATAAGGGAATCACAACTGTTTACATATCTCAAAAATATATTTGAAAGCCTGTCCAGGCCATCAATCTCTGTGCAGAAGGACAGTCTGCAGTACTGGCGTGAGAGAATTCTCGGGATAGCGTTGGTTTTCGGCTCCACACTGGGCCTGCTTGCCTATATTCCTTCCATCCTGATTTCAATCATGGAGGGCTTATGGATTATAGTTGTCGCCGATACGATTGTTTACGGTGCAATTGTCCTTATGCTTTTCAGGCGGAGTATCCCCTTTAAAATCAAGGCCGGTTCTATCACTTTTCTTGCCTGGGCGCTGGCTGTTGTCCTGCTTTCTGTATCGGGCACGCAGGGTGTGGGACTTCTCTGGCTGTTCGCCTTCCCGATCGTGTCCGGGGTACTTTTGGGCCTCTGGCCCTCAATAATTGCCCTTGGAGTAAATGCGATATCGCTTGCGGTATTTGGATTTCTCCAGAACTCGGGGATCTTAATCTGGAGCCATCTTTCCTCCAGTGACTGCTTTGGGTTAATAGTACTTGGGTTGAATTTTATAGTTCTCAACGGTTTGATTACTATGTCGGTTTCCGCACTTGTACGGGGCTTAAAATCCACGGTGGTTTTGGAAAGGTTCAGCAGCAGACGCCTGCAGCAGAACCGTGAACAGCTTATCAAGACAAATGAATATTTGAAGGAAGAAATGGAGGAGCGCCGGCGAATTGAGAAGGCTCTAAGGTTGAACGAGGAAAAATACCGTCTTTTGGTGGAGCTTTCATCCGATGCAATCTTCTTCATGACCGTAACCGGCATAATCCTCGATTGCAATGTTGCCACCTGCAAAATCTTCGGATACGACAGGGAAGAGCTCCTGGGTCTGGATGTCCGAAAAATGATCCCGGATAAATATGTCGATCTGATACCGGAGATCATTACCGAGGAGGTTACAACAGGGGATATTGCAGCCGAGAGACTTTATAAAAAGAAAGAAGGTAGCGTTTTTCCAACCGAAATTATTACCAAAGTATTCGAGGTGGGCGGAGAGAAAAGAGTTCTCGCTTATGTTCGTGATATTACCGAACGTAAAACAGCCGAGGCCGAACTTCGTGAAAGCGAGAAGAAGTTCCGGACCCTGGCAGAGAATGTTCCCGGCATTATCTACATGTGCAAAAATGATAAAAATTACACCATGATATACTTAAACGATCAGGCCGAGGAGCTTACCGGATATCCCAAAGAGGATTTCCTGGAAGAGAGAATCAGCTTTGCCGACCTGTATCACCCGGAGGATATACAGTCGATTTATGAAGAGGTGGATAAAGCCGTTGTCGCCAAACGCCCCTTCCATATCAACTACCGCATCAGGAATAAATCCGGTGAATGGCGCTGGATCGAGGAATACGGTGTTGGGGTATTCGATGAGAATGGAATAAATTTAATGTTTCTGGAAGGCTTTTTCCATGATATCACAGCGCGCAAAAAAGCCGAGAAGGCTCTCAAGGAGAATGAGGAGCGTCTAAAGCTCGCACTGGAGGCTACCAGCGACGGCCTCTGGGACTGGGATATAGCTACCGGCAAAACCTATTTCGGACCTCGTTATTATACCATGCTGGGATATGAACCGGGTGAATTCGAATCCACCTTCGATTCATGGGTTGACATGGTTCATCCCGAGGATCGCGAGGAAGCCCAAAAGACGCTGCAATGGCACGTTGAAAACAAACACGGGAGCTACGAAAAGGAGTTCCGCCTGCGCACCAAAAACGGCCACTGGCTGTGGATATTGTCGAGGGGCAAGGTGGTTGAACGTGACGCGAATGGAATTGCTGTGCGTATGATCGGAACTCATGTGGACATAACCGCACGTAAAGAAGCAGAGGAGGAAATAAAAAGCCAGGCCGCCTTTGCACATAATAATCCCTCGCCCGTGATTCAGGCTCGCCCGGATGGGAGGATTATAAGATATAATCCCTCTGCACAACAGCTTTTTGAGGAAAAGCTTTCACTGAAAAACATCTTTGACATCTTCCCCGAACTCAAGGAACTTTCCAGGGATATTGAAAGCAATTACCGTACTCTTCAGTTCGAGCACAAATTCGGCGATCAGGTTCTGCTCTTCACACTGAAAAAGGATGAAGCCACCGATTCTCTTTATATTTATGGAATTGATATTACCGCCCGCAAGCGGGCCGAGCAGGCCCAGCGAATACTGCTGGAAATCTCGGAAACCGCCAATGAAGTCGATAACCTTCGAACACTCCTCGAATTCGTAAGGGAGAGGCTGGGAACACTTTTCGATACGAACAATTTCTATGTCGCGCTTTATAATCCGGAAAGCGACACCTACAACTTCCCCATCCTGATTGATGAACATGAATGGATCGAGCCCAAAGCAATCCCTCTTCACAACAGCATTACGGATTATGTACGCAGGACTGGTAAGTCGATTCTGGTAGATGCCGAGGTTCACCGAAAATTGACTGAGGCCGGTGAAATTGATGTCGTCGGGCCGCCGTCGGAAATTTGGCTGGGAGTGCCGCTGAAAACATCAAACGAGGTTAGCGGGGTAATGGCAATCCAGAATTATCAAAATCCCCGGCAGTACACAAAAGCCGATCTGGACCTGATGACGTTTGTATCCGGCCCGATTGCAATGGTCATCGAACGCAAGCGTACCGAAGATCAGCGCCAGAAACTTCAGGAAAAGCTTGAAAGAGCGGAGAGGATGGAATCCCTGGGAATCCTGGCCGGAGGGGTGGCTCACGACCTGAACAATATGCTGGGCCCTATGGTCGGTTATCCCGATTTGATTCTGCAGAAACTGCCCGAGGACAGCCCGGTCAGAAGGCATGTGGAACGGATCAGCAGTGCGGCCAATGACGCCGCTGATGTTATCCAGGACCTTCTTACTCTGGCCCGCCGCGGACGTTATGAGATGCTTCCACTCAATCTGAACGACGTTGTCGAGTCGTACCTGGATACACCCAGCTTTGCCAAAGTCAGAGACAGCAAACCGTATATCAGGCTCGATATTGATCTCGATAGATCGATCTCAAATATTATGGGTTCCAAACCGCATCTGTCCAAGGTAATAATGAACCTTGTCGTGAATGCCTATGATGCAATGGGAGAAACAGGCAGTCTAACAATTTCAACGTCCATGGAACATGTTGAAAAGCTAATTACAGCGCATTTCGAAATCACTCCCGGACAGTATATCGTGCTCAGGGTGAAGGATACCGGCAGCGGTATCGATCAAAAGGAACTCGATAAGATATTTGAACCTTACTTTTCCAAAAAGAAAATGGGTACCAGTGGAAGCGGTCTGGGATTATCCGTTGTGCACGGGATTATTAAGGATCACAAGGGCTATTACGACGTTATCTCGGAGATCGGCAAGGGTACTGAGTTCATGCTCTACTTTCCGGCTACCGACCAGAAGCAGGAGGTTGAAAATAACACCAATTCCGGCTACGGCGGCAGGGAGAAGATACTGGTGGTCGATGATACCGAAGAGCAGCGCAAAATCGCCTCCGCTCTTTTGCAAAGCCTCGGCTATCAGGTTACAACCGCCAAAAACGGCCATGAAGCAGTCGAATGTATTAGCAAAGACAAGGTCGATATAGCCGTAATCGATATGATTATGGAACCGGGCTTTGGCGGCCTGGAAACCTACCGCGAGATATTAAAGATAAATCCCGGACAGAAAGCGATCATAGTTTCCGGCTATTCACAGACCGAGGATGTGGTCAAGATGCAGCATCTGGGCGCCGGATCATATATCAAAAAACCGTATAACCGCGAAACGCTGGCAAGGGCCATCCGCCAGGAACTCGATAAAAAACCACAGAAAACACCGCAGTAGCCCGAGCGCCTTGCAGTCCTCACTAAAAACTTGTGTATCACTATATATCTGATTATCTTTATCTCCTCAAATCATTCTATACCAGGGGAGGAAATTTTGAAAAAAGCAAGATTTACTATATCAGCAATTTTGATAATCGTCATCGCGGCAGCCTGTGCATTATATATATCCTGCGTTGAGGAATCCGCTCTGCCTCAGCCGTATCTGGTGCTGTATGCTTTCGACGCTGAGGGTGAACTTATGATAGATCGCATGGAAATCGAGGAGGTTGATACTGTGCTGGGACGGGAGGTTCAGCGCGGTTTTCTGGCTGAAAAACAGGTTGTCCTGGCTGAGGTAGGTATGGGACTGGTCAACGCCTCCATGCGGCTTCAGAAACTTCTCGATCTCTACCGTCCACATGTGGTAATCTTCTCCGGCATCGCCGGCGCTCTGGATACCGGCGTGAGTATAGGCGATATCGTTATATGTGATAAATGGGCTACCCACGATTACATTTATCTCGGTCCGGACAGTTCTGCTGTAATGAATCCCGTGGTATATTCACCGGAACTCGACAGCATGGTGCAGAATAGATTTTTCGAGGTCGACGACAGCCTGTTTGAGGGAACCGGCGGTCTCGATACGATAAAGCTGGATTCTATCGGGGAACGAATACCGCAGGTAATCATAGGCGGTACGGGCGTCAGCGGCAACCAGTTTATCGACAATAAAGATAAACGTCTCTGGCTCAATCAGAGATTCGACGCTTTGATAGTGGATATGGAATCCTCTGCGATTGCGCAGACATGCTATGTCAATGATGTGCCCTTTATCATCTTTCGTTCCGCTTCGGACCTGGCCGGGGGCGCAGAATCCGAGACTGCCAGCAAGCAGCTGCAGAAATTCCTGACCGTAGCGGCCGATAATTCCTCGACTGTGGTGCTAAAATATCTTGAGGGATTGGAGTAGGAGAAAAAGCACTCTGTTCCCTGCCTCAAGGCAGTAATAGAATAATTACTAACATAACCGGTAAGTTCAATTTAGAGCTTGACATCCGGGTAGAATTAAGTATAATAATTTTGTAATCATACCAGACAACGGGGCGCATACCACAGCTATCGAAATTGGGATCAAGTCTGTTCGACTATTCCATTTGCTTTTTGAAACCAATAGTATTCCGATCTTCATAGGGGTTAGATAGTCGGGATAAAGCCCTCTCTTATCCTGACAGGAGGATATTATTATGCGTTACGCTACTTTCTTCCTGGCAGCTTTCTATCTATTTTTTATGCCAATGCCAGGTCATGCTCAACTCGATGATACTGTGAAAGTTATAAGTATCGAGGTTGACGCCGATCCAGTAAATCCGGTTAAATTCGGCCTGCCGATACATTTATCGGTCAATGGTGATCCGGGAAACACTAACGACCATATTTCAGCCGCGACTTTGCCGCATTTCTTTGACCCCGGTGATTACGTGACCATAGATTCGGTAAGGCTAACTGGTGGACTTGCGGAAAATCCTATATTTTTTGGGTGTTTTCATGAGGATGCAGATAATCTGGGAGTTATCGGATTTATAATGTATTTTACGGATTACATTATCCCCGGTGAATCCGGACTGCTGGGGACATTATGGTTTACACTTGATGCCAACGCCCCGGATCATGTTATCGACATTGACTCAGGCTACTATCCTGATGCCGGAGAGTTTATTCTAACGAACGCCAATGGCGTCACGGTTTACCCGGCATTTGAGGCTGGGACTATTACTGTCAACGCTGCCCAGGCGCCGGCTCTGGAGGTCACGCCCCTGTCCCTGACTTTCGATGCCACTGTTGGGGGCGGTGATCCTGCTTCGCAGTCATTTGATATCGCAAATGTCGGCTACGGTGATATGGCCTGGACAGCCACCGAAAATGCCGGGTGGTTCAGTCTTTCATCAACCTCGGGAAGCGCACCTCCAACGGCAACTATTGATGTCTCCGTAAGTATTGCGGGGCTAACCGCGGATACATATGAAGACACAATACTTGTGGAAGCGCCGGGGGCAACCAACTCTCCGCAGGAGGTGATTATTACACTAAACCTAACAGAATCTCCAAGCCTTTCGGTAACTCCAGCCTCACTATTGTTTGAGGGAATTGAGGGCGGAGTAAATAATGATGTACAGAACATCTATATCGAAAATACCGGTGGCGGCGAGCTCAATTGGTCCGCAACATACGATGAGAGTTGGCTAAGTGTCAATCCCGTATCCGGCACAGGACCTGCTGTTCTGGATGTAGAAGTAGATCTGACCGGCTTGAGCGCCGGGACCTATATAGAAACCGTTGAGATTGCTGCTACGGGAGCAGATAACTCTCCCCAATATGTCGAGGTAACACTGGAGGTTGCCGAGGCGCCCGAAATTGTGCTGGATCAAACACTGTTCAATTTCTCGATGACAAGCCAAAATCCTCCCGGATCGGATGCGCTCAATATAACCAATAGCGGCGGAAGTGATCTCAACTGGACTGCGACCAATCTTCACACCTGGCTGTCTCTGAATCCCACAAGCGGCACAGCGCCATCGACAATATCATTGAATATAAATTCCGCCGGTCTTGGGGCGGGAACATATTATGATACAATTACTGTCTCCTGTCCGGAGGCTGCCAATTCTCCGCAAACTTCCGAAGTCGTACTCGAATTTACCAACACCCTGATAGAAGTACCGGGAGATTATTCCCTCATACAGGATGCCATCAATAGCGCCGTTACCGGCGATTCAATTTTGGTTGATAACGGTACTTATAACGAGCACCTGAGTATTGGTGGCAAGGGTTTGATTCTTATCAGTCAATATGCTTTTAGCGGAGATGAGAATGACATCGTTAATACCATCCTTGATGGAGGCAATACTGAACGCGTTATATATCTAAATCAAGGCACCGGGAAAATACAGGGATTCACCATAATTAATGGATCTAATGTAGTAGGAGGCGCAATTCATTTTTATGGATCAGCCATCAATTCTGATGATTCACTGGTAATATGCAATAATATTTTCTCAAATAATTGGGATCATGCAATATTCGCATGGACATCAAAAGCGCTGATCAGAGATAATACATTCAAGGAAAATACATCAGATGGTGCAGGTGGTGGAGTATTTTGCTATGCCCAGGATTCTTGCACAATATCACATAATATCTTCGTCGATAATACATCCGGGGGTATTGGAGGCGCAATTAGCTGTCAGGACAATTGCTACAATATAATTGAAAATAACACCTTTTATAATAACACAGCTAATACGAACGGCGGAACAATCACGATAGTGACTGCATCCAGCGCCATTCTGGAAAGAAATATTATCGTCCAGAATACGGGAGGGGGAATTCAATTCGGCACTGATGCATCTTATTCGTTCTCCTGCAATGATGTTTGGGGTAATACAGACGGAGACGCTTATATCGGCTGTACTCCCGCTTCTGATGATATGTCCTACGATCCGCTTTTCTGCAATCCAACAGAGTATGATTTCGGCTTATACGACACATCACCCTGTGCACCCGCAAACAATGACTGCGGTGTTTTGATCGGCGCCAAGGATGTGAACTGCACGGCAAGCGCCTATATCTGCTGTGATGTTACAGGGGATGAGAATGTCAATGTCAGCGATGCTGTTTTTATCACGAACTATGTCTTCATCGGAGGCACTCCGCCCGACCCTGTGGAGGTTGGCGATTGTACCTGCGATGACAATTGCAACATCAGCGATGCAGTCGCAATCATTAACTATGTTTTCATCGGTGGATACGAACCCTGCGACCCAAACAACGATGGAATTCCCGATTGCGATCCAAATTCGCCGTAAATTTTTATATTTCATTTCTATAATGGGGCCTTGAATCTCCCGAAGAATCGAGGCCCCGCTATTTATTCAAATAAAATAATATTGCAAAATCCCGATATCCGCTTATATTAATATCAGAATGTTCTAAGCCATCCGAAATATTCGATTCTATCCGGATTTACCCGGACTAACCTTTTCACTTAACCACAAGGGCAAATTATATCCGTAACCGGGATTCATATATGGAATACATTCGTGCAAATAAAATAAGCTATTGCTATAAGAGCCAGACCGAAGACATCCTGACTGATATACCGTTCTCAGTCAATGATAAAAGCAGGATCGGCCTGATCGGCAATAACGGCTGCGGCAAGACCACGATTCTGCGCCTGATCTCAGGGGCTCTAAAGCCCCATAGCGGCAATATATCGATCTCATCCGATATCAAAATCGGCTATGTCCCGCAGGAGATTGCATTGGATGATGCACGTCGGGTCACAGATTATCTCTGGCAGTCGCGTCCGAAATTTCATGAAATAAAAAGAAATCTTGAAAATGTCGACCAGTCATCTCCCGAATATGCTGATCATATATCCGATTATTACGAGCTTGGAATCGACCGCTTTGAAATCCAGATCGAAAAGATCATGGCCGGGTTTAACCTCGCTAAGAGCTTTATGGGTCAGCCGTTGTCGAAATTAAGCGGCGGTGAAAAGACCAAGGTCGCGCTGGCATCGCTCCTGCTATCCGGTGCCGAACTGATGCTATTAGATGAACCGACCAACCATCTCGAAATCAAATCCCTAAACTGGCTGGAGGAATATCTGCAAAACTGCGGGATACCATTTATAGCGGTCAGCCATGACCGCCGCTTCCTGGATAACTGCGTGAACGAAATATGGGAGCTGTATGATAAAAATCTAACTGTGTTTAGCGGGAATTACTCCTTTTATAAAGAGTACAGGGAAAAAGAGCGGCGCCGCCTTCAGATCGAATACGAATCTCAGCAGAAAAAGATCAAGCAGCTCAAAGAGGCCGCCCAGCTCAGCCGTCAGGCCTCAGCCAGTCATCAGGGGCAGACCGGCAAAGAAGGCAATGCTCCGGTTTATGAGTCGGTCGGCAACGAGGCTAAAAAGGCCATGATGCCGGCCAAGCGTGTCGAGAAACGGATTCGCATGATGATCGAGAAAGAAGAAGCACAAAAACCATTCGTTGAAAAAGAACGGCACATCAGCCTGCACGGTAACGAACTCAAAAATCCGATTGTGCTTTCGATTGAGAAGCTTTCAAAATCATTCGGCAGTCATTTGGTATTCGAGAATATAAATCTGAACATCAAAAACGGCGTCAAGCTGGGAATTATCGGCCCCAACGGCTGCGGAAAGACTACATTGCTTCGAATCTTAAATGGCTTAGAGGAAGCCTCCGACGGTTCATACAAATGGGCGCCCAAAGCAAAGATCGGCTATTACTCACAGGAGCATAAGAATCTGGATGCCTCCAGAACCATTCTGGATGAGGTGCTGCAGGGCAGGCATGACCAGCAGACCATGGCGCGGATTATACTGGGAAGGCTGAATATCAGGCGCGATAAGGTCAATCAAAAAATCGGCACCTTGAGTGTGGGCGAGCGAAGCAAGGTGGCGCTGGCAAAAATCCTTTTCAGCGATTTCAATATCTTGATTTTTGATGAGCCCACCAACCATGTTGAAATATCGGCACGCGAGGCCTTCGAAGAGGCGCTGGAAAATTATAACGGCGCCGTCCTTTTAGTCTCCCACGACCGCTATCTCCTGGACCAAATCACCACCCAGATTTTCGATATGGAATGCAATCGGCTCTATCAGGGCTCATACGGGGAGTACGTGGAAAGATTGCAAACCGGCAATTAGCAATTGTGCCGCTGGGTTCCCAAACCCGACGGATTCTGGCCAGGCTGGGGAAACCCGGCGTCCAAATGACACCGTCATTCTGAGGGAGCATAGTGACCGAAGAATCTCTTACTGTACGAACAAGACATAGGTAACTGGTACCCCACATGAAGGGAGTGTTGATAATCCCTGATGATGTAACGTTAGGTCTTGATTCCGTCGAAGACGGAATTGTGACCCAACGTAAATGCATGCTATATATAATAAGGCGCAGGGTCACAACCCCCGATTTCATCGGGGGCCAAGACCCTGCGCGACGAAAAATATCTTTTTCAACAAGCCCTGAAATGTGGGTTTAAACTTGCGCCTCTGCTATGATGATCTTCAGCAAAAGACTCACGACATGGGTAACAGTCTATGTATTAAATCAGAATATTCCATGAGCTGCCTTTAGCTCCAACTACAAGGAACGTAATCCTGAAGCATTAGCCAATCCAATAATAAAATTATTTGCGGGGTAAAAATTCTTGATATGATGCTATTCCACCACTTCAATAAACTCGGCCGGAATCCTCCTTGCAAGATATGTGTCAGACTCACGAATAAATTCAATTCCCGAGGAGTATGTGTCAACTGCGCGAATTTTAAGAATTGCCACATTCTCTGCATGCCGCCGACCAACTTTATGTGCTCCTCGATATTTATACTCAGATGAACGTACTGTCGACGCATCGGCTTCAAGCCCTGCGATAGAATAAGTCCAAGATTTCGTCTGGCGGTGCCGTGATACAAAATTTCCGGCGGCTTCGAGGGTGTGCCGTGAGGTTCTATCTTGATCGAATGCCCGTAACGTGCCCTTATGCGATTGTGCTTTATCTCAAAACGCCCCTTGGAGTCGGTCTCCACGATATACTTCAAATCATCCGAGTTAAAGCCGGGCTTCTTCTTTTGCATAATCCCGACAATATCATCAACTGAGGCCCAGCCTTGCGCATCAAGCTCCAGCCCGATTTCCGCAGCCCCATGCCTCAACAAAAACGCCAGAAATTTGCTCTGCTTCTTGGTCATATTACATTTGTGACCGGCGGACTTCTCGTCCTCCGGAACATCTTTCGCGGCGCACCGGGAGGTACGCCGCATACGAACTCTCTAAGCTATTCAAAAGGGTGGCACGCCCCAAACTCGCTTTGGTCGTGATTTTCAATTGCCTGCCCAAACGAAGTTTGAGCAGGCCACCCATTGGGGAATAAATCTCCCTATTTCAAAATCCTGCTCAGATGGCCGTCGGCGGATTTCAAGAGTCGCTTAGCAGTCTTAAGGTCGGTCTGTTTGAAATGCATCACAATCGCAGTCTTGACATGACCCTCGGCCCGTTTTAAAAGCTTCCCGGCCTGACTGTAATTCAGGTCGCAGACAGTCATCAGAGTTTTTATCGACCGCTGTACCAGCTTTTCCGAGGTGGCCTGCAGATCGACCATAAGATTGCCGAAGGTCTTGCCGATTTTCACCATTGCAGTTGTTGTGATCATATTAAGGATCAGCTTGGTAGCGGTACCCGCCTTCATCCGAGTCGATCCTGCTATCGCCTCCGGCCCCGTAATCGGATTGATGATAACATCCGGTTTAAAAGGCAGCATGACAGAGCGATTACAGCACAAAAATACAGTCGATGCGCCCATCTTTTTCGCCTGCTTTAAACCCGCAAGTGTGTAAGGTGTGCGATTCGAGGTCGCTATTCCAATAACGGTATCTTTGGATGTGACCTTCTTTTTTTCAATATCCCTCGCCCCCGCCTCGGCATCATCCTCAATCCCCTCTTTCGACCTGACCAGCGTGCGTCTCCCGCCGGCAATGATCCCCTGCACCAGAGAGGGCTTGACGCCGAATGTGGGAGGACATTCGGAAGCATCAAGCACTCCCAGCCTTCCCGAGGTGCCCGCGCCGATATAATACAGATGCCCGCCCGATTCGAACGAATTCACTACCAGCTCAACTGCTTTCTCGATTTGCGGGATAACTTTCTTGACTGCCGGGGCTATTCTCTGATCCTCGTCATTGATCAGCTCCAGGACTTTACGGGTGGGCAGGATATCAATAGACCGAGTCCGTTTATTAACAGACTCGGTCGCCAAATCCTTTATCTCATTGAATACTTTCTTCGACATCAGCGATTTGCTATAACCTCCACCGAATCATAGAACGATACCAATGCGGTGCCGAATCTGCCTTTTATATCGATCATATTGATATTATCGGTAAATCCGGTATCCGGATATGGGAAAAAGACCGGATTGTCGTTACTGATAACCGCGTCGGCATAGAAAGTCTCGGAGTATGCCACCACATATATATAGTATATACCTTCCACCCGTTCACCGTCGCTGGTGCTGAACGCCTCCGCACCCATAGTAAGATTATTGGTTGAATTGGCAAATTCCCAGAAAGGCTCGGCGGCATCGCTGGGGGGATCGATCGTCACGAAGTAGCCGAAATCCTGGCTGGGCGGGTTCCATTGAATCGAAACAGTACCGCCCGAATAAATCCTGCTGGCGGGATTGGTGACTGTCACGCTGAAGGTGTCGGCAATGTCGAGAGTTTTGCTGAAATAGAAATCGCCAAAATCATCCCCGGTCCAGAAAATATAACTGGAATCGGGTGCAAGCTCAAGCGCGCCCTGCGATGTCAAATAGGCCCCTCCGCCAATCGGATTAAGCTGGGTGGAATCCTCGTTGCTGGTGACAAGGTAGTTTGTCAAGGTCGCTATGGGATCACCCTCCTCGAGAACGAAAGCATAGGCGCTCGATGTATTCGTGTTGGGATCGTGATAAAGCAGTCCCCTTACACTGAATTCACTTTCGATATCACCGTTGGTAAGATCACCGCCGCATCCGGCAAATAAAAAAGCCGTCAGCATAAATATTAAGATCGATAGTTTTCTAAACATAATATTGTCCCTTCATTAATATTCTACTTAATTTATCGTAAAGATGTCCGAAATTTTATAGTTAATAGATTATAATGTCAAGAAAAAGAATTGAAACCGCTTGACAAAAGTCCGGTTTTTGCTATTATAAATGGTTTTTAGAGAAGAGGTAAATTGTGAAGAGAACATTTCAGCCATCGCGGAGAAAACGCCTAAACGATCACGGCTTCCGGAAAAGGATGTCTACTAAAAATGGGCGGAAAGTCCTCAAAAGACGCCGGTCGAAAGGGCGTAAGCGCCTCTCGCCGCAAGTCACCAAGAAATAAGGGTGACCAGAGCTTTGGCAGGGAATATTCCCTCAAAGAAGACCTGGCGATTAAGAGGGTTTTCAGATCCGGCAAAAAATTCAAAGGCAGATGCCTCAGCATATATTATTATGGGTCCGGCAGTCTGCCTTTAAAAATAGCCCTGAAGGTCAGAAAAAATGTCGGATCATCGCCGGAAAGAAACAGGATTAAGAGGATAATACGAGAAATCATACGCACCAATAAGGATAAATTCCATGACAGGGGACATCTGGTTATCTCAGCACATGTCGATCCCCGCGATGATTCTCTTTTTGAAGCGATAAAAAAGGATTTACTTGATTTTGCACAGACTCGGTAGGATTCTGACATCTCCGCTGATAGTGGCCATAAGAATGTATCAGGTGGTAATATCGCCCCTGTTTCCAACCCAATGCAGATTTCATCCCAGTTGCTCAAATTATGCCCTTGAGGCCTTGAATAAATATGGGCTCAAAGGTATCTTTATGTCAATAAAGCGAATTTTGAAATGTCATCCCTTTTCCAAAAAAAGCGGGTATGACCCGGTGAGGTAAGTTTATGGATCGCAAGACAGTACTTGCATTAATAGTAATCGGAATAATATTCGTCGGCTGGATGATGTGGATGGGAGAGCAAACTCCTCCGCCACAGCCGCAAACGCCAGTCGAGAAAGATACTATGGGGGTGCGAGAGGCGGTTGGTGATGAAGCGCAAGCTTTTGAGGATCAGGCAGATACCGCGTTAACCGAGTCATTTGAGCAAATTGAGGGCGATTCGCTTTATGCCCGCTTCGATACGCTCCAGGTGGATACAATACGGGTCGAAACCGACAAATATATAGCCGAATTCTCCTCCAGAGGTGCTAAGCTGGTTAGCTTAAAATTCAAAAATTATCTCTATAATAACGGCGATACAACAATGGTCCAGATGGTGCCGCCCTGGGCCGAGGGAACGCTTAAGTTTCAGTTCCCGGATGCTGGAGGGGACGGTTTCTCTTTCAACCGAATCGTCTTTTATCCCAGCAAATCAAATATCAGGATTTCAGGCGGAAGCAAGGATAAACTGACATTCACCGCCGATATGGGCAATGCCAGCACCGCATTGGTGGAATACGAGTTTTATGGCGACCGCTATGATTTCTCTGTGCGCATGAATTTTCAGGGCGCCTCGGCCTTTGATCTGGGTCGTTATTATCATTACGGCTGGGAGCCGGGGCTGGAATCGACCGAGAAAAACCGCAAGGACGACTTCGGCAATTTCAAAGCCTATGTTATGTGGGACACGGGATTAGAGGAATACGGCAAGTTCGATCACGGCCAGATGTCGCATGAGATAGAAGGCAATTTGCAATGGCTGGCTACCAAGACAAAATACTTTTTTGTGGGCATAGCTCCCGACCGCGACCCTGAAGGTGTAAAAATCCAGGGACGGGAGATTAGCGTAAATGAGGGTGCCGGTCAGCCTGGTATGAAAAAGATAGGCGTGCAGGCCAAGATGGAAATCCATCAGCGCAAATCCGACCTGTTCGACAAATATATGATTTATGTGGGGCCGATTGATTATAAGGTTATGAAAAGCTATAACCGGGGCTTCGAGGAAACAGTCGATCTCGGATGGCCGATTATTAAAACTATTTCTCGCTTCATCTTATGGATGATGGAAGTACTCTACGGGATCTTCCATAACTACGGCATTGTAATTATCATTTTCAGCATCCTGATGAAGGTTGTCTTCTACCCGCTGACATCCCGCAGTCTTAAGTCTATGAAAAAGATGCAGGAGTTGCAACCCAGGCTTAAGGCACTCCAGGAGAAATACAAGAAAGAGCCGCAGAAGATGCAGGCGGAGATAATGAAGCTCTGGAAGGAGAATAAAGTCAATCCGATGAGTGGGTGCCTTTTGATGCTGCCTCAGCTCCCGATATTCTTCGCACTTTTTACTGTCTTCAGAAATACGATTCTTCTCCGCGGTTCGGAATTTATGCTCTGGATGAATGATCTCTCTCAGCCCGATTCCACCTGGATTCTGCCTATTATCATGGCCGGTACGATGTTCTTACAGCAGAAGATGACTATGCAGGACCCCAAGCAAAAGATGCTCGTTTATGTTCTGCCGGTCGTATTTTTCTTCCTGTTCAAAAGCTTCCCAACCGGACTGGTGCTGTACTGGACCATGTTCAATGTGCTCTCGGTGTTGGAAACTCTCATAATCAGAAGACCACAGCAGCAAAAGGAATTGGCGCTTAATAAATCCGAATGATATCTTATAACGAAGATACAATCGCCGCCATCTCCACACCGCCGGGAGAGGGCGGTATTGCCGTCGTGCGTTTATCCGGAAAATCCTCGAAATCTATTGCAGACAGGATATTCCACGGCAAAATCAAACCATCCAAAGCCCAAAGCCACACCGTGCATTTCGGGAAGATAATCGATTCTGACACTTCCGAATTCGTCGATGAGGTACTTTTGACCGTTATGTCGGCTCCGAATTCGTATACGGCCGAGGATGTTATCGAAATCAGCTCGCACGGCGGGCAGTTGGTTGCAAAAAAAATACTCGACCTATGTCTTAAATCCGGGGCACGTAATGCCCTCCCGGGCGAATTTACCCAGCGCGCATTCTTAAACGGTCGGATAGACCTGACCCAGGCCGAGGCCGTGGCCGATATGATTTCGGCCAAAACCGATATGAGCCTTAAATCGGCGGCACAGCAGCTTGGAGGCAGCGTCTCCCAGACTGTGGATTCACTGGGCGAAAGGCTTCGGAATCTCTTGGCTCTTCTGGAGGCATACACCGATTTTCCGGAAGAGGAGATGGGTCAGGGGGATGTAAAAAAGCTGACCGACGATCTCAGAGAGATAAAAGGAAAAACTAATAGGCTTATATTGTCTTATGAAGAGGGTAAAATTCTCAAATCAGGTTTGAAGATTCCCATCGTTGGACGTCCTAATGTAGGCAAGTCTTCACTTTTCAACCGTTTACTGGATGAAAGCCGCACGATCGTAACCGAAATCCCCGGCACAACCCGTGACACTGTTTCGGAGTTTATAAATATAGCCGGTATTCCGGTGGAATTGATCGATACGGCCGGAATCCGTCAGACCGGTGATGTGGTCGAAGTCGAGGGAATCAAACGCGCCCGCAGAGAAATCGAAAATGCCGATCTGGTACTTGCATTGGTGGATATGACCGACACAGAAATTCTGGATGATATCAAGAGCCTGATCGAGGCGCTAAGCTCTGCCAATTGTATTTTGCTGGCAAATAAGGCGGATTTAATCGACAAAAATATGCTTGAGGCACGCAAGATATCGCTGGCAGAGTATAATCCTCTGCCGATATCTGCCGAGACCGGTTTGGGGCTTGATCAGCTCCGTGATCTGATTATCCATTCAGCCGGGATTTCAAAAAAGACAGGCATCAAAGATGAGACAGTTATTACCAATGTCCGTCATCGTAACGCCCTTTGTAAGGGCTTGGAATATCTTGACAAAGTGGAAGATGGAATTGCAGAGAAGGCCAGCTATGAATTTTTGGCATTCGACCTGAAGCATGCAATCAGCGCATTGGAAGAGATAATCGGCAAGACTACTCCCGAGGATATTTTAAATAAAATATTCTCCCAATTCTGCATCGGTAAATAACTGCTGGATATAACTAATATGCAATGTTTCACGTGAAACATTGGAAAATATCGTATTATTTTGCGCTTGCCACAAAATAAAAACAGGCTATTTTCTGTATCATATATTGGAAGCTATGACAACTTTGAATTATGACATTGTAGTTGCCGGCGGAGGACATGCCGGAGTCGAGGCCGCGCTTGCGGCCGCCCGGATGGGCTGTTCGACTTTGATGGTTACCCTCAGGGAGGATACTATCGGTCAGATGTCCTGTAATCCGGCCATCGGAGGCCAGGCCAAGGGACATCTGGTGAAGGAAATCGATGCGCTGGGTGGTGAGATGGGCCTGGCAATCGACCGCACCGGAATCCAGTACCGCCGTCTGAATCTCTCCCGCGGTCCGGCGGTACATTCCTCCCGCGCCCAGGCTGATCGTAAGCTGTATCGAAAATACTGCACCGAAATCGTTCTAAATCAGAAGAATCTGGATCTGCTCGAGGACGGTGTGGTTGATCTTGAAGTGAATGGCGGACATGTAACTGCGGCGATTACCGAGGGCGGAAGAAGGATCAACTGCCGATGTCTGATTATAACTGCCGGGACATTTCTAAACGGCCTGATACATATCGGCAGAAAAAAGATTCCGGCCGGACGGATGGGCGAGAAGCCGTCACTGGGTCTTTCCGAGAAGCTGATTTCTCTTGGATTCAAGACCGGCCGCCTGAAAACCGGAACTCCGCCGCGTCTGGACGGCAAAACAATAGATTATTCCAGAACCGACGAGCAGCACGGCGACCCGGATTTTCCGCCGTTTTCATTCAGATCAAATTCAATTAACGGCAATAAGGCTATATGCCATATAACATTTACAAATAAAGATACCCACAGGATAATCCTCGATAATCTTGATTCCTCGGCCATGTTCTCGGGTCAGATCAAGGGTATCGGCCCGCGATACTGCCCGTCGATCGAGGATAAGGTGGTAAAATTCAAGGATAAGGACCGTCACCAGATATTCCTGGAGCCGGAGGGGCTGGATACCGATTTGGTCTATCCCAACGGTTTTCCTACCAGCCTCGATGAGGATGTGCAGAAAAAGGCGATAAAAACTGTGCCCGGTCTGGAGGAGGTTCAATTCACACAGCCGGGATATGCAATCGAATACGATTTCTTTTTCCCGTACCAGATCTATACCACAACCGAAACCAAACTTATCGACGGGCTATATTTTTCCGGGCAGGTCAACGGCACCTCCGGGTATGAAGAGGCGGGTGCGCAGGGCCTGATGTCGGGCATCAACGCCTCCCTTAAGATTAAGGGGGAAAAGCCGTTTAGCCTGCTTCGTTCAGAGGCCTATATCGGCGTTCTTATGGATGATCTGACCACCAAATCGACCGAGGAACCGTACCGCATGTTCACCTCACGCGCCGAACACAGGCTTTATCTGCGTGAGGACAACGCCGACGAACGCTTGTTCAAATACGGTTATAAATTCGGCCTGATCCCCGAGGAGCGTTACCAGAGATTTCTTGAAGAAAGCGCAGAGCAGAAAAAGCACAGGCAGTCTTTGAAGCGGCTGTATATCGAGGTTAAAAAGCTGCCGGCCAATTTCCAGAATAACGGCCGCACCAAAATCACCTTCGAAAAGGCATTGAAAGTGCCCGGGGTAGGTATTGATATACTAAAGGATTATGATGATTCCCTGGCGGAGTTATCGGCTCAAATATTGAAGAAGATCGAGATCGAGGTGAAATACGAGGGCTACCTGGACCGCCAGATGCGTGAGATCGAGAAGTTCAATAAGCTCGAGCATGAGAAGATTCCCGAGGATTTTGATTATGACTTCTGCAAAGGCCTCAAGATTGAAGCGGCGGAAAAGCTGAAACGTCTTCGTCCCGCAACAGTCGGTCAGGCCTCACGGATTTCGGGAATATCGCCGGGTGATATTACTGTGCTGACTATTTATCTGAAGAAGTACAAGGATGGAATAAGAGGAGCTGCAAAAAACACAGGTCATTCTGAGCGAAGCGAAGAATCTGTTTGATTCGATAAAGATTCTTCGGTCGCAACGCTCCCTCAGAATGACTGGTTTGTGATTATGTTTCACGTGAAACATCGGAATGGATGGAATGAATTTTAAGGATGATATCAAAACATATCTGGATCAGTTCGGAGTCGAGCATTCCGAGGCGATCCTCGAAGCGCTGGATAAGTACGCCGGTCTGGTAGAGAAATTCAACCCCTCTCTCAATCTGGTTTCAAAGAGCGATACCGGCATTGAAATAGTCAAGCAGATAATCGACAGCTCCGCCCTGACCAAATTCATGAGTCCGGAGGAAGACTCGACACTTCTCGATATCGGCAGCGGAGGCGGATTCCCCGGTATTGTATTGAAGATATTCTGGCCGGAGATACATCTGATCTCTCTGGATTCCAGTCCCAAAAAGATAACATTTCAGGATCAGGCCGCATCCAAGCTGAATCTGAAGAACTGCGAATTCGTGAATTTGCAGTTTAAGGAATATTCCCCCGAGAGAGAAATTGATTATATCACAGTCAAAGGTCTGGGAAAATTCAAAAATGTACTCTCGTATGCCGGAAAAGTCCTGCGAAAAGAAGGCAGCCTTATTCTCTATCTGGGCGATACTGTTCCGGAGGAATTGAAGAAGATAAAAGACGCGCCGTTTAAGCTGGGATCGGAGAATCTTTATTCGCTCCCCAATTATCCGGGCGATCTCCGCTTCTTAAAATTAATTAAGACCACTTAAAAAATTCTTGCTAAATTTATAAAACATTTTTTTAATAGTCCTGCTTAGCAAGGATATGTATAAGAGGGACATTTGTATATGACCAGGGTAATAGCAATAGCCAATCAAAAAGGGGGTGTGGGCAAGACAACCACCGCAATCAACCTTTCCGCCTGCCTGGCTGTGGCCGAGAAGCGTGTACTTTTAATCGATTTCGATCCCCAGGCCAATACTACCAGCGGTATGGGTCTGGATAAGAATAACTTGCCGAAATCGATTTATGATGTTATCGCGCGTGATTCTCATATCGGCGAGGCCGTAATCGAAACTCAGGTGGAGTACCTCAAAATGGTTGCGGCCAATATCGATCTGGTTGGGGCCGAGGTTGAGCTGGTGGATTACGAACGGCGTGAGTATCGCCTTAGAGATGCAATCGCCGAATGTAAAAAGGATTACGACTTTATCTTAATCGACTCCCCGCCGTCTCTGGGGCTTCTGACTTTGAATGCTCTCACGGCGGCCACTGAGGTAATCATCCCCATCCAATGCGAATACTATGCCCTGGAAGGTCTGAGCCAGCTCCTGCAGACTATCAAGATGGTGCAGGGTTCCCTCAATTACGATCTCAAGCTGGGGGGTGTACTTTTGACTATGTATGATTCGCGCCTGAACCTCTCGCGTCAGGTTGCGGAAGAGGCCAAGAAATATTTTGACGGCAAGCTGTTCGACTCGGTTATCAGCAGGAATGTACGGCTCTCCGAAGCGCCCAGTTTCGGTAAGCCGATTATCTTTTATGATGCTGTTTCGACCGGTGCCAGGAACTATTTCCAGCTTGCCGAGGAGGTGCTGAAAAATGAATAAGGTAAAACTGGGCAGAGGGCTTAATGCATTGATCCCCAATGATATAGATGTTTCCGACAAAAAGAAATTCGTTGTCGTTGAAACCGAAAAAATAACCCCCAATCCGGATCAGCCCAGGCGGGAATTCGATCAGTCATCCCTGAAAAATCTGGCTGATTCGATCACTCAAAACGGCATACTTCAGCCGCTTTTACTGAAAGCTGTCAACGGTAATTTCCAGCTCGTGGCGGGCGAAAGACGGTTTCGTGCCGCACAGATGATCGGCCTGGAGCGAGTGCCTGCAATTCTGGTGGAAGGATTGTCGCGTCTGGAGCAGATGCAGCTTGCGCTGATCGAGAATCTTCAGCGCGAGGACTTAAATGTTATGGAGCTGGCCGAGGGTTATTCTCGGATGATCAATGAGTATGGCCTGACGCAGGATGATCTGGCTCAGAAGGTATCCAAGAATCGTTCGACAATAACCAATACCCTCAGGCTCTTAAATCTTCCCGACCAGGTTAAGGATCTGATCCGGAAGGGCAAGATATCGAGCGGCCATGCCCGTACTATTCTGGCGCTGAACTCGGAAAAGGAACAGCTTGAGGTTGCCAGAAAAATTATCGATGAAAATCTTTCCGTGCGGGTGCTGGAGGATTTGATCTACGGCAAAAAGCGGCGTAAACGTGGTAAGAGCCTGAAGCTCAAGAAGATGCCGCCGGAACTGATTGATGCCGAAACCAATCTGAAGCAATATCTGGCCACTAAGGTTAACCTTAAGCGCGGCCTTAAAAAAGGAAAAATAGAAATTGAATTCTATTCGGATTCCGATTTGACACGTATACTTGATTTGATCCTGGAAGGTTAACCGTAAAGATGAAATTGCGTTATTCGACACTAATGTACCTCTCGGGGCCGTCGGATAAAACCCGTACATTCAAGGTCCCGACTTTTCTAATATGGCTGATTATAATCTTTGCCGTGACCCTGCTTCTGGGAGCACTCTCGAGCTTTTATATCCTGCATAAGCTGAATCAGGCCAACGAGCAGAACCGTGCTCTTCTGGAGGAAAACTCCATGCTCCTGCAGGAGAACCGCAAGATACAGCTTCTGGAGGAGAACCTGAAATCCAATACTCTGCTTCTAAGGCGTGTTCTGAATCTGGTGGGTGTATCCTCAAATCAAAGCAGTCCCATGACCAGCGAGGAGCAGGACTCGGCGCTGGCGATATTCCTGGAGAACAGTGATGTGCTTCTCAATCTCAGCCATCCCTTTGCTGAAAAGGAAATTGTGGATACAATACCAAGTGGGATTCCCTCTCAGGGACGGATTACACGCGGTTTTAATCCGGATGACGACAACCTATCACGCCGGCATTTCGGTGTAGATATAGTCAATAAAGAAGGCTCAAAGGTTTATGCTACCGCCGATGGGATTGTGGAATTTGCCGGATGGGACGATATATTTGGAAAGATGATCATCATAGATCATGCCAATAAAGAAAAGTCGGAGGGCTTCAAGACGGTTTACGGTCATAATCTTGTAAACCTCGTGGCCGAAGGTGAAAAAGTAAAGAAGGGGGATTTGATTGCTTTAAGCGGCAATTCCGGCAAATCGACCGGGCCGCATATACATTATGAAATTAGACGTAATGATGTTGCAATAAATCCCGAACCATATATAAAAGGTGATAATTACAGTATAGGAAACTGATATGGCTGAAAATATTAACACAGTTGTAGGCAAGGACGCTACTTTTGACGGTACCCTTGAGGTACAGGGCAGCCTCAGGATTGACGGCAAGGTCAAAGGCGCTGTGAAATGCAGTGAGACTGTCAGTATCGGGCCTGAAGGCAAAGTTGAGGCCGATGTCCATACCAAGTCAGCGGTGATTACAGGCCGTGTGGATGGCAATGTGCATGCCTCCGAGAGAATTGAATTGCAGGCCAAATCCATGGTAAACGGCGATATTAAGACAAAAAGCCTGGTTGTGGAGCAGGGCGCAGTTTTTCACGGTGCATGCAAAATGAATGATAATCATCCTGAGAAATCGGCCGATAAGATTAATAAGTGATAGTATAGTTGTGGATAACTTCCATGTGACTGTGGAAAATCTCTCAATTCCTTGCATTTCATGGGAATAAGGCACAACCTTAATTTAGGGATTTAAGAGTTGTCCACAAGTTTGTGGCAAAGTGCCAAATATGTATAAAGCACATTATTAGTATTATATGAGCGCAAAATTAACATTATTAGCTTTCCTGATATTTCTGGCCGGGTTGGGTCTTCTGATATTTTCCCTTCTGGAAATAATTTATGCCCTGAAAAAGTCAAAATCCCAGGGATATGGCTCCAAAAAACCCAAAATGTGGGTGCGTGTACTCCTTATCTCATCCGGGGTATTACTGATTTTCATATCCCAGTCATTCTTCTGGTTCAATTCCAGCCTGAAAAATTATTTCGTGCTCAATCGCAATGTTCCCCTGGCCCAAATAACATTCAGCCAGTCCGAAACCGAAAAACCGCGTCTGATTTTGCAGACCTATGATGATGAGAACCGTCCTCGTCTGGCCGACGAAATCCTTTTAGACGATAGCGCATTCCAGATCGAACTGGAAGTCATAAAATTCAGGCGTCTGGGAAATCTTCTCGGCCTCGATGAATTGTACCGCTTCTCGAAAATTATCTATATCGAAGATTATATCGAATCCGACGATAAGTTCAAGACCACCCGAATCGGCAACGACGAAAGCAGCCTTCTGGGCCTAATCAAAGATATGAAGAAAGTCTTTCCGGTGGCTAACACCAAGACTATCCTCACCGATCCGTTGAAGCTGGATATCTCCAAAGCGGTCGAGATTACCTATAACGATATGGGTATTGTCGAGATTCTGGAGGAAGGCGTTTACAGCGAAGAGAACCAGGATTAATATTCGCCGCTCAAATATTATAAATCCCTTGCATTGAGATTCGATATTTTTATACCTTCAGATCAGTAGAACATATCTTCCCAATAAATGTTGAGACTTGTATATGCCAGACAGTGTGTTTAAAGATAATGTCGTTATTATAACCGGGGCCTCAAGCGGCATCGGCGAAGAGCTGGCACTGCAGCTTGCCGACCGGGGAGCCTGGCTTACCCTTGCGGCACGAAGCGAGGACAAGCTCGAGACTCTGGCAAGCGAATGCCGTAACCGCGGCGGCAAAGCATTGGTGGTGACTGCCGATGTTTCCTCAGAAGAGCAGAGTGTTAAAATTATCGATGAGACTCTGGAGGAGTACGAGCGAATCGATACGCTGATAAATAATGCCGGGTACGGTTCCGCGGGACATCTGCATGAGCTGCCCGATTTACGCGAACTGGAAAAGGTTATGGATGTCAACTTCCGGGGCTCAGTTTACTGCACTTATCACGCACTCCCCCACATCATGAAAACCAGGGGACGAATAATCGGTATCTCGAGTGTGCTGGGCAAGGTTGCGGCCTGGGGCGGAGCTGCCTACTGCGCCAGCAAGTTTGCCATGGCCGGATTTTTTGATGCGCTTCGTATCGAACAGCATGGCAGCGGTGTGTCGGTTACGATGATTTATCCGGGATATGTTGTTACGAAGTTCGCCGGTAATGTTGTCAAGCCGGACGGCGAGAAGATGGGCGAGCAGGGGCTGCGCTTTTACAACAAGAGTATGATGTCGGCCGAGAAGGCCGCGCGGATTATCATAGACGCCGCCGCGAAACGTAAACGCGAGAAGGTCCTTTCCGGACTGGGAAAATTCGCGGTTTTCATGAACAAGCTCTCCCCCAAATTGGTCGACCAGATCGCCCTCAAGATCCAGGCCGAACGCAAGCGCCGGATTGAGGGGAATAAATAATTTTGTAGGGCATGATCCCTGTGATCATGCCTATTTCAATTTGGCTGGTTCGCGGGGAACCTGCCAAACGATTCATGCTCGAGCACAAATCCCTCTGAACAAAGTGCTACCGGGGACGTATCTATTAATGGTTAGAATAAGGCATTTCCAGATGAAAAAAATATTCTATGTCATCTTACTTTTCGCGCTGATACTTTCGTGCAGCGATAAGTCCTCAGGCCCCGAGCCCCAGGAGCTTCTGGCACGGTTGCAGGCGCTTCCCTATGTCGAAGCTGTCGAGATCGGGGCTCCCTATGAATATAACCGCGCCTTCGAGCTTACTATCACACAGCCCTTAGATCATGATAACCCCGGCGGGCCGACATTCGAGCAGAAATTTTATATCTCGCATCTGGATGAATCCGATCCAATGGTCATGTATATTTCGGGATATGCCATCTCAAGCAATAATTTTGTATTCGAGATGGCGCGTCTTCTGGATGCCAACCAGATATATGTCGGGCACAGGTTTTTCGCCGGCTCGTTACCCTCGGTGCTGGACTGGCAGTATTGCACGATAGAGCAGGCCGCCGCGGACCATCATCGTATCGCCGAGCTCCTGAAACCGATTTATGACGGTGTCTGGGTCAATTCCGGCGTCAGCAAGGGTGGTATGACCGCGCTTTTTCATCGCAGATTCTATCCAAATGATGTCGATGCTACGGTTGCATACGTTGCGCCTTTGCCGGTATCTGTCGATGATCCCCGTTTCGATGATTTCCTCGAAAATGAGGTTGGAGATGAGTCCTGCCGTCAGAAGATAAAAGATTTTCAGGCGATGGCGCTGGAAAATAAGGCCGCCCTGCTGCCGTATATGGATGCTTATGCCACCCAGTCCGGCTACACATTTAACATGGATTATCCCCTGATTCTGGAATATATGGTTCTGGAATATCCGTTTGCCTTCTGGCAGTACGGGGATGGCAATTGCTCTGCCGTGCCGGGAGAGGGATCGGCGGTTTCGGAGATCTGGAGCAGCCTCAACTATGTTGTAAGCATGAACTTCTTCTCGGAAGAACTGATAGAATATTATGAACCGCATTATTACCAGGCCTATACCCAGTTCGGATATTACCGCCTGATAACCGATCATCTGGAAGACCTTTTAACCGAGGCTGAGACCTACAGCTACAGCATCCTGGCGCCGCAGGACGCCCAGCTTGTTTTCGATCCGGCCTTAATGCCCAATATTATTTCATGGCTTCAAAATAATGGCGATCGGATTATCTATATCTATGGCGGCCAGGATCCCTGGAGCGCCGGCGCAATCGATCTTGTCGGCCCTGCCGATGCGCTCAAGATCGTTGAAGCGGGCGCCAATCATGGTATCGATATTGTCCAGTTGAGCGAGCGGGAGCTGGTATACTCAACTCTGGAAGACTGGCTGGGGATAGAAATAGTCCCGGATCAATCGGCATTAATCGCTCCTCAGCCGAGTTTGAAAGAGCTGCCCCCGTTTCACAGAAGATAATCGCTGCCAAATCATTTTTGGCTGATGCTTGAAAAACCGACCTACCGCAAAGTCTCCACCTGGATGGAATCCCTGATGGATAGAGTTTAGGCATACTTTTTTTCTTCAAAGCACCGTATAGCAAACGCTTGCTCCTTTTTAGCAGGGAACAAAACTGTCAAAAATATACTCCCGGGAACTAAAGACGACAATTATTGTATTCTATTGTAGCAAACTTATTTTAGAGGGATATTATCATGAAACACCGTATTATCTCAACCCTTTCAATAATTTCATTGGTATTAGTATTCGCGGTCGTATGCGGATGCAGCTCCAGCCAAAAAGATCCGGCCGATTTTATCAGCGATAATTCCGAAGTCAGGATTTATCAGGTTTATGGTATGGACTGCCCCGGATGTCATGGCGGCCTGGAGAATCTTATAAACAAGGTCGCCGGAGTGCAGGCATCTACCGCTAACTGGCAAAAACAGCAATTACGGGTTGTTTTGGAGCCAGAAAATGAGGTTGATGATCAAGCGATCTATGAGGCTATCAAAAGGGCCAATTTTACCGCCGGAAAGCGTCTGGAGTAGATTATGATTACATTCTTAAAAATCCCCTCAATGGCCCTGCTTCTGGCTTTGCTCTTAATAACCGGATTGTTTGATCTCAGAAGTGCGAGTGCGGCAGGTATCAGTATCGATGCCGGTCTGACACCTGCCGAGAATCGCTGGATGTTTCGTTCACAGGTGCGCTATATGCAGAGGGATAACGATGATTCCGAGGCTAATAGAAAGATGGAAGCCTATATGTTTCCGGTGGTTGTTGCATACGGTCTTCGATCGGATTTGACCGTGATGGCTCGTCAGGCCTTTGTCCGACGGGAGATGACCATGATGGGTAATCAATCATCATCATCGGGTCTGGGTGATCTGCTTTTGCTTGCAAAATACAAGCTGTTACGTATCAATTCCCCAAAGTATACAATCGGAATAGCCCCTACCCTGGGACTGGAATTTCCTACCGGCAAGGATGAGTTCTCGTCAAATACATATGATATTAGAATGGGCGGCTTTTTCTCAGGACGGATGGTTCCGCTGGGGGTAGATCTCAATATCACATACATCTGGAACGGCATGGCCGAAACCGGTGAGGCAGAAACTGACCCTGGTGATGAATTTATGGTTCAGACTGCTCTTGCTTATCAGATGGGTGTGGGTTCAAGCTCTAATATGGCGATAGCGCCCGTTATTGAATCATCATATCTAAACGTTTCCTCAAACAGCAAAGACGGCGAAGCGATTGCAAATACAGGAGAATCAGTTCTTTGGCTGTCGCCCGGCTTCAAGTTCACCTGGTCATCATTTATTCTCGAAAGCCTGATACAGATTCCTGTATGGCAGGATCAGGAGGGAATGCAGACCGAAATAGCTCCGACATTTCTTTTTGGAGTACGGGTAATGAATTAATTAATACATAATCCCTCCTCTTTTTCATTGACATCTCCATTTGTATTCATAATTTGTCAACTGACAATAAGATCGGAGTCTTCCATAATCAGATTTTTCCCAATTTAAAGGCCATACATTATGAAGAAATTGACAATTATCGGCGCAGTCTTCTTAATCTCTATTTGCACAATGACACAGGCGCAGATTATAGATGTGCATATGCATTGCTATACCGAAGATGATTACTGGGGCGGGGAGCCCCATGCATACGGCGGCATTGAATCGCCTGAGAATGCAGAAGATCATTTGCAGGAGACGCTTCAACACATGGACAGGCACGACATTGAATATGCAGTGATATCGGGGTCAATGGCAAGTGTAGAGGAATGGACCCAGGCCGATCCGCGCTTTATACCCGGTTTTGCGGATGAGAAAGAGCTTCCCGATATTGAAAAGTTCGAGGAAATGGTCAAAAACGGTAAAATCAGGGTCTTTGGTGAGATAATGGCAGTTTACCTCGGGCGTACCCTAAACGATCCGATTTATGAGCCATATCTGGCGATTTGCGAGGAATACGGTATCCCGGTGGCATATCATACCGGCGGCGGTCCTCCGATGACCCCGTATATGAAATGCTGTCCTGATTTCAGGATATCATTGGGCGATCCGCTTTTAATCGAGGATGTGCTGGTGAAATATCCTGATCTTAAGCTCTACCTTATGCATGCCGGGGAGGTTTTCTTCGAGCATGGAGTCAGGATGATGTCCCTTTATCGCCACTTGTATGTCGATATTGCGGTTTTGCTATGGGTCGATCCGATTGTTCAGGATTATGCGGAGCGCTTTCTGAAGCTTGCTAAGCAGGCCGGGGTTCTGGATCGGGTCATGTATGGTTCGGATCAGATGGTCTGGCCCGGAGCAATTAGCAGCTCGATTGAGTTTCTTGATTCTATGGATTTCCTGACCAAGGAGGAAAAGCGCATGATTCTTTATGATAATGCCAAACGTTTCCTTGGAATTGAAGATTTTTCTAACCGAACGGAGTAGCTTCGGGCGGGATGAATTCCTGAAACAAACTCAATAAATAGCTGTTCAAGGGGTAAAGTGAATTGCAATTGCCGTAAATGACATTATATTCTCTACATGTTTGTTAAACACAACAAAATAATAGCCTTGGCCTTATGTCCGCTCTTTATTATGGGGCTTTTTGTTGCCGGAAACGGCAAGGTGTTGTGTATTGGAGATGACGGTCATATAGAACTGGAAACAAGCTGTCTTCCTTGTTGCGGGGATGAGACAGATATCTGTGTGTCAGAGCCCTCCGATGATATACATGAGGAGCACAATGACTGCTCAA
The DNA here is from genome assembly GCA_964496505.1 of uncultured Ignavibacteria bacterium. GTDB lineage: Bacteria > Zixibacteria > MSB-5A5 > JAABVY01 > JAABVY01 > JAABVY01. Next base: position 46,371 of record CAZBZV010000006.1, on the reverse strand, counting down.
ACTGCTCTGATATTGAGATCGACAGTCCTCTCTGGTCAAAACGTCTCAAGCACATTTCATTGACCATTGCAAATGATATTAGGCCCGAGATAGCGGTCGGTATAAATGTTTATCCGACAAGTGTCAATGACAATCCCTTCCAGCTTATGGAATTTCATATAAGTTCAGGTAAAAATAAGCCATCCCATTTGTTTTTAACAGCAGTTCTCCGCTGTTAGAATTTCCCCTTTTTCTCTAAATCGATAACATTTGAAGGCATCCCTCTCTACAGGTATGCCCGAATTATCACACTAACCCATATGGAGTAATATATATGAACGGCAAAGCTTACATATTTGTCCTTTTTCTTCCTGCAGTCATTTTGTTTTATGCCGGAAATCTCGATGCGGAGGATTTATGGCAGGCTCCAATTGATACGGCAGCAGGTGAACACAGCTATATTGACACGGCCTTTACTCTTGAGGATGCATTGAAACTGGTTGGCGCCGAAAATTCTCTGTTTCAGTCCTATAAATTCCGCTCTCTGGCAGCCCGTGAAAATATCAGACAGGCGGGCCTGTGGCCGAACCCGGAGCTTGAGGCGGAGTTTGAGGAGTTCGGATGGGATGCTCCCGGATTCAGGGAATCCGAATTCGCTCTTGTTCTGGCTCAGGAATTTGAATTATTCGGTCAGCGAGGCGCACGTAAAAGGGCTGCGGGGGCGGAGGCGGATGCTGAGGATTTGCGTATCAGGTTCTCTGCCTTCGACTTATATCTTGAAACAAAGCAAAGGTTTTACCAATTCGCGCACGCACAGCATAATGTGGCACTGTCGGGGCAAACGGTTGTTCTGGCAAGCGAGATTGTTGATAATATCAAATATCGTCTCGAAAAAGGGGCATCCCTGCAATCAGAGCTTCTTCTGGCGGAATTGCAGTTGCAAAGGAGCAAACTTGCGCTGGATCAGGCAAAGCAGGATATGACAGTTGCGGAAACTGCGCTTGTTTCACTCTGGAAAGGGCAGGCATCCGACCTGCAGGTTTTAACCGATCAGGAGCCGGATCATTCTAAGCTGACAGGAAAACTGGATTTGCTTCTGAGCAAAATCGATTCGAGCCGCCAGCTCCTGCATATGCAAAATGAGGCTCAAATCCTCAGGGCTCAGAGAGATTTGGCCGGAGCCAACGCCTACCCCCCGATTACATTAAAAGGCGGATTTAAGAGATTCGAGGGAGACAACTCCAAAGCATTTCTATTCGGCGTCTCACTTCCCTTACCGCTTTTTAATCGAAATCAGGGAGAGAAACAGCACTTTCAGGCCCGGCTGAGATCAATGGAATTTGAAATTGAGCAAAGCAGGATAGAAACACGATCGTTTATTACCGCCCATATTATTAAGCTCAAAAAAATCATCGATCGGCATGCCGTTCTGGATTCACTGATTCTGCCCTCCGCCCGGGAGGCCTACCTCAATCTGGAGGCAGCTTATGAGGCCGGAAGGCTGCCGTATACGCAGTTACTTGAGGCAGAGAAGACATTAAATGATCTCAACTTTGAACACAATGATGTGCTTCTGGCTATCCGCAAACAGGTCATTCAACTGGAAAGCCTGACAGGATTCAAACTATCAATGGAGGAGGCAAATTAGATGATGTTTGGCAGATTTTCTATAATAATAATTTGTATGTTTTTATTCTATTTGACATCGAATTCATCAGCCCAGGAACATCAAAACCATGATCATGAAGTCGATCACAATACTCATAGCGAAGATAATAATGAGATGATTCACGAAGGACATGACGATCATGGCGATGAATTGGTTTTAAGGTTATCCGATGAGGCTGTGGAGCTGGCCGGTATCGAAATATCAAGAGTCACATACGGCCAAATCGGTCAGGCTCTGGAGCTGCCAGGAGAAATAGGCTTCAACGAAGACCGTTTGGCGCACATTGCTCCCCGTTTTGCGGGTGTAGCGGTGCAGGCTAACTACCGTGTAGGTGATTATGTTGAAAAGGGAGATGTGGTCGCAATAGTGGAAAGCAATGAAAGCATGAACACCTATTCGATCAGGGCGCCGATTTCGGGATGGGTGATCGACAGGCATATAACCCAGGGCGAATTCGTTTCGGAACAGAGCAGTATATTCATAATAGCCGACCTCTCAACCGTTTGGGTAAATCTGGCAGTATACCCCAAAGATGCCACCCGTATCCACAAGGGCCAGTCCGCGATTATAAAAGCGGTAGGGTCAGACAATATCGCCTCGGGCGAGATTGAATATGTCACTCCCATAATCGACTTCCGTACCAGGAGCGCCACTGCCCGCATTACCCTGGCCAATCCCGATAATAAATGGCCTCCCGGGACTTTTGTTGAGGCCAGAATTGAATCCGAATCGGTTGGCGATGTGCTGGTTGTGGAAAGAAGCGCTGTCCAGTATCTGGATGAGAGAAGCGTTGTATTCGTTGTTGATGAAACGGGCGGATTCAAACCGATAGATATAGTGACCGGAGAAAGCGATAGATATTACACTCAGGTTATGAATGGGCTCGATGAGGGGATTGAATATGTTTCCTCAGGGGCTTTCGAGCTCAAGGCCAAAATCGTAACGAGCAGTCTCGATCCGCATGCCGGGCATGGACATTAAGGGGGATTGACAATGAAAGGCTTTTTTGAGCTAATTCTCAGAAATCGGCTGATCGTGCTTCTGTTTCTGGCAGGCGTGATCGTGCTGGGTGTGATACAATACCGAAACCTTCCCACTGATGCCTTTCCCGATATCTCGCCGGTCATGGTGCCTGTTTTTGCAGAGGCTCATGGCATGGCTCCGGAGGAGATCGAGCGGCTGATAACATTTCCGATCGAGTCCGCCATGAATGGTCTGCCCGGTGTAACGTTAATCAAGTCCACCTCGGCCTTCGGTATGGCTGTGATCTATGTTTACTTCGAGGATGATGTTGACATCTATTTTGCCCGGCAGATCGTATCCGAACGATTAGCCAGCGCCACCGAGGAGCTCCCGGATTTGCATGATAAACCGGTACTCGGCCCGATATCCACCGGGCTGGGGGAGGTTTTTATGTACTATCTCACTGCCGACAGCACGGTTAATCCGGGAAGCAAACCACTTGACGCCTACCTGCGCGAGATCAACGACTGGGTCGTAAAATATCAACTTCAGAGTGTCCCCGGTGTAACCGAGGTTCTATCCATGGGCGGGCATGTCCTGCAATATCAGATCCGTGTCAACCCCTATGCTCTGAATAAATATGAGCTCGGCCTGGAGGATATAGTCGAGGCGGTTTCGAATAATAACCGCAATGCGGGCGGACAGTTTCTGGTCATAGGATCGGAGGAATATCTTGTCCGCGGAATCGGTCTTATCGAAAAGAGGAATGATCTCCGGAACCTTCAGTTGAAGGTAATTGATGGTACCCCGATTCGCCTGGGCGATCTGGCATCGGTTGATTTCGGACGTGAAATCCGCCGCGGAGCGGTAACTCTCAACGGCGAGGAGGAGGTTATAGCCGGGATCGTGTTGAAGCTCTACGGAACTAACACCTCAGATGTAATTTCCGCCTTAGAGCAGAAATTCCCCGAAGTGCAGGAATCTCTGCCCGAGGGTGTGCATCTGGTGCCATATTACAATCAAAGCAACCTGGTCGGAAATGCCATCGCTACCGTTCGAAACGCACTATTGCAGGGGGCACTTCTGGTGATATTAGTCCTGGCGCTGTTTCTGGGCAATGCCCGCAGCGCATTTATTGTCGCCCTGGCGCTTCCCATCTGTGCTTTGATTGCCGCGATCTTCATGGGTTGGGCCGGGCTTTCCGCGAACCTCATGTCCCTCGGTGGGATTGCGATTGCAATCGGAATGCTTGGGGATGCCTCAATCGTAATCGTGGAAAATATCTACCGTATGCTGGGCGGCGAAAATCATAAAGGCCGGAGCAGGCGTGAGATCATAGTAGCGGCATGCTCAGAGGTGGCGCGTCCGATTATATTCTCGGTCTGTATTATTATTATAGTCTTCCTGCCCCTATTTACGCTCGAAGGAGTAGAGAACAAGATGTTTTCGCCCATGGCCTTTACCATAACTTTCGCCCTTTTGGGCTCTCTGGCTGCGGCTCTTCTGTTTTCACCGGTGCTTTCATCATTTATCCTGAAAAAGGGTCGAAGAAAGGAGTTTGCACCTGTCAGGGGTCTCAAAAATCTCTATCAGAGATTTCTGAAAGCAGCGCTTCGTTTCAGATGGGCGGTTCTGGTAACTACCGTTGCTGTGTTTGTAATATCGCTATTTCTGATCCCTCATCTCGGGACCGAATTTATTCCAACTCTCGAGGAAGGCGTGATTCAGGTCAATGTAACAATGGCCCCTTCGATCTCACTCGAGGTCGCCCTGGCCACTGTCATGAAACTGGAACGTATAATCGAAGGTTACGATGAGGTCGAGAAGACGATCTCAAAGATCGGACGTCCAGAAGCGGGAAGCCATCCACATCCGGTGAACTTCGCCAATATTCAGGCCATGCTGAAACCGCAGAGTGAATGGAGAGAGCATAAGGACAAGGCCTCTCTCATAAAATCATTAAATGAAAGACTTTCCGAGTACCCGGGTGTACAGTTGAATTTCACCCAGCCGATCCAGAATCTTTTCGACGAGCTCCTTTCCGGAGTAAGAACCCAGCTTGCTATCAAACTTTACGGCGAGGATCTGGGGATACTTCGCACCAAAGCGGATGAAATAAAAGAGGCAATCGAGCCGGTTGAGGGCCTGGTGGATCTTTCCACCGAACAGAGCTTCGGTCAGCCGCAGGTGCAGATCATAGCCGATCGCCGGGCCTGCGCCCGTTACGGCGTAAATATCTCGAAAATACTCGAGGTGGTCGAGCTCGCCATTGGCGGGGAAATAATATCGCAGATGTATCTTCACACCAGAAGGTTCGGCATCCATGTGCGTTATGACGAACAATATCGTGATGATCTGGACGCCATCAAAAATATGTTGGTGCACACTGCCGATGACATCCTCGTTCCGCTTACACAGGTGGCGGAGGTAAAGACAGTGGTCGGGCCTATTCAGATCAACCGCGAAAAGAATCAGCGGCGCTGGGTAATTTCCGGCAATGTTCGCGGGCGTGATATGGGCGGTGTTGTGGCAGATATCAAAGAGCAGGTTGAGGCCAATATCGAATTACCGCCCGGGTACTACTTGGAATACGGCGGTCAGTTCGAAAATCAGGAACGGGCAATGAAACGGCTGAGCATTATAGTCCCGGTAACATTTCTTCTGATCTTTATACTGCTCTACATGTCATTCGGCGCCCTCAGGAGCGCTCTGCTGATTTTCACAAATGTGCCCCTGGCATTGATCGGGGGCGTATTCGGGCTGTTTATAACAGGCGAATATCTATCGGTGCCGGCCTCGGTCGGATTCATTGCGCTGTTCGGAATCGCGGTTCAGAACGGCCTGGTGCTGGTGACCTATATCAATCAATTGCGCCGTGAAGGTATGGCAATGGCTGATGCTATCGTGCAGGCTTCCGTATTGAGGCTGCGTCCGGTGCTGATGACAGCCCTGACAACTATCCTGGGACTGATTCCCCTGCTTTTGTCGCATGGCCTGGGTTCGGAGGTGCAGCGTCCGCTGGCAGTGGTGGTTGTGTTCGGTCTTCTGTCCTCGACATTTCTGACGCTGGTACTAATACCAACACTGTATGAATGGTTTGTACCAAAAATTGCCCGGGAGAATAAGTAATATCTGACGGCCGGAAATCTCCTTCCGGCCGCAGGATTTTCTTTTTTGGGATCGAAAAAATGTGCCGGTATGCGGAAAATCACAGTGCAGATTTACTGCAAATACCGCCATAATCTGCAATCAAAAAAGCTGCCAGACTCTATATTTATTCCAAAAATATTGCTTTGAAGGGCAATGAGTTACCGCTATTAATGTACCGATTTGCACACTCGACTTCAGGTCATGTGAATATATTCACATGACCTGAAAGTATAATCCAAAGATTTGTTTAAACTTAGAAGTATTTTATGGGTATAAAATATTGACAGATTAACCATAATCTGTTATATTACTAATTAAAGGGGTTCGAAGTTTTGGCTTCAATGGATTTGCCATGATTATTTAACTTCGACCGAATCACGCGGATCGCTTTCCTGTTTTGACGCTATTGCATCCGCCTGAGAGCTTCTGTGCAAGCTCGACTTTAAAACCAAGTGACATCGAGATTGATGTTGCCACCTTTTTGGGAAAGGAGGTTTTATGGCCGGGACTAACGATCATAAGACAACCGGACTAAAAAAGCAGCCAGGGTATATCTTCAACATCGACGACATACCTCAATTGAGTGATAGAGAAAAGGCGCGCCTGAAAGAGGTCACACGCTTCTTTGCCTTCCGGTCCAATGACTATTATCTCCGTCTGATCGACTGGGACAATCCCAACGATCCGATCCGTCGAATAATTATTCCCGATGAGGAAGAATTAAACGACTGGGGCGAGATGGATGCCTGTAATGAACGCTCTGTGACAGTCAGAAAGGGCGTTCAGCACAAATATGCCTCAACGGTATTGCTTTTGGTGCATGAGGTCTGCAATTCCTTCTGCCGTTACTGTTTCCGTAAGCGTCTCTTTATCAATAAGGGCCAAGAGGTCAGCTACAATATCGATGAGGGTATTGAGTATATCCGTCAGCATAAAGAGGTCGATAATGTCCTTCTGACCGGCGGCGATCCTTTGGTCCTTCCCACTCCTCGTCTGGAAAAGATCATCAAGACGCTGCGGGAAATCGACCATGTGCGTATCATTCGTCTCGGCACGAAGATGACGGCCTTCAATCCATATCGATTTATAAACGATCCGGAGCTTCTTGAGATGCTTGCGAAATATTCCCAGCCGGATAGAAAAATCTATATTGTCTGTCACTACGATCATCCCAACGAGATTACCGCCGAGAGCCGTGAAGCGGTGCAGCTATTGCAAAGGGCTGGATGTATTATCACCAACCAGAATCCGATTATCAAGGGCATCTCGGACAAGCCCAGCGTAATGGCGCAGCTCTGGAACGAGCTTTCCTATATGGGTATGCCGCAGTATTATGTCTTCCAGTGCCGTCCCACCGCCGGTAATGAGCCCTATGCGGTGCCGATTACCGAGGCCTATTTCAAGATCGAGGAGGCCAAACGTCAGTGCTCCGGTCTGGCCAAGCGGCTGAAGTATGTCATGTCGCATGCCACCGGCAAGATCGAGGTTGTTGGTGTTGACGACAACTTTATCTATATGCGCTATCATCGAGCCAAGCTTGAGGATGACGAGCAGAAGTTTATCGTATGCTATCGCGATGACGAGGCCTACTGGTTCGATCACCTGACAGTGGTCGAGGGCCTGGGCGACCAGATCATCGCCGACGAGATGACCCACCGCGCAGGATAAAAAAATTGTGCGCGGCTTACGTCCCGTGAGCCGCGCACATATTTACATTGACATTAAAATCCAAGTACGTATCTTTCCATTGAACCACATAGATGGATGCTGAACATTGAGATTTCTATTTTTTAGCCTCAGGGCATTATTGGTGATCACGGTCAGTTTTCTGATTACCCAACAGACAGGGCTTTTTGCCCAGAACCTGGAATTGATCTTTTACGCAAGGGGCGACACTTATACATCAGATATGGGATATTCGGTTCAATCTCCCGGAGACCTGGATGATGATGGTTTCCCTGAGATATTCGTGGGTGCCTGGGGAGATAATGTCATCAGGGTGTTTGAGGGTGGATTAAATCCTGACACATTGCCCGAGAGGATATATGAAAATTATTCAGGCAATCTCAGTTGGCTCGATGATTTAAATGGCGACGGTTATAAAGAGCTGGCGATGTATCGCAGCGTTTATGCCGAGGCTGCATATGTTGACCTCTATTTTGGCGGAGATAATTTCTATTCCAAGACAGAGCCGGACATCTCTTTTGCCTATGAAACTGGAATGGGTTTTGGCGATGATATCAGAAGTGATGATACAGATAATGATGGTTATAATGAATTGATTATTTCTGCCCCAAGCCTCCAATACCCTCTTGATGGTGCCTTTTATATTTATGAGATCTATGAATCCATGGATACCGTGCCTGATGACTCTATACTCATTGAATATGATCAGGATCAATCTTTTTTTCTATATGGTGATTGTATTGGAGATATAAATGGGGATGGCTATGCAGATTATGGAACTACACCTGCTTCAAATTCGAGGCCGAGTTTCATTGCTATCTACCACGGCGGAGATGAGCTTGACGGTCAATTTGATTTAAGGATATGGTCGCCATTCGATGATGCACCTGGAGTAGGTCACTTTGGTGGAGACGTTGTCGGCCTTGGCGATATTAATCAAGATGGATATGATGATTTTTCTGTACTTTCAGGAGGATTCCCAGTTTGTATTTTTTACGGTGGAAATCCCTTCGACACCATCCCGAAGATCCTGCAGGAATTAGGGGAGACCATAAGTATATGCGGAGATATCAATCATGATGGATGGGACGATATTGCCGTAGGCTGGACGAGTTACGCTTATGGTTCAGGAGAGGTTTTCGTTTATTTTGGTGCCTACGATATGGATACTATACCGGATATAATAATGCCTTTTAGTTCTATTTCTCCTGCATGTTATGCTTTCGGCAAGTCTGTTGGCCCGGCAGGCGATTTTAATGGTGATGGTGTTGATGATCTGGCTGTTGGTGCCGATGGCTCAGTTAATCCCTACTATAACAAGGGCTATTTGTATGTATTTGCCGGAGACAGCCAGCTTCCTACACCTGCAGAAGATGAACCGGATGTTCCCCTTCCTCAAAATTACGACATCTTAAAGCAGAATTATCCTAACCCGTTTAACAACAGAACAATAATCGAATACTATCTGCATGGCATATCCGACAGAGAAATTGAAATTAGCATTTATAATATTTTGGGGCAAAAGATAAAAACAATATGCAACGGTAAAAAGAAGGGAGGATATCATATCACTAGTTGGGAAGGTAATGACGAAAATGGAAAGGCATTGCCATCGGGTATTTATTTTTATATGCTGAAATCAGGTGGGCACACCATATCAAAAAAAATGATCTATTTAAAATAAGCCTTCAACAGGGGGGATCTTATGAAAAAAGTATCATTATCTCGTATTCTCATATTGAATATACTATGTCTATCATTAGCCGCAGAAGAGTTTCCCGTTATGGTATATCATGAACCCTATTCAACAGATACATCACGTATGAGCATCGACACATCCTATTCTCATCTCGTTGAATTTGGTGCTACTCATATTGGAGGCTGGGTTACGCCCTTGACGGCTCAAAAGGCTAATGAATATGGATTGAAGCTGATTGCAGAGAATGCGATTAATAGTAATAACTCATCTGGGACACTGACAAAAAATCTATTGAGAATTAGTGATAGATCAGTCAAATATCTTCATTACTTTGCCAAAGATGGTCTATTTATGGATTTAGAAATTGAGAGTGATCAGACGTTAAATGGTTACTTTTTCGATGTTAATGGTCAGGTTGGGGAAGAAAGCGCCAATGGTTATTTTTGTGATGTTGACTTGAATAGCGAGGGCTATCTATTTGATAAGCTTGGTTGGGGGGATTCCAGGGATAGTTTAAGTATATATGCATTCTTGACTAAAGATGACGACCTCGATTCCTGCAATGCCGATTTTTATTTGAAAATACCTTCTCTGGCTAATCCTTCCGCAAAAGTATGTGTAATAGATGTGAAAAACAGAAAAACCGGATACAATATTTTGGCTATTGATACTATATATGTGAGTGATTTTAGCCATGCCAATTCATTTGAAGTATTCCCCTTAAGATTTCTGCAAAAGGAGTGGATTGAGGAAGACACTCAATATACATACATTTATTTGAGTACAGGACTCTATTGGTTTGATGAGGTAGATTTAGAGATTGATAAAATACGTGTGTACAATCCAAAAGGTAAGACCTTCTTTGAAGATATACCAGGAGATACAATTGATGATAGCCTGAGCAATTATTTTGCAAACTTGGCGCCTTATCAATCAGTGGTTCACTCATATTATCTTGCCGATGAGCCCAGAGGCGGGTCAATTCCAGCTATTCAATTTTCAGATGTGCTTCTAAGAAACAACTCATCACCAGATGTGCATGCGTTATCAAATATGCCTGCATATAATTGGTACAGTTATACATTAACTGAGGTTTATGCAAAAATAGTTCAGCCTCCCGCAGTCCTGGCGGATTATTACTGGTATCGTTGTGGAATGCCCTTGGCAACCGATACATGTATGACCTGTTGGCGATATCAATGCGGCGATCCTTGTTGGAACGTTCAATACCCAATCAGTCGATTTACCAGTGCTCTTGATTCAATGTACAATAAATCAAACCGTCAAAACAGGGAATTCTGGTCAGTACTAGGATCTGCCAGGTTTAATAGATGTCCTAAAGATGGTGACTTCTGCTTTTGGGATTTGGAGGATCCCAATGAAGAAGTGTTCAAGGTCAGCATTTATCTTTCTCTCGCGCACGGCGCCAGAGGTATTAGCTTTTGGACTTATGGATCTTATGGATTCTCAACTGATACAGTTCAACAGAATTATGAACCGGAATCTTATAATCCTGAAATATCTGAGGAAAGCATTCGAGATACATGTCCATGCGACATTCCGGAAGAGTGTATTCACTATGATGGTAACCAACCAACAGTCGGATTATATGACTGGGACCCGGTGAATCAAGTGTATACAAGAAACAGCAAATGGTATACGCTCAAAAACATCCTCGACCGCGCCAAGCCAATGGGATCAATCTTGCGGGAATGCGAATTGATCGATGTTGGCTTAATTGACAGCGGAAGCGTGGGATTCATCGATAGTGTTAGCGGAACTTATGATCCGGATTGGATTGAGGCTTCTGTATTTCAAGATGGAAGTGAGTACTATTTCATGCTCGTCAACAGGCGTCTTTTGCAATCTGAATCAACTTATGTAAAGGTATATCTGGATGAAGTACAGTTTGTTGCTCCGAAATTGCTGGTTGATGTATATTCTGAAGAGGAATTTATTTTCAATTGGTATGAAACAGAACTTCCTCCCTACTTTTATGTCAAGATATATCCCGGTGAAGGAAGACTCTTTCGATTTGATCCATTGGTCTTGACATGTGGCGACGTGAACGCTGATGGCTTGATAAATGTGACAGATGCCGTATTTTTGACAAATTATATATTCCTAAAGGGATTGAAACCCGATCCCATTGACCCCGCAGATGCAAATTGCGATGGCAGTGTAAATATTAGCGATGCAATTATAATTATAAACTATGTATTCGTAGGCGGCTTTTTGCCTTGCGATCCGAATGGAGATGGTATCCTGGATTGCTAATTGAAACGTATGATAATGCCTGGCCAAAAAAACGGGCAGCCTTTTTATACTTCCGCCTTCTTTGTTTTCAGAAAGCAGCCGATCAGCTTGTCTTCATTTTCTATATGTTCCTCGATCCAGTTTTTGAGAAAGGCCAGCAGCCGGAGGGCGCTGATTTGATGTCCCCTTCTGAGCTCCTGAAGAAAACCGGTGATCCTGTCTACAAATTCCCTGTGTGACTTTTTCTGGCGATTCAGCCCGGGAAAGCCGATTTCCGACATCAGCCCTTCCTCATCCTTAAAATGTGTCCGCGCATATTCCACGATCGCCAGAAGAGTATTGCGTATCCCTTCAATTGTATCGCCTCTTTGGTGAGAATCATACAGATTGTTGCAGATATCTATCAGCCTTTTATGCTGACCGTCGATCTTCTCATTTTCGATGCCGAAACGGATGTCATCCCATCTAATATACTGGTTGGATGTTTCGTCTTTATTTTCGGAATTCTGCGGCATATCCCGTCCCTTGTTTAAAATCCCCATTTTAATAATAGTCGACATGATTGGGCTGTTTGCTTAGTACGCAAGAAAAATCGAGGGGCAATCCGATACTGCACGTATGTGCCGTATATTTTACATGGCATTTTAGTTCAGTTTTTTCTCAATAAGACCTTGCACTGTGACGATATTAGAAATATAACAACCCGATTCGGCACCCGGATTTGTTCTTTAGCGCGTTTTATATGGAGGCTGTATGCCATTTTTTGGATGGCAGGATAAATATAATATCGGCGTTCCCGCTCTTGACGAGCAGCATCAGGGAATCGCCGGGATGGTCAACAATCTTTACGATTCCATCGAGCAGAACGTTTATGACGATAAGACTGTTGGCTCGGTCCTGATTCCAATCGTGGAATGTCTTAAATATCATTTTCAGACCGAGGAAAAGATGATGGTTGAAGCGAATTATGAGCAATACCATTATCATAAATCACTTCACGACCATTTCACCGAGGAGATTATGCAGTCGGTTATCAGGATCAAGAAGGGTGAGAAGATAAATGCCCGGGATATTTTGATATTGATACGGGACTGGCTTTTAAATCATATTTCTGACGAAGATTCCAAGCTGGCCGCAGTTCTAAACGACACCCCGCAATTCAAAAAGAAATAGATAGTCTTCCCCTCAAGTTCACGAGACCCGCTTCACACCGAGGCGGGTTTTTTGTCGTGCCTTTTGGAACATGCTTCGTGTCCTTGGGCTTATATAAAAATAAACATAACTAAAAGGAGCTAGGTATGAAGTACAAATTACTTGGAAATAGCGGACTGCGTGTATCCGAACTGAGCCTGGGAGCTATGACATTCGGCGAGGAATGGGGCTGGGGAGCATCCAAAGAAGAGAGCAGTAAGATATTCGATGTTTACGCCAATGCCGGCGGCAACTTTATCGACACCGCCAATAAGTATACCTTCGGCACCAGCGAGAAATTCTGCGGTGAATTTATCTATCAGGAACGCGAGCATTTCGTGCTGGCCACCAAGTATACCCTTTCGATGAAAGAGGACGATCCCAATTTCTGCGGCAACCATCGCAAGAACCTGATCCAGTCGGTGGAGGCCAGCCTGAAACGTATGAACACCGAATATATCGATCTTTTGTGGCTGCATGCCTGGGATTATATGACCCCGCAGGAGGAGGTCATGCGTGCGCTTGACGACCTGGTGCGTATGGGCAAAGTCTTTTATGTCGGTATCTCCGATACTCCGGCATGGATCGTTTCTCGCGCCAATATGCTGGCCGAGCTTCGTGGATGGACTCCCTTTGTGGGCCTGCAGATAAAATACAGCCTTCTGGAGCGTACTGTGGAACGCGAACTTCTGCCGATGGCACGGGCGCTGGATCTGGCGGTCACGCCCTGGGGCGTGATGGGCGGTGGTGTTTTGACCGGTAAGTACAAGAAGTCGGGCGGAAAGATCGAGGCTGAGGATTCCAAGCGTATAGAGACCCGCGATGATGTTCCCGACCGTGATATGGAGATTGCGGCCAAAGTTGATGAGATCGCCAGGAAGCGCAATGTCAGTTCGGCCCAGGTGGCGATCAACTGGACCCGTCAGCAGAAGGGCGTGATCATTCCGATTCTGGGCGCCCGCACGGAGAAGCAGATAAAGGATAATTTGAAGTGCCTCGATTTTGAGTTGAACGAGGACGAGTTAAAAGAGCTGGATGAGGTCAGTAAAGTCGATCTGGGATTCCCGCATGAGTTTCTGCAGAGTGAGGCGATCACGAAGGTACTCTTCGGCGAAACCTTCGACCAGACCGAAAACCACCGCAGCTTTTTGTAGAAGACAATATATTACATAGTGCGCGGCGTATGTCCCCATGCGCCGCGTTGCGGTGGCCTGCTCAAGCTTGTTTGGGCAGGTGCATGTATCAACAACACGCCCAAAGCGAGTTTGGGCGTGCCACCCATAACTTTATTCGTGCGGCCCTGTCAGGCTCAGACGGAGTATGTCCCCATGCGTCGTGTTTTTTTGTTTGTGCGCGGAGTATGTCCTCGTGCGACGCGTCCTCTGCTCGCACCGGGAGGTACGCCGAAGACCAGGCTCCCTGCATGGATAAATGTATACCACCTATCAGGTGGGTTTAAATGTTTTTTCTATTCCAATTTTTCTTTTGCCTTAAACAATCCCGAAAAGACTGTCAAGAGCGTGAACGAAATAATCGACACTCCCACACCAAACACAGCCGGATCAAACTGATTCATAAATTCGTAGGTGGCTTCGTTGAAGACGGCGAAATCAAACCTGTCATGCAGGAACATCATGAATCTATAAAGCAGGGTGATCACAGTAGCGGCCAGCATCGTTATGAATATATTGCGAGTCATGGTGTTGGAGCGTTTCTTGTAAATCGCCCCCACTGAAACCGGCAGGATAATGGCCGGCGCCCAGACATGGTATGTAAACAGCAGAAGCCCGATAATATCGGACCAGGCTGCGGCAATCACTATGGCGGAAACACCCAAAAGAGCGGTGCAGATACGCGCCAGGCGGAGAATCTTGCCATCCCCCTTATCTGTCCATCCCAGTTGATGCTCGAACAGGTCCTTCACAAAAATGGCAGTAGAGGAATTGAGTGCCGAGTCCGCCGACGACATCACCGCCATCAAAAGCGCGCCAATCATAAGTCCGGCAATGACCGGATTATTCAGGGTCTGGACCACCATGGGCAGCGCCTGCTGTGGATCGATATCGGGATAATGAACCCGCGCATATAATGCTATGAAGAAGAGAACGACCGGAAATGTTATCGCCAGGAAAAATCCCACTCCGGCAATTCCAATCCGGGTATTTTTCACATCCTTTCCGATGCAATACCGTGTGGCATATCCCGGGGCAAATGTCTCTCCCAGGAAAAAGGCCAGAAATGTCGTAATCAAAAACATCCAGCCCATACCGCCCTCGATTTTAAAGAAATTGGGCGAGATTTCCCTGTTGCGGTCAATTTCCGACGGGTAAGCATCCTGAATCAACGAGAGATTGAATTTGCGTAAATCACGTTCTTCAAGTTCAGCCCCCATCAATTCTAATGTCTGCGGGCTGAGATTAATATGCGCAAACCTGGCTTTATTATAAAAGTCTTTTTCGATCAAAAAGTAATTAAACACATCTGCAAGCTCTTTGCGAAGTCTGGTAGTGTCATTTCTCAATTCTCTTAGGCTGTCTAATGACAGCTCCTCGGTCTCCTGAATCTCAGCACGCATATAACTTGAAACAGAATCGGGAGAATTAAGTATTATCTCGGACAAATCCGCAGGCTCGACAAAATCCGCAGTGCCGAACCGATTCGGCACGAATTTACCTGTATCGGAATTGTATGAATTCGAGATTGACGGTATGCAGAAGATCAGAGTGATTGCAAAGCCGCCCAGGAGGACTATGAACTGGAACATATCGGTATGAATAACGGCCAGAAGCCCTCCTGCAGTACTGTAGATCACAACCATCGCTCCGCCAATTATAATCGCCCAGCGCAAAACGCTTTGCGTATCGGCAAACTGGGGTAAAATTGCAGAGAGTACAGTCCCGAACGCCGCCATCTGGGCCGCCACAATAAACACTGAAAAAAGCAGTGATAAAATCAGCACCAGAAAGCGCGGGCGTTCGCCGTAACGATGCCCGAAATAACCGGCTACGGTATAAAGCTCGGCCTCCCTGAATTGCGGAGCCACCACCAGGCCGGAAAAAATGAAATGAAAATATCCGCCGGTCGATACCAGGAGCCAGAGTATGCCGAACTCATAGGTATTACCGATATTGCCGATAGAATAGCCGCCTCCGATCACAGTCGCGCCCATAGTAGCAAAGAGCATAAACCAGCCGACATTTCGACCGGCCACAAGAAAATCATCCGAGGTGCCGATTTTTCGGACCTTCAATACTCCCTTGGTGAAGATGAATATCATGTAGGCGATTACGATGCCCCATAAGATAAGACGTTCACTCATCGGCTGATCCTCCCTGGAATTTAACCGCCCGGGCTTGTGCGGAATGGTGTGAGGAAATTCGGAGATTGTCTTTCTCTCCAACAATTAAAAAGCAGAAGATAAAGACTCCCTTCTTATTCTATCTCGTCAAGAACCGGTTCAATTTCCGATTTGGTCTCAGTGCTCAACTTTTTTTCGAACTCATCCAGTGGGGGTATTACGACTTTTTCCAGATATCGCCCGCTCATAAGCCTGAGAAGCGCAGAATAATTGCATTTGAATTTGATAGTATCTCCAACCTTCAAATCATCAGGATTATCACCAAGGTTCACTACCACGATATCGCTCGAGGCCCCGGCAATTCTATGATCGGGATCGATCGGTGTCAGACCGGAAACATCCGTATCGAGCTGACCCACGCTGACAAGGGCACGGTATCCGCGCTGCCCCGGTGAAAATTCCTCATCATCCTCAGGGGTAAAGGGCGTCGGTGTGGAGGTGCCCGTTTCGGCAGCGGTTGCCAGATTCTTTTCCTTGATTTCGGCAATCTCCGCCTCCAGCAGAACAACATCGTTACGCAGTTCAGGCAAAGTACCGCCGTTAATCAAATCTGTGCCCAAAAAGATCGCCTCGCCGATCCTGAAATGATTGATTGCCTTCGGCAAAATACCCTCGACCATCAACGGCAGTACCGCGGTTGAACCTCCCGATATCATAGTTAGTTTATGCTGAAATTTCAGCTCCAGCAGTTCACGGTAGAGTATCAACTGCATGAACTGGTCAATCGAGGGCACCGCCCCGGCCAGACATCCCAGATTAGCGCCGATTCCCAGCACCTCAATATTGGAAAGATGGAAGACCTCCTTATAAAACTTAATCAGCGATCCCGGAAGTATACCCTCACGCAGGTCGCCAAGTTCAATCATGATTATAACCCGATGAATCTTATCCTGAACTGCGGCCTCCTTATTGAGCTGTTTGATTACATCAATTTCGCTGTTCAAGCTGACATCGGAAAGAGTAATCACATCGCCAATCGATGAGAGATCAGGTACTCTCAGGTACCAGGTTTCAAAATCCCCGATGCCCTTCCTGATTGTGTAAAAGTTTTCCAGACGGGAATCGCCGATCGAATTTACGCCCATCATCTTCAGGGCCTTAACGGTTTCTATATGTCCGCAGAGGACCTTGGTGACAACTGTCCAGCTTGCTCCGTGCTTTTTCATCCAGCGGTTTATCGTGGACAGATTATGTTTGAGGATATCAAGATTTATAGTCACCCTGTTCATTTTTCATACCTCATCTCGGCATATTTTGTGGTCATACCCAGCCTCTCATAAAGCCTCTTGGCGGGATTGTCGTATTCCACATGCAGCTTGACATCGCCCTCGGCTTTATCAAAGCTGTATTTTACTATCTCGCCGCCGATTCCCTTGCCGCGTGCAATTGGATCGACCGCAATGAAAAGCAGAATGTTGGGTGGTATATAACCGCCCATATCGGTATGGAGCATAACCAGAGCGCCCACCGGCTGTTTCTCGATTTCGCCTATCAAAATAAATCCGCCTTTGCCCTCGGCATCGGAAAATGTATAATCAATCGCTCTCTTAATATCCTCAACTGTATCCTCATAGGGCTTTAAGCTCTCATGCAAAAAGAGCGCGAGTTCATCAACTGTAATCCAGTCCGGCATTTCCTCCAGCGTGTGAACCTCATGTATTTTTAGATTTTCTTTTGTCACCTTGTCTTTGTCCAGCTTACTTTCAGTTGCCATTCTTAAGTCCCTTCTTTTTTCGATCCGATTTCCTGATCCGGATCGTTTTGCTTATCGACTATTGTGATTTCCGATGCCTCCAATGGATGACTCGATAAAAAAGGCGAGGCATCGAGTTTATCCGCCCCCATCATAAGGGCAATCCTGTTCAGCGAATCCAGAATTAGATTTTTTTCGCCTTCATCCAGATTGCTGAATTCCGCCAAAAATTTTTCCTGCAGGAGAGGCGGGGCATTTTCAAGAATCTTCCGGGCGGATTCAGTACCCCGAACGAAAACCTGACGGCGGTCCTTCGAACCCCGGCGCCTTTCTACCAATCCCCTGCGTTCAAGACGGTCGATTATTCCGGTTACGGTGGCATTGCTGAGGCTGGCAGTCTTGGCCAGTTCGCCTAACGACATTCCCTCTTTACGCATAATAGACTGCAATAGAAGGAGTTGTGGGCCTGTCAGACTGTAATCCTGTACCAAACGCCTTGAATGAAGGTCTATCGCCCGCATTATACGCCTAAGCGCCACAATCACCTGATCCGAGTATTTTATATCCGTATCAACCATCTTTTCTATACAAATATTTTGCATGCTAAATATCTACTATTGAATGAATAAGTCAAGATAATTTTTATTTTAAACTGATCCCTGAGTATTCCGGATTTAAAACTATAACGCTATGGTATTTAAGAAGTTCCGGAAATATCAATTGAAATGTACTTTGGTTTGATGATTACTGAACGCCTTTCAATATAGCCCCATTTTACTGCTAATATCAGCGTAATATATCGAATATCTTAATTCCGCAAATACGAGGCGCCGTTGATATCAACTATACTTCCGGTCAAATACTCGGCTGCGTCTGAGGCAAGATATTCCACCAGTCCGGCTATTTCCTCCGGACGGGCGGCTCGTTTGAGAGGGCTCTGACTGCGGATTTCATCCCCCTGCGGACCATCCAGAAGATCCTGAACCATATCGGTTTCCACAAATCCGGGAGCAACGGTATAGACGAATATTTTATAAGGCGCCAATGCCTGTGCCATCGACTGGCTCATTGAGTTCAGTCCGGCCTTGCTTGCCCCGTAGGCGGCAGCATCAGGCTCGCCCCGGAATGCTCCGCGCGACGAGATATTGATAATTCGACCGCCGCTGTTGTTAATCATATGCTTGGCGATAAAGAAGGTCAGGTTGGCGGGGCCTATTAAATTAGTATAAATTGTCTCTTTCCAGATTCTTTCCCAGTCGGCAAAATCGGTTTTGGTCAGGGAATGCTCCACGAAAACGCCGGCATTATTGACCAGAACATCCACCCGTCCCATATTATGAATGGCCTTGTTAACCATCTTCTGCACCGAATCAGAGTCGGCCAAATCGGCCTGGGCCAGATAATGGGAATCGCCCGGGAGTTCTGCGAGTGTCTTTTCAGCCCCAGCTTTATTCTTATTGTAATGGACTATGACATGAGCGCCTTTTTCCGCAAACTGTTTTGCAATCGCTCTTCCTATGCCGCGCGAGGCACCCGTAACCAGCACTACTTTGTTATTGATATCGGCGTCCATACCTTCTCCTCCCTGTAGATTTATATAATAAGCCCCAGATTATGATGCCCTTCTTACAGCCGGGAATAATCTAATCCTGTCAGAACAATATGTCAAACATAGAAATGTTAGAAATTTTATCCAAAGCAGAATGCATTAAAGTATAATGGATTAGAAAAAATATAAGACAGTATATGCCCCTTTTTATTTTTGTTTTTATGCAAATATAAATCAATTCTCTTCATTTCAGACAAATCAGGCTCAACAAGACCTGCAGAGAAAACTGTAGGACAAGTTCTATTGTTCCTGGGCGAGATTATATTTTCCGGCCTGATCAATCCTGATTTTCGGAAGAGCTTTATATGTATTAAAGTAGCTGCAAAAAGGCCTTAATTCATTCCAGAAATTGATAAGCGCTGTGTCGGCCTTGTATATATTATTGAGTCTCTCATCGGTTTCTTTATCATTAAAATCATAAGGATAAATATGCACCGGGATTTTTTCCTGGCCATTATCGCGGGCATCCACAGTAAGAATATACAGCTCTTCAATAGCACTATCCCCTATAGGAATACATCCAATCGTGACCCTGTTGCCGTGAATGAATATATCTCCGCCGGGGTCGGGCCTGGTCTTTCTGATTCGATCGGATTTGTTGGGATAATTGATTCCCAGCGAAAGATGATATTTACTCGCCGGATTAAACCTGTCGATATGATATATACCCTCCGGAATTTGCAAATCCCCCTGGTAACGTTTGGGACCCAGATTTCCGGAAAATGCGGTAAAGGGGTAAGATTTAACCATAATGAGTTTGGCAGTATCATTTCCCCGGCACCAGACCTCCAGACGGCGCTCATACTTGAATGCGCGCAGGTAGATTTCATGGGGAGGATATTTTATATTGAGAGAATCAAATAGAACGGCCAATACAGAGTCCACTCTTTCGCGCGCGCTTCGTACCCTCGGAAATCTCTCCTGCTGTTTCCCGAAATCGCCGCCCCGGGCCATAGAAAACAAGATTAGTCCTGTGAATGTGGCTGCAAGGACGACATATCGATTAAACATCTGCCCCCCCCCCTAATCGCTGTCAGCCTTTATCAATTTCTGAAACGTTTCTATATTTTCGGAATCCCCCAGAACATAAAGGATATCATCCCCCTCAATCGTAGACGGTCCGTCGGGGCTGGCGATTACATTGTCCCCTCTTTGAATTGCCAGAACAGTAATTCCATATTTACTTCTGAGGTTCGTATCGGCCAGAGTTTTGCCGGACAATTCCGCATTTTTATCTACCCTTAATGAGCAGACATCGATATCGGAAAAATTCAGCTTGAGGTCTGACACGCTGGAGGTCCTGCGGGAAAGCCCCCGAAACATCTGATAACTGCCGGACCTGACCTCATCTATAAATCCATCTATCTCCTCGCGCGGTACAAGGTACTTCATCAGCACCCGCGTAAAGATCTCGACCGAGGTTTCGAATTCCTCCGGTATAACATTATCCGCACCCAGATCGTAAAGCGGTTTCATCTCCTGCACGAAGCGCGTTCTGACAATTATATGGATTCTGGGATTCATACGACGTGCCAGCGCCGTTATGCGCCGTGTGGCGGTTGGATCGGCAATGGTCACGACCAGAATCCTCGCTTTTTGAATTGCTGCCTGATGCAAGGCGGCCTCACCCGCGGCATCACCGTAAAAGATCGGCTCGCCCTTCTTGCGCTCC
Source organism: uncultured Ignavibacteria bacterium (assembly GCA_964496505.1). Lineage (GTDB taxonomy): Bacteria > Zixibacteria > MSB-5A5 > JAABVY01 > JAABVY01 > JAABVY01. The sequence continues at coordinate 25,446 of CAZBZV010000006.1, read as the reverse complement.
TGATTAACCGTATCAGGATTCATCTCGATAACTCTGTAATCTATATTCGAAGCCCGGGCTGCACGGGCGACATTGCGCCCGTTGATACCGAATCCGATTATAATCAAATGATCATCCAGATCCTTTTTACCGACTTCTGCACCTTTCTCCATCGTGATGTAAGATCCGCTCTTATATCTGCGCAAAAACGGCCAGTTAGACATCCGATCCGCCAGACCCGGCGCGGCTGATATTATAAAGGGCGTCGCGCCCATAGTAAGAATCGAAATCGCAATAAACTTCTGGTACAAATCACCGTCAATCATGTCGAATTCAAGCCCGACTTTGGAGAGTATGAACGAAAATTCTCCCACCTGCCCCAGAGACAGCCCGGCTATAATCGCAACACGGCTGGACATACCCAAAAGAAGCGCCGCTCCCGAAGCCAGGCCGCTTTTGACTATCAGGACAAGAAGAGCTCCGCCCGCTATTAAAAGCGGATTTTCCAGGAAAAATGATATATCCAAAAGCATGCCTACCGAGACAAAGAAGAAACTGGTGAAGACCTCTTTGAAGGGAAGAATGCCCTCCAGCGCCCGATGACTGTATTCCGATTCGGAAATCACCAGGCCCGCCAGAAATGCCCCCAATCCAAGCGAAAGCCCTGCCTGCGACGTCATCCAGGCCACGGCAATTCCAATTACCGCGATGCTTAGAAGGAACAGTTCACGGCTCTGTGTGCGGGTAATTTGATAGAGTATCCCGGGCACAAGATATCGTGCCGCCAGTACGACCAGCACTATCACACCCAGTGTTTTCGCAACCAGCATAACCGGTGATGATTCGGCCGCGCCGGTGGCGCCTGCCAGAAGCGGAGTGAAAATCATCATCGGTACTATGATTATATCCTGGAAGATCAAAATCGACAGCACCACCCTTCCGTGAGGGCTGGCGATCTCAACCCGTTCCTGAAGAATGCGCAGAACAATTGCGGTACTGCTGAGAGCCATCAGGCAGCCGATAAAAAAGGCCTTGGCATGCTCCTGTCCGAACTGAAGCGCAACCACGAAAGAGATTCCGATCGTAAGGAGAACCTGAAGAGTGCCTCCCAGAAGCACCAGCCGTTTGGAGCGCAGAAGACTGCGGAATGAAAACTCGATCCCGATTGAAAACAGAAGCAGTATAACGCCTATTTCAGCCAGCACTTCGACATCATGCACGGATCGGACGAATCCCAGAGAAGAGGGGCCGATTATAATTCCGGTGACCAGGAATCCGACTATTGAAGGTATACCCAGACGATGGCATACAAATAATACTATTATGGAAAATCCAAAGATTACGACTATGTCCTGCAGGATGGGTATTTCACTCATGCCGTCTGTCCTTTAGCTTTGCAAAGCGAGCGCATGTTTTTCCGGATATCAGCAAATAACAAATGCAAGGTAATAATGAGAGTGTCCTGATGACAAGAAAAAATCGGTATAAATTAATCGGTGAGGTTGAGGTATCGTATAACAGCGCCTACCTTCTGACTTTCTTTTTATCGAGTTCCGCACGCACAGCGCTGGCAATCGACTTCAAAGTCAGAGGTTTTCTGATAAAATCGCCGGCACCCATATCAAGCGCCTTATTTACTCTGTCGCTTTCGGCAAAACCCGAAATTATAATCGCTTTCTGCCCGGGATTTATCTCGAGAGCTTTTTCGTATGTCTCCGATCCGTCCAGCCCGCCCGGCATCACCATATCCAGCAGAAGGAGATCGAATTGCTCTTTCCTCAGCATTTCCAGAGCAACGACACCGCTTTCTGCCAGCTTCGTTTGGTATCCAAGCTTTTCCAGCAGTTTCTGGCAGACCTCGCGCTGAACACGATCATCGTCAACAATCAATATCTTCTCACTGCCGCCTGAAATCTGATCCGAAATTCCCGCGGTTTTGCTCTCGCGCGTTATCGGGAAATAGAGAAAAATCGAGGTGCCCTCGCCGGGGACGCTGTCGAAATCGATGTATCCGCCATGATCTTCCATAACGGCGTGGACCACGCTCAGTCCCAGACCCGAGCCTTTTTTCCTGCTGGAGGATTTTGTGGTGAAGAAGGGATCAAAAATTTTGGGCAATGCCTCCGGATCGATTCCGGTTCCCGTATCGGCTATTGTCAGCTTAACATATTCGCCCCTGGGTACTCGTCCGAATCTGCCCGCTATCTCATCGATATAGGCATTTTCTGTAGCGATCAGCAGATGACCGACATCCTGCATAGCATCGCGGGCATTGGCTATCAAATTCGATACAGCCCTCAGAATCTGCGCCGGCCCGCCCTTGATATTCATCACATTCGGGCTCAATTCCAGATCGATAATCAATGTCTGCGGCATCGGGAAGATGCGGTTCACCGCCTGATTGACGATGTCATTTATATCAAGCACCTCTTGTTTATAATGACCGCGCCTTCCCAGAGTCAGAAGCTGCTGGTTGATATCGGCAATCTGCTCGGTGGCTTTTTTCATATCGTCCAGAAGCGAGAGCATGGGATGATCCGGGGCAAACTCATCCTTAATGAGATCGGGGTAGGCCATCAGCGGCCCCAGCAGGTTATTGAAATCATGCGCTACCTGCCCGGCAATTCTGCCAGCGGTCTCCAGACGCATAGCTCTCTGGGTGAATTCCTGCAGACGTTTCATCTCGGTTATATCGCGATTTGTGGATATTACGGTCTTGACTTTGCCTTCAGAGGAAAATTCGGGAATCACACGCCAATCGAAGATGAATTTGCCTTTGGCTGTTTCAATTTCGTACTCACCGGCGTAAGCTTCCCCGGTTTCAAAAACCTGAACCAGCCTTCTCTCCAGTCTGCTGGAAAATTCTTTACTGAATCCCAATTCGGTACTCGTCGTGCCTACAATCTCCTCCGGCTTAAAACCCGTGTACTTTTCAATCGCCGGATTGACATAAAGAGGTCTCAGGTCCTTTCCAAAACGTATTATTATATCGGGAGAATTTTCGGTCAGGGCTCTGAACATCTCCTGGCTGGCCCGCAACTTTTGCTCCGATTTTTTTCTGTCGGTAATGTCCAAAAGGGATACGAAAACTTTGGAGAAGCTCTCTTCATAGCCGGGAGCAACGGAGACCTTAATATATGTATAAATCTCATCACCTTGCACGGTTCTGCTGGCCAGCTCGGTTTCAGTACTTTTCACACCCTCTGCAAGTTTGGAAATCGTATTGGCCAACGCCTCTGCGAAATTGCGGGTGGGAATTCTGGTGAAATGTTTTTTCAACTCAGCCATGTTTTTTGCATTATATACTCTCAAAAACGCTTTATTGACATTAACAAGCTTTATCATCGACTCACATTTGACCAGCTCAGCATCATTCTCAAGCAGATACTTTCCGATATCCTTTATCCCGGATTTCTGCAATTCACGTACATATATCATGACCTCTCTGTAATTCTCCTCAGCCAGCATAATGGGAGAATCCTCGAAAAGCGCGCGAAAACGGGCTTCGTTTTCTTTTATCTTTTCCTGATACTCTCTGGAATCGGTAACATCCCATTCGATCCCTATCCACCGGATTGGATTTCCGGCCTTATCGCGATGAATCCTGCCCCGGCTGTGAATCCAGCGCCATTGACCGTTTTTGTGCTTAATCCTGTAATAAGTTTTATTAATTTCTGTTTTTCCCTCAAAGTGATCGCGTGAAGCCTTTTTAAGCTTAATTCTATCTTCCGGATGTACACGTTCGTTATATGCGCGCAGAGAATTGGGAAATTCATCATCATCAAATCCCATAAAATTCTTGATCTTATGTGAAAAATAGATTTTATCGGGAATATAGTAATCATCTTCCCTGTCTTCAAACTCCAGATTCCAGATTCCCCCTCCGGTGCCCTCAATCGCCTGTTCCAGGAGCTCTTCGCTTTTAATTAGAGCCTCTTCGGCTCTTTTTTGATCAGTTATATCTCGTTCTATAATGAGCGCTTCATTATCGCTCAATTTGACGACCCTGGACTCGAAATATTTTGGATCCCTTTTATCGCCAAGCATAAATTCAAAGACCTGAGGTTGACCTGTCTCTAATGCAAGTTTGGTCTTTTTCACGGATAATTCAGCTATATCCCGGGGAAAGCCCGTCTCCATTATATTTTTCCCGATAAATTCATCAGGTTGCATCAACAGCTCATCGGGATCATGCACATTGCAATCGAGAAAAGTCCCGTCTTTTGAAAATACAAACATTTTATCCGGAATACCCTCAAGCAATGCACGATTATGCTGGCTGATCTCCAGAAGTTCTTTTTCTGCCTGAATTCGAGGAGTTAAGTCAACTGCCGAGACCAGTACTTTTGACCAGCTATCTTCATAACCGGGTGGAATCAGCAAGTTGCTCCTGATATAAATTCTTTTGCCGCCGTTGACGTCTAAAACGAAGTCGTCTTCATGGCTTTTGGCGCCTTTTATCAATCGAATAAGTGTGTCAGCGTATTTCCTGACTGATTCAGAATCGAGGAGCTTGATTATCTCCAAAAACTCGGGTGTTGTACCCGGAGGAATCTCAAGCATGGATTGGAAAGTGTAGTTGACATTCTTTATCTTCGCCAAACCGGAGAGTTCAAGCAGATTTTCGGGCGAATCCAGAATAGCAGATTCAATATCAACACTTTTCTCCCACCGGGATTCCTCGATATAGCGCTTTAAAAGCGAAAAATCCAATTCCAGAAGAGGCGTGGGAGAATTTTCGAACAGGCTTCGATAACGCTCTTCGCTTTCTACCAGTTGTTTTTCAGCTTCTTTTCGTGAAGTAATATCATCCACCGCAAAAACCAGCCCGCCGCGCATATCTCCAGATCCCACATAGGATGCGCTCATGAAAACATCAATAATTCTTCCATCTTTGCGCACCATTTTTGCCTCAAGCGAACCCAGTCCGTACTTATCAGCATCATCGTAAAGATCGCGGCCGACTCTATCATACGTCTCTACATCCGGATATAGCATTCTGGCCTTCATACCCAGCAGTTCTTCATAACTATAACCGAGCATATCGGACATCCGGTCATTTGACCAGCCGATGATCCGGTTTTTGGCAATAGCCATTCCAATCGGCGCGGCTTTCAGAGCCGATTTCAGAGTCTCCTCACTCTTTCTTAGCGCTTCCTCGGCGTTTTTTCTGTCTGTGATATCGCGTGCAAAGCCGCAGATAAGCTCCTCATCATCAAAGGTAATATAATTAGAACTTATTTCGACCGGATATTCCTTGCCGTTCTTCTTTCTATGAACGGATTCAAGCATGACAGATTTTCTGTTTTTAATCTTTGCCCAGAACCTCTTCCACTTTTCTGAGTCCACGTATAAATCGATATCATGCACCTTCTTTTTCAGCAGTTCTTCACGTGAATAGCTTAGGACCTTGCAGGCCGTATCATTGACATATTTAATATTCCCGTCTTCGTCGAGCCAATAGACCTCATCGGCAGTATTATCAATCGAAAACTGAATCACGCGAAGTCTCTGTTGCTCCTTATGGCGTTCAGTTATATCCCGGGCAAAGGAGCAGTTCAGTTCCTTTCCATCAAAAACGAGATAATTGGCAGAGATTTCCACCGGAAAAACCGTGCCGTCTTTTTTGCGATGATGGGATTCGATAATCAAGAAGCCACTTTCCTTCAGCTCCTCCCAATGCTCAGGCCATCTTTCTGCGGGAAAATCGGGATCGATGTCAAAAACATGCATCGACAGAAGCTCTTCCCGCGAATATCCAAGCATCTCGCAGGCCTTGTTATTGACATATTCGAACCTGGCATTTTTATCTATCCAGTATATGGCAACATTCGATTGATCCACCGACGACTTCGTCAGGCGTGATTCTTCCTCGATCCGCTGCCTATCAAAAATCCGATTCACCATCAGAATTGCCTTTATGCCATCTGTTTCCGGGACTGGTGCAATGTCTGCATGAATGGGCAAGTAGGAATTATCTACTCTCTGGAGTTTAAAATCAATAGAAATATCTTTATTGGATTCAATCACCATGGAGAATTTATTTTCAAGTTTTTCCCTTTCCTCGGGATGCGTCAGCTCGAAAATACTCCTGCCATTCAACTGGGTGATTGAATAACCGGCGATACCTCGGGAGGCATCCGAGGCACTCAGAATTACCCCATTGGAGTCGAGGAAAAACATAAGATCGGCTGTGCGTCTTAATAATGACTTTAAAAGTTCATCCATCAATTAGGCCCCTATTTACAGAAAGATAATTCTGCTTTGGTGCTGATTCCCGCATTAAAATACCTTCCGGTATTTCAGAGAAAAACGTTTCTAAAGTGAATTTATATCGTCCCTATTAAAAACCTCATCATGCATCGGACGGGCAATATTCATCATAATCCATTCCGATTCAGTACAAAAATTATAAACCGGACACAGACCGCAAAATATTAGCCGCCGACTCTCGCAAACAGCCATTCATCAAGGATGTAAATACAATTGTTGATCTGGCTTCTTCATTTTAACTCTAATATCGTTTTATCGCAAGTACTTTCTCGGATTCAAGCACTTAGCCCACATTATATTATCGACAAATATGAACATTTTATTAATATATCCGGCTTTATGAATCAAGGGAAACCGCCAAAACCGGATATACCTGACCACAACCTGAGAATACGAAAGCCTCATTTCAATTCTTTGAATTTGCTAACAATAAATTTATTGCAATAAAGCCGTCTCTTACATAGAATATTATAAACTTATTGGTGACCCGAATCGGGGCTTTTGTGAAAAATTACGAATTGAATCGCAAAAAGATTATACGCCTGCTCTTAACGGCTTTCGTGCTCGTATTAATGCTGTCCCTGACGGCCTTCTCTTATGAAATTGATTCCACCAAAGTCCGTGAAAAACCGGAGGAGAAAACATCTTTCGGGGAAGCACTTTTAGCGGTGCCGTCATTCATCCTGAATTCTCCCTTTTGGCTCCTGGAAAACACAGCCGATTTTACAATCAACGAGATTGTCTACTCCGAATTCATACAAAGCATCTTTTTTCTGGATATTGATCGCTTGTGGGGATTCTATCCGATAGGAGGATACGGCTCAAATTCCGGCGCAAAAGCCGGAATCGCATTTTCCACAGACGACTTTTTCTCAAATAACGAAGATTTTAAGCTCAAGGCCTCCTATTCAACGCATGAATACCAGACCTACAGTATGAAATATAATACCCGCCCCGAAAACCGCATATTCCATGAAATCCACTTCGAGTTCAGCTATCGGAAAAAACCGCGGGAGAGCTTTTACGGCCTCGGTAATGGTGCGGTCGATGACAATGAAGTCGGGATTAATACGGAGAGAGGCTTCATGGGGATGGGCTGGAACCATGAAATCGCCAAAAATCTTCTGGCCGGATTCAACTTTGCATACCAGACCATGAATCTTTATGACGGTCAGGATCCCGATTTGATCGGTTCACTGGATTCCATACAGGACAAATTCGATCTTTCCGATGATGATCTCGAAAATTCGCGCCTGCTGACTTTCGGCCTGAATATCACTCTCGACTGGCGCGATCATCCCGGCCAGACAACCTCGGGAGGGTATAATTCCGTAGAATTTTCCTACAATAAGGGACGCGGCCGCTTGGACGATCTGGAATACTATCTGGCTTCGGTAAATCTATATCAATTTTTACATATTTTCAGACAGCGTGTGCTGGTCTTCAACCTCAGAATTGAGACGCTGGACGAAACCAATAGCTCACCCGGACTGCCATTTTATCTGAAACCGTCGCTGGGCGGGGAGGAGGCGCTTCATGGTTATCAAAGCAACCGCTTTATAGACAACAGCTTCCTTTTGGCGGCAGTCGAATACCGCTTTCCAGTACTGCGCAGTGTTGACGGCTTCGTGTTTGTCGAGGAGGGCCGGGTATTCCATGAAATAACAGAAGATTTCACGCTAAAAAACTGGCATTATTCAGCTGGCATAGGCGCACGCTTATGGGATCAGAAAGGCCTCAGATTCAGCGGTTACACTGCATTCAGCAAAGAGGGGGTGCAGTTCTATGTACAGCTCTCAGAAGAATTATAGGGACTGATTATATGAGAAGATTCTTCAACATATTCATTTTCCTGATTCTGTTAATCTGTGTATTCGCAGGCTGCAGCGGCTATAAACCGAACCTTCAGCCCGAGGGGCCATACTGGGTCGATGATGATAAGAAGGATATCCCCGAGCCGTCGTATCAGGATCCCAATCTTATTTGGATGTCCATCAAGCGCTCCAGCTTCGACCAGATTGAAGAGGGTCTTGATATTGAACGCAATCTTCGCATACTGGGCGGCAAGCGCAAACAGGCTGCCAATATAAACAGCTTTGACGAGGTCCCTAACTCATCATGGTTCACCAACCGTCACGGCTTCAAAATCATGCCCCCCGAGGAAATCGCAGAGGGTGTGCATGTCACACCCGGTCCGGATACAACCGGGTCATGGCTGGTCTATCGTCCCAAAGTGCAGGGCGCCACGCCCGGCTTCTGGATCGAAGACCCCCGCGGCCATCAGTATATAATCAAGTTCGATCCAATGGGTAATCCGGAGATGGCTACCGCTGCGGCTGCTATGGCCTCGCGCTATTTTCATGCCTGCGGCTACAATGTTCCACAGGAAACAATTGTATACTACCGTCCCGAAATCCTTCGGGTGAAAGAGGGCGTGACTTTCGAGGACAAAGCCGGAATTGAACGCGAATTTACTGAGAAGGACCTGCAGGATATCCTCGACCGGATACAATACGAGCCGGACGGTCGTATCCGTTCACTGGCCTCGCTCTCGCTGGGTATATACGGCAAGATCAAGGGGCCGTTCAGCTATGAGGGCAGACGCAGGGATGATCCCAATGACTGGTTCAATCATCAGGATCGCCGAGAATTACGCGGTCTTTATGTCATCGGGTCGTTTATCAATCACTATGACCTTAAAGATCAGAATTCGCTTGACGTTTATGTTGAGGAAAACGGCAATAGCTTCCTCAAACATTTTCTGATCGATTTTGGATCGACCTTCGGTTCTGACGGCCAGTATCCGAAACCATCCATCAAGGGTTATGCTAACATCATCGATCTTCGGGATGTTTCGGTTTCCTTTGCAACCCTGGGACTAAAAACATGGGCATGGAAAGGCGGAGGGGACGTTGAGTATCCCTCGATTGGCTACTTTGAGTCCGATATCTTCCGCCCGGATAAATTCGATCCGATCTACCCCAACCCTGCCTTCGAAAATAAAACAGAAAGGGACTGCTACTGGGGCGCCAGGATAGTCATGGCATTTCGCGATGAGCACATCCGCGCCCTGATCGAGACAGGACAGTACTCCAATCCGGAGGCAGAGGAGTATCTGTTCCAGACTTTGAAAGAGCGCCGTGATAAAATCGGACGGCACTGGTTTTCCAAAGTAAATCCATTGGACTATTTCGAAACGGAATATATTGGCGCCGATCTCAAGATCAGTTTTAAAGATTTGGGTATAAAATACAACCTCTGGCCGGATAATGCCGTTTACGATTACGAGATCAGATATCGCGGCGAGGAACTTGTGCGCAAGGGGCAGGTACAAGAGGGTGAGATTATCCTGACAGAAGAGGATTTAAAGCAGATGGCCTCGGTGTTTGAAGCATCCGATAATAAAGAAGATTATATCTACCGGATGCATATCAGAACTACCCGCGAAAATGGCAAGATCAGCAAACCAACCAGGCTGCATCTCTGGTACCATCAGGACCAAGACAGATTTTCATTAGCAGGCATAGAACATCTGGATTGAGGGGGGGAAGTCATGAAGAAAAGTTTTGTCTTAATTTCCATCATCCTGAGCCTGCTTATGCTATTCGGGAGTTTGCATGCACAGCAGAATGTATCAAATGATCCGCATGCAATCAGCGGAGAGAGATTCGATTATGTAATTAATGCCCAGAATGTCGACTTGCAGGATAAGCTTGAGAATATATTTCCGGAAAGCGATGGCTATCTTGTAACGGGACCTTTATGCGATCACATTTGGAAGGACTCGACCATTTATCATTGCAGCCCTGTACGGGTTATTTGCCCTAATCTCCAGCTATTTAAGCAGGGCTTAAAAATTGCGGGATCTTTGGACAATCTATCTAAAATCAAGAATTATTCTGAACCAGGACAGTCAGACTATGATTTCGAGCACTATTACATCATTAATGAAGAAAATCAAATTGATACTTTCAAGCTCGAAACGATAAATTCCGTTCGATATGAAATCGCCTTGAATGAGGCATATATCGGCAGCAAGCTAAGCAGTAGTTTCGAAAGCCGGATTACCGACTCTGACAGAAAGCAAATGGCAAATTATTTCAAGCAATATGACTTGGGTTCTATACCATCTGATTTACTCTATACTTATAACGTGCCCTACATAATCGAGGGCTACCAGAACTACAAGGACTATCTCTACAGCCATGCTGAAATCGATCTGGGATTCATAGATGGTGTAACGGCATTTATTCCAACTGATGAAACATTGCAGTGGTTTAAGGAAAATGCTCCTCAGGAAGCTTATCCGAATAAAGAAGAAGCCAAACTACAGGAGGAATATCATGAATTCTTCGAGCGCGGCGGGGATTTGAGAATAATGCAGACTTTAACCCGAGAGGGCTTCGATACACTTCAAAGCGGGGAATACTTCTTTGCGGTCAGCCCGGTCTACGAAATCCGTTTCGGGCGGGAGCTATTACGTGAGGAGGTCAAACGAATCGAGGAGGAAACCGGAAAGAAAGTGCCGCGTGCCAACCATGCTTTCCTATTCCCGGGTGAATATGTCCTGACCGCGGGAGCATTCTGGATCGATACCGAAAGCGAAAACAGGCTGGTCAAGGTCAACGCCCAGTCCGGCCATTATTTCTACAGCAATGTTACACCCACCTTAAGTGAAGATATCGCTGAGCGCTCCGATCATTACCTGACAACCCTTGGGCATTTCTTCAAAGCGCTTGACAGCCTGCAAATCCCCTATGATAATATCCTGATAAGCAAGCTTCAATGATGGCGAACGGCACAATATGAAGAACAACTTTATTTTCATAGCGGTTTTGATTTCTGCACTGCTCATTGCGGCCGCCCAAAAATCATCGGCATGCGATCAGGAATATCTTTCCAACGGCGAGGTGGCGGCAATCTCTGCCGGATCGGCGGTATTGGGAGCCGCGGGCCTGTGGGCAATCCATTTCGACAGCAGCCGTGCCTCAATTATCTCCGGCCCTGCGCCGTGGGAGGAATCGATTCAGCGTTTTCTGGGTGGCGAGTATTACACCGGCAAGACCAACTGGCTGGACAACAGCTTCGGCTCGGCGGTCACTCCGATTGTAATGGGCGGATTTCTTCTGGGCGCCGATATAAGCTGGCCGCGCGATGATCGGAGCAAGGATGTCTGGCAGGATCTGTTTCTATACAGCACTGGTCTTCTGGCAACCAAGGGGATCACCGGAATCAGCAAGGGTTTTTTCGCACGGCCGCGTCCAATGGTTGCGCTTGAACCGGACCTTCGAAACAATAGAAATTATGAAAAATATGCCGATGATCGCGTATCCTTTTTCTCCGGCCATACCTCCAGCGCCTTTTTCTCATCGGCTTTCCTGAATATGCGTATCCGCCAGATCATGAGGCAGGAGCTTTCTTACAACGACTACCACAACTGGCGCTGGCTGCCCCCTGCAATCCTTTTTAGCTGGGCTTCCTATGTTGGATGGACACGGATCGATTCGTACAAGCATTATATTACTGATGTTATCTTTGGGGCTCTGGCAGGTTGGCTGGTGGCAGAGCTGTTTTATCATTTCGGAGATGATATAGAAAAACCCCGGGAGTCATCATCCCGAGGCAAAATTCTATTCAAAATCGGATTCAGCTTCTAAATAAAGGTCTTCACTATCTCGTTCTGCAATCCCTGCAGCTCGCCGTAAGCCTCATTGATCTCCGCAATCTTTTCCTGAAGCTTTTTCATCAGCTTCTGGCGCTCGATACCGTTGCGAAGTACAATTAAAAGATCATCATTATCCCAGGGCTTTTCTATGTACTGGAAGAGGCCGACATCATTGATAGCCTTGATCGCATTTTCCTTGTCGGCATAGCCGGTCAGGATAATACGCGGCACCTGGGGATGCAGCTCCTTGACTTTAGCCAGAAATGATATTCCATCCATCTCCGGCATCAGATAATCCGAAATAACTAAGTCAATATCATTTTTCTCAATATATTCGAGGGCATTCTTAGCCGAGGCAAAGGTCTCGACATCATAATCAGTCTCAAGGCTCAAAAAGGAATTGAGGCTGGTCAGGACCATATCCTCGTCATCAACGATCACAACCGTACATTTATCTTTATCGTCGCCCATATCTATCTCCAGTCTGCATTAATATCGATCATGCACCCGCCAAACCTATTATATAATACCAAAAAGTGCCCGCGGTCAAGCAATTCCGCATCCGTCAAACTAAATCCATGTCAACGGTTTGCCTCTGCGGAAAGTTTTGCGGAATTTTCTATGCTACTCTCTCTACCAGGTTTCGGAGCCTTTTCACCATGGTTTTTATCACACCCTGGGCGATCTGGACATGATCCGCCAGAAGATCGATAAAATCCTCGCGATCCACACGTAAGAGTCGGCAGTTCTCGGCCGAGGTAGCAGTTACCACACGCGGCTCCTCATCGAAAAGCGCCCAGGTACCGAAAGCGTCATTTTTCTCGGCAACGGAAATCACCTGCTCGCCCCGATGCAGACGAACCTTGCCCTCGAGCACTAGATAAAGGGCGTCCGAGGGATCGTGCTCCTGATAAATCACATCCCCCTTAATATGCTCAACCTCCTCGGCAATTGCCGCCAGGGAGGCCAGATGCCGGGTGGGAACCTCCGAAAAAACATCGATATTCTGGAGCAGGATTACTTTTTCAACTATGGAAAGCATAGGCAATACCTTGTATCCTCAACATGTTCTCGATCATAAAGTTCTTACTATATTATTTATGAATCCTCGCGTACTTCTGTTTCGCGGTTTCGCTGATCAGCGGATCGGGATCTTTTACGGCCTCACCTATGAGCTTTTTCATACGGCCGGAAGCATTAGCCGAAACATTATAAATCGCACAGCATTTCAGCCAGTTATCCCGGCCGGTTATCAGACGTTCCAGAGCCTCTTCCTTCGTATTCATCCTTACCCTGAAAAATTCTTCCCCCTTACGAAGCACGGTATCGACCGGGACATCATCCAGAATCGGCAGGATGTATTTCTTCACATCACGGCTCAAAAGGTTGTCCAGAAATTCGATAGCATTGGCCTGCAATGCCTTCTTGCCGCTCACGAATCCCTGATAGGCATAAAATATATCGGTGGGCGGATATACCAGACCAAGCAGCCTGAAAATCCGCTCCAGATTGGACTGCTGCTTTTCCTCCAGCGCTCGCTTCAACAGCTTGGAGCCGGGCGATTCGTCAAACTGCCGATGGGAATATAATATCAGATAAATTTCGTAATATTCCTTAATCTCTTCCAGAAGCACATGACTTACCTTTTCATCATCGAATCTCAGCTCCGAATACTTGCTCCGGAGACTGTTAAGGGCTTTGACCACATGATATTTCAGCGAGGGCTCGACCTTTTCCAGGTTTTCGGTCAGGGCATCCACCGTATCCTGCTCCGGTATAAGCTTCATGACTCTGGGAATATTCTTGCGGATATTGTAATCTACCGAGCGGTCGTGAAGATAATCGCTCAACGTCCCTAAAATAGTGGCGCCAAAATCGGCCAGGGCGTTACGCACATTGATTCTGAGGTCCCGGTCGGTAAGCCGGTCGATCAGCCAGGGTATATATTTTCTGCGCTTGAGACGGCCGATACATTCAATAGCATTTCGGACAACCTCCAGCGATTTATCATTCAGCAGCGTCTCTATATATCCGCTGAATTCCGGCTTATTCAAAACTCCCAGAACACGTGCAACAAGCACCCGGCTCAATTCGGCTTCAACCGAATCATCGTTCATGGCGGCAGAAATCAATTCCTCATCGATAAGCTCGCGTTCCTCCGGAGTTCCGTAATCGGCGATATAGGCCAATGCTGCATTGATCACACAGCGCTTGTCGCTTTTTAAATAGTCTCTCAGCTTGTCAGCCACATTTCCTTCGGCATACGAACATATAAACCGCATCGCTTCCGAGCGCACATCAATGTTTTTATCTTCAAGCACAGTCTCAACAATTCTCATCTGCGAGGGGTCGCCATGCGCTTGCAACACCTTCAAAGCCTTAAGCCTGATTTCCGCCGACTTATTTTTCAGATGCGGTATCACTTTTTCAAGGCTATCGATCTTCTTCACCGAGCTTAACATTTCCAGCGCATATTCTATCTGGCGTTCGTTGCGGCTATCCAGTGAGTTTATCAACGTGTTAATCGTGGAACGATCGTCTATGCGCATTGTGAGTTTGGAATAATCGATTTCGCGCTTTTCGATTGCCCTTCTGAAGGAATTCAGGTATTCCTTTCGCATAAAGACCGTCAGAACCAGCCATATAATCAATAGCCCGATTACTATCAGGCTGATCTCCTTAACGGTGAGATGAAAAACCAGCGTGCACAAAAGCAGTAAACCGCCCGCAAAACCGCGAAACCATCTGTCCACGAACATATCGATAAAAATCTTGGTGCGCTTTTTAATCTCCAGCGGTATCGGCAGAAAGAGCAGTTCGCGACCGGTCTTGTCCAGTGAATATTTGATACTGCCATCGGCCCCTCTCAAAAGCACAGCGGCGATCAAGCCGGGAAAGACGAACATGGCAATCGAGCCCAGCATCAATCCGGCCGGAAGGAACATGATAATTCCCCCCACTCCCAGAAGCCGTATCAACCGATAGGCAAAAAACATCTGCAGAACAAGAGAAGCCAGACTCAGCCAGCTATAGAACTGCCCCAGAAACGATGTAAGCGAAGCCTTATCGGGAAAGGCCTGGTACGACACGGTCTTGAACTGGTAGTCAACGAACGAGGCCACCATCATGGTCATGGCAATAATCCCAACCAGCAATGTCAGATGTCGGGAACGGAATATCGTTTTGGTTATCTGACCCAGCTTCTCCTTTGGGGCTTCCCTTTTCGGAAAGGCGCGCTTCAGCTCCTTTTCTGAAACAGATTTCTTCTGCCAGATCAAGGCAACCAGGAGGGCCACCACCGCCAATAGTCCCATACAGATAAACAGCAGATTTTCGGTGCTGACATTCAAATTGTCTATTATAAAGCTGGTGACCTGCCCCCCGGTAAAAGCGCCGATTATACCTCCCAGCCCGAGAAGTGTGAAAACACGTTTGGCCTGAGATGAATCATATACGGCATTAGCCAAAAGCCAGAACTGAGAGGTGGTCAATGCGCCGTATATGCTCACCCAGGTATAAAACAGATAATACACCCAGGGGCTGGAAATTTGGATCAACCAGCGTAAAACAAACAGGTTTGCTATAATGATAGCCAGGGTGAAAATGATCAGGCGGTTCAGCTTCACCGTATGGCTGGCTTTGGAATAGAGTGTTACTACCGGAGCTGTTACTATTGCTGTTATGATGAAGACCAGCGGAAGCATCTCCGGGCTGACCTTGGTCAGAAACAATGAGTCCCTGGCGGGCTTGAGGAAATAGTAAGTTACCAGGATCAGGTAATAGTTGGAAAACATCAAAAGGGTAAGTGCAACCTCGCCCCGTCGGATATCGAATATGGATTTAAGAAAACTTTTCATTAATGCTTTCTATAAATATCTTTGCTCGTTATCTTATCCGCAAAAGTAACGAACAATATAAGAATTGACCCGCGCCTTCCAAATCGATTTTTATTTCTTCAACGCAATTATTGTTCTATCAAATGTAAGACATGACATGGTTGAATTTCTATAAAAGCTAATAACCAGCACCTGAATCCGACCTATTTTCATTCTATACCTTAGCTCAAATATTGTTAGAAAATTATTATAAAATGGAAAAGCAGACATTATTTAATTAAAGTATACTAAATGACAATATCTTAGCCAACAAGCCACTTAGCTTCAAGACCAGCCCAGACGCAAATCTATGCATGTTTCTAATGCAAATCTAATAATCCACTAACATTATTTGGATAAAAACGGCGTTATTAACTTAAGAGTTTTTTGAAGAAACTAGATCGAGTATAGAGAATTTAAATTTTGATTATGATTAAGACATATATCTGATAGGCACATTAATATCAGATATTTTTTTGGAGGTTGTATGAAATTGCAGGTAGCGAGACACGCCGGCAGTAATGCCCGTATCCGGACACCTATATTATTAATGTTTATCTTAGCGATATTCTGCACCATGCAAACGGACACATTATACGCGGCGCAGGAAACCGGAAGGATCAGCGGTCAGATTCTTGACGCCGAGACCGGCGAGGGTCTGCCCGGAGCCGTCATTCAGATCAAGCTTGAATCCAACACGATTGGAGCGCAGACGGATTTTGACGGCAAGTATCTTATCCGCGACGTCCCGGCTGGGATCCACACCTTGCGAATTACACTGGCCGGTTACAAAAACGCCGAAATCAGCGAAGTTCAGGTTGATGAGGATGAGGTTACCAATGTGAATCTTACCCTTAGCTCCGAGGCCTATCAGGACAAAGAGCAGGTGGTCGAGGCCAGAGTACTACCAAATAATGAGGCCGTTCTTATTGAGCGGCGTAAAAAGGCCCCGGAAATCGGTAATGCGATATCGGCCGAAGCCATGTCCAATGCCGGCGCTTCGGACGCCGGTGATGCAATTGAGAAAATCGCCGGAGGAAGCATGCACGGCGGCAAATATGCCGGTATGAGAGGTCTTGAAGAAAGATATATTTCCACCCACCTCAACGGCATTGAACTGGCCAGCGCCGATCCGGACAGAAAAGCCTTCCATATGGATTTGATTCCGACCAACCTTCTGGATAATGTCCAGGTCATCAAATCCTTCACTCCCGACAAGCCGGGTAACTTCTCGGGCGGAATTATAGATATCGGAACCAAGACATACCCCGAGCAATTATCGATCAAGTTCTCGGTCTCAAGCACATACAGCTCCGAGGCTTCTTATAACGACGACTTTCTGACCTACCAGGGCGGTGATAATGACTGGCTCGGCTTTGACGATGGTACCAGAGAAATTCCCGATCCTATTTCCGGAAACGAGCTTCCGCTTTATTCATATACGATTACCGATGCCGAAAAGGCCCATCATTTAAGCGGTTTAAGCCGGTCTTTCAATAATGTCATGTCTCCCATTTCCAAAGCTCCGCCTTTGAACAGCAGCTACTCATTTTCAATCGGCAACCAGACCACGCTCTTCGGCAAACAGCTCGGATATCAGGGAAGCTTCAATTACAGCAGAAATTACAGCTACTACGACGGCGGAAGACTGGCGTACTACTTTGTATCCGGCGATCCGGCAGTAATCGAGGGGCTCACAAGAGACTGGTCGATGAGGGATGCTAAGGGATCGGAAGAAATCCTCTGGGGAGGATTATTTACCACCTCGTACCATCTCCATCCCAATCACGAGCTGGGCTTGAATTATGTACATACCCAGAGCGGCGAAAACACGGCCCGCTATATCAACGGACATTTTTATGACGGCAACCTCTCTGAAGATGCTACCTACGAAACAAGAGTTTTACGATATACCGAGCGTACGCTCAATTCGCTGCAGTTCCACGGCAAGCATCACCTGCCCGGACTCTTCAAATCGAACATCGATTGGAATTATTCCTATTCCAAGAACGAGCAGGATGAGCCGGATATGCGCTTTTTCTCCAACCACTTCTACGTGGATGAGGAGGACGGCGATACGAGCTATTACATCGCTCCCAATCTTTATACCCTGCCCCAGAGATACTACAGAGAGCTGGATGAGGACAATAACAGCTTCGACCTGAACCTGACAATTCCTTTCAAGCAGTGGAACGGGCAGGCCAGCAAACTTAAGTTCGGCGGATTATTCTCGCAGAAAGACCGCGACTTTATCGAAAAGGTCTATAACTTCAAGAATCCCGCCAACAATTATAATTACGACGGCGATCCGGATGAGTTCTTCAGCCCCGAGAATATGGGGATTGTCGACAGTACTTTCAATCCTTACAGTCAATCCTGGAGATACTCCTGGACAATGTATGTCTATGACAACTCCGATCCTCGCGCCAACTACGCCGGTAATGAGGATATCAGCGCATTCTACGGCATGGTCGATATGCCACTCTCATCCAAACTTCGCGCAATCGCAGGCGCCCGATTCGAGACTACAGATATCGAAGTTGCTCCAATCGACACCAGTTATGAGAGCGGATCGATCAGTACTAACGATATCCTACCCTCCCTTAATCTGATGTATGCGCTTAACGATAAGATGAATCTGCGGACCGCTTACGGCCGGACGCTGGCACGTCCGACACTTCGTGAGATGGCGCCTTACCCGTCCTGGGACTTCGCCAATGAATTCTACTTCATCGGTAATCCCGATCTGGAAAGAACATTGATCGACAACTTCGATCTGCGCTGGGAATATTTCCTGAGCCCCGGCGAAATCCTGGCTGTAAGCCTTTTCTATAAGGACTTCAAGAATCCGATCGAGCGTGCCATCAAACATGAAAACGGTGAAATCCAGTACCAGAACGTGGACAAGGCCACTGTTTACGGAGCCGAATTCGAAATCAGAAAGAATCTGGATATGATCGCCGGATGGCTCAAAAACTTCACCCTGACCTCGAACCTGACACTGATTCAGTCGAATGTCGATATTCCTGAAACCGAGCTGGCCATCATCAGGTCTTACGATCCTGATGCCGACGATACCAGACCGCTTCAGGGACAGTCGCCCTACATCCTGAATATCGATCTGACCTATGATAACTTCTCGACCGGCACAATGGCCAATCTCTCATTCAATGTCTTCGGCGAGAGGCTTTACGAGGTCAGTCAGGGAGCTACGCCCGATGTTTACGAGCAACCCCGTCCGGACCTGAAGTTCATCCTGAACCAGGGACTGTTCGGCGGTATCGACCTGAAAATCAAGTTCAAGAATATTCTCAATCCATCTTACAAAAACGTCCATCACTTCCGTGACAAAGACTATGTCAAGATGGAGCATCAGAAAGGCCGCAGTTTTTCGATCGGCCTGAGTTACAGTATATAGGAAAAGTAAATTTAAGAGCGATCCATTTTAATCAAATGGATCGCTCATAGTTGGAATGTGAAAACAGAATGACAGAAATACCCCAATCGGGGGAATAATATCACATTGAATAACTACTGATATACTCACTTCATTAATCATTATAGGAGGAAACGTGAAAAAGTACTTATCAGTAATTCTCAAATCCATGTTTACGTTGATCGCAGTCCTGGCTCTGGCGGCCTTTACGGGCTGCAGCGACGACGACAACGGCGGTTCGACCGGGCCTGACGACGGCGACGAATCGTTTGCATTTTTCTTCGATGATATGATTCAGGCCGGCGACAGCGTACATCTCTCGGCCGACAGCAACTGGCTCGTGAGCGGCTTCGTTTTCGTCGAGGACGGCGCGGCGCTTTCGATTGAACCGGGAACGGTCATCAGGTTCAGGCCGGGCACCGGCGTCAACGCCAGCGCTCTTATTATCGCTCGCGGCGGAAGAATCTGGGCTAACGGCACCCAGGACAATCCGATCATTATGACCGCAGAGGTTGACGATGTTGACGATCCTAACGATCTGGGCCTATTCGACAATGGTCTCTGGGGCGGTCTGATTATTCTCGGTGATGCTGTTGTCAATACACCTACCGGCATCAGCCAGATCGAAGGTATTCCTTCCGATGAACCTCGCGGTGAGTACGGCGGCAATAACAACAGCGATAATTCCGGTTCCGTCCGCTATGTCTCCATTCGTCATGGCGGTTCGGAAATCGGCGCTGCCAACGAGATTAACGGCCTGACTCTGGGCGGTGTAGGAAACCAGACTACCATCGAATATATCGAGATTTACTCCAATTTTGATGACGGTGTGGAATTCTTCGGCGGCGTCCCCAACACCAAAAATATCGCAGTAGGCTTCTGCGGCGATGATGCTTTCGATTATGACGAAGGCTTTCGCGGCAACGGCCAGTTCTGGTTTGCGGTACAGCACGGCGATGTCGGCAACAGGTGCGGCGAGCATGACGGCGCTACCGGCGACGAGCAGGGCACACCATACGCTCATCCGATTATCTCCAATGCCACCTATATCGGCTCCGGAAACAGCTCCACCAACAGCGACAACGACTATGCCATTATGATGCGCGATAACGCCGGCGGTGAATACCACAACAGCATCTTCTACGGATTCCAGGGTTCCGGCCTGCATGTCGAGGATAAAACCGGCGAAGCTCTCGAGCACAGCCGTTCCCGTCTCGAAGCAGGCGATATTGTCTTCAAAAACAATATCTGGCACAGCTTTGGCGCAGGCAACACCATGAACGACATATTCCAGCAGGACTTCGTCCGAACCATGATGACTCAGGTAAGCTGGAGTAATGATGTTGTTGATCCTCAGATCAACTCCGTGGTCAGATTGAATACCGGCGCTTTGAACCCGGTTCCGAGCTCTGGCGGACCCGCAGCAAACGCTGCCGATCAGCCGGAAGCTGCTTTCTTCCAGAATGTTAGCTACAAGGGCGCATTCCAGCCCGGCAGCACAAGCTGGCTTGACGGATGGACAGCAATGGATCATTACGGATTTCTGCAATAACAGAATCCTAACAATTAGACAATTATATATGGGACTTTAGATAGTCCCATATATTTTTTGCATATAATCCATTTTATCTCGACATTTATTAGACTTTTGTGGAACAATATGCGGCGATTTTGTATTTCAGATTTAAAAATGAAAGACAAAAACTGAAAACTCTATAATTATTCAAAGGAGGCATTAAATGCTTAAGAAGTTAACTGTAATCGCACTGGCGCTGATTCTGACAATTCCTGTGATTGGCAACGCCAAAGATCTCACCGGCAGATTCAGCCTGGGTTATTTTGATTCTGACGCTCCGGTCGGAATCCGTTACTGGGTAAACGATAAGGTCGGTATTGATCTCGGTCTGGGCTTTGAGTCGATCGATCTGGGCGATGAGAACGGCACCTCCTTCTGGCTGGAAGCCGGTGTACCGTATGTCGTCTATCCGACCGACAGAGCCAATTTCTTCGTCCGTCCGGGGGTGATTTTCTCGAGCCTCGACAACCGTGTTTACGGTTCGGGCGCTTCTGATGAGAAATGGACAGTGATTGAGCTTATGCTTACTCCGGGTGCCGAGGTATTCTTCGGAGATCATTTCTCCCTTCAGGCCGCTCACGGTCTCAAGGTCAGAATCACCTCTCCCCCGGATGAGATCAGTGATGAGTCCTCGACAGATTTTGGCTCATTGGCCGGAAGTATCACCTGGCTGGGATTCCACTTCTACTTCTAAAGACATACCTTAATATCATACCTTCAACACAGGCAGAGGGTGTGGGCTTCGGTCCATACCCTTTGCTTTTTTTATCCACTTCGATGTCATACTGGGGTGCCCGGCCTCTTTAGAGCGGCGCTAATAAGCCAGCGATAATGCTGAAATGTGATTTTATACTGTCATTCTGAGGGAGCACTGCGACCGAAGAATCTTTAACGGATCAAGCAGTTCTTCTCTTCGCTCAGAATGACATTCTGGGTTACACCGCCTCTTTAGAGGTTGGATTTGTAATGTCACGCAGGATCATGATTTCGACGAAATCGGGATTGTGACCCTGCGCCTGACTCGATCTGATTATTTCCCGGTTGCAATTTCATCTATGCATGCTATCTTAGCACAAAATAATTTTGTTTAATCTAAAGGAGGCTCGGATAAAATGAAAGATATCAAGATAGATGAAAATAATTGGACTCAGGCCAAAGGCTATAAAAAGCAGATACTTGCCTCAAGCGAGGATTTCGATTCCGAGGGTGTGCTTTCGCAGGTTGTGGTGATCACGCCGGGATCGGTGGTCGAGCCGCATTATCACAAGAGTACCTACGAATATTATTATGTTATGCAGGGAGATGTCGCTTTCACAATAAACGGCGAGACCCGCAGATTGAAAGCCGGCGATATGATGATGACCGTGCCGGATGATATCCACAAAGTCGAAAACGACTCCGATAAGGATTTCATGGTGCTTGTCTTCAAAAGCAATTATGTTAAGGATGATACATACTGGGCGGACAAAAAAAACGGCCCGCAATAATGCGAGCCGCCTCAATAGCAATATCAATTTCTATCACTGAACTCCGATTTGCTCCTGAATATTCTTTAAATGTTGCTTATAGAGAGGAAGATTTGGGTCGCCGATCTTTTCGCCCTTTTCAACTGCAATGGCATAATTCTCGCGCGCCTTCCGAAACTCGCCCATGGCCTCGTAACCCTCTCCCAGACTATCATAAACATTGGCCGAATTCGGATACCTTTTCACATTTAGCCTGAATATCTTTATGGCTCTCTCGAAATCCTCTATTCCCAGCGCCTGGTAGCCCATAATATTCAAAACCGCCTCGGGTATAGATATCTCATAGCCGAACCTCTTGCTCAGCATGGCATAATGATCGTGCACCGCAGCCACCGAGCTGTCCAGTAACCGTGCCGGAAGCTCCCATCCATCGTACAAAACTTTAAGAGCATTATAGACAGTCATGTGAGGTACCGAACCGTGATCCTCGCCTTCCATATATTCATAATGCCAGTCCAAACCCTCAGGAGCTTCATTTTCCAGAAGCAGTGTAAAGCGTTCAGCGCCCTCCTGCATCAATTCACCTTCATCTCCAAGAGTCATATAAAGAAATTTATGAAGATCAGGATGATCCTTGAAAAACGGCCGCGCTTTGCGTGCCAGATAATGATCGTCCCACCAGAAGGTCGGGCTTGCGGCGATGTATGCATCGAATAATTCCGGCTCGGCAAGAAGCGCATTAACGGTGAACAGCCCGCCGAATGAATGCCCTACTAAAATATTGTAATCCTTTACACGATAGTTTTCCCTGATATAAGGCTGAAGTTCTTTCTCCAAAAATTTCAGGAAGTTACCGGCGCCTCCGGCAGTTTCAAATCTGTTGCCGCGATTCGAATGATCTCTAGTGGGAGTGAAATCTCGGGTGCGGTCGGTGTTGGCCAGCGCCACCACGATCATGTCGGAAATCAGGCCCTGCCTTGTCAGAAAGTCAATGATGCCGGTGACATGATGAAAGTGCCCTGTGCCGTCAAGCAGATACATAACCGGATAAGAAAGATCATTCTGAGCATATCCGGTGGGAGTATAGACCAGAACTATGCGTTCCTCATCAAGAACATCTGACCTCACTTTTTTCAACTCGCCGAGATATATCTTATCTCCCTCCTGCTGGGCATACGCTCTCTCCGGA
Organism: uncultured Ignavibacteria bacterium; assembly: GCA_964496505.1. GTDB lineage: Bacteria > Zixibacteria > MSB-5A5 > JAABVY01 > JAABVY01 > JAABVY01. Next base: position 1,987 of record CAZBZV010000006.1, on the reverse strand, counting down.
GCCAGATTAAATGCTAGCGCAAAAAATAATAAAGATGCAGATATCAGCAATTTACATCGATGTTTCATATCACTTTGCTCCTTGATTGCAGTTTCGGGCAGGTTAAGTTTTAACCTCGCTATTATATATGGAATAATCTGGCATAAGTTTCATCTGAGTTGACTGTCACACGATCTCAGCATGACATTTTATATGCAAAAGCTCCCCATATGGAAAGCCCGCCCGACAATTATGCCCGGCGGGCTCTCGTCTAATCCTCCAGGACGAGGCAAATTTTCGGAGGCGAAGATATATCAAGCAGATACTGAAATCCTCCGCCTGTCTAATAATCAACTCATTTTGGAACGGTATCTATGCGAACTCAGTAGCTTTTAAACCAAACCGTTCAGCAAAACATATAAGTCTGTGGTATCGGCATAAAATAGACTTACTTATAAAATATTTAACGATAATAGAACTCGTTGTCAAGTTATATTCCGATCTGAGTGGAACATTTATTATGATTATCCATTCTTCAATTACATGAACAACAATAACGAAAAAATACTGCGCGATTATCTTGCTGAGATCCTGAACTGGCAGGGTGCGCATATCAATCTGGAAAAGACGGTTGAGGATTTTCCGCCTGAGCTTAGGGGCAAAAAGCCCAAGGGCGCTCCCCATTCCGCCTGGCAGCTTCTGGAACACATCCGTCTGGCTCAATACGATATCCTGGATTTCATTAAAAATCCTGATTACAAGGAGCTTAACTGGCCAGACGATTACTGGACTGAAGATGATTCCCCGCCGGATGATTCCGCCTGGGATAAAAGCATTGAATCATTCAAGGCCGACCTGTCTGAGCTCAGGGCAATGGCCAACGATTCTTCGGTCGATCTTTTTAAGCCGATCTCCCATGGCGACGGCCAGAATATACTGCGCGAGCTTTTACTGGTCGCCGATCATAACGCCTACCATATCGGCCAGATCGTTCAGATCCGCAAAATGCTTGGCGCCTGGTAAGGCTCTGATTTGTAATCGACTGTAGCAGATGATCTTGATTTGTTGGAAAACTAAAAAAATCCCGCCTGAAGCGGGATTTTTGATCATTATTCTTCTATTTTTTATTTTTCTTTGACTTACCCTTACCCGGTTTTTCGTCATCGGCATACTTCTCGGCCCTGGACTTATTTTTTTTGGCTTTTGCCTCGGAGTTGATATTTACGAAATTACGGCCGTTAGCACGCATCTTAATCACCTCTTCAGGTTCATAACCCCAATGCTCCGAGATAAAGCGCAGGTTGACAAAATTTATAATATCTACATCTGAAAGTACAATTTTGCCCCATTGGCTCTTTTTCTTATTCTTATAATGTCCGTACGCTTTGCCGTAAGGCGGCAAGGGATTGCCCTTTACCGGTACATAATAGATGCTCGCATTTAGTCCGAAATGGGTGGTTATCTCCCACCATGATTTTCCCAGCAAACGCATCTTGATTATGACCTCAGGGGAGACATCGGCTTTGCGCGCCAGGAAAAACACAACCGGCATTTCCTCCTCGGGAAGTTTCGATCTTCTGACAATAATGATCTCTTTTTCGGGCGCCCTGTAGTGGTCCCCTATTGCAATGTAAAAGCTTTTAAGACCATCATCGCCAATCGATAGTCCGACATCAACATCTGCGAAGGAGTCTGACGACGGCCAGAACATTACCAGACAAATTATTGCCGGAATTAGCATTGCTCGCATTTTTACCTCCAAATTTGGAGTGATACAGCCCAAACAAATCTATATTTCAGGAGTTACTTTTATATTGTCGGATGGATATATACGCTCTTTTAAAATTATATTATTTTTTTGCCGTTGCAGATTCAAATGCTATGCCATATCCTTAAAAAGCCCATTGTTATTACACAATGGGCTAAGTTTATCATACACTATATGTTAGCTATTTTGTACGAACAAGACATAGGTAACAGAAAAGACCGATCACATGGGTAACACTTT
>CAZBZV010000005.1:0-92137 GCA_964496505.1 uncultured Ignavibacteria bacterium | reverse complement strand
AATGTCAAACGATTCCTCGCAGAAAGCTCCACAGTCATCGGTACATTTAATAACAACCGTATAGGAGCCGTCTGCAGTAGGCGTATAGCACCAGTTACCGCCGACTATCGAACCGGGGCCGCTTGTCACCTCGCATCCGGTGAGATTGCCATCTGAATCGGTGGCCGAAACCGGAAGACAAATTTCCGCAGCCTCACACATAAATATTGATGTATCTGCAGGTACACTGCATACCGGAACCTCATTTATATCGAACTGCACCGTGAATGTCTCCTCACAGAATTCACCGCACTCATCGGTGCATTTCACTGTTACGGTAACGGCCTCGTCTGCTGGCGGTGTATAACACCAGTTTCCTCCGCTCAATGTACCGGGACCGGAGGTTATCACACATGCATCCAGATTGCCATCAGGGTCCGAAGCAGAAACCGGAAGGCAGACCTCCTGGGATTCGCATAAGAATATTGATGTATCTGCAGGCGCACTGCACACCGGCGCTTCGTTAACATCGAATGTTACCTGGAAAGTGGCCTCGCAGAATTCATCTACAATATCGGTACATCGAATAGTTACAACCGCAACTTCATCTCCGGAAGGCGTATAGCACCAGTTTCCACCCACAATGGAACCGGGACCGGACATAATAGTAGGCCCGGAAACAAGATTGCCGTCCGGATCGGTACAGCTTACAGGAAGGCAGACCTCAGCAATAGTGCATTGCACAATAGTTGTATCATCGGGTACACTGCATACAGGTGGAAGATTCGCGCAAATTTCTATATAGTAGGGATTATTTTGCGGATTTTGTGAGAAGGGCGGATCGGAAACCGTCTGCTCTCCGTCAGAAGCTACAATATAATATTCCACACCGGGACCCGCTCCGACTACACTGGCCGGAATATCGGCGCAGTAAGGGCTGCCGGTCATCTCTACTGACGTGTACGAGGCAGTTCCTTCTTTACGGTAGAAAAGCTGAACCGACTGTACCGGAGGATCGGCCAGATCGGTAACATCGGTACAGATAGTAATCGCAGTGGCTACCGGCTGACAAGTATCCTGCAGATCCATTGTTGCGGGAGTCTGACTGATTTCAGGCGGTGCGGTTTCCTGATAATATGAGGTATCGCAGAAACTGTCGGTACCGAAATCACAGGTGCCGTCAGTATTCATGCAGATCACGACCTCATGCAGGTCGCCGTCCTGAATCGTATCCGGGCTCATGTAAGTGATAATATAGCGTTTACAAATACGCTCTTTGATGGTGGTATAAACGAACTCCATCTCGTTAGCAGTTGGAGCAAAAGTATAAAAACCTCCGGTGCCGTCAGCAAACGCCTGAAGAGGTTCGGCAATGGAGTCTGCCAGACCTAGACCAATCGTAAAAATAGGCACTCCGGCAGCATTCGCCTTATCGCAAATAATCGTGGAATCATCGGAATAATCGCTGTCCCATGCCAACCCGTCGGGCGGAGGCCAGCAACTCTGGCTGCGGTTTTCCATACCATCGGTAAATGCGATCACAGCCTTGCTGCCCAGCTCGGTTGCGGCATTATCTACACCCAGCCAGATGCCGTCAAAAGCGGCTGTCCAGCCCTGGCAGTATAGGCCGTCGATAGCGTCATGCAGAGAATCCTGATCGCTGGTAAAATCTATTAGTGTGCTGACGCAGTTGGAGAAGGTTACGATAGACACACGATCGAAAGCATCCATATTGTTCACGAATTCGTGTGCCGCCGCCTTGGCCCCCTCAAGAGAGTTATTCGGAAAACCGGTACACATGCTGCCGCTGACATCCATAACCAGGCAAACAGAAGTATAGCAGCTATCCCCCAGAATAGAATCGACAGTGAATGATCCGACCGATTGCCCATCCTGATAAACGCAGAAATCCGATTCTGTCAGTCCGGGAATGGGATCGCCATTTTCATCCACCACATCAACATAAGTCGTAATCGTGGGAAATTCGGAATAAATCAACTGCGAAATCGTCAGAGCGGTATCCGAGGATTTCGTGTTTTTCTGTCCACCTCCGTCGGGAATCCAGTTCGGGTCAAATGGATCATCGGGCGGCCCCCAGAGATCATCGGCATAAGCAACGGTGAAGATGGCAAGAACGAAGAGGAGGAAAAGGAAAGGTCTGATAATTTTTTGCATATCCCCTCCCATGGGCATATAGTATTAAAAGATATAGAAGTAGACACAATGCCGACGGCCTTCAATCGCCCCTGAAAATGTCCTTATAAAATTGAATCCACAAGCAAACATATCCTGCCGTATTGCGGCATATGCCCCAAAAAAGATTAGATTTTCTTACTTACTCTTTGCGCAGTATACCTGCATTTACTATTACCAAAATTGCTGCCAAAATCCGTTTTTATGTTTCAAAAAATAAATCCTTGAATATCATGAAGTTCAGAAACCAGCAATTTCACCATTGCCAGGCCGCTGAGTGAAATGCACACAATGAGCTTGATTTCTTGCGGTATTTATTACCTCAAAAGAGGATTAAAAAAATTGACATAAAGGGCAAAAAACCTTTGGCATATCAGGCATCTTATTTATATTAATCCTGTCACACAACGCCGGAAGTGGAATAAGTATATGCGTATTTTTTCACGATTATGATGGGGCTGGCATGCGCTCACGGTTTATTAAATATCTACTTGCCCTTATAACAATAATATTCACGTTGCAGGTTTCCGACGCCCTGGCGGTGAAAAAGCTCTCGGTGGACTATTCCCGAAAGAGCAAGATGCTGCCGTACAGCCTTGAGAGGATTTATACTCTGGAACAGTCTGAAAGCCAGAGATCAATCGGCGATCCGCTTAAGATATGGGAAGGCGACAGCTCATTATGGGGCGGCAAGGCCGTCGTACATGCCTCTAATCCGAAGCCGACATCGGATGAATTTCCACATATCAATTTTGTAACCATCGATATGGGATCGGTTTATGATCAGGATCCGATAAAAGCGGAAATTACTGACTTTGCATTGTATTATGACAGCCGAGCAGAGAGAAATTCAGTAGTTGCGGGAGCAAACCGTAACGACTCTGCCTTTGCCGTTAAGATTGTTCCGGGAACCGATAATCCTCAATTCCTGTACCTCACACACGGTAAAGACCACACCGGAAACGGTTTATGGGAGGCGGGCGTCTCGGTAATGTTATGTGAGGACTACGATTATGATGGTGTGGAGGAGGTGTTTGTATATGTCGGGCCGGGACGTGATCTCTATCCCCGCGAGCTGTTTTGCATCAATATGGAAAAGCTGGAGATCGAATGGTCGCTTCCGATAGCGAGTCCCGTAATCAGGGAAGGCTTTTCCAGTTGCATGGATAAGAATAACCCCTCAGTCATATTTAATACTTACAATGTTAAAAACGGTGTGAGCGACCCGAATTTTTCGGATATGTATTGCTATGTGGCACGGGTCAACTTCCGCGGTGAAGTTGTCTTCAAGAAGATTCTTGCCGAGGAGCATGGAGGAGTTGAACTTCGCCGGGCGGAATCCGACACCATTTTCTATGTATCGCATTCTCTTCCCTTTCTTGATGAACGAGACCTCGACAGCCTGCCCGAAAAAATATACAAGCTCTCCCGTATAGACCAAAGCGGCAGAATCCTGGAATCAGTATATGTAAATGAAAAAATCAGCGATATGTGGCTGGGAAAGTATAAATCGACAGATGTTCCGCATCTCTATGCCGTTTCACACACCGGAGTTATCTCAGTCTATGATCCCCGCCTGAATTTATGGGCGGAATCGGGGGAAACCGATATCCGCAAGCATCTGGGATATATAAATCTCGGAAATGACAATGATTCGGCCTTTGTTTTGAGGACTGCCAATGGCGTTGGAATCTTTTCCCATGATTTCAGAAAACTTGTATCAACAGACATAGTTGCAAATAATTTCCATCCTCATGAATATGATGTATCCGGAAATGTATCCTCCTTCATATTAAATAATGGAAGAGAAGGCGGAGTCTTTGAAATCAGTAAAAAAGAGGTCGCCGATTATTCCAAAATCATTTTCTGGGAATATCAGAATTATATAACAATAGGCTTGTTTGTGCTTCTGCTGGCGCTCTTTATCACAAATCTTCTCAGACTTAAGACTATTAAACGCCTTCGTATCAGTGAGAGAAACCTGGATAAGCTCTTTCAATCCAATCCGCAGGCGGCTATGTTCGTTGATGATAAACTGGGGGATGTAATCGATGTCAATCCACGTTTCGAAGAACTTTTCGGTTACAGTAAGGACGAAATCGTTGGGCGAAATATAATCGATTTTATAGTCACCGAACCCGATAAAAAAGGTTTAATAGATCGTTTCAGGAATATAAAATCCCCTATTCATTACGAGACTCAACGTAAACGCAAGGATGGTTCGCTGATATCTGTATGGGTCTCGGGTTCGCCGGTGGAGGCGGATAACAAGCTAATCGGCTACATAATCTTATACAAAGACATAACAGAAATCAAAAAGGCTCAGGAGAGCCTGAAGGAGAATGCCGCCCGCTATCGAACGCTTTTCGAGGACTCCCCCATTATGCTGGCCGAGGAAGATTACAGCCAGGCTATGAAGTATGTAAACGAGCTCAAAAACCTGGGTATTGATAATCTGGAGGAATATTTCCTCGACAATCCCGAGGTTCTCGCCAAGTGCGAATCGCTGGTCAATCTGGTCAATGTAAATAAAGCGGCTTTGAAAACTTATCGGGCAAAAAATATCACTGAGTTAAAGAAACATTTCGACAAAATGCCCACCCCGGATTCCAGAAAGGCTCTGGCACGATCGTTGAGCGGGTTCGCCGATGGTGAAAAAATAGTGCAATCTGAATTGACAACAGAGACCATTGACGGCCAGGAGCTTCATACTATAATAAGAGTTAATGTCGCTCCCGGATACGAGCAAAGCTTCTCCAAAGTCTATGTCTCGCTTCTGGATATTACAGAAAGGAAAAAGGCCGAGGATGCTCTGCGTGAAAGCGAGGAAAAATACCGCCTGCTGGTCGAAAATGTCGGCGCAGGAATCGCTCTCATAGATGCCGAAGGCATATTTCATTTCATTAATGAAACCGGCTCGCAGGCACACGGCAGAGAACGCGAAGAGATTATAGGATGCAGGATGCATGAGCTCTTTCCAAAGGAGATTGCCGACTGGCAGATGGCACGTGTGCGGGAAGTGATAGAAACCGGAAAGGAATTCAGCGAAGAATCCAGGATTATGATCAACGAAAGCTGGCAGTGGTATTCAACCAATGTTCAGCCCTACAGGAATTTCGAAGGTGAATGCATTGCCGCGCTGGTGATTTCGCAGAATATTACCGACTGTAAATCAGCCGAGGAAAAAGCACACACCAGCGAGGAGCGGCTGAAAGCTATTATGGAATCGACCGAAGATCTGATATTCGTGGTCGACAGAGATGGAAAATTCATCTATTCAAAGCAGGACGATAAATCGAATATGCTTTATGCACACCCGGATGTTTTTCTGGGAAGACATGTCACAGAGGTTCTTCCCCCTGAAATTTCCTCAGAATTCATGTCCCATCTCAATACCATAAAAAATACCGGCAAGGCCGAACAGATGGAATACTCCCTTAACTACAATAGCGGAAAACGCTGGTATTCGGCTATGATCTCCCCGCTTTTTTATGAAAACGGAGGTTTGGAAGGTGTCACCATCGTAGCCAGGGAGATCACCTCGCAGGTTGTTTCCAACCGCGCGCTTAGAAATGAGCGCGACTTCTCCCGCTCAATCCTGCGCACCGCCAACAGCCTGATAATATGCCTTGACACGGAGGCCAGAATTCAGATTTTCAATGATGAATGTGAAAAAGTGACCGGGTATAAACGTGAAGAAGTACTGGGCAAATCCTGGCCGGATTTATTCCTGCCCGATGAATTCCATCATGACGGCCTGTCGGATTTTGAGAACTGGGTGAAAAATCATCCTCGTGATAAATACGAAGGCCCGATTCTAACAAAATCCGGAGAGATTCGGACTATTCTCTGGTCCAACAGTGTGATCATTGATCCTTCCAGCGGTGATGTTACCGCTATCGCTATCGGCCAGGATATCACCTTGCGCAAGAAGATCGAAGAGGCACACAGGAAAAGCGAAAGAAAACTTAAAGCACAATTCAAGAATTTCCCCATTCCCAGTTACACCTGGAAAAAGGAGGGGGATGATTTCGTTCTAATCGACTATAATGATGCTGCTTTAAGGATGACCAACGGAAAAATAAAAGTACTGAAGGGAATAAAAAGCAGCGTGCATCATAAAAATGATCCATCCCTGATTGAAGACCTCAAAACCTGCCTGAAAGATAAGACCGCGATTGTCAGGGAAGTTGAATATGAATATAAGACCATTAATAAAAGACAGCAGATGATTGTAACACTTACTTATGTTCCGCCTAATCTCGTTATGGTACACACCCAGGACATAACCGCGCTGAAGCAGGCCAGGGAGGACAAAATCAGAACCACAAAGGATATTGCCGGCGGATTTGCGCATGAAATCCGCAATTCCCTTTTCCCGGCCAAGGGAGCTTTGAGCCTTCTTGATAAGGGCAAAAACGATAACGGTCTTTCCGAAGAACGCCGCCTTAAATATGTTAGAATAACCGAGCAGTCTGTTGAGAAAGCTATCGATGTTACCAATCAAATCTCGCAATACACTAAAATGGAAAGCGAATTTTTCCCGGAAAAAGTGAATCTGTACAGCGTGGTTAATAAAGTTATCAGCGCCAATCAACTTGAATTGGAAAAACTCGGTGCAAAATGCACCTTTAAGGGGAGCCAAAATATTGAGGTGCAATCGAATAGGCGTCAATTATATCAGGTTTTAAACAATCTACTCTTAAACAGCATTGATGCCTTGACAAAATCGCCTAAGCCCGCTATATTATTAACCTGGAAGCAGATAGACTACAGTATCATATTGGATTTTAAAGACAACGGCGCAGGCATCCCAAAGGAAAACCTGCAACGTGTTTTTGATGCGTTTTACTCAACAAAACCGGACAATGGTACTGGTATCGGCCTGGCAATGGCAAAGAAAATAATAGAAATGTATGATGGAGAGATTTCAGTATTGAGCAATCCTGGTAACGGTACGACTTTTAGTCTAAAACTGATACCGGCTTGACGGAATACTAAAAATTAAACCAATAAAATATACCGGACTGTTATTTTATGGATACGCCCCGTAACAAAATTCTTCTGGTGGACGACGACAGGTCTGTCTTGCAGATGCTGGATGAGCTGTTCAAGGATGAATACGAAACTATCCTGGCATCTTCAGGACCTGAGGCCATACAGATGGCCAAAGAAAATATGGATATTGCCTGCATCCTGATGGATATCAAGATGCCGGAAATGAACGGTATTGAAGCCAATCGTGAAATCAAAAAGTTTCTTCCTGATGTTCCAGTGATCTTTCATACAGGTTATCCGGGAGATTATCTGGAAGAGGAAATCGATCAATCAGAAAAACCATTCGATTTTGTATTGAAGGGAGATTCGATTTCGCGCCTTACCCGTGCTGTCAGAAACGCAATTGAATCCTACAATTTAAAGCATGACAACCGCCTGCTTTCCCAGTATGCGGAAGACAATTTTGGGATTGTCGGTAAATCAAAAGAGATGGCACGGATCTTCGATTTGATCCGCAGACTTTCCAAATGTATGGCCACCGCTGTCGTGCTGGGAGAAACAGGGACCGGCAAGGAACTGGTATCCCGTGCAATCCATTATAACAGCATCAGGCAGAATAATAATTTCGGAATCCTGGACTGCAATCATAAGGCGGCCGACCTTGTCGAGTCCGATCTATTCGGACATGTCAAGGGCGCCTTTACCGGGGCTACCTACGACCGAGTTGGACTTTTCGAATGGGCTGACGGCGGCACGGTATTTCTCGATGATATCGGGGACCTGGCCCTCGACACCCAGAACAAACTCCTTAGAGTGCTCGATAGTGGTCAATTCAAACGTCTCGGAGACGGGGCGGTAAAAAAATGCGATGTGCGAGTTATATGTGCTACGCATCGCAATCTGGAAAGAATGGTCGAGGAGCAATCATTCCGGCAGGACCTGTATTATCGCCTTAAAACCATCACAATTGAACTGCCTCCTCTCAGAAAAAGAAAGGAAGATATCCCGCACCTGGTTAATAAATTCGTTCAGCAGTTTGCGATTGAAGAAAGATGTCCTCCCAAGTTTTTCGATGAGCGCGCAATCGATGCCCTCTTTGATTATGAATGGCCCGGTAATGTTCGTGAGCTTAAACATCTGGTGGAAGCGCTTTTAAGCCTAACCGACTCAGACATAATTATGGCCGATGATGTTCACGAATATTTAAAAAACGACTCTGACAAAGATCAGGGGAAAAGGACTTTTAATCAGAGTGTGGATGATTTTAAAGCTGATCTTATAAAGAAAGAGTTGATCAAGACAGACGGGAACCGCTCCAAAGCCGCCGCCGCACTCGGAATGGACAGGGCCAATCTTCATAAGTTAATCAAACGTCTCGGTCTGGATCATTTGTAGTAAACTGACCTCAATTATTTCGACATTTCGAGGTAGATAATACCTCATTACATACCAGCTTTTGCGATTGCAAAAGAAGCCTTTACGATTCAACAACTTGCACGGGGCAATTAGGCTTTTAAATGGCATGCTATTTGTAAGCATTTTATGGTAGCAGAGGAAACTCTAACTATACAGGACGTGGCTTGGAGTGGCATAGTCAAGTGACTTTGCCCGGGGGAGTAGAGGTAAGAAATCCGGGGGAAGATTAAGCACCTTGATTTTCCCCCACCCCTACTGTGGAAACTGATTTTGGGACCTTAAAAGGCTATACTCGCAATTATTTACGCAATCCAGCCGGGAGGGGAAAGCTGAGGATATATTACTATGTATTTAAATTTTAAATAGTGAAAGAACAAGGAGGTGCAATCCGGGAAACAGTCTTAAAAGATTCTCGTTTTATTTGCCCGCATTACTGTTTTGGGGCTTATATCTTCTTTCCTTTTGTGAGTTAATTTGCAAAGTACCGCTGCTATCAAACCAAATCAATAATGGTCTGACAGGTACTAATACCATGCGCACGCTAAATACTATTTGCCGCGCTACAAACCTTTAGGGGGAAAAATGCTAAATAAGCAATTTGTTAAGCTCTTTCTTCTGGCTGCTTTTGTGATTCTCTTCGGAGGGAATCTTTACGCAGCCGACATTAATATAAGCCAGAATACTGCGATGACAACCAACAGCGAATACGATCGTAATCCCTCGATCGTATACGATGGTTCTCAGTACTGGCTTTTTTATACCAAGGGCGATGATGTTACCACCTCAGGCGTCCGCGGTCCGAGCTATAATCCCGATACCGACAAATACTATGTCTATTACAAAACCGCCGCCACTATCGATGGTCTGGCATCGGCATCGGAAACACTGCTCAACAAACCGCGCCCGGCTAATTTTGACCAGAGAGTGGTATCCGCCACTTATTATAACGGCAAGGTTTATGCCTTTGTCTCCAGCGGCCAATCAGGAACCGACCGCTCGATGTATTACTATGATTTCAACGGCACCAACTGGACCGGCCCGACTCTGCTGACCTCGAACAACGGCGGACATATCAATGTCACCAGCGATGCCAGCTATATTTATATTGTCTGGGAATCCGGAGACGGCAGTGCCGATTTCTATTCCTTTGACGGCTCCACTTTGAGCGCCAAGGTCGATATCAGCACGGACAATATGCCCAGGATCTCACTCATGGGCAGCACTCTCTATGTCGTCAGTATAGAAGATGCAACCGGAGATATCGAGGTTTACTCCGCTGCAGCGGGAGCGACCCCGTCATTCAGCGCCCATTCGACGGCAATAAGCGGAGCAGGACTCTATGATCCGTGTATTTTCAATGACGGCACCGATCTCTATGTGGTGACCGCACCTTATGTGGGAGCCAACGACCAGCAGTATCTGATCCAGGCTTATGATGCCGGGGCAGCAGGCTCATGGTCGACCAGCAAGATGGTCACCAACGGCGGCTACGGAGGCACATACTGGTGGGAATACTGGCCGATCGGCTATTATGACGGCTCCGACCTGTATCTCTTCTTCACCACCGAATCCGCCAGCCCTTCTTACAGCGATGGTGAAATCGGTATGCTGAAGATGGACTGGAATCTTGATAACGATCACTTCCTGCATATCCAGAACGCAGTCGACTTTGCCTCGGCGGGCGATCAGCTTTATGTCGATGACGGTACCTACTACGAGGCTTTGAATATGAACAAGGCTAATCTCGGCCTGACAGGTACCGGCACCGGCCTCGTAAGCATCGATTGCGGAGGCCTTTCTGGATACAACAATGCGGGTATTTATATTTCCGCAGACGGAGTAGATCTGGAGGGCTTCACATTCATTGGTGAACCTCTAAGTTCCGCACCAAGGTATGGAATAAAGTTTGCAGATGTTACCGGCGGAAGCCTGAAAGACTTGATTGTCAAGGAGTTCTACCGCAGCGGTGTGGATATGCTCGGCACCGACGGTGTTACGATTACCGACTGCGAATCGAAGGATAACGGCGGCAACGGCATGCAGGCCTGTGATGCCAACAATATAACCTATACAAATATCACCACCAGCGGCAATGCCTGGGGCGGTGTGGGTGTGTTTACATATGGACAGTATACGCCAATCGGAACGGATAACATTGTCTTTACCGGCACCAACAGCTTCGGCGAGTCTGGTACCGATAACGGAGGATTGTATCTGGAGGAAGGAAACTCCAGCGACCCTCCTAATCCCTATCCAATTACCTTCAGTACCAATATTGCCGATAATGCCAACGTCACGATACAGCTCGCCGACTTCACGCATATGCTCGGCGGTGACTCTGATAATGCGAACACTTACAGAAGGTTCTATGGCAGCCTGGCTGACGCTTTAAGCGCGGCGGGCGGAACACCCGGACACATAACCACAAACCGCTATATTCAGGATCTATCGGACGAGAGCTTCTATGTGGCCAGTTTCCTTTCGATTCAGGCGGCGGTTGATGCGGCCGATCCGGGCGATGTTATCAATGTTGAAGCCGGTACTTACACCGAGCAGGTACATATTACAAAAAATGATCTCACTATTGACGGCGCAGGCGTTGACAATACAATCGTTAAATCACCAACAACTCTGACCGAGTTCTTTAACAACGGCAGCAATGATAACTACCCAGTCGTATTCATAGACGGCGCCACCGGCGTTACCCTGACCGAGATGACCGTTGACGGCGATAACCAGGGCGATACCAATGTGCGCTTCTGTGGAATCGGCTTCTGGAACGGCGGCGGTACATATACGACCGGCAAGGTAATCAATGTTATGAACAGCTCTTTCTCCGGCGCTCAGCACGGTGTAGGTATTTACTCCTCCAACGATACGGGAGGTCCCTACAGCATTACACTGAATGATGTTCTGGTTGAGGACTTCCAGAAGAACGCCATTGCGCTCCTGGGAAGCGGCCTCACAGTTGATCTGGATGATGTTACCACGACTGGTGAAGGCGCCACCTCGGTTACCGCCCAAAACGGTATCCAGATTGGCCCTGGAGTCACAGGTACTGCCGATAACTGCGATATCTCGGATGTGTCATATACCGGCGATACGTGGACCGCAACCGGATTCCTGAATGATGGCAATGTTACAGCAACGGGTTTGAACATCGACGGTTGTCAGACAAGCGTTTACTGGACTAACGGTACAGGTACATTCACTCAGGGTAATATCACCAATCCTGACGGTGCGGGCTTTTATGCTTTCAATTCAACATCGGCCACAAAATCAGGTGGCGAAATGCTCCGTCCGCAGCCCATCGATCCGCAAGTTGCTTCGAATGACAAAACTGCAATGACCGTAACAGTCTCATATACCGACTTTGACGGTGCCGCAGTTGCAGGTGAGCCAGCAATTCTGGCTTATTCGGCAGGCGATTTGGTAACTCTTAATGTAGAGAACTGCGCCATGGACAACTGGGATTATGGTGTATTCGCATATGATTACAGCGGCCCTCTTAAGATAACGGCATATGAAAACAGTTTCACAAACTGTACGTATGCTGTTGGTACAATGCCGGGGTTGGATCTGGTGGATGCCTCAGGCAACTATTATGGCACCACCGATGCAACCGCTATTGCCGGAATGATGGAGGAGGCTGCTGGAATCGATTATACCCCATGGCTTACGGCGGGGACAGACCTGAATCCCGGTTTCACCGGCGATTTCTCGACTCTTTATATCGATGATGATGGCGCGCAGTCGGGCACCGAATCCCGCCTGATCGAGGCTTTGGGTCTGGTTACTTCCAGCACAATCTACCTCGCTCCCGGAACATATCCGGAAGGTCCGCAGGTTGTGATCAGCGCAGACGTAACCATCGAAGGCGACAGCAAAAACACTGTCACAATCGTGCCCACCGCCAATACCGGAAGTTCCGGCGATCCCCGCGGCTGGTTCCTTGTCAATTCCGGCGTTACGCTGGATATGAGCGAGGTTACCATGGACGGCGCCGGATATAATATCTACCAGGCTGTCCGAGCTCACGGCGACCTGGTTCTGGATGATATCATCTTCCAGAATATGATATACTCAACTTATCTGGGCTTTGCTGTGGCGATTATGGATGCCAACCCTTCGATCACCTACTGCGACTTCAGCAATATCGGTCGAGTTGGCGTGATCCTCTTCGGCAGCGGCCTGACCAACGGCCTTATTGACAATTGCACATTTGTCGGCAAGGGTGACGGCGATTGGATCGACTATGCGATTGAATTCGGCGCCGGAGCTCAGGGCTCGGTCACTAACTGTGAGATCTACAACAACACAGGCGTGGCTTCCTCCGACGGCTCGACTTCAGCCGGTATCCTGGCCACGACATATTACGGCCCGGGTACAACTGCAAACCTGGAAGGCAACTATATTCACGATAATACTACAGGTTTTGCCATCGGCTATGACGCGACCGACGGAACCACCGCAACTGTCACGAATAATAACCGATTCATTGCAAACGAATATGGCCTGACCACCACAGCCAGTTCCAGTACTTCTCTCACCGCTTACGGCAATGTCTTCAATAACGATACAAATGCCGATGACGATGCGGGCGGAACCTGGGATAATGGTGTTTACGGCAACTGCTGGTCGGATCATTTTGGCAGCGGGCCGTATACGGTCGGCGGCGATGCCGGCGCGGTTGATAACTATCCCAGCGTCGACTGTATAATCGATTTGGCGCCTGATAATATAGTTTATCACTGTACAGGCAATTTCGATTTTGATGTTGATATCGGCGACGGCATGGAAGGTCTCGATGCCGCCAACTTCACGATTCAATATCCGTACTATCTCGATTTCGTAAACGCCACCGAAGGCTCCGGAAACTTCCAGCTCTTCTACACAGAGTATGAGAACGCTTCCGGCTACGACAGTATACAGTTCAACTTCGGTGTGCTGACAGGCTCGCAGGATGGTCCGGCGAACCTGTTCAATGTTGAGCTGACCGGCTCGAGCGCGGCCTGCGGAATCGACGAGATCAGCATGATTTACGCCGATATGCGCGGTCATGATGAAAACGACAGCATAATAACTCTGCCCAGCCCTCTTCCCGATCCGATCGATCTGGTGGTCGACTGCGCCGATCCTGTGCTGACAGTCAATACCGCCGACGGCGGCTACTATAACGTCGCTCCGGTAGTCAACCTGGAGGCGTCGGACAACTGCGACCTCGACGCCATTTATTATCAACTTGACGCCTGTGACGGTGCAGGCTGGAGTCCGATTGTGACGGGTCTTTCCGGTGCAACTTACGGTCCCAGCGACTGGACCCTGTTCGCGGCGGCCTGGAGCGGTTTGAGCGAGGGCTCACACTGCCTGTACTTCAAGGTGATGGATGACAATGGACGAGGAAATTCCGACTCATGCTCGTATTCATGGTGCTTCACCAAGGATATAACGCCTCCTCCGCCTCCAACTAACCTGACGGCGGCTCCGGGGCATAATAAGGTCAGCCTGAACTGGAGCAATGCCTCCAGCGATTATGACCATACCGTAATTATGCGCAATGATTATGTCGACGGCGGCGGGCATGGCTATCCCGAGTATGATGATGCCTTTACCGAGGCTGCCTATCCAGCAGATACGACCGATGGTGATCTGCTTTATTCGGGTACGGCTGCCATGCATACCGATGCCTATAACCTGACAGCCTCCACGCGGGACGTTTATCATTACGCAGCCTTTACAGTCGACCTGGCCGGTAATGTCTCCGCTCCCAGTACGGATGCGCAGGACAGGTCAACTTCTTACTGGCTGGGCGATGTCGCTCCGGTCGGCAGTTATGATGGTTATGTTTACTTCCAGGATCTGTCGGTATTCTCCAATTCTTACGGCACCGCGGAAGGCGACACATATTACAACAACGAATGCGACTTCGGGCCAACCTTCAGCAACAGCACGAAGGGCATACCGACAACGGACAATCAGGTTGAATTCGAGGATTTAACTATTTTCGCAATCAACTTCGATGATGTTTCGCCTACGGCCAAGTCGCGTCCGATTTTCGCGGATAATCCTCCGGCTGTCACAACCGCTATCACTGCCTCTTCCAGAATGCAGGGGCATTCGCTCTATGTCGACATTTTCCTTGAAAATGCAACCATGGACGCGAAGTCGTTAATAGCAGAGCTGACCTACGATCCGGAGACGATGACATATCATTCGACTGAGTATAATGTCCAGCTCATAAACACCGACCGTCCGGTCTTCACCAAAGCTCTCGAATCAGAGAATAAGGTGTCGGTCTCGGCGGCAGTCCTGGGCCATAACCAGGTGTTCGAAGGCTCCGGAGCGATTGCAACAATTCGCTTCGATAATGTCAGAGCTGACGGCGCTGAATTAACACTATCCCGAGCGGATATTCGAAACAACCAAAACGAAAAGCTTCTGGGTGATTTCACTGCACAGACCGTGATGGCCTCTGCAGTTGTTCCAGAAAGCTATGAACTATTCCAGAATCATCCAAATCCCTTCAATCCCGAAACCGAAATCGCTTACAGCCTGCCCGAGGAAACACATGTAAAAATCAAAGTTTACAATATCGCGGGCCAGGTCGTGAGCACTCTGGTCGACAAAGTCATGCCGGCCGGAAAACATAAGGTCAACTGGAACGGCACCAATCAAAGCGGCGCCAGAGTTGCCTCCGGCGTGTATTTCTACCGCATGGAAACCAGCTCATTCCAGAAGACCCAGAAGATGATTCTGGTCAAATAGGCTTACATAGATAATCCGGAGGGTGTAACACCCCTCCGGATTGTTGAGGTATTTATTATGAGACATCCTTTGAAACTGCTGGTTATCTCGATTGTGGGGCTGTTTTGTATACTCTATCCCTTGTCCGGCAAAGCGTTGGACGGCTCGGGACATGTGCTTATCTCTCCTGAAGAAACCACTGTCGGTATCAACGACACCTTCAGCATCTTCCTGGCGATCGATACGGTGGAACTGGTCAAGGATTTTCTGGTCGACATACAAGTCGATACCAATGTTATCAGACTCGATAGCTGCAAACGCGTAAGCACGTTTTTCACCGGCCCCAACGGAGCATTTACATACTGGAAGGATACTGTACAGCAATTCGACCAGAACGATTCCGCCTATGTCTATGAAATTCAGGGCTCGATATTCGGACCCGGCAATTTCGTTGATGGTCCCGGTAATATGGTGCGAATGAAATATACGGCTGTCGGTTACGGCGTAAGCCCTGTCCAGTTTCGCTATTATGAATTCCGAGATACGCTGGTTGATCCGGAAACCCATATGGGTGAGATAATCGAGCTTGATGGCGGGCTGGACGGAATTGTCATAGTCTGCCCCGCCGATCAGCCGATAGTCTACGCCAATCCCGGGCAGATTGATTTCCTGTCAGAAAACGGCCAGGTTCCCGATCCACAGACCGTTTCGGTCAGTAATCCCTGCTTTGGCAATCTCGACTGGGAAGCAACCGAAAGCTCGGATTGGTTCGACCTGGATTTATATTCGGGAACGGCGCCGTCCGATATCATCATTACCGCTGATATAACCGGATTGAATCCCGGTTTCTATATCGATTCTATCATGATTAGCTCAATCGAGGCGGCTAATTCTCCGCAGTATGTTAATGTTTCACTGGAAATAACTCAATCATACATATGCGGCGATGCCAATTCTGACGGAAATGTTAATGTCTCGGATGCAGTCTATATCATAAATTATATTTTCATAGGCGGTAATCCCCCTGATCCGCTGGAAGCGGGCGAGGTCAACTGTGATGGTAATGTGAATGTGTCCGATGCAGTCTGGATAATCAACTATATCTTTATTGGAGGAAAGGCCCCCTGTGATATTGACGGAGATTCGGAGCCTGATTGTTAGGAAGGAAACCTTATATGAAAAATAAATTAATACTGATTATCGCATTGATAGTTATCGCAAACTGCACCGCACTTTTCGGACAGCTTCCGGAAATGGCGTTGATGCCCCATAAGACACATTCACTGGGCAACGGCACATTTGCTATCAAGCTGCAGTTGCTGTCGAATATCTATGACCTGAAGTCATATTCGGTCACGATTCAGTTCGACTCGACTATGATCGAAACCCATCCCGACAGCATATCGGAGGGACCGCTTCTGGGCAGCACTGCGGCACCCACGTTCTTCTGGGCCGGGTTCTCACCCGATTCGGGCACTGTCTATATTGACGGCGCCATCCTTGGGGATGGCATAACCACCGGCGATGTGGGTGTTCTGGCGACTATGAGATTCAATTTCAAGGATCCGGTCGTGCACGGCGAAAGTCCGGTGAAGTTTATTTCCGTGCGGGCAAGAAATGCCAATAATGTGCCGTTGTATTATGATACCCTGAACGCCAGAGTGATTATCTGCGAGTATTTTCTTGCCGATGCTAACGGCGACGGTACGATCAATGTCTCGGATGCGGTCTATATAATAAACTATATCTTTATCGGCGGCCCGGCTCCCAATCCATTGCTGGTCGGGGATGCCAACTGTGATGATAATGTCAATGTCTCAGATGCGGTTTATATAATAAATTATATTTTTATTGGCGGCGATCCGCCCTGCCGTGTTTGCTACTGATAATCAGTTGCTCAAAAATCGGCAGAATGTACTTATCGATTTGCTGCCGATTAACACAATTTAAAAAATTAATCGGTTTATGGCATGCCATTAGCTTTGATGGTATGCTGTATTTTTTTCATTATCAATTGAGGTTCTTTTACAACATCGGCCGGCTTTACCTGAGGTTGAAAATACACCTTCTGCAATTGCCCCTGCCGGGCTTTTTCGTATACTATTGCATTACAACATATTACGAAGAGGGCTTTTCCATCTATTTTCGGCATGAGCGTTGCTCTATATGATTATGAGTTAAATGGGGTTGGGTAGGCAACCCCGATTTTGGGGGGAAGCCTTCTCAGCTAGGGGCGAGCTCGTGAAGGTTCCAATTGAGGCCGGCAATTAATTTTGCCGGCCTGTTTTTGAACTCCATAACTGTAGCATTATATCTCTGCCTTATCGTTGGAAATTGTCGTTATCATTTCACCGATGAATTGCCATGCATAACCTGATTGACAATTTTTTCGATCTTCGTATATTCAGTTAGCCATTTAAAGAGTGACAAAACAATGAAACCTCTTTTTTTCTCTATCGCCCTGCTTATTTGTATAAGCGCGTGCAATTCCTTCGACCGCGATCCCACAAAGCCGGTGGACTTGAATATTATCGAGGAACCCTCCCGCCTGCCGTACCGATTTATGGGTGCGGGCTGCACCAATTCCTGGCACTATCCTATCCATCTCGACACCAGCGGCACACCCGGACTCTATATAGTCCAAAACGATTGGCGTGACGAAGCCGATCTATCATCGATTGTTTTCAAATGGGTGGATAAGGGACGCGACAATACCATAGCCCAGTTTAATGCACCTACCGATTTAATTATATCCCACTATCCCGCAGACCTGGATTCGGATGGTATCGACGAACTTGCCGTAACCTATCTCAGCAGCGACACTGTCTGGCTGGAAGTGCTCGAGGCATTTGAGGAAGAGGAGCACAGATATTTAATCGATGTGGGAGAAGACAGCGACCAAAGCAGTATTTGGGATGGCACCGTATTTATTTGTAACAGCTTCGATATTAACGGCGATGGTTTTGAGGAAATATTTTTTAATATTTGTGCCGGATATGATGAAAGCCCCCGGTATCTGGCCTGCTACGACTGGAAAGCCGATTCCATGGCCTGGAAATTCGATATTCCCGTTTTTATATCTTTCAATCATACTCATATAGTCAAGAACAATCAGACAGGCGAGAATGTCTTAGTACTCGGGGCCGGATCTCATTGTAACGATGTGGAGGCAAATGATATGGATGACTGCCATTCATACTTGCTGTGCATGTCTCTAGACGGTCAGCTTTTGTGGAAACGGGAAATGGGCGGACGCTATACTCATGTTCACCCCGAAGTCATGGATTACAAAAATGACGGAACGCTGGAAATCGTCAGTGAAATATATCGTGGTCCTGAAGACAAGCATATAAAAGACCTTATAATTGTGGATATTCAGGGGAATACCCTCGATTCGCTGTCATTCGAAAAAAATATCCGGGAAATGCAAATGCTGGATATCGATTTCGACGGCAGCAAGGAAGTGTGTATATATTTCAACGACAACACCATCGACTGCTACAACAACCAACTGGAACTCGAACTGTCGTTAAACTGCAATGCAGCTCTCACATTCGCGAACAGCTATGATTTTATAGATCAGGGAGAACCGCAGCTTATTTGCAATGTCCGAGGTGTGGGGGTCACGGTTTTCGATTCGGATTTCGAGCAGCTTGCATTTTTGGGTACCGACGGCGGAATCGAATTATTTAAGTCCGATTCCATGATTGCTAATATTTTCGTCCGCCATCCCTCCGGAGGCTGTTCCTATAATGTAGTCGAAGCTCCCTGGCACAGCCTTTTTGCCCGACATCCAATATTGGCCTTTTTAGCCGGCTTTATCCCTCTTGCCATAATCCTGATAATAATCTGGATTGTTCTATTAAAATTCAGGCAAAAGAACAAAACCATCGCCCGGCAGAGGGACTCGCTCGACAATACCCTCAATGAACTGAAAGAGACCCAGGAAAAGCTTATCGAGGCGGAAAAATTCAAGCTGGCCAAGGATATGGCAGGCGGTTTTGCGCATGAAATCCGTAATGCTCTCTTTCCCGCCCGAGCCTCGATTAAGAGAATCGAAATGGAAGCGAACAAAGACAAACAGAAGGATTCGGGCATCCCAAAACTCACGACTCATGCCAATAATGCTATCCGCAAGGCAGTCGATCTGACAAACCTGATTACGGAATACACCCGGATGGATTCGATCCGTAAACCGGAAAGGGTAAATATAAACTCAGTTATGAATGAGGTGCTGGAAACAAACGAACTTCGCCTTAAGGACAAAAGGGTGGAAATCAATATAGAGGGTTCGGATCAGGTTTATGTCGAGTCGAACCGCAAGCAGTTTTTCTCGGTAATAAATAATCTGCTTTTAAACAGCATCGAGGCAATGAAGGAGAATTCCGAGAGGATTATCGATGTCTCCTGGTCGAAAAATGACAATTTCGTTAATCTCAGATTTCATGATAACGGCGTTGGTATCCCTCAAGAGCAGCAGGACTCTATCTTCAACGCTTTCCGCTCCTACCGCAAGGAAAAGGGGATCGGTCTGGGACTGGCAATAGTCAAGAGAATTGTCGAGATGTATGATGGTTTGATAGCGGTGGAAAGCGATCCTCCGAACGGCACAACATTCAATCTTAAATTAAAAAATATGAATTAGCCTTGGATTGCTTTTTCATAAGGGATAAATCCCGGAACGCCTTTATGCATCGTAAGGTCGGGCTTATGGAATGCCGGATCGTCCCTGATGACCTTCAAAAGCTTCTCCCTTTCATCCTCCATCGCCAGATGTGCGATTCCAACCGCTCGTTCACCCATACTCAGGCTCTTTGGATCGAAACTCCCGTTCTCTGTCACCAGCACCACCCGGTCGGCTGGTATAGCAGTGGTGGTAATACCGGCCGGACAGCGGTCCACAATCTTCGACCTGCCGTTTCGTGTAGTCGACTTCATCGCGATTATAGCCACCCCTCCGGGAGAATACTGGGCGCCTCGGATAAAATCACTCTGGCCGCCGATCCCGCTGTAAATCCTGCGGGCATCCATAGAATCGGCCCAGATATTGCCGTGCAAATCAACCCCTATGGCCGAGTTTATCGCGACCATATTCGGCTGCTGAGCAATTACGAAGGCGTTATTGGTATAATCCGATGGCCTGCTCTGGACTGCGCTGTTGAAATTCAGCCAGTCGTAACCCTTTTGATCCTTAGCAAGAAATATTGAGGATACCGAGAAATTAATACGCGGTTTCCATTTATTCGTAACCAAACCTTTCTTCACTAGACGCATCATCGCATCTGCAAAAAGCTCGGTATGTATACCCAGATGCTGGTAGTCCTTCTTCAAAATAGCGGTAGTCACCGCCTCAGGCACCTGGCCGATACCGTATTGAAGGGTAGAGCCGGGCGTATTACCGCTGCCGTCCTTGATGTATTGGGATGCAATTATTTCCCCGATTTTCATAGCCCTTTTATCCGGTTTATGAACCGGGCTGATCGGCAGAGGATAATCCACATCTATGAGATAATCTATATATCGCTGGGGTATAGCCGTACCACCCACAAACGGCATCTGGGAATTGCGCTCTGCGATAACCAAGCCGCCCTTTTCGCGGGCTGAACGGATGGCGGCAAGCACCGCCTCCACAGTCGTGCCCAGACTGTAATTACCGCCGTTATCAGGACCCGCCACCGAACACAACACCACATTGGGACCGTCTGGCTCGGGCGCGTAACGGGGTATCTCGGAGAGATGCATGGGATGGTATTTGGCCCAGCCATTGTTCACCGCCTCTCGGGTCAGGACGCTGTTGAATAATACCCGATGTGTTATGGTCTGACAGCGTTCTTCGGAAAAAAGCGGTTTAATTCTGTCACCCAAAGGCAGGACATAAAACAGGGCGACATGTTTGATATCCATGTCTTTGGCAAGCTGTTCCAGAAGTACCTGCGGAGTAGCGGCATTGCCGGAAACATATACCACACTGCCGGGCTTTAAAATCTTTGGATTTATTATGCTTTCAACTCTTTTGACCGTTTTCATGCCGCTATAGATAACAATTTAGATTGATAATTTCCAGTGATTTTCTATTAAAATCTCGCTTAATTTACCGAAGTTCCGATAAAGATTGAGCATTACTAATAATATATCTTGAATGAGAGATAGTAAATATCTCCGTAGCTTCCAAATTCGCTCTGAGACACAACTGAGGGAATAATCCCCACCACCTCTCGCGCTCTGAATCCCTCGCCGATGCCTATAAATCCGCCGGCAGTCAAATAAATATTCTCTTCAATATTATATTCAAGGCTGGGCGCCGCCAGCAGAGAGGGATCGCCGAGATTAATGATCGCCTCGGCATAACCGGTGATCAAAGGTGTAACCTGGTATGAAAAACCCGGGGCAATGTAATGCTCGCCTAGAAAATACACCGAACCGTCGGTGTAAGCAGGCTTGTCGACTAAATTGTAATAGGCTTCCGGGTCATTCACTCCGGCCTGATTGTAATGATACTCGATGTAGCTGTATGTTCCGCCCCCGAAGCTGTAATCGAGCCCGATTGA
This sequence comes from uncultured Ignavibacteria bacterium, assembly GCA_964496505.1. Lineage (GTDB taxonomy): Bacteria > Zixibacteria > MSB-5A5 > JAABVY01 > JAABVY01 > JAABVY01. The sequence goes on along the minus strand of CAZBZV010000005.1, from coordinate 70,259 downwards.
GCCGCGGAAATAAGATTCATCGCTGTCCACCCCGCATTCCGAGAGCGCATGGGCGAAAACATAAGCCGCCTCGATCCAGAAACCGGCCCCTCCGATATACCGTGTCATATCAACTCCCAGCAAGAGATTTTCCCGGAAACCTATCAATACTCCGGATACGTCGGTCTGTTTTAAATAGGTCTTGCCTCGCAGGAAAAAAGCGCTCTGGTCGAATTCGAAATCATCCCCGAAGACATATCCCAGATCAAGTTCACCCATAAATCCAAGCGGATAACGAAGCCGTACCGCATCTACGCCGATTCTGTTCTCCACGTCCAATTCGTTATAAGCAAACGGCGCCAGGATATCGGTCGGATTTATTACATGCGCAGAACCCCAGGCTATCGCCTGACGCCCGATATATAAATCGAATTTCGGAAAGGTAAAGCTGAAGAAAGCACGGTCGAGGTTTTGATTGATATGGAAACTTGACCGATCATCATCATCGGGATAAAATGTCCGTTCCAGATCAAATACACGGTATCCGTAGCCGCCGGGATTAAAATCGAATACCCGTGCATCATATAACCTCTTGTCCTGTATCTGCGGAATGAAATTGTAGGAAAAATCGAATTCTATATCATTCGAAAGCTCAAATCTCGTATCCATCCGTAACCTGTTTAATACCATCCCCATTAATTCAGGCTCGGATTCAACACCTCTCAGGCCATATCTGGGAAAATCCAGAACGGTGGAAAAATTCTTGTAATAACCGTCAATACTATACCAGTCTGCCTCCAAATCCGGCACTGCTAACACAGACAATAAGATTAAGCTAATAGAAAAGGCTTTGATTTTCCGAATCACTCCCTTACCTCGTCACTGTCTATTTTGCCGTCTTTCAATACAATCAAACGCCGCGCTTTTTTCATTACACGCTGGTCGTGAGTCGAGAAGATAAATGTTATTCGGCTCTTTTCATTCAACTCGCGCATTATTTCCATAAGGCTTTCCGCCGCCTCGGAATCGAGACTTGCCGTAGGTTCATCCGCCAGCACCAGGGCCGGTTCCGCCACCATTGCTCGGGCTACCCCCACACGCTGCTGCTGTCCACCCGAGAGACGGTTGGGGCGGCGATTAGCTTTATCTTCAAGCCCCAGATCAGCCAGGATTTTCTTAACACGCTCATGCCTTTCATTCTTCGGCACTCCCTGCAGGAGCATCACATATTCAACATTCTCTTCAACCGTAAGCACCGGTATCAGATTATTGGACTGAAAGATAAAGCCGATATTATCCCGCCTGAAATCGGACAGCTCACGACCGCTCATCTCCGACAAAAGCTTTCCGGAGAGCCGGACAGATCCCTCGGTGGCATAATCGAGCCCTGAGATAACATTCAGAAATGTAGTCTTGCCCGATCCTGAAGGCCCCACAATGGCTGTGAATTCACCCTTTTCGATCTTTAGGTCAATCCCCCGCAAGGCCTTCACGGGTACCTTATCCTCACGGTATTCCTTGACAATGCCCTCAGCTATCACGACATGGCTGTTATCTTTATCACTCATCTTATCAATCTCCTAATTTGCTTTTCTCATGGCTTTAACCGGCGTGAGCCGGGAGGCGTAAAGAGCAGGATAAAGGCTGATCACCAAAGTGAACAGAAACACCAGAACCGGGTAGATAATAAACTGCCCCACTGTCATAACCGGGTACAGAGGCTCCCGAAATGTTACCCCGCTGAATTCAGATCCGGTAAAATCGAAGCCTATATGCATAAATATATAGTTTACCATAAATCCCAATATTATTCCTCCTATCGAACTGACAATTGCCAGAGCACCTGCCTCGAATACAATCAGGCTGGCAAGTTCCGCCTTCCTGGTTCCGACTGCCAGCAAAACTCCGAACTCATACATCCGTTCATACAGCGACATAAACAGGGCGTTGATAATTCCCAGCGCGACTACTCCGAACAAGATCAGTCCCGCCATGTATATACTGAAACGGGAAAGCTCGAAAGCCGTCTCGAGCTGGGGCATAAGCTCTGCCCAACCCTCGGCGATGTTGCCGTTGCTGGAATATTCCTTCCAGAACTGATGGTCACTATCGCGTCCTACCCCTTTTTCAGTGAAGCTAATCGCTATCTCATGCGCTCGGTTTTCAAGGTTCAGCATTTCCTGAGCTTTATCGAGGCGAATGAAGGCCATCGCCTTGTCAAGCTCCTCCACATTCATGAAATAAATCCCGGACACACGGAAGAGCTCCTGCGCCAGATTATCGGTTTCCGCCTGCGCCGCAGTCAGCACGATACGATCACCGATATCCGCCTCAAGCCTCTCGGCCAGTTCTCTGCCAATAACGATATTGCGCTCACCTCCGTCCTTTTCGAAATACGCGCCCTTTTCGATAGCGTCATCGACCTGTGAGAGATGCCTCTCCGTCGCGGGATTGACTCCCACCATAGTAATCGAACTCATATTGACAGGCGAGCTGATAGCAGCATATGAAAGTGTGCGGACAGTATAATTTTTAACCGGCTTTTCATCTTCAAGCTTCTGAGTTACGCTGTCCAAATCGTTTATGGTCTTTTCGACGGCGTATGTTTCCTGAAAACCTTTCCCGTGAATTTGACCCTCGCCCATGAATGATTTCGTGGCCGAGTTTATCATATTCTCCTCCATACCTATCATCAGGGCATCCACGAATATGAGCGAGACCAGTCCGATTGCCACAACAATCGAGGCTATCGCTGTACGCCTTTTGTTGCGGAAAATATTTCTCCAGGCCAGCTTTATGAACATCAGCATATTGGCATACTCCTCACACTGTCCTCATAGCCTGTGCCGGCGCTATCCGTGCCGCCTTTACGGCCGGGAATATCGAAACGATAAAGGCCGAAAATATTACACTGAGAGCCGGGATATAAAAGCTGCGCAGGTTAACCTCGGTATACATGCGCTTGAACTCCACCCCGCCGTATGTCAGCGTCTCCGGCATCGGCACTCCGTGAGTGGAAAGCGCATCATTGATAACATAGCTCAATCCGCAGCCGATGATTACTCCCGCAATTGCTATAATCAGCACCTCTATTATAACCAGGCGGAAGACCTGTCCCGGAGCGGTGCCGAGTGCACGCAGGACGCCATACTCATTAGTCCTCTCCAGCACGCTCATCAAAACCGTATTGAGCACACCCACCGCCACCATTATAAGAATCACCACCAGCATCACCCACATACCCTCTTTGTCGGCTTTCATAGCACGGTAGAACGATTTTGCGAATTCCTTCCATGTGGCGACATCCAGCTCGGCATTGCCCAGCACATTTTTTATCCCGGAGGCCGCCTCCGGCACATTCTCCAGATGGTCACATACCACCGCTATCTCGTGAATCCTGTTCTGCAACACCAAAAGCTCCTGCGCATCTTTTAGATGAAGATAGAACGACATCCGATCCTCGACCTTATTTCCGCTCTCGATAATTCCGCTCACCTCATAAAGATCGTTTGCTATAGAACCGTCGGCCCCCTGCGATATAATAACGATTGTATCTCCCACCGAGGCGTTAAGGATTTTTGCCAGACCTTTGCCCAGCATGGTTTGATTCATGGGCTCCTCAGAAAAATAGCTGCCCTCGGTAACCTTGCGGTCAAGATGTGTCGCTCTGCTTTCTATCTCGGGATCAACGCCCATAATCCTCACACCGGCGCTTTTATCCTCCAATGAGGCCAGTCCCGAGGCAAACAGCCGTGGAGTGGTGAATTCTATGCCGGAAACATCGGCAATTATTTCTTTTAGAGAGTCATAATTTTCAATATTGTTATAAAGAGTGGGTTTGTCCAGATAGCCCCGGCCGTGAATCTGGATATGTCCCAGACGGTTGCGGGTGAAGGAATCGATTATATTGTTATAAGTGCCGTCAGACCATCCAATCGAAATCGCTGCCAGCACAAATCCCACGAACATGGTTAGCATCGTTATAATGCTGCGACGTTTACGCCTGAAGATATTGCGCAGAGCGATCTTTAACACCATAAGATCTGACCGTCCCCTTATTCCGAACGAAGATTACGCAGTGTGAAAATATTCTTATCCAGATCAATCCCGAAATCGAGTTCATTATAGCGCATTACGGTGCGGCTCTCCTCGTCCTCCGGAACCATCTCCATTACAGCCGGAATTTTGCGTCCATCGAATGTTGTAACGTCGCGGAAATACAATGTCCGCGCCAGATTGCCTTTCTCATCATAATATTTCTGCCAGACCGGGATATAGTCATCTCTGGTAGCGGCAATTACAATACTTCCCCACACAACCGGCAAATCCTTATGCGGAATACATTCGATATAATAAAGGCTGTCATTCGGATTTTCCACTGTGGTATATTCGTAATCATAGTCTTCGAACAGCGAAAACTCCTTTACCAGATCATCATTGGTAAAATCCGAACCCATCCACGAACTCATCATCATCGAGGGCGGAATTTTAATCACCTTATTGGTTTTGGGAAGGTAATTCCACATTTCATTCTCGATCCTGAGTGTCCCCACCCCCTTCTCCTTCTCCGGCGCGGTAATCCTGACAAAAGTATGATCCATATCTCTTGTCCAGACCTTCATTTCAAGCGTGCGCTCCCAATGTTCGGTCACGATCTTCATCTCTACTTCGGAATAGCTCGACTCACTGCGGTAAAGTTGATCGATATGATTAATCACATCTTCAACTTTGGGCCTGTCCTGTCCTGTTTGCGCCCGCAATGGCGAATTGCTTAACACTGTCAGAATTATGATTGATACTGCTATAATAAATAAAATGCGCTTCATCTTCAAAAGCCTCCTGATAATCAGCCAAAAGAGGATACAAAAATCCTGTCAGGACTATATTAATGTATTCGTAATATCAGTCCAGTTTGTTTTTTGTTATCTGAAGCAAATTAGATTTATTCAGTCACGGCTGGGCGGGGCCATAAATTCCGGTCCAAGCGGCTCTTTGATATTGTTATCCAGAATCTGCTCGATTTCCGCAAGATCATCCTTGGACAGAGACCAGTTCCAGATTTCTTCAACCGCATCGATCTGATCGGGACGTCTTGCACCCCAGAGCGCTGCCTCAACACCATTGTCCAGCATCCATCTGACTGCCAGATGTATCACTCTCTTATTATGCTTGTCCTGAGCAAACTTATCAAGCTGGTCAACGGCATTAAGATACTCCTTGAACTTCGGCATCTGAAACTTCGGATCCATCTTGCGCAGATCATCCCCCTCGAACTCACGATCCTCGCTCATCTTGCCGGACAGAAGCCCCCGGCAGAGAGAGCCGTAGGCCAGGATTGCGATGTTGTTGTCTTTGCAAAACGGTAGCTGGGTTTCGGTAATCTCCCGCTCGAACAGGTTATAGGGAGGCTGGGAGACATGCAGGGGCGATTCTTTCATAAATGTTTCCATTTGATCGATAGAAAAATTGCTCACTGCAATCGCCCTGATTTTTTCCGATTCAAGGATTTTATTCATCGTTTCCGCCGTTTCCTCGATCGGGGTGGCTGGATCGGGCCAGTGGACATGATAGACATCTATATAGTCGGTCTTCAATCGTTTCAGTGAATCATCGATTTCCTGCATCAGACGCTTTTTAGAGGCATTCCTGAAAACCTCATCCCCTTTCCATTCCAGACCAGCCTTACTGGAAAGTACTATCCTTTCCCTTTGACGGTACTCGGCCATAGCCTTGCCGACTATCTCTTCTGATTTGCCGAAGCCGTATATCGGTGCGGTATCTATCAGATTTATGCCTTTTTCAAGGGCACTCAGAATTGTATTAATCGATTTTTGCTCATCGGTGCCGCCCCACATCCAGCCCCCGATAGCCCAGGTCCCCAGGCCTATTCTCGAGTTTGCCAGGTTCAATTCGGGAAGCGTTACTGTTTCCATTTTAATACCTCTCCTTTTTATTTTCTGAATTCATTCAGCAATTTGATTTTTACGTTTCCAATACAATTATACAAACAATGTGGTCTTAGTTCAAGAACTGCTATCCATAAACCATGTCCTGAAGCTCTCTGGCGTTTTGAGCGGCGTAACCATCCTGATCATTATCAAAATACATATAGATGTCCTTGCCTCTCTCTTTCCAGGCCTCGAACGCCCCGCACCATCCCGCAAGAGTCTTTTTATCGTATTTTCCCTCGTACTTCAGTCCCGGGCCATGCAGGCGGATATAGGCAAAATCGGCGGTTATCTCACGGGGTGATTTAGTCTTTTCAAGCTCAAAAATACAGAATGCAGCGTTATGTTCCTTGAGGCAGTCATACACCTCGTCGATCCACCAGCTTTCATCGCGAAATTCGAAAACATATTTATAGCCGTCGGGCAGCATCTCAAGAAACATCTTCAGTCTCTCGAGATTCACATTCCAATGCGGCGGCAATTGAAACAAAATCGGTCCCAGCTTACCATTAAGCGACTTTACTCCATTCATCAAATTCTCTATGCCCTCTTCCGGCCGTTTGAGCTTCTTCATATGCGTTATATAGCGGCTGGCTTTAACCGCAAAAACGAAATCATCGGGAGCTGTTTTCTTCCATTCTTCGAATGTATTATTTTTGGGAAGCCGATAAAAGGAATTGTTGATTTCTACCGTATGAAATATATCGCCGTAATATCCCAGCCAGTCCTTCTTGTTCTTGAGACCATCCGGATAGAATGTGCCCAGCCAGTGATTGTAATTCCAACCCGAGGTGCCGATGTGAATCTTTCTTCTCTGACCCATGTTTAATACCTTTTTTGGTGTTGATTCCAAAGGAGCGTTCAGGAGACCTTGCCGTTGACCATCGGCGGAGGCATCGCGGAACGAAATCGCAATAACGTTGTCTCCAGCTCCTCGTTGATTATTTCCAGAGCCTTATGTCCCCCGTCCTCAGTTTCCTCCATAATTATGTAGCGCGGATTTTCTATTTTGTGTGTGACCTCTCGCTCCGAATCCATGGATGCATTCACCACCAGATTCAGATGCCCCACATCCTCCAGCACGATATCCTTCATCGGCGCATTATGTGCCAAAACCGTTTTGGTATCATTCACATCGAAATGAGTAATATCCAGAAGCCAGTTCTTGTGGCTGGTTCCGAAACCCAGCACAAACTCCGGCCATTCATCTCTGGGAACCTCGAATTTCTGAACATCTTTTTCGCTCATACCAGCCTCTTTTCCTGCATTAATTCACAAACCTCATCATCGCTTACCTGTGGAAACTCCTCATACCACTGCCCCACGCTGTTAAACGGCTGCGGGGTATACATACAGACGACCTTATCCGCCTCGCTTTCCAGCTTGTGGCAGGTCGATTCAGCTGCAACCGGCACAGCCGAGATTATCTTTTTCGGTTCGAGCTTTCTTACGGCACGAACTGCGGCAAGCATGGAGGCTCCTGTTGCCAAACCATCATCTATAAGCAGAACCGTTTTACCGGACACATTGGGAGTTTCTCTGCTTCCCCTGTATTTGCGCAGCCGCCTTTCCAGCTCAACCTTCTCGCCGGCGGCAACCTTGTCGATAACCTTTTGGGGTATATCCAGAGACTGAACGATATCCTCGTTAATAAACCGCACATCATCCTGGGCGATCGATCCCATAGCCAGTTCCTCCTGACCGGGCACACCCAGCTTGCGCACCAGGAATACATCAAGCGGCGCTTCCAGAATCTCTGCAGCCTCCGATGCCACAGGCACACCTCCGCGTGGAAGGGCAAGTACCACACGCTCATCCCTCACAGTCAGATTCCTTAATAATTCCCCCAATTTTCTACCCGCTTCTCTGCGGTTCTTAAAATATGTCATTAATCAATCCGGTTTAATTGTTTATCTATTCCGAAGGCATCTCTCCCTTACTGCCGGCCTCGAACAGCTTGTTGTATTCGTCGGGAAGCTGATCCCTGACATTGTTGAGTTCGCCGCCGGTTACAGCATCTCCGACAACCTCTATCACGACTCTGGCATGGTATACGGCATCCTGAACCCGGGAGCCTTCTTTTTCGGATACCTTACTGAAGAATTCATCCAGTCCGAATCTCTGGCCATGATTGCCGTTGGTCATCAGCCGGGCCACCTCATCCGGCAGTTGCGATGCGAGGTTTCCCACTTCACCTTCGGTAATACGTTCCGATAATGTGTCTAACGTTGCCCGTGTAGCCCTGACCGCTTCTTCCATCGAGCTAAGCCTCGCTCGGCTTTGTACTTCCTTCATAAAATCATCATATTTCATTGATAATCACACCTTCCTTTTTAAATGGATTGTTTATCGCCTATTCGATTTTGCCCGAGGGCTTGTCGACAACCTGCACTGTGCTGGCCTGAAATCCGGCATCGCTCAGTGTGCCAACAAACCTCACCCCCATACCGGGCTCAAGATCGGTAAACTTATCATTAATCAGGCTGTTTTCATTGAAATAAACCTCACGGCCCTCTACCGTCTTAAGAAATCCGTATCCCTGGTCCTCAAAAATTCTTTCAATTACAGCGCCCATCTCCTGGTCCGGATGAGCCTTAACTTCATTGCGCTGCTTTTCCACCAACTCCTTTAATTGTCTCTGTGCCGCCCCGAAGACATCACGAATAACCGCGTCCAGAGGGTCATGCATATCGCCATCCCCCGGCTCACGTTTTACCACGATCTCATGTCCCGGTGGGACTCGCACATTTACCCTGACACGATAAGGACTGCCTGCCCTTTGATGCTCCTGTGGCTTTTCAATAGCCGTGCGGCAGCTTATAATGTAATCACATACCTTTTCCAATGATGAGACTTTATCATTTACGAGCTCTTCCAGCTCATCCGTCTTTTTTATATCTCTGAATGTTAATTCAAGTGGTACCTCCAAAACGGCCTCCTATCTGAATCTTAAAAACTCATGCAAGTACTAGAATCTGAAGCCCGCCCTTTTAGCTACAATTTCATCTCCATAACTGCTTTAAATTATGGCAAAAACAGACGCTTTGCACAATACTAATTAGTTGTATAGGGATTGCGTAATGAAGGTACGTAATAAGATTAATGGAGGACTTCCCCGCTCACCATTCCAGGTTTTCGAGGGCCAAACGAATATCCCCGGCGGTATTATAATACAGCCTGATCAGGCTGTGCTTTCGTCCCAGAATAATCCTTTTGACATTCTCATCGGCGCGCTTGTAGCCCTCGGGGCCGCCGATCATTTCGTAAAATACCGTAACCAGATCGAAAACATCCTCCTGTATCCGCTCCCGGGTCGAGCGCCCCAGATCGAAGAGGTCTATCAAACGAACATTAAAACCCAGCCCCTTGCGCTTAACCATTATATTGTCAGAATGAATATCACCATGATACTGCCCCAGAAAATGTATCTGTTCGATTCCCCGCGCTAAGGCATAAAGCAGATGCATGGACTGAAACTGAGTCAGCTTCTTTCCTCTCTGGCGTTTTAAGAAGGTCGACAGAAGCTCCCCCTCGGCCAGGTCGGACACCAGAAACTCAACCCTCTCTCCGCCGATTTTGGCCTCACCCCGGTGATGGTATTGAATCAATATCGGACAGCTTCTCAGTTTATATAATTTCCGGGCATACTTCAAAAGCGGCTTGCGGCTGATATGAAGGGGATAGAAAATCTTCGCCGCTCGGATTATACCGGTCTGCCGTTCACGAACCTTATATACCTCACCCTCCCAGCCGCTGCCCAAAAACTCCACCACATGGTAATTCGAGCCCAGTGTACGTCCCTCGGGAAGGTCAAAAGTAAAATCATTGCGGCCCATGCGGAATCCATCCTTCTTTTTAGAATAAAACCAATCCAAAATATAATTAATATTGAAATTCAGAACATCAGATTTTTTCAATTATCTTAAAAAATACATCAGTTGGCAGAATCCCCGAAAAGGCTTGTTCTAATACATTGTTTGAATTAAAATAAAATGAATATTAACTCCTAAAATCGAGGAGAGCCTGTAATGACCACTCTTAGAACATGTCAAAAATGTAAAATGACTCAGACAAAAATATTGGCCATCTTCCTTTTAACCGCATTAACAGTTGCCCTTTCTTTTGGGAAGGGAATCTGCCAGGAAAATGAAGACCAAAAGCTGGTAATCGGCACCAAACCGACAGCGCCCTTTGCCATGAAGGCCGAGGATGGTTCATGGTATGGGATCAGCATTGAGCTGTGGCGCACGATAGCTTCCGACCTTGGGTTGGAATACCGTTTCGAGGAACGCGACCTGGAGGGGCTTCTGGAAGGACTCGAGGATGGCTCTCTGGACATGGTAGTTTCGGCTCTGACAATAAATTCCGAAAGGGAAACAAAGTTCGACTTTTCGCATCCCTTTTACAGCACCGGCCTGACAATAGCCTCGTCGGCATCCGGCGGGGGCGGCTTTATGAAAGTAGCCGAAGGGCTTCTCTCTTCTCAATTCATCAGGGTTGTGGGAATTCTGGTGCTGATACTTCTGATAACAGGTTTCCTGGTCTGGGCTTTCGAACGCAAGCGTAACGCCGAGCAATTCGGAGGCGGAGCCGGCAAGGGTATCGGATCAGGATTCTGGTGGTCGGCGGTTACCATGACTACTGTCGGATACGGCGATAAAGCGCCGGTTACTATCGGGGGACGGATTGTGGCTTTGATCTGGATGTTTGTGGCTATCATCATCATATCCAGCTTCACGGCAGCAATTGCCTCGGCGCTAACCGTTTCACAGCTCGAGGCCAAAATCGGGGGACCGGAAGATCTGCCTCGGGTTAGCGTAGGCACTATAGCCAGATCTACAAGTGCAAACTACCTCAAGGATAATCGAATTAATTTTGGCACCTACGATACTCCCCTTGATGGGTTGAAAGCTGTGGCTGATAACGAAATCGACGCATTCGTTTACGATGCCCCTATTCTGAGATACCTGATTAAAGAAAATTTTAAAGGCAAACTGAAAACATTGCCCTCAACATTCCTGCGTCAGGATTACGGTATTGCGCTGGCTAACGGCAGCCCTTTGCGTGAAGATATAAATGTTGTACTATTGCGCGAAATAGGTCAGCCGGAGTGGGAAAGCCTGCTGGATGAATACCTGGGCAGATAAACAAGCTGTCCATCTTTGTTTATAAATTACTATTAATCAATCAAATACCCGTTTCTTTTTAATAATTGTAGAACATATTCTACAAAATTTTGTTGAATATTCTACAGTGTAATTTAGCAAAAAGACAACTGAATTTATTATGTTCAAAACCAAAAAATTGTATCTCATACTGCTGATTATAATCACGGCGGCCACGCTGACATTACATTACTACGGCCTTCTTTTTGAGGGCGTCCTGGGGCATTCACATCTGATTCATGTAATCCATGCCCGTCTCTGCTATATACCTATTGTGCTGGGGGCGGTATGGTTCGGACTGCGGGGCGGAATTTCGACAGCGGTTGTTATCTCGGTATTTGCCTTTATGTATATCCTGCTGAAACCTGTAGTTATTGCGGAAAACCTGATCAGCGAATATACCGAGATCGCATTTTATCTGGCAATCGGAGGTATGGCCGGAGTTCTGGTTGACAGGGAACGTACATTTGCGCGCAAGAAAGAAGAAGCTGAGAGAAAGCTCCAGCATGCCCAGAGACTTTCCATGATGGGTCAGATGACTGCCTCGATTGCGCATGAGATAAAGAACCCGCTGGGCTCGATAAAGGGCGCATCGCAGATTCTAAAGGATGACTCTCTTTCGGACGATGAAAAGCAGGAATTCGCCGAGATAATAGAAAAGGAAACCGACCGTCTCGATTTTGTGGTCAAGGATTTCCTTTCCTATGCACGGCCCTCCCCGGCGAAGTTTGAAAAAATCGATCCACGGGAGATTCTGAACTCGGCCAGTAAACAGTTGAAATACCAGGCACGTGAGAACAATATCGATATACGCATGGATTATGATGACGCTCCTCTGATTAAGGCCGATTCAGATAAACTGCGCCAGGTGTTTTTAAACATACTGCTGAACTCATTTCAGGCTATGCCGGATGGCGGCGAGGTCGAGATAAAATGCGGCCAGGAAAATAATCATGCGGTAATAACAGTCTCGGATAATGGTACCGGTATACCCAAATCGGATATGGAAAAAATCTATGAACCGTTCTACACCACCAAAAGCCGCGGTTCGGGACTGGGACTGGCGACAACCAAAGCTATAATCGAAGAACACAAGGGCAGTATAGATGTCGACAGCATCGAGGGAAAAGGTACGACATTTAAAATAACGCTGCCCGTTGAAGCGGCGGAGAATTAATATGAATGATGGTAAGATATTGGTTGTAGATGATGATGCTTCACTGCGAAGAATTATCGAATTCAATTTGAAAAAGAAAGCATACAAGCCAACGATGCTTGAAAACGCCGAAGAGGCTGTAACCCATTTAAGAAAATCCGATTTCGAACTGATGATCTCCGACATTCGCATGCCGGGTATGGACGGTCTGGAGCTTTTGCAGATAGCCAGGGAAATCAAGCCCGATCTGCCGGTGATTTTCATCACTGCCTTCGGTACGATAGAGATGGCTGTGGAGGCCATGAAATTGGGCGCGTATGATTATATTACCAAGCCTTTCGATGTGGACGATTTCATGCATACGGTCGAAAAAGCCCTGGATTATCATAGGCTTTTAGACGAAAATATCCGTCTCAAAAAAGAACTCAAAAACAGGGACTCCTTTTCCAATATAATCGCCGCTTCAAAACCCATGCAGAATATTTTTAACAACATCAGGAAAGTTGCCAACACCGACACCACCATTTTGATAACAGGCGAGTCCGGCACCGGCAAGGAGCTGATCGCTCGAGCCATTCACCGGGAAAGTGAACGCTCTGACAATACCATGATTACGGTCAACTGCGCGGCAATCCCCAAAGATCTCCTGGAAAGCGAACTTTTCGGGCATGTTGCCGGAGCATTCACAGGTGCGGTTAAGAATAAAGCGGGTAAATTTCAACTGGCCGACGGCGGTACCATTTTCCTTGATGAGATCGGCGACCTGAGTATGGAGCTGCAGGCCAAGCTGCTGCGAGTTCTCGAGAACCGCCTGGTTGAACCGGTCGGCTCCAATGAATCGATTCCGGTCGATATACGCGTACTGGCTGCAACAAATCAGGATCTTAATAGGAAGCTGAAAGCGGGTGAATTCCGCGAAGATCTGTATTACCGTCTAAATGTCATCCCTATACATATTCCGCCTTTGCATGAACGCCGCGAGGATATCCCGCTTCTGGTAAAGCATTTTCTTAATGAGTATTCCGACAATAAGAAACTGGCCATCGATCCAAAGGCGCTTACAAAATTAAACCGGTACGACTGGCCTGGCAATGTACGCGAGCTCAAGAATCTTTTAAAGCGGTTGGCATTATTGGCTGAAAACAACAAAATCAAACTAACCGATTTGCCGCCCGAAATAAGATCCAATAAAGGAGATACCACCGGCAATGGTTATGCAAGTAATGGCTCCCTCCGGGAGACAGAAAGAAATGCGATTGTGGATGCGCTGAAAGGTAGCGGATGGAACCAGACACGCGCCGCTAAACGTCTGCAGATACCGCGTCATGTGCTGATCTACCGCATGAAAAAGTATGACATCAAAGAGGAAGAATAGCAAGCGTTTGGCATTTATTTTAGATGGAGCATTTTGCCGATAGTATAATAGTTGTCCGCGGCAAAAATGAAAAAGTAAACACCGCTGGAAAGAGGGGCATCGTCCTCATCACGGCCGTTCCAGTAAACCTCGTAATCCCCCGGATAATCAATTTCATCCTTAATGGTCTTTATTTTCTGCCCGAAAATATTATAAACCGCTATATAAACGTAGGCTTCAACAGGAAGACTGTATTTTATCGCTGTGCTCGAGTTAAACGGATTGGGGTAGTTCTGGGGCATCATTATATTAATCGAGTCGCTGCCGGCTTTTTCGGCAAGTCGGGCCCGCAATTCCTCTGACGTTACCCTTTTTAGAGCTGCTTTCACGGAATCATCGGAAAATCCATGAAATTCGCCCTCAACATCTTCAATAATTTCACCCATCTCAACCTGCTTTCCCGAACCTTCCACTTTTTCTATATTTCGATCGGATGGTTCTCTTGTGAAAGCGATTGAGTAAATGCAAATCAAGAGCGGTATTACTATTAGATGCACCTTTATTTTCATTATATAAACTCCTGGTGCTATGCTGTATATATCTTAATATAAGTCATTCTGTTTGACATCCAAATACTAATTTCCTCCGGTTTGAAAATGATAATAATGATAGCCATCATCGTTGTGTCCCATGTGCATACCCTGACCATTATGCCCCATCATTCCATTCTCATCTATCATTATCATATAATCGGTGTTTGGATGCAGAGTAGAATCCGGTATGAATTCACAACTGTCACGATTTTGGTTCCAGTGAATTTCGCCGCCCCATTCAATCAAGTCGATCCAGTTTTGCATATGGTTTCGCCTGTTCATATTCATATGTCCCATACCCCCGTAGCGGTCCAGAGAGTCCATCCATTCATGCATCGGATCTCCACCAGTTAAATACATATACATGCGCACTGAATTCGTATCCATAGGAACATTGAAAGCCATGTGCATTGAGGACTCGGGCGATACCGAGGAGGAGCCGTCATTGGGGACAATTCGCAAAAGCTCGGGGTTTTGATCGGTACCGTTAACGCTTGAGTCATCGCTGCATGACATCGCCAGAAATGTCAGAAATACCAAACCGATCAAAACAAACGCTGCATTTTTCATAAGTCTCTCCTGGTATGTTTTTATCATTATTTAATCTGAGCTAACTAACAAGCTCTTTTTTCTTATCCTCGTATTCCTCTTTGGAGATTTCTCCGGAAGCATAGCGCCTTTTCAATATCTCCATTGCCGACGGGCCTTCAGTCCTTGAAGCGCCCCTATCGGCAGCAAATTTTATCAAAAATGCTATACCAACTACAACTAATACCCAGAATATTACCATCCAGAGACCTCCGTATGGCATATGATCATAGCCAAACATCTTGCACCACCTTTGATTTTTTTGAGGAAAACCCCAAATCCTGCTGGAGTCTGCCGATAATTATGCATTGAATCCATTCTAATTGGAATCATCCTTTTTCATCTCACCGGATTCCATCTGCATCTGATGATGTTCGGACCAGTCTTCATCCATCATGTGCATCATTTGCTTTCCTGTTTCGCTATGCTTATTCATCATCTCGTGCATATTTTGCATCATATCATAATGCTGGGCCATTTCTTCCCTGAGAGCATTACAATCTTCCATGTCCATCATGGTTTTGAAATGCTGCTGCAATTTATCGAAATTATGCATCATATTCTCGGACTGATGCGCCATATTTTCCATCATCTGGTTCCTTTGCATCATCATAGAATCATTGGACATCATCATATGCTGCCCCTGTTCCTCGCCATGCATCTGATGCTGGGCTGTGGCAAATGCGAACAGAACTAAGAGCGCCGCTCCCATGATTATTCCAAAGATAAATTGACGTTTCATTGCATCCTCCTTTTATGAGCTTTCTTAAAGATTTGTACGATGTAAATCGTGCGGATTGTAAAATCACCTTCCTGTGTACTTAAAACGGGATGCATTACTCAAACGTTCCATCTTATATTTTCTGGCAGGCTCAGACCTCTGTCGTTACTTTGGCTTTACGCTCGGCAATTGCGCTGTACAAAACCGGCACCACAAAAACCGTAATCAAAACCACCGTCATACCGCCGAATGAGGGTATCGCCATCGGTACCATGATATCCGAGCCTTTACCGGTCGAGGTTAGAACAGGTATGAGTGCGAGTATAGTCGTGCCTGCGGTCATCAGGGCCGGACGGATTCTTCGCATGGCCGCCTCCACAGTTGCCTCCCTGATTTCGCCGATCGTCACGGGCTTTCTTCTATCGAATACCTGGCGCAGATAAGTAGCCACGATTACACCGTTGTCGGTGGCAATTCCAAACAACGCCAGAAATCCAACCCAGACAGCGACCGATAAATTATACTGCCTTACCTGAAACAACTCTCGGAAATCCACCCCAAAGAGCGAGAAATTCAAAAACCAGTCCTGGCCGTAAAACCAGAGCATCAAAAATCCGCCCGCCCAGGCCACGAAAATGCCCGAGAACACCAGCATAGTCGTGGAGACTTTCTTGAATTGGAAATAGAGTATCAGGAAGATTATCAAAAGCGATAAGGGAAGCACTATCATCAATTTCTTCTCTGCCCTTATCTGGTTCTGGTAGCTTCCGGCAAAACTGTAACTCACTCCGGCGGGAATATCGAATTCACCTTCTTCGATTTTTGACTTAAGATAATCATCGGCCGCCTGCACAACCTCGACCTCGGCATACCCCGGCTTCTTGTCGAAGATCACATATCCGATCAAAAATGTATCCTCGGATTTTATCACCATCGGACCGCGGCGGAATTCTATCTCGGCCAGTTGCTTTAACGGTATCTGGGTGCCGTCAGATGCGGGCACCAGAATTTCTCCCAGCGTTTCCAGTGTATTTCGAAGCTCACGGGGATAACGGACTCTTACCGGATACCGTTCACGTCCTTCGACCGTTGTTGTCAGACGCTTGCCGCCGATCGCAACCTCGATTATATCCTGGACTTTTCTGATATGAATACCGTAACGTGCTATTTTTTCCCGGTCAATGTCGATTTCCAGATACGGCTTGCCCACGATTCTGTCGGCCAGCACGGAGGCCGGTTCCACCTGCGGCAGTTCCTTCAAATATTTTTCGATCTCATAGCCCACTTGCTCAATCGTTGCAAGATCAGGTCCCTTGACTTTAACCCCCATGGGCGCACGCATGCCCGACTGAAGCATAACTATTCGCGTGGCAATCGGCTGAAGTTTGGGGGCTGAGGTTGTGCCCGGTATCTTGCCTGCCTTGACAATCTCATCCCAGATATCATCGGGATTTTTTATATGATCGCGCCATTGACGATATGGCCTGCCGTCGTCATCGGGGATAAGCTCACCCCTGTCATCCCGTACAAATTCCTCATTCTCGCTGTTATATCTAAACTTCAGAACCTTGCCGTCTTTGTTTGTTCTATACTCGGACTTGTAATTTATAATCGTCTCTATCATTGAGATCGGAGCCGGATCCAGCGGCGAATCCACTCGTCCGATCTTGCCGACCACACTCTCTATCTCAGGGATAGCATTAAAGGCCTGATCCTGCAATTGCAGCACTTCAAGCGCCTCTCCAATCGAGGCATGCGGCATTGTTGTGGGCATATACAAAAATGAACCCTCATCCAGATCGGGCATGAATTCCTTGCCAAGGCCGGGGAAAGTATGATTCAATGACGTATACAAGCCGGTCGATCTGACAAAGTCCGGCATGAATCCAAAAATTTTATCGAATCCCAGCCAGGTCGATATACCCAGAAATACAAGTAAAGTGGGTACGGCCAGAAACAGCAGTTTATGTTCAAGGCACCATCTAAGAACAGACTCATATATTTTCATCAACCCCATAAACAGAAGCAGTATCCCCCCAATCAAAACTATCACGAAAATGTAATTAACCAGAAAGCCGTTCCCGATACCCAGCGGGATCCAGTGCTGGGCTAGAAATGCCCCGACCACGAGCACAATAAGGTAGTTAAAATACCTCGGAATCAATACCTGTATATTTTCGGGGATATATTTCCTGAACTGCAAATAGGCCGCAATTGCAATTAAGGCCAAACCTGTCAGCCAGAGCGACCAGAAGACTGCTACAAAAGCTCCGGCTATAAAAATACCGATTGGAAGCAGACTCTTGAATCTTGAAAGTTTTGCTTTGCGAGTAAACAGCAAATCCGCGAAGGGAGGTATAATCGTCAGGGCAACTATTACCGAGGCCACCAATGCAAATGTTTTGGTATAGGCCAGCGGCTTGAACAGCTTGCCCTCGGCGGCCACCATCGTAAACACCGGCAAAAATGATATTACGGTAGTCAAAATAGCGGTCAGTACCGCGCTGCTAACTTCGGAGGCAGCCTCGAAGATAACCTCCCGCTTTTTAGCATCGGGAGGCGCTTTTTCAAGATGCCGCAGTATGTTCTCGCAGATAATCACGCCCATATCGACAATCGTGCCGATTGCAATCGCGATTCCCGAAAGGGCGACGATATTGGCATCCACCCCAAACAGCTTCATTCCGATAAACACCATCAGGACCGTAATTGGCAGAAGGCCCGAGATTAAAAGCGAACTGCGGATATGAAAGACCATCATGATTACGACAATAATCGTAACCAGTATCTCATCGATAAGCGCCGTATTCAACGTTCCCAAGGTCTCATAGATAAGCCCGGTACGATCGTAGAACGGCACTATCGTCACCTGCGATTCGGTGCCGTCGGCGAGAGTCTTCTTGGGGAGGCCCGGTGCAATCTCCTCGATCTTAGCCTTGACATTGTTAATGGTCGCAAGTGGATTTTCACCATAACGGACAACCACTACTCCGCCCACAGCCTCGGCCCCGCCTTTATCCAGCGCCCCGCGCCTCATTGCAGGTCCGAGCGAAACATTGGCAACATCGGCAATCCGTATCGGGACATTCTCACGCTCGAGAATAACCGAATTGCGAATATCATCCAGGCTTTCTATAAATCCGAGACCGCGGATAACATACTCAACCCGGTTGATCTCGATCGTCTTGGCGCCCACATCGACATTGGACATCCTGACAGCATTGAAGACATCGGTAAGCTTGATATCATGCGCCTTCAGCGCGCTGGGGATGACGTCGATCTGGTATTCCTGAACATATCCGCCGATAGAGGCGACCTCGGAGACACCGTCAGCCGACTGGAGTGCATAACGCACGGTGTAGTCCTGAATCGATCTGAGCTCATGCAGGTCCCATCCACCAGTCGGATTGCCATCGGGATCACGCCCCTCTAATGTGTACCAGAAGACCTGCCCCAATGCTGTGGCATCCGGCCCGAGTGTGGGATTCACTCCCTCCGGCAATGTCCCCGGGGGAAGCGAATTCAGTTTCTCCAGAACACGCGAACGTGACCAGTAGAACTCGACATCTTCCTTGAAGATTACATATACGGTCGAAAACCCAAGATATGAATAGCTGCGTATGCTCTTAACGCCTGGTATCCCCAGAAGCGAGACAGTGAGCGGATAGGTTACCTGATCTTCGACATCCTGCGGCGACCGTCCCATCCACTCGGTGAATACTATCTGCTGATTCTCTCCGATATCCGGAATCGCGTCAACCGGCACCGGATCACGAGGCAGGCTGCCCATCTCCCAGTCGAACGGGGCTACCATAATACCCCAGCCGATAATCATCAGGGTCAGCAGGGAGACGACCAGCTTGTTATCCAGGCAGAAGCGTATTATCTTGTCCAGGATTGATGTCTTATTGAAATCTGAGTCAGCCATATTAATTGGTCTTCTCCGTTATAGGTGTGAGCTTCTCCTTAATCTCTCCACAGCGGAGCATCATTGCGCCGTAAAATGAATTGTAAACGGTATCCACAGTCTGAAGCCAGTAGGCACCCTGATTATCACGGGCCATCGGACAGAATGTCAGGAAATAGTCCTGCCGGGAGGCATGCCCGAGAGTTTCCTGCATTTCGATCATAGTATTAGACAGGCCGAAGAAAGCGTCCCGCGATTCTTCGATGCTCTCAGATTTTGCTCCCGCTTCGGCATACTTTGAAATCTCGTCTGAAAACTCCATCCACTTCATATGTGCTTTGTCCTTGAAAAGACCCATATCCACATTCCCGATGGATTCCTTCAACTCGCTGTATGCTTTATTAGCGGCGCTCTGATCGTCCGAGGCCAGGGCCATCTGGACCTCAAAATAGTCCTCGTAAACCGGTATCAACGCCTGTAAGGCCTCGGAACTGACGTCCAGTTCCTCCGTTTCTTTCTGTTCGGATGGTCTTGATATCGGAGTATGCATTTCATTCTGCTGATCCTCTCCGGTTTTGCTTTCCACGAACATCATACTGGGTTTGGCCTGTATCTGAAGTTCGCTATCGATCTTAAAAGCGCCATTGGTAACAACCATCTCGCCCTCAGCCAAACCGGATTTGACAACATACAGATCACCCGCACGAGGTCCCAGCTCGACCTCGCGCCCCTCAAAGACCGGTTTGTCGCCCTCGGTCAGTTCGACATAAACTACCGCACGTTTACCGGTCAAAAGCGGTGCCGAAGCCGGAATTACAAGCGGCTCTTCGGATTCGGAACCAGCCATTTGGCCTGTAACCACATCACCCTCGCTGTCAATTGTTGAAAGCACAGTTCCGCTTACGAACATATCCGGCTTGAGCATACCGTCCGGATTGTCGAACTCCGCACGAACCCTGGCGGTACGGCTTCTGGGATCGATTACCGGATCAATGAAGGTAATCTCGGCATTGAACTCTCTTCCGGGGAATGATGGAGATGTGAACACCACATCCTGCCCAACCTTCAGCCAGGCAAGATCTGTCTCGTAAGCATCAAAAAACACCCAGATACTGGAAAGGTCTGCTATGGTATAAATCTGAGTGCCTGTTTTTACATACATACCCTCTTTGGCATTCTTCTCGACTACCACGCCGCTGACTGGAGATTTAAGCATAACCTGTTCCAATACCACGCCGGACTCCTCTATTTCCTGAATTTGCTCATTCGTGAGGCCGTATAGACGAAGTTTCTCACGGGCGGAATGTAGTGTCAATTCGGCCGTCGACTTCAAAACCGAGTTACCATTTTTAAGCTTTTGGATAGATTGTTTGGCCTGTAAAAGCTCTTCCTGAGCGCTGATCAATTCAGGTGAATAAATATGCACCATATGTTCACCTTTTCTTACAGACTCACCCGTAAAATCCACAAACATCTCATCCAGCCTGCCGGGCACCCATGCCGTTATATAGGAGACCTCGGTTTCATCATAGGCGATCTTACCGCTCATCCTGACTTCCGATTCGGCAAAAGTGCGCCTGACCGGGGTAGTCTGAATCCGGGCCAGCTTTTTGGCAGTTTCGGACATCTTAAGCTGACGCGGTCCCAGATCGGAGCCGTCATCCGACTCGAGCGGTATCAAATCCATAAAGCAAATCGGACACTTGCCTTCCTCGGGAAGCTTGATCTGAGGATGCATGGAGCAGGTCCAGATGGTTGCTTCGGCTGATGCGGTTTGTGCCTCGGCATCCCCGTGATCATGCGCGTCGGCGGCTTCTGTTGTAGTATTATTGCCGCCGGATATTATCAAGCCGAAGGAGAATGCCGCTGCGATCAGCAGTATGAATACAATAAGTCCTTTTCCGCGGCGCGGTATAAATCCGAACCAGCTTCCTTTGTCAGTTTTCTTTCCAGTCATGGCTTTCTCCTTTCAGCATCGAAATACTATTACATCTCGTGATGTTTCTCAGCCTTTTCCTCGTTCTTTTCAGGTTCTTCCGATTTTTCACCGCCATTCGACTGCTCGTCCAGAACTCCGAGGTATTTCTTAGGCTCTTTTTCAAAAGGCGCTATGCATCCGGCGCAGCAGAAATAAACCCTGCGCCCTTCAAAGTCGGTATAGACTTCCTTGGCTTCCAGTTCCTTGCCGGAAACAGGGCAGGCAGTCTGGATATTCTCGAAGATCACACCTTCGGCGGCGGCTTTCTGGAAATACTTATCCGGATCTTCACGCAGCGGCTTGGAACATCCGGCGCAGCAGTGATAAACTCTCTGGCCCTGAATGTCAGTGTAGACCTCTTTGTTGATCTTGCCGCCCATAACCGGGCAGTGAGTCTGTGCCTTCATTTCCACAGCTTCGGCCTTTTCGGCTTTTTCAGCCTTCTCATGCTTCTCATGGCCCTCGCCGGCAAAGGCAAGTCCGAATGTGAAAATGGAAATCGCAAATACGATTGTAATAAACTGAAGCTTTCTCATCTTATGGCTCCTTTCAAAGGTTTAATAATTTAATTCTGGATAAATTTCATTTCCTGTCAGCACTTCAATTCTGGCCCTGGTTTTGGCCAGGTTTGCTTTTGCTTTTTCGTATTTTAGATGAAAGTCCAGAAGCTGTCTTTGAGCGTCGAGTACATTCAGAAAATCGGTGTCGCCCGCCTGATATGCCGAAAACGATACATTCAATGACTGTTCCGCCTTGGGAATCAACCCGTCACGATACAGGCTGACCTTGCGAACAGCATCGTTATGCATGTAAACAGCTTCCTCTACCATTGTTATAATTTTATTTTGCGCATCTTCGAGTTTTTCCTGAGTCATTTTATAGCGCGCTTCCGCTTCCTCTCTTTTTGCCTTGTTTTTTCCGAACCAGATCGGCAGATTTATTCCGGCCGAGATCATCCAGGGATCCTTGCCACTTTCTTCCAGAGATGGATTGATCGCATCACCGGTTTCGATATAATCCACACCGAATGTGAAGCTGGGGTATGATGCTTTGCCTGCCAGCCTCATTCCCGCCTTTTCCTTCTCGATCAATGATCTGACAGCGTCGATATCGGGATTGTTTTGAACTGAGGCCGAAATTAGCGAATCCCCGGACAGCTCGAACTCCTCGACATAAATCGAATCGGGCATTCGAATCTCTATTTTGCCGGATGAGTTTATCGCTTCAAGCAGACGTGCTTTTGCAGGACGCACCTTTTCCCGCAGGCTTCTCAGCTCATCATCCAGCATACCCAGTTCGACCTGGGCCTTGATAACATCGGGATGTTTCTTCTGACCTACTTTATATTTGGTGCGTGCCACCGACTCCCAGAATTCCAGCAAATCCAGATTATTCTCGGTCAACTGTATCTCTCGCTCCAGGTAGTACAGGTCGTAATAAGCCGCCTTAACCTGATAAATCAGCCTCAGTTTGGCAGACTGGTAATTTTTGTAGGCGGCATTGGCCGATTCAAGGGCCACATCTTTTTTAGCGCCAAGAGTGCCGAACCAGGGCAGACTCTGCTTCAGACCGATCCTGAATTCCTGCGGGCCTACACGTGTCTCCACATTTTCGATAAAATGCCCGTACGAGATCATCGGATCGGGAAGCGCCCCGGCATACCCGGCCTTCTCGAGTTCCGATTTCCAATTATAGAAGGCTGCCCTCAGCCCCGGATTATTCTTCATTGCAATCTGTATATATTCATCGAGCGAGGCGTTCGAATCCACAGCAATATCCTCAGCAGAGGATTTCTGATAAACCGCTTCAAGCGAATCGGCCAGCCTGTCTGCATCACCCTTGTCCAGACCATATATTATCGAGGGCAGTATTAACAGGACAGCCGCTATTCCCAATATTACCATACACCTTTTTTTAACTATCATAATCATACTGTCATTTATTAAACAAATGCCATGCCAATATGCTTAAGTCATTGCAAAACAACGAAAATACCATTATAGGTTATTGTACTGTAGATAACATATGTGGAATATTCTACAATTTTGAAGACTATTCTTCAGAGGATTCAGCAGATTCTGGGAAGCTGTTCACCGCTTAGCATATCGACAATTCTCTCGGTGCCTAATCGTGTTTTCAGGGTGACAATTCCGGGGCTTTCATCCCGAACACTTCCGATGATCTCAGGAGCAAAGTCCGAATCGGCAGTACGGATTATATCCAGCGCCTTTTCGGAATCCCCGGGCGAAACGAACAAAACAAAACGTCCCTCATTGGCGACATAAAGCGGATCGAACCCAAGCATCTCGCATGCACCCCGCACCTGCTCATTTACCGGGATGCTATTTTCTTCAAGCGCTATTTGCAGCTTTGATGTCCGCGCCAATTCGACACATGCAGTGGCAAGACCTCCGCGGGTAAGGTCACGCATGCAATGGATTTGAATTCCGGCCTCGAGCAATTTCGATACAATTGGCGAGAGCGATTTGCAGTCGCTTTTGATTTCTGATTCGAACGACAGCCCCTCACGTTTTGCCATAACCGCAATCCCATGCCGTCCGATATCGCCGTTAACTATAACAGCATGACCCGGTTTAATACTCATCGGCCCGATATCCAAATCATGCTCAATAGCGCCGATCCCGGCCGTATTAATATAAACCTGGTCGCATTTGCCCCTGTCGACAACCTTGGTATCGCCGGTGATAACTCGTACTCCCGATATCTCGGCTTCTCTCTGCATCGAAAGACAGATTTGCCAGAGAGTTTCGATTTCAAGTCCCTCTTCCAGGACAAAACCAGCGCTGATATAAAGAGGGTGCGCCCCGCTCATTGCCAGATCATTCACAGTCCCGCAAACAGCAAGTTTGCCGATATCTCCGCCCGGAAAGAATATCGGCTGTACCACATACGAATCTGTTGTAAAGGCCAGCTTTTCCGAAAATGGTTCAATAATAGCGCTGTCATGTGCGCTGTCAGGATCGGAAGAGGAAAACGCATTGGCGAAAATCTTTTCGATCAGCTCATGCATCAAACGTCCGCCGCCGCCATGCGCCATAGTGATATACTGGTATCTGTCTTTTGGAATCGGACACTCTCTGGATTTTATATCATTGCTCATGTACTCAGCTCTTTAATTTCTGCAAATCCGAATTTCGATAGCTGTAATATGCACTGCAGGCTCCCTCGGAGGAAACCATCGTTGCGCCCAAAGGATGCTCCGGTGTGCAGGTTGTGCCAAAGGCCCGGCAGTCGAACGGCTTTTTCACACCGCGCAAAATCTCACCGCTGATACACACACCGCTTTCATCTGGGATTTCATTGACCTTGCCGAATTTAACATCAGCATCAAAACGTTTGTACTTCTCGTTTATCGCCAGACCGCTTGATTCTATTTTTCCGAAGCCACGCCAGATTCGGTCGGTTGTCGTAAAGACTTCTTCGACTAATTTTCGAGCCTCGACATTCCCCTCTCGTCTGACCGAACGTGTATACTGATTTTCAACCTCAGCCCTGCCCTTCTCCAACTGCTTTAAGGCCATATAAACACCCTGAATAATATCCAGAGGCTCAAAACCTGTCACCACTATAGGCACATTATACTTTCGGGAAATATCCTCATAATGCTCGAAGCCGCTTACCGTGCAGACATGCCCGGCCGCAAGAAAAGCATCTACCCTATTATCCTGGGAAGACAATATCACCTCCATCGCCGGAGGTATCAAAACCATCGCAGATAAAACCGAAAAGTTCTCAAGCCCGAGTTGAGCAGCCTGAAAAACAGCCATAGCATTGGCAGGCGCAGTGGTCTCAAATCCGATTCCGAAAAATACAACCTCTTTTTCAGGGGCCTTCCGTGCCATCTCAAGCGCATCAAGCGGTGAATAGACCACACGAAGATCACCGCCTTCGGTCCTTACATCGAACAGGCTTTTTTGTGTACCCGGCACTCTCATCATATCGCCAAATGAACAGAAGATTGTATCCGGGCTTGATGCTATCTCAACCGCTTTATCGATAATGCCTGCGGGCGTAACACAGACCGGGCATCCCGGACCGTGCAGAAGTTCGATCTTATCCGGCAGAAGCTGGTCGATGCCGTTTTTGACGATGCTGTGTGTCTGACCGCCGCAAACCTCCATCAGAGTCCAGCTACCCGTAGTTATATCTCTGATCTTTCCTTCAAAAGCCGAAACGGCTTTCGGATTATGGTACTCGTCGAAATACTTCATTACCGGTCATTCTCTTCTGCGATCTTCTCTATCTCATCCAGATACTCAAATACGCGCTTTGCCTCGTCCTCGTCAACTTCGCTGATGGCAAATCCGGCATGCACTATCACATAGCTGTCTACTTCGGCTTCCGGCACGAACGACAGGTTCACCTCTTTGACCACACCGCCAAAGCTAACCTTGCCGGTACGCATGAGCGAGTCCTCATTTTCGATGCTCAATATCTTTCCCGGTATTGCCAAACACATAAATTTTACTCCGCCTGATTTTGCCCTGATGCGGCCATTATCTGTCCCAAAGCGATACCGCCGTCGTTGGGGGGAATCAGTTTGTGCCAGTGCGGCACAAAATCCTCATCCTTTAAGCGCTCGATCGCTTTCTCAGTCAATAGTTTATTCTGAAAACATCCGCCCGATAAAACAACATCCTTCCTATTATGAATCCTTGCAGTCTCAACAATCATTTCAGCCAGTGTATTATGAAAACGTGCCGCAATAATATTTCTGGAAATTCCCTTGTCATATTCAGTTCGAATTGCATCAATCATCTTTTGCCAGTCAATGATATGAGTATAATCTTTTTTAAAAACATCAAATGGATAAACTTCCAAATCATCCGACTTCTCGGCTGCAAATTCAATAAGCATCGCCGCCTGTCCCTCGTAATCGATCTCCTGACAAAGCCCGATAATCGATGCCACCGCGTCAAATAACCGTCCCATGCTCGAGGTTTTCGGACAGTTAATTTCCTTCCGCAGCGCACTCAGAAGCGTCTGTTTTTGTTCCGGCCTGAATCGGTCAAGCGGATTATTATCTTCAATACTGATTATATCGCGGCCATAAATTTCGTACAAAACTCCCAGAGCCGATCGTCGAGGCTCAAGTACCGCTCTTTCACCGCCGGGAAGCGGGAATGTCCGCAGATGCGCAATACGCTCATACGATTTATCATCCACCGCCAGAAATTCCCCTCCCCAGATCGTGCCGTCATCGCCATAGCCCGTACCATCCCAGGCAACGCCCAGCACATCACCGCTCAGATTATTTTCAGCCATACAGCTCAGGATATGGACATAATGGTGCTGCACCCGAACCAAAGGCAACCCGCTGCCCTCGGCATATTTTGTAGAGTGGTAGTCCGGATGTTTGTCGCAGACTATAATTTCCGGCTTGAAATCGTAGATGCCGGAGAGTGAATCTATCGTCTTCTTAAATGTATTCACTGACAATTTAGTATCTAAGTCGCCTATATGCTGGCTGATGAAAATGTTATCATCCGAACTTATCGCTATCGTGTTTTTCTGATTTGCCCCCACTGCCAGGCATCGTTTAAAATTGCTTTTAGTCTTTACCGGCAAAGGAGAATATCCGCGTGCCCTTCTTAATACGACTTCGCGTCCCCCGATTATCCGCACAATCGAATCATCCATATGCCGTGCAATCGGACGATTATGTACCAGAAAAATATCAGCAATGCCCGAAAGCCTCTCCAATGCCTCTTTTTCATCGGTACAAATCGGCTCCTCTGATAAATTTCCGCTGGTAGCTACAATCGGCCTTCCCAGCTTATACATCAGGATATGATGCAGGGGTGTATAGGGCAGCATGATTCCGAGATACGGATTATCGGGCGCGACATCCCTAAATACTCGGGGCGAGTTTGTCAGGTCAAAACGCTTGCGTTTTAAAAGCACTATTGGAGCTTCGGAGGATGTGAGAAGTTTTTCCTCGAGCCCGCTGACATCGCAGTCGTCTTTAATCATCTCAAGCTCAGGATACATAAGCGCAAACGGCTTTTTCTCCCGGCCCTTCAGGCTTCTCAGACGTCTGACCGCCTGGTAATTTTCCGCATCCACAATCAGTTGAAATCCGCCCAGGCCTTTAAGAGCAAGTATCTCCCCGTCCAGAATAGCCTCGCATGCCAGCTCAAGCGCTTCTGTATGTGAGGCCAGTTTTTTGCCCTTTTTATCCCACAGTTCCAGATGTGGACCGCATTTGGGGCAGGCATTGGGCTGGGCATGGAATCTGCGGTTTAGCGGATCCTCGTATTCCCGGCGGCATTCCTTACACATCACGAAATTCTTCATCGTGGTCTTTTCACGGTCATACGGCAGGTCTTCGATTATGCTGTAACGAGGTCCGCAGTTTGTGCAATTAGTAAAGGAATACATAAAACGTCTGTCTTTGGGATCGAATATCTCCTTCAGACAGTCCGGGCAGGTCGCGATATCCGGCAACATAAGTGCGGTTTTACTCCCCGAGGATACGCTTTCGATGATTCTGAAGCCCGACCCGCCTTCAGGTTTGATATCGCGCCTGAGAATCTTATCGATCTGTGAATGCATCGGCTTTTCAGCTTCCAGAACCCGCGGAAAGGCATCAACATCAATGGCATTCCCCTCGATCTCTATTTCCACACCATTGGCGGAATTGTTAATCCAGCCCGAAAGCCCAAGATCAGTTGCGATGCGGTAGACCGTTGGTCGAAAACCGACTCCCTGCACCGCACCGGCAATTCTTAGACTTAGCCGTTTTATCTGTTTATGTGAAATATCTGTTTTCATGTGTTAAGTAATCAACACTCGTCTTGCAATTAAGCCTTCATCATGATACGTAAACGATCTCATCGATTTCATTTTTGAGCTTGATAATGACTTTGCTGATTGCCGGCTTGATTTCTTCCGAAAAGCATTGGCCAAAATCAAAATTTCTACACTCGATACCGTAAACAATCAGGTTTTCGGGAAGGTTCTCGAGACTCCGAGCAAGTTCTATCGCCTCGCCCAGATTAAATGTGTGTGTCGACAAATTTGAACCGATATTTTCCGGTATTTCCTCATTTAATGCATCAAAACGGTAGACCGTCCCCGGCTCGGACCTGGAGCATACCGCATCCACGAAGAAAACATGTTTACGATTTTTCCAGTGTTCGATCAGATTCGTGCTATCACTGATGTCCTTGACATATTTCACTCGCTCGGGATAAAGCTGGTAGATTTTCTTGGCAATCACCGGACCAACAGCATCATCGGAACGAAACTCGTTTCCGGCGCCTATGATTAGTATGCGGTCCTGATCTGACATATGCGTCCGCCTTATTTACGGTCAATCGTGAGTTTCAGGAAATGGCATGAGCAGGAGATACAGGGATCGTAGTTGCGAACCGCCTGCTCGCACTTCCAGGTCAGTTCATCATGAGGCAGATTCAGGTTCTTCGATATGAATTCGGTCAAATCCTCTTCAACCGAGGGCTGGTTCTGAGATGTGGGCGGCATGATTACAGCATCTTTTATAACGCCCTTTTCGTCAATTTTATATCTGTGATAAAGAGTTCCGCGCGGAGCTTCGGTTGCACCGTGTCCCACTCCCTCTTTCGGCTCAACATCCACAAACGGCTTCTCCGGCATCTCATAATTTTCGATAATCCGAAGCGCCTCGTCGCAGGCATACAAGGTCTCGACCGCCCTTACTATTATGCTCTTGAAGGGATTGTTGCAGGCCTTTCCCAGACCCGCTTCTTTTGCCGCTTCTTTAGAAGTCTTCGATAGCTTATTATAATTGAGAGCGTAACGTGCCATCGGCCCGGTCATATAAGCGCCGCGCTCCTTCACCGATGCATGAAGTGAGGTCGAATGCTTGACATGATATTCCTCAAAATGCTCCAGATATTCTTCAACCGGAATGTCAATACCTTTATTGGACGCTATCCTACCCTCATCAATCGGATATTCACTCTCATGGTTCAGCGAAACGAATTCATAATCTCTCTCAAAATCGGGAAAATCGAAAGTCGAAACCCATTTAACCGTTTTCAGAGACGCCTCACGCGCCCATTTCAACTGCTCGGCAATATCACACAGGTCCTTCTTTTTCGGGACTTTGTAAAATCCGCCCACACGAACATTGATAGGATGGATTTCCCGTCCTCCCAGAAGTACCATCAAATCATTGCCGATCTTTTTCAGCTTCAGGCCCTGCTTGACAACATCGCCGTGATCCTTGGCCATCTTAATCGCATCATCATAGCCTAAAAAATCGGGAGCATGCAGCATATATATATGAAGTCCGTGAGATTCGATCCATTCACCGCAATAGATCAACCGTCTTAAATCACGAATCGGCCCCTCGACTTTCACTCCGCAGGCCATCTCCATTGCATGGCAGGCGCTCATCATATAGGCAATCGGGCAGATTCCGCAGATACGAGCTGTGATATCCGGCGCCTCGGTAAATTTTCTTCCGCGCAGAAAGGCCTCGAAAAATCTGGGTGGCTCGAAGATATTCAGCTTAACATCCTTGACCTGATCACCCCGGACCTTAATATGAATCCCGCCCTCGCCTTCGACACGGGCCAGGTAATCTACTTTAATCGATTTACCTTTCATGGGCCTCACTCTCCTTCCGGAATGGATCGGCATAGGCATTGAAATTCCGAAATACCCGGATTATATCCTCGCCGGGAACATCCAGACCCTTAAGCCATTCGGCCAGTGAATTCGTGTTGGGAGTCTCCTTGGGGCCGAAACAGCCGTAGCAACCGCGATTGTACGAAGGGCACAAGGCCCCGCATCCCGCCTGCGTAACCGGGCCGAGACAGGGGGTGCCGTGAGCCACCATAACACAGATATTGCCCTTGCGCTTGCATTCCATACATACGCTATATTGCGGAATGATCGGCTTCCTGCCGATCAGAACCGCACTTATAAGCTCCAGCAATTGATATTTATTTATCGGGCAGCCGCGCAGTTCATAGTCGACGAAAACATGATCCGAAATCGGAGTGGATTTATTAAGAGTCTCGATATATTCCGGGGTGGCATATACTATATCAACAAAATCCTTTACATCTTTGAAATTCCTGAGCGCCTGTATCCCACCTGCAGTGGCGCAGGCTCCGATCGTTACCAGGACCTTGGAAGCCCGGCGCACTTTGTGAATTCGCTCGGCATCATGGGGGGTGGTAATAGATCCCTCCACCAGCGAAAGATCATAAGGCCCCCGTATAACCGTGCGCGTGGCCTCGGGGAAATTGGCGATCTCGATTTTATCGGCCACAGTCAGGAGCTCATCCTCGCAATCGAGCAGGCTGAGCTGACAGCCGTCGCAGGAGGCGAATTTCCATACTGCTAATTTCGGTTTGCGCTTTTTGGCCATATCAGAACTCTCTCCTGGTGAATACCTCCCTGATGTCGGAATACCTGAAAACCGGGCCGTCCTTGCATACGAATATATTGCCAATCTGGCAATGCCCGCAGAGACCGATTCCGCATTTCATATTGCGCTCCATCGAGACATAAATATCCTTGCCGTCAACTCCCCGTTTCTGAAGTCCCAGCGCACTGAAGCGCATCATGATCTCCGGGCCGCAAACCATGGCGGTGCAGTTCAGATGATCGAACGGCGCTCTCTCGATCAAATTCGTGACAACTCCAACATTGCCGCGCCATGATCCGGTACCGCGGTCGACCGTGATATGTATCTCCAGATCCAGACGCGAGCGCCATTTCTCCAGCTCCTTCTGGAAAAGGATATCACCGGGCGTTCTGGTACCGTATAAAAGCACCACTTTGCCGTAGCTTTCCCTGTGCGCCAGAAGATAATACATTACCGGACGAAGCGGCGCCATACCGATACCGCCGGCCACCAGGACAACATCATTGCCCTGAGCCTCATCAACCGGCCAGCTTGTTCCCAGCGGCCCGCGCACTCCGATTGTCTGACCTTTTTTCAGGTTATCCATAGCATTGGTGACATTACCAACGGCACGGGTTGTATGCACCAGCTTTTCCGGTTTGGTGGGATCGCCGCTGATCGATATCGGCACCTCGCCCACACCGAAGACATAGAGCATATTGAACTGCCCGGGCAGGAAATTAAATTCCTTTGGACCGGCGGCAGGCTTCAATTCCATGGAAAAGGTGTCAACGGTATCGCGTTTAAAACGCTGAATCTTGAACTGCCGGGGCATCATCGGGTCATCATTGATCCCGACTGCCATTTCAGGTTTTTGTAGTTCCGCCATACATATCAAAAAGTTGAATCCGGGTTGCTTCCAAACGCTCGGCCATAAGTGTCGCGAAACGCTTCATCAGCAAATAGCCGAGCTCATGATCTTCATCCATTTTGTCGCGCAGGCATTTGCCGTCCAGCGCAATCGCCCGGGTAAGTTCGATTGCACGGGCATCAAAATGCCAGTGATAAGGGGGAATCATCCAGGACCATCCGGTAACATCACCGGATTGACGGGTCTGGATTGCCACTGGACCTTTTTCCGGAATATAGGTTTCGATTAAAACTCTACCGTGCCGGATAAAAAAGAATTCGTTGGCCTCGTCCCCTTCGCGGAAAAGAAACTCATCCTTCTTGAAGACAACATTCTTGCCGCAGCCTGTTATAAAATCGATATGACGCTGATCCAGGTCTTTTAAGAAAGGATGTTCGGTTAATACTTTTGCCAGAGACTCCATAAATCTATTCCTCGTTACTCACTGAAACTTTGCCTTTTCTCTCGCTCTCACGGATTGCCCGCGCTTCCTCTGTGATATCGATTCCCACAGGGCACCAGGTAATGCATCTGCCGCAGCCCACACAGCCCGACATGCCGAACTGATCGATCCAGCTTGCCAGCTTATGCGTCAGCCATTGACGATATCGGGATTTGGCGGAGGTGCGCACACTTCCGCCGTAAATATAGGAATGAGCCAGCGTAAAACATGAATCCCATTTGCGCAAACGTTGTGCAGAATCACCCTCGAGTCCGCTCATATCCTTTATATTCACACAAAAGCAGGTCGGGCAAACAAGAGTGCAGTTTCCGCAATTCAAACATCTATGGGCGACCTCATCCCAGCGCGGATTTTCGAAATTGCGATAGAGCAGTTCTCTTATGCCTTCGGTTTCAAGCTCCCTGCCCATCTTATCCTTAGCCTCTGTCATAATCCGCTCGGCAGCCTGAATCTGTTTTTCACCGGCTTCTCTGCCTTTGACATTTTTCAGGATATTCTCGCCCGAGTTGGATCCAGACTCGATCAGAAAATAATGATCATTATCATCAAAAACTTCGGTTACCACCAGATCGAATCCATTTGCAGCTTTGGGTCCTGTACCCATAGATGTGCAGAAACAGGTTCCGCCGGGACTGGCGCAGTTTACCGCTACGATAAAGATATTCTTTCGGCACTTCTCATAATCCGCATCCTTATACGGCCCTTCCAATAATATCTTGTCCTGTACACGAATCGCCTCTATCTCGCAGGCGCGTACACCGATAAATGCACGCTTTGGTATTTCCTGCTTATTATCAATTACTTCAAAACCATTGCCCTTGCGCTTCAATTCAAACAGCTTCTTATCAGGTGGATAGAGAAATCTTTTCCAGGTATGCTGCCCCACTACATAATCGAAATATGCCTCTCGATCGCTCTTTACCAGCCGGTATTTTCCGCCATCCTGCTCATCGGTATATCCGACCGGAAGATCATCAACGCCCGATATTTCATCGTAAATCATGGACTCGTGATCAACAGTCGGCCCTATTATCTGATAATTTTCGGAGCTTAGAGCATCAAACAAGCTCTGGAAGTCTTTCTTTTCGACCGCCAGAATCATGAGTTACATCCTTCACAAAATATTGTGATATATTTCACAAATCATACGTATATTAGCGCACAATTCATTGCCTGTCAAGCAAAAAGTAGACTAATCTACTTTTTGTATTATCTCTGTTATCAGGTTAATTGTTTTTGATGCTTATTGCAATAATAACCGGTCCGTCCTGAAAACTTCCTGCTCTTGATTTTACCATCGCATTTGGGGCATTTATGACCGTCTTCACGATTCGGCAGAAGATATGACCGCGGCATCTTCTGCGGATCAACCTCCGCTTCCACAGCTTTTTTCAAAACTGTCTTAAGCGCCCTGAATATCTTCTTAACCTGCTTATCATCAAGCTTTTCGGTCTTGCTGGCGGGATGAATTTTTGCCCTGAACAGGATTTCATCCGAATAGATATTACCGATCCCTGCCATCGACTTTTGATCCATAAGAGTGGATTTTATCAATCCCCGCTTTTGAGCCATTATCTCACGGAATCTTGTGAGATCAAAATCATCTTTTAAAACATCCGGCCCAATCTCATTCTTCTCGGCATACTCTTCAATACTATCGGCTATATCCACCTTACCGAGTTTTCTCTGATTATCGAATGCCAGTTTGTAACCGTTGGCAAAGTTGAAGATCACACGGACGTGCTCCGGCTCCTCTTTCTCATTCTTATAATAGCGCAGGAATCCGGTCATACCGAAATGCAGTACCAGCCAGCCTTTTTTGTCGAATCTCACAAACATATACTTGCCCAGGCGGTCTGTCTCTTTGAATTTGGCGCCCTTAATCTTTCTCTGAAGGCTTTGGGCGCTGATTTCCTCAAGTACATCTTTATCTTTAACTTCGACCTTGTCGATTTTCTTGTTTAAGGCTGTCCTGTTCAAATATTTTCTGAAAACTTCAACATCAGGCAGTTCAGGCATTTTCCACCACTCCCTTTTGAATACTATCTAAGCGTAATTTCCATGCCATCGTAAGCGATTTCAACTTCCACGCCCCGCTCCGAAGCCATCTCACGAATGCGCTTTCCGATCTTGCGCTCATCTCCCTTGACTATTTGTGAGCCGCAATGGGTTACTATCATTTTGGGCACCCCCTCTTTTTGGCACCATGTCAACTGGGTCTGCACCGGGGTATGGCCTATTAATCTGTCTCCGCGCTTCCTGACAAACGAGCGCTTAATAGTTGCGCCATCCCCGATATAAAGCGAGGCTCCCTTCAAAGCTCCCGCTCGGCTGTAAATATAGACTAGATCAGGAGCATAGAATATTGTATGCCTTCCTGCGCTGATACGATATCCCACTGCCGGCGCCTTGATCGAATGTTCGACCGGGAAAGCCTCGAATTGAATTCCCCTTGCTTGGAAGGACTTACGATGTTTGATTTCTTTTAGATTATTTATTTTATACTTTTTTATCTCCTTGTATGCCTCCTCCGGAGCATAAACCCTGCATGGCGCGCCTTCCTTTAAAGCAAATGAGTGATCCGGATGTGCATGGGTTATTACTATCGCATCCGGTTTCAATTCTTCCAGTTTGCCTTTCCAGTCCTCGCCGCAATCGATTAAAACATTTTTACTTCTATAACTCACTATCAGATTCGTATGCAGCCTGTGACGACTTGTCTTGGCTTCGATATTTCCGCGAGTGCCGGGGAATGTCAGTTTCATTAATCACACCGCTTTGTTTAGCTAAGCTCCTCCTCCAGATCCATCTTCATATTCAGAAACTCCAGCATGTCCTTAAGCGTAAGCATACCCACAAGGTTGCCGTTATCCATTACCATCAATCTGCTCTTCTGATTCTTGCGCATGCGCGAAAGCGCCTTTACAGCGTCTGTATCCGCGCTGATAGTATTGCTGTCGGAGCAGTCGTCGGCAATCTCGGATACTTTATGCCGGTCGCGCTCATCACGCTTGATATTCTTGACATCATTGATAGTCACACAG
The DNA here is from genome assembly GCA_964496505.1 of uncultured Ignavibacteria bacterium. GTDB lineage: Bacteria > Zixibacteria > MSB-5A5 > JAABVY01 > JAABVY01 > JAABVY01. Next base: position 35,089 of record CAZBZV010000005.1, on the reverse strand, counting down.
CCCACCAGACGGTTGCTATCCATGACCGGAAACATCTTGTGATGATATTTATACAGATAATCCTCCACCAGATCATCAACGCTCAACTCTGGCGAAACTGTAATCGGTTCCTTTTTCATAAAGCGGCTGACCTTCTCCCCGGCGAGAGCCTGCTTGACCAAAAGCTGCTGGTAGGATGACTGCGCCGCTCCCCGTATGAACAAGCCGATCAGAAAGATCCAGATTCCACCTATAAAATTACCGCTGATGATATTAATCACGCCCAGTACCAGCAGAAATATTCCAAAGGCTGATCCGATCTTCGAGGCAATCGAGGTGGCTTTCTTCAGGTTCTTCTTGAAATGCCAGAGTATCGAACGGAGAATCCTTCCACCGTCCAAGGGATAGGCCGGAATCAGATTAAATGCCGCCAGAACCAGATTGATAAAGCCCAGATAATTTATGACTCCGCCCACCGGACTCTGGCTCAACGCCCCCTGCCAGAGATAATATACTCCCAGGCAGATCAATCCGATAATGATGCTCGTTATCGGCCCGATTATTGCCATAAAGGCCTCTGATTTGGGGCTGTTGGGCTCATCGGTCATCTCGGCCATACCGCCGAAAACGAAAAGCGTAATCCCATGCATCGGCGTGCCGTATCTTCTCGCTACAAGCGAATGCGAGAGTTCATGAAATACTACCGAGAAAAAAAGCCCGATTGTCCCGGCCACACCCATCCACCAATAAGTCGCGGTTGAAAAATCCTCGTACATGTTCGGGAATAATCCCTTAGCCAGAGACCATGTAATCAGTAGCGCCAGGATAAACCATGACCAGTCCAGCTTAACCTCGAAACCGAAAATCGTAAAAATCTTTATACCCTTGCCAAACACTTTCTAACACCTCATTTAATACTTGTCTGATTTATTAATCACTATACATCTATCTCAGTCTTTGCTCTGCCCCTTTTCGACATTAGAAATACACTTTATGGTATTTATCACGCTGTCGGGATTAAGCGAGATCGAATCGATTCCCTCGCGCACCAGGAATTCGGCGAATTCCAGATAATCACTGGGCGCCTGGCCGCAGATACCGACCTCGCAGTCATGCTTGTGAGCGTCCCTGATCAACTGTGCAATAAAACTCTTTACCGCATCGTTGCGCTCATCAAAGAGACTGCTCAATTCTGCCGAATCGCGGTCTACACCCAGTACAAGCTGGGTCAAATCGTTGGAACCTATCGAGAAGCCGTCAAAGCGCTTGGCGAACTCCTCTGCTAAGATCACATTCGACGGTATCTCGCACATTACATAGATCTTCAATGCGCTTCTGCCGCGTTCCAGTTCATAGTCCGATAGCACCGCCAGGATTTTGTCGGCCTCTTCAACTGTGCGGCAGAACGGTATCATTATAGCAACGTTCTCCATTCCGATCTCCTCCCGCACTTTGCGTATGGCCTTGCATTCCAGAGCAAACGCTTCGCGGTATTTCTCGCTGTAATAACGCGAGGCCCCGCGGAAACCGAGCATCGGATTCTCCTCATCCGGCTCAAACTGCTTTCCGCCTATCAAATCTGCATATTCATTCGATTTGAAATCGCTCATGCGGACTATCACCTGCTTGGGATATTGCGAGGCGGCGATTTTGGCTATTCCTCGCGCGAGATGATCGATAAAGTACTGTGGTTTGGAATCATACAATTTGGTCAAATCGCGAATTGTCTTTTTGGCATCCTTGTCTTCGAGATCATCGTAATGTAAAAGCGCCATGGGATGTATCTTTATCACGTTGTTTATTATGAATTCCATCCGCGCCAGGCCGATACCGTCAGCTGGCAGACGCCACCATCTGAAGGCCGCACCGGGACTTGCGATATTCATCTTTATTTTGGTCTTTGTCTCGGGGATTTCCTCAAGATCAATAGTCGATTCCTCGAACTCCAGCAAGCCTTCATAGACTACGCCCCGCTCATTGTCGGTGCAGGATATCGTGATCTCCTGTTTATCATCGATCTTTTCGGTAGCCTCCTCCGTGCCGACAACAGCCGGGATTCCCAGCTCACGGCTGACTATCGCTGCATGCGAGGTACGCCCGCCGTAATCGGTAACGATACCCGCGGCCTTCTTCATAATAGGTACCCAGTCGGGATCGGTCATACCGGTGATTAAAATAGATCCCTCCTTAAACCGGTCGATATCGTCGGCATCCTTAATAACCTGCGCTTTGCCTGATGCAATCCCCTCACCGATACTCAGGCCGGACAGAATCTCCTTGCCCTCCTCTTTCAGTTCATAAGCCTTCATCGAACCGGCCTCTTTCTGCGACTGCACGGTCTCGGGACGCGCCTGAACAATATACAGCTTACCATTCTTTCCGTCCTTAGCCCATTCGATATCCATAGCTTTCTCGTAATGCTTTTCGATCTCAACCGCCCATTCTGCCAGAGTCAGGATTTCCTTATCCTCGAGCACAAAGCTGCCGCGTTCCTTTTTGGTAGTATTGATATTTTTCGTGGCGCTGCTCCTGGCATAAACCATCTTTTTCTCTTTATCGCCCAGGTTTTTATCGATAATCGGATTGTAGCTGTCCGCCCCCAGCAGAGGCTTGAAAACCTGGTACTCGTCCGGATTAATACTGCCCTGCACCACATTCTCACCCAGTCCCCAGGCGGCATTGATAACTACCATATCCTTAAAACCGGTCTCGGTATCAATCGAAAACATTACCCCCGACCCGGCCTTATCGGAACGTACCATACGTTGTACACCTATCGACAAGGCTACCTTTTTATGATCAAAGCCTTTCTCTTCACGATAGCTTATAGCGCGGTTCGTAAACAGCGAAGCATAACAGCTCTTGCAGGCTTCCAGAAGATCTTCCTCGCCGCTGACATTAAGGTAAGTCTCCTGCTGACCGGCAAAGCTGGCATGAGGAAGGTCTTCGGCAGTCGCGCTGCTTCTAACCGCAACCGTTATATCCTGATCCCCGTTTCGGCTGCGAAGCTCGTTGTAGGCATCGACTATTTCGTCCGCAATTGAATTGGGAAACTCCCCCTTGCGAAACATCATTCGAATCGATTTTCCTACCTTTGATAGATTGCTGCCATCCTTTTTCAAATCCTTCAGCTTCGCATCCATTTTCTCATTAATTTCATTTTCTTCAAGGTATTTGCGGTATGCCTCGGCTGTGGTGGCAAAACCATCGGGCACACTGACTCCGCGGCCCTTCAAACCTCTAATCATCTCACCCAGGGAGGCGTTCTTGCCCCCCACGACTGAAACATCATCGGAGCTTAAATCCTCGAACCATCTGACGTATTTATCTTTTTCTTTACTCAATTTATCCACCTCTTATAACACGATATTGAACGGCCTGCTAGCCAATGCGAAAATCATCCTCATCCACTAACATCGAATCTAATTGACATCGTGTCTTTTTATGAATCGATTGTAACTTGAAAAATCAGATTTGAAGATGCAGGTTGATAAATTTGCCCGGTTGTGAATTCCGGATAGAGCTTCCTTATTGTACAGTCTCATTATCCGCACAGCCGATCACCTCTCCCGAACTGAGATATTGACCGGATTTTGATTCGATATCATGCCCCTCACGCAGGAAGATCCAACGAGAACATGTAGGGATTCTACATTTAACGCTTTTTGGAATGTGGAATATGGGGGGCCTCCCTTTTGGTTTATATTGAGCCGCGATCTCTCCACTACCGGCGGAATTATGATAACCATAGTTAGGACAGAAAAATCCGCCATTGAATCTGGGGGATATGCCTGGCGTTAAACTGGATCTTCCCTGCGTGAAGGGCACAGTATCATTCTTGCGGCCCCGGCCCTTTATTCTTTCGTTCTTTTCTATTTCGTTTAAAACTAACAAATTATCCTTTTTCTTCTTCATGTTCGCTGACATAAAGAAGGCGATTACAACTTTAAAAGCAATACTAATAGATTGTATACAAAATGCGTATTGCCGATACGCAATGATAGGATGGGCTTGGTATGGTGTTGATACTAACTATTCTTCTTATTGGCAATCTTGTCTCTCAGCCAGTCACACCAGTGATTTATATTCTCACCTGTCCGGCAGGAGAGACGAATTATATCCAGGCCGCCATTGACCTGCAAGGCATGCTTTTCCGCTTTCTCGATATCGAAATCCGAGAGACCCAGAAGATCGATCTTGTTAATTACCAGGGCCGATGATTTCCTGAACATGGAAGGATACTTCAAAGGCTTGTCGTCCCCCTCGGTAGTGCTCACCAAAACCACTTTCATATCCTCGCCCAGATCAAATCCCGAGGGACAGACAAGATTGCCGACATTTTCCAAAAACAAAAGATCGAGTTTATCGATATCGATTTCATCCAGTACCTTGCCCACCATACGCGCATCCAGATGGCATGCCCCGCCTGTCATTATCGGACGAACAGCTTTGCCCCCGGCCCGCTGAAGGCGTTTGGCGTCGTTGTCGGTTTGAACATCCCCGGCAATAATCGCGATATTGAATTCCTTGTCCAGCACATAGAGAGTTTTTTCCAGAAGGCTGGTTTTGCCCGAACCGGGAGAGCTGACAAGGTTCAAGGCCAGAATCTTCTTTGCAGAAAACTCCTGCCTGATATCGGCCGCCAGCTTATCGTTTTCCGATAAGACTTTTTTTTCTACCTCAACTCTTTCAGACATATAATCCCCCTATATAAGACTGGCTCATCTCTCGCCCGTCAAATAAGTTATTACCAGCTCCTCACCCTTATGCACTTCGACATCAGATGCACCGCATTTGGGACAGACAAAAACATAATCGGCAACTTTGAATTCAGTACCGCATAATAAACATCTCGCTTCAATCGTAACTCTCTCAATATTTAACACCGCCTGCGAAAGCCCGGTTTCCTTTTTCAGCACATCAAAGGCAAAGCTCAGCGATTCCGGATCGATACAGCTTAATGCTCCAACTTTGATTCCGATCTCGGTAAGGGTTGCAAATCCCCGTTCATGCATCTCCTTCTCGGAAAAGCTGATTATCTCCTGTGCCACTTTCATTTCATGCACATTAAAAATCCGATTTAAGTTATCTATATATAAGCTACTGATGGGTATGATATTGTCAAACCAATATTTGACCTGCCTGAAGATAAAACTGTTGCAGTCATCCTCGGCATGCCCCTCAACCGGAAAGCCCAATGCATCGCCCAGACATTGCCCTAAAAGGCATCCCCTGAACATTTGTACAGATGGCGCGGTCATATTGAAAAAATAAAATAAAAAAATTTAAAAAAAAGCAATTTCTGCGACGGCTCCATCTTCTCCAAAATGGCCGATTAGCAGGGCTGATTTACTCACAGCAATATTGATTATGGCATATAGATTCAAAATATTTTTTGGAGGTGATTTGAATTGCAATTTTGCATGAACAAATATGGTCCAAAATCCGTCAAGCATTACCCGATTTGTTTATGGTATAACACCTTAGACACAATCTCGAACATTCTCTTTTTGCTTGAATTTTCGCCATAAAAAAGCCAATCAGAACATGTTAATTTTTTTTAAAAATTATATAATTTATTATTGACAACATCGGAATATGTGCTAAATTACTAATACCCCTTTCATTTAAACCTACCCTATAAGATGTGGTGTCTATGGACCGGCTCCTGCTAGCCGGTCTTTTTATTTGTTTGAATATGCAAAAAGAAAACCCGTTCAATGATATGAACGGGTTTTTTTGTTTTATTTATGTTTTTTTAACAATCCGGCACGCCGTCATCATTCGGATCGCAGGGATCGGCGCCGCCCCGGAAGACATAGTTGACTATATAGATCACATCCACCAGGTTGACATTGCCGTTACAGTTGACATCGGCAATCTCCATCGGATATGGCGCGGGTCCGTTGATAAACAGGTAATTGATCAGATAGACAGCATCGCTGACCCCTAACGCCTGATCGCCGTTGATATCGCCGCAGGCAATCCCGCATCCGACCTCACGCGCCCCCATCAGCACCCCGCAGGAGTTGTTCATCGGAGCGCAGGGCGAGAGATAATCCAGGGTGTAATCATTTGAAGCAGTATCACAGAAAAGCGGATCTTCGGAAATATTGCCATTGATCCCTGTCTGATCGGGAATCCCGACAAAATTACCGCCGGAATTATCATAGAAATCCGAGCAGGAGATATCAAAGGGTCCCTGTGAACCGATTGACAGCAATCCCACACCGGTGTTGTGTGCAACAATACAGTCGCTGATTGCAATACTATTGGGGGAGTTGGAATTTATAACAAATAAATCATTGAGATTGGTCGCAAAAGACGAGCTGCTGATTCGGCAGTCAACAAATGGACCGAGTTCTATCGAACCGGAATTATTGTAATAAAGACAATAGTCCATAATTAGTTCGGATGACATCCCTTCCAACAAGATACCATCGCCATTATTATATATTTCACAGTTCGTAATTGTCAGAACCAGGTTATCCCCCCAAAAGCCCCCATTGTTATCATAGATCTGGCAGTTTTCGAAGATAAGTAAATTGGGCTCCTCATCTGATATGCCAATGGCCCCGCCAATCGATTCGCAATTCCTTATAGTCGATTCATTTATATTTGAATAACCGGCGATCGCATTGGATAGATCATCGAAAAGGCAGTCAACTACAGTGAATCCCTGAAGACCCATGCTGGAAAGGCCGCCGCCGTCATAAAACTCGGAGTTCGTTATAGTCAGGTCAGTTTGTTCAAGAGTTACCGACTCATTGTTTTCCCTGAACTCGCAGCTATCCACCGTGCCGCCGCTGAACCTAAGGGTGACAGCGGTATCGTTGCCCATAAAGCTGCAGCGCTTAAAATCGACAAAGAAGCTGTTGCCCCGAATACCGGCAAATGTGTTCGAGTCCACAACGCAGTCAGTAATATCGAGCGTACCCACAAAGCCGGTCCAGCCGAATATTCCTCTCTCACCGTTATGCGAGATATTGCAGTTGCGCATAATAAGCCGTTCACCCTCTTTTGTGGCTTTTTTATCAGGAGGCGCAGTCATCCTTACTCCCGATTCAGCATTATCCCGGATAATGAGATTCAGGAGCTTAGGATTGGCATATTCAAGGTAAATTCCATTTAAGCCATTGATAATCTTGAAACCGTCAATAACAGTCAGGCTGTCCTCAAAGCTTTCGTCCAATGAGAAGCCATTAAATCCCTCGCAGTCGATTATTGTATTCTCCGGCCCGCCTGAGCCTTTGACCACAATCTTCTTGCCGTTGGTAGCAAGCTCACGATTACCCTCGCCGGTGTAAGTCCCCGGCGCAACCAGCACAGTGTCGCCATCAACCGCAGCATCGATACCGGCCTGGATGGTGGGTTCATCCGACGGCACATCGATAGTCGCCGCCGAGCACAATCCCGCCACAAGCAGGGCAGCTGCAAAAAATGTGATGTAACGCATATACTCCTCCGCCTTTGCATTTATTAAATTTTTGTGAGCCTCTAATCCAGTTGGTGTTGAGGTGGGATAAAAATACTTCTTACTTTGAATATACATGTACAGAAATGAGTGTCAATAGAAAATATGGATAGCGGCTGTCAGATTGGGCTGATTACAATAGGGGGGGGGGTAACCTGCTTACTGCAATGAACTTATGATCTAATATTATATTCAAAAAAATTCTGCTAATTTATTTCAAAAAAGTTGACATCATGTGTCCACAACAGTATATTAGAGATACCCTTTTCGTTAAACCTACCTTAAAATTGTGGTGTCTAGGACCGGTTCCTACCTGCCGGTCCGCTTTTTTTTGCATTCTACTATCAAATCACAATCACAAACTAAGACTTGATGAATCTACTCAACTTTTGTATTCTATCTCTGCTTTCAAAATTAAATCCATATTCCGAGGTGACTGTTAAAATGAAGATTCTCTCGACAATACTTTTTAGCTTAATAATCATTCTGATCATATCCTGCGGCGGTGAAAAGCAGTCCGGTGATGAGACAGTTTCTGTCAACGAAATCAAGCGCGATCTACCCGAAATAAAAAAGCGCGGCACACTTCAGGCAATCACCACCTACAGCGCCACCAGCTATTTTATCTACCGCGGCCGTCCCATGGGATACGAATACGAGCTGCTGACCCGTCTGGCCGAACACCTCGACCTCAATCTCGAAATAGTAATAGCCAAAAACCTCGACAGCCTGATCAGCATGCTCAGGCAGGGCAAAGGGGATATTGTTGCTCACGGCCTGACTATAACACAGGCGAGAAATAACCGAGTGTCCTTTGCCACACCCCACATTAACACCCGTCAGGTTCTGGTACAGCGCAAACCGGAGAACTGGCGCGATATGAAACTGCATGAGATCGATGATGAGCTGATCCGCAATCCGATTGAGCTGATCAACAAGAAAGTACATGTGCGCAAAAACTCATCCTACTATCAGCGCCTCCTGAATCTATCCGAGGAAGTGGGGGGCAAAATAGATATCCAGCTTGCTCCGGGCGACCTTGCCACCGAGGATTTAATCCAGCAGGTAGCCGAGGGGAAGATCGAATATACTGTGGCCGATCAGAATATCGCCGCAATCAACAAGACCTATTATCCCGATCTCGATATCAAAACAACGATCAGCCTTCCCCAGCGAATAGCCTGGGCAGTGCGAAAATCCTCGCCGAAGCTTTTGAAGGCGGTCAATGCCTGGATCGATGAGATGGAGCAGGGCACCGATTATTATGTCATATACAATAAATACTTCAAAAATACCAAGGCCTTCAAACGGCGCATTAAAAGCGATTTCTTCTCACGTACCGGCGGCAAAATCTCTCCCTACGACGAGCTGATAAAAAACCATGCCGCCATGCTCAACTGGGACTGGCGCCTCATGGCATCCATGATTTATCAGGAGTCGCAGTTCGATCCCGAATCGGAATCATGGGCGGGCGCAAAAGGACTGATGCAGCTTATGCCGGCTATGGCCGAAGAGTTCGGCGCGGAGGATATGTCCGATCCGGAGGAAAGTATAGAAGCAGGCACAAACTACCTTTTATATCTCCAGGATCTCTGGATAGAAATCCCCGACAGCCTGAATCGTATGAAATTCACCCTGGCCTCTTATAATGTGGGCGAGAATCATCTCAATGATGCCCGCCGTCTGGCGGAAAAATACGGCGCCGATCCGGATGTGTGGGAGGATAATGTGGCCAAATATCTGCGCCTTAAATCACAGAAAAAATATTTCAATGACGAGGTCGTGAGATACGGTTACTGCCGTGGGGAGGAGCCCTATGAATATGTACTGGAGATTTTCGAGCGCTACGACCACTATCGCAGAGTTATCGATTTAGACCCAGAGGCCGGGAGCTAAGCTTTTTTCTTAGAAAATTTGGAAAGGTAATCTACGACGCCCTGCGAGGTAGGCTTCATGCCCTCTTTGCCTTCTTCCCAGTTGGCCGGGCAGACATCGCCCTTGAGCTCATGAAACCTGAGAGCATCAACAATCCGCAACGCCTCGGGAATACTGCGGCCGAGAGCATTATCATTTATAACACAATGCCGTACAATACCCTCTTTGTCTATCAGGAACAGCCCGCGCAGGGCAACCCCCTCGTCCAGCAGGATGCCGTAGTCTCGTGCGATATCTTTATTAAGATCCGAAACCAGAGGGTACCTGATCTGGCCAATTCCGCCCTTATCTACCGTAGTCTTTTTCCATGCCAGATGCGTGTATTCCGAATCAACTGAAACCCCCACGATCCTTGTCTCCCTTTCCCTGAATTTATCCAGAGCCTCATCGAAGGCCAGGATTTCCGATGGACATACAAAAGTAAAATCGAGTGGATAGAAAAAGAGTATAACATACTTTCCGCGCAAAGAGGAAAGACTCAGAGTCTGGAAACTGTTGTCGGGCATAACTGCGGTGGCGCTGAAATCGGGGGCCTGCTTTGCTACCAAAAATGACATTCAAATACCCTCTTTTATACAAATCCATGCCGGAATTCCGGCATGGATTCAATTTTGTTCTTCATCATCAACGCTCTGTTTGGCGCTGTAATATCTTAACTGTTCTGCGGATTAGCGGATTCGTCAACGCAAATCATTTTGAGCTGCTCTTCGTTGCTCTGGTCGATTTTGCTCAAAGCATCCACGGGGCAAAGATATGTATTGCCGGAATCAGCCTTGATCCACTTCACGCTTAATTCTTTCTTGAATTCTTTCATTTCTTCTGCCATTTCAAGTCTCCTTTTTGTAATTATAGATTAATCGCGGCATTGCGACTGTTTAACATAGATTAACTATGTCAATTTAAAATATGTTCCCGTTTTTTTACTCGCCCTTTTCTTTACTTTCGATATGAGCGCGGACAGCATCCATATCCAAATCCATGGCCTGCTTAACGACCTCCTCCAGACCCTCTTCATCCAGGTAGCCGGGCTGCATAAATACCATGATTTCATCCCGAAACAGGATCAGCGTGGGTATATGCTCAACGCCCAGCTTATTGGAAACTTCCTTCTGTTCCTGAGTATCCAGCTTTGCAAATGTATATTCGGGGAATTTTTCCGCAACTTTTTCGAAAACCGGCTGGAATTCCTTGCAGGCATTACACCATGATGCCCAGCAGTCGATCAGCAGTATTTCCGAATTCGAAAGCAAATCATTGAAATTATTCTTTGTCAAATTTTCCAGGCTCATTTGGTCCCTTTTGATTTTACTGGATAACAACCTCAAGAATAATAAATAAGTTCCGGCAGGAAAACCAAAATTTGAAATAGTCTTGACAAATAAGAACTATTCCTACTTAATTATAATACGCAAGATGGCAGATAACGAAAACAGACTTCAATCATTTTACAAACGGTGCAGGGAGCATGGGCTCAGGATCACGCCCCAGCGCACGGCTATATATGAAATGTTGACTGACTCGGATAATCATCCTTCGGCGGAGCATATCTATGAGCAGATAAAAAAGAGGTTCCCCAATATCTCATTCGATACGGTTAACCGCACGCTCATAAAATTCACCGAAATCGGCCTGGCAAATATAGTAGAAAGCTACGGCGGGGCGCGACGATACGATCCGAACCTCGACCACCATCATCACATACATTGTGTCAAATGCCGGGAAATTTTCGACTTTGACAATGAAAATTATGATGACCTGGAAATCCCCCCGGAAATCAGGAAAAAATATAAAGTACTAAACAAAAGGGTTGTTATTAATGCGGTATGTAAGAGATGCCGTCGCAGAACCAGCCTCAAGAAGAAAGGCAGAAAAAAGGAGTAAGAGATGAGTAAGACCGATGATAACCTGAAGGCGGCCTTTGCCGGAGAATCGCAGGCGCGCAACAAGTACACGTTTTTTGCGAAGGTGGCTCGCAAAGAAGGCCTGCATTATATTGCCAAAATATTCGAGGAGACCGCTGCCAATGAGATGCGTCATGCCAAGGACGAGTTCGGGCTTTTAGACGGTATCGGCGATACCGCCGCAAATCTGGACCAGGCCATAAACGGCGAGCAGTACGAGACCATCACCATGTATCCCGAGTTTGCGGAACAGGCCAAAAAGGACGGCAATATGGCCGCGGCGAGGCTCTTCATGCAGATTGCCAGAGTCGAGGAACATCACCGCGAACGCTACCAGAGACTTCTGGACCGGGTCAAAAACGGCACAGTTTACAAACGCGAAAAACCGATTAAATGGAAATGCAGTGTTTGCGGGTATGTCCATGAGGGCAATGCCCCCCCCGGAAAATGCCCCTGCTGCCAGCATCCGAAGGAATACTACGAACCGGCCGACATGGAAACAAATATTTAAGTATATAAGGACTGGAAAAATAAGGCGGGTCGAACTATTCTCTATTATAAATATATGTAAACTCGGCCAGCTTATCTATTACATCCGGGGAGATACTGTCGCCTCTCATACGCCAGTTCCAGTTGCCGTTGCCGTGGGCGGGACGGTTCATACGGGTCTCGCCGCCCAGGCAGAGGACATCCTGCATCGGGAATATAGTCAATGCTGCGCGCGAGGCCATGACAAGACGTATCATCTCCCAGGGGAGTTCCTGCGAGGATACCTCTCGTCCTATATACTTGAAAAGCCGCTTCCTGATTTCGGGATTGGTCTCCCCATCAAACCAGCCGCGCACCGTATTGTTGTCGTGAGTAGCGGTGTAGGCAACATAATTCTTTTCATAGTTATGGGGCAGGTAGGGATGATTGGGATCATCCGCGCCGAATCCAAACATCAGAATCTTCATACCGGGAAATGCGTACTTTTTTAATGTCTCGCGCACATCGGCAGTAATCATCCCCAAATCCTCAGCCACGATCGGCGGGAGGAAGAAATGCTTCAGCATCGTATTGAAGAAATCGTCGACAGGAACCTTCACCCATTTACCGTTGATCGCTGTCTCCTCACCATTGGGCACCTCCCAGTAGGCAACAAGTCCGCGGAAATGATCGATACGAATGATATCGAATTGGCGGAAATTATGCCTGAGACGCCTGATCCACCATTCGTATCCCGAATCCCTGAGCACCTCCCAGTTATAAACCGGATTTCCCCAGAGCTGACCGGTCTCACTGAAATAATCGGGCGGTACACCGGCCACAAAGGTGGGAGTCTTGTCATCGTTTAATTTGAATATCTGCGGATTGCTCCAGACATCGACACTATCATAGTTGACATAAATAGGAATATCGCCGAAGAGTTGTACGCCTCTATCGTTGCAGTACTCTCTTAATGCGAACCATTGCTTATAACAGAGATATTGTATGAATTTCTCGCGCTCAATATTTTCTTTATTTTCAGCAAGAGCCTTATCAAGGGCATTCTGATGACGGTCGCGGTATTCCACCGGCCACTGGTTCCAGGCTTTTCCGCCAAAACTCCCCTTTAAGATCATAAAGAGCGCAAAATCATCCAGCCAGTAGGCATGATCCCGGCAGAAAAACTCGAAATCGGTGCGATGGCTGTTTTCCTTGAAGCGGCTGTACGCTTTATCCAGAAGCGTTTTCTTATACTCGGCTACCGCCCCGAAATCAACTTTATCCTGATCAAAATCCGGCGCCGAATTCAAATCGGATGCTTTCAAATATCCCCCCTCAACCATAAGCTCCGGGCTAATCATCCAGGGGCTGATTGCCGAGGATGAGGCGCTGCTGTAGGGCGAGTTACCGTGCATCGGATCGGTGGGGGTCAAGGGTAGAATTTGCCAGCAGCTTTGCTTTGTCTCGGCCAGGAAATCGGCAAAACGGTATGCCTCCGGACCGAAATCGCCTATTCCAAAGCTCGACGGGAGTGAGGTGATATGCATCAGGATTCCGCTGCCTCTTCTTATCATGACTCCTCCTCACCCAAGAGCAATGCACAGGGAAAGCTATTGAATAAACTGCCTGCAGAAAACATATTGTCCTCGCCCTTAATCGTCTCTCCTGTAATCGCATCTGTCCAATTTCGGGGGAAGCCTTCGGGAAGCTCGATCTTTGTATCTTCCCAGATTCTCTTGCCCAAGGGCATCTCATCTTCTCGGATAATACCGGTCATAAGCCTGGGTGCGGCAATGACTGCATATGAACCTTCAAAGCTTCTGCCGAAAGCAATTATATTATTATCATGTTTCCCATGGCATTCAATGGGGATGTAACTTCCATTCAAAAACATATCAGCTTCTTTATTTCTTGCAGTTAATATTCTGTGACTCAAAAACTGCTTAATCCTCCCATCGGCCTTCTGTTCCAGAAGCTTTTTGATCAGGCCTTCAAGATCATTATCGACAGCCTGCCTGATATTATCAAGGCTCCTGTGACGTTTTTCAAAGTCCACCGGACGCCGGTTATCGGGATCGACCAGAGTCAAATCCCAGTATTCGGTGCCCTGGTAAAAATCCGGCACCCCTGGACTGGTCATCTTTAACAATGTCTGGGTGAGGGTGTTGAAGACGCCGTAATGGGAAATTTTCCTGTGGAATGGCACGAACTCATCCCAAAAATGGTTGTTCTTCACCCTGTCAAAAATTTTATCGATAAATCCCAGAAAGGCCTCTTCATATTCATTATCCGGCTTAATCCAGGCCGTATGCACCTTGGCCTCGCGCACCGCCTTGATAACATATTCCTTGATTCGTTCCTTATAAACCTCGGCATCTCCCAGATCGGTATAAGTCCCCAGCAAAGTCTGATACAGGAAATATTCATCATTATAATCCGGGGCATACTGCTGCCTTACCTTCTTTTTTTTGCTGCGGTTGATCTTGATCCAGTTTTTCAGGTTCTGCTCCCATTCGGTGGGGATCTCCGAGAGGACATTGATACGGGCACGGGTGTCCTCGCCCCGCTTGGTATCATGAGTCGAGGTCGTGTTTAGAGAAAATGGAAAACTTTCCGTCCGTAGTTTATTGAACCTATGGAAATGCTCTTTTGATATACCGAAATTATGCGGATCGCTCCCAACCTCGTTCAATGAAGTCAGGCGGTTATATATGTAGAGAATGGTGTCCTCGAATCCCTTGGCCATCACCGGGCCAGTGTACTGCTGAAAATTCATGATTACATGCATCCAGCGCTGTTTCTCATCCTCGGGAGCTGAATCATCATATTTCAGGAGCAAAAACTTTTCGATGAATTTAAGCTCGTATGCCAGATCGGGATTTCTCTCATGGGCGGCCTCGATTGCCTGGCCGATTATCTTCTTATCGGTCTCACGCACGGAATCATCATTGATATATGTGCGATACACGGGAAACATCGCGATTACCTCCTCCAGCGCACGCTTTAGGCCGAAAAGCGTAATATCCTGGCCGTAACGGTCATGTCCGGAGATATGCTTGATATACTGCGCCAGATTGTCAATATTGCCGGCCATGTGCTTCTCGATAATTAGTTTTTTCTTTTCATGCAGCATATCCTCATAGCTTTGCGACAGACGGGCATATTTGTAGTACAGTTTACTGAAGCGATCGCGATTATCCTGGTCGCACAAAAGCCTGTTTACATGATTCAGGAACTCATACCCCGTAGTCCCCTGCACCGGCCATTCCGGAGGCAGGCTTTCCTTCTCTTCCAAAATCTTTTCGACCACTATAAAAGCATCGCCGGTTTTTTCACGCAGCCTTTTCAGATACTGCTCCGGATCAAAGAGGCCGTCGATATGATCAATCCGCAGTCCGGTAAAGTTTCCCGTCTCGAGCATTTTGAAAACAAGCTGATGTGTATATTCCATCACTTTTTTGCTGCGAATATTGACCGAGATTAAATCATTAACTGTAAAGAAACGGCGGTAGTTGATCTCCTCTGTAGCCACTTTCCAGAATGAGAGACGGAAGAGCTGTTCGCCAATCAAATCGTCGAGTGCTTCGATACCGCATTTATCATCCGTCTCCGAATTAAAATAGGCCAGGTTATTATCGACAAAATTCCTGACAGCATCATTATCCTGATACAGCGACCAGAGAATTCTTTTCACATGCTGGACCTGGCGGTAATATGAATCGCTGCCGTTTTTGGATGAGATATTTTCTATGAGGTTTATGGTACCCAGAAATTTTATGTATTCAGAGTCATTCTCGCCCAGAGACTCTTCCAGCGCTTCGATATTATGGCGAAATAGCCGCGGGTACGAGCCTATCAAAAGGGGCAAACGCAGTTCATAATAATTGATACTCAATCCGTTTTGGTCATATATTAATGTGATCTCGCCATCCTCAAGGCATTCGGCATAAAGCTTTCCAAGCATCGGCACCAGCATCTTGCCCTTCATATTTTCATAGGGATGGTCCCAGTCGATTTCGAAAAAGTTGTAATACCTGGAATTTTCACCCGCCTCGAAGATATCCATCAGCATTTTATTATCGGAATTGATAGCCATGTGATTCGGTACAATATCCTGAAGCCAGCCCATACCACGGTTTTTGACAGCCTTACTCAGGTTTTCGAAGTCCTCTTCTGTACCCAGATCGGGATTAAGGCTCAACGGATCGACTATGTCATAACCGTGTGTGGAATCTTTGCGTGCATGAAATATCGGAGAGGCGTATATATCCGATATTCCCAGCTCGGAAAGATACTCGATTATATGCTCGGCATCCTTAAATCCGAATGAGGTGGTGAACTGGATTCTGTATGTCGATATCGGGATGTGTGTCATTCCACCCTGACCCTTATATGCTCGCCGAGCTGCTTAAACTGATCAACCCAATTCTGCGCATTTTTATCGCCCGTTTCGGCCTTATCCCGCACCTCGGGATAATAATTTCTGCCAATCGTGAAATAGCGCACCTGCGATTTCCAGAGATTATATTTTAGATCAAGAGAATCAAGCTTCTCCAGAAGTCGATTCATTGTCTGCAAAAGCTCAATTCCCTCAGGACTGCTTTTCCACTGCGATGTCAATTCATCTATTTTGGAGCTGGTCAAATATCCCAGGGTATCCTTATCGATTTCAAGCGGCCAGCGTCTGAGTTCCTCCACATTTCTTTCCAGTTCCTCTAAGTCAACTTTCTCGCTCTCGAGATTTTTGCGCATATCCCGGTTCAACACGAATTTCATCAGGATCGAGAAATAGTCCGGAAGGGGCATATTCAAACCGGAGAGCGCCTGTATCACCGGATACTGATTTTCATACAATTGACGGAATGATGTATCGATATCTATCGCGCTTCGATCCAGAAGCTCCTTCATTATCGAACGCTGCTCATTCTTGAAAAGATGACGTAATGAAAAGCTGTTATTCTCGAAATATTTATCCGTAAAACGCACAACTTCCGAAATATCGCTCTGCATAAAGCTGCTGTGAATATCCTTCAGCATAGCATCGAACTGATTCTTTTCCATCCGAGAAAGCGCACCGCCCATGATATTATGTCCGCCCAGATGAAGCGCGGCGAAGCTGATATCCTCTTCGTTCCAGGTGATATTGGAACGGATATGCACCAAGCCGATCGCCAGTCTTTGCCGTCCGACCTCAGAACGGTCGAAGAGCTTTCCCTGCACGTTATAATTATAAATGCTATCCTCGTCCGAGAATTCCCGGAAAAGAGAACTGATACCGTAATGTGCACCCACACGAAGCAGATCCAGTATACTCGGTTCGACATATTTCTCATAAATATCCGCGCCGTGCTTGTGCTCATCGAGGTTGCTGGGCACACGTTCCATCAAACCCCTGAAAGCATCCTGAAGCTCGATTCCGCTGGCCTCTTTCGCAAGCTGCATTGCACGCGCCGCATACTCTATAACCTGCACCGTCTCAAGCCCCGAGACCTCGTCAAAAAACCACCCGCAACTGGTATACATCAGCATGGCATGCCTCTGCATCTCCATCAATCGCAGAACCCTGACCTTATCCTCATGTGAGAGCTCCTTACTGGCATAATCTCGGAAAAACTTTTCTACATTATCATCTGATCTGTTCAAGATTACGCTAATATAGTCTTCTCTAGCCTGCCAGGGATCGTTCAAAAGCTTTGAGCCGATATCCTCGTATATTTCGATCAGGTTATCCCTCAGCCAGTCTAACGCTCCCCGTAAGGGCGCGCGCCATTTCTGATTCCAATCACCGTGCATGCCCGAGGAACATCCGCAGTCATTTCTCCATCGTTCGATTCCATGCACACAACTCCAGGAAGAGTCCTCGATAATTTCCACCTCGTATTCGGGGGGATGTTTTTCCAGGTACTCGCCGTAATTAGTTAGTTTTACCGGAGTTTCGTTTTCGAGAAAGTATAAACAATAGGCCAGCGCCATATCGCCATGAGTCTGGTGGTGCCCGTAGGTCTCACCGTCGGTGGCGATATGCACGAGCTGCGGTTCATCGCCGTTCTCATCAAATGCCGAGAGCAGACGATTGGCGAATATCTCGCCATTAGTTAGAAGGCCGCCAAAAGCGATGTCTTGTGAAATCGGACCGTCATAAAAGAAAAGCGCAATCGATTTACCCGAGGGCAGATTGCAAAGATAAGGCCGCCTGGGATCGACAGAGGAATCGGAAACATCATTCCACTCCTCCTCGCCAATCTTTCTGATCTTCTTAGCCTGATGCGGCGCGAGAAGTGTGAACTTAATATCGTTATTCGCCATATGCTCCAGCGACTCGATATCCACAGCTGTCTCCGGCAGCCACATACCCTCCGGATCGCGCCCGAAACGGTTACGGAAATCCTCGATGCCCCAGATTATCTGTGTCCTTTTATCGCGATCATTGGAAAGCGGCATTATACTATGGTTGTAACATTGAGCCATCGCCGAACCATGCCCGGAAAACCTTTCCATACTTTCCTTATCAGCCTGCAGGACTGCCTCATAAATCTCCGGATCATACCATTCCAGCCAGGCCAGAAGAGTCGGACCGAAATTGAAGCTGATACGCGCATAGTTGTTGCTGATATCGATAATCCGCCGCTCGGCATCGAGAATATGCGAGGCGGTATTGGGCGCATAACATTCCGCCGTAATACGGCTGTTCCAGTCATGATAGGGATAAGCCGAATCCTGAATTTCGATTGCTTCCAGCCAGGGATTCTCACGCGGAGGCTGGTAAAAATGCCCGTGTATAATTATATGCTTTTCCATTTTATGCCTTACTTTCAAAGATCAAAAACTGATAAGCCCCAAGCTCAATCTGATATCCCGCATCCGGATTCTTCGGCACTGAACTTCCCTCACCATTCCACTTTTCGTCATAGGAGTCAACAAGCAGATTCAAATGCCCTGCTTTATCCGGAATACTTATGTTGTTTGTATTATCGGAAATATTCGCCGCCATAAACACAGCCCGCTTGGGAGATCTTCTTATCATGCAAACTATCGGCAAATCGTCCTCGCGCCAGACCTCGCTAGAGGTCTTCTCCAGATGTGCCAGGGCAGGATTTTCCTTTCGAAGGTCGATAAGCGTTTTATAGTAATCCAGCATGGCCTTATGTTTGCCCTTTTCCGCCTTGCTGAAATCGGGCATCGACTTTATAAAAGTCTCCTCGCTTTGCGGATCGGGAGGCTCTTTTTCCCAGCCGAACGACTTGAATTCACGTTTTCGTCCTTCACGAACCGCGTTGATCAGATCCTTGTCGCCGTGGCTGACAAAATACAAAAACGGATTATCCTCGGCGTACTCCTGACCCATGAATAAAAGCGGAACGTATGGCGAGGTAAGCATCAATCCGGCAGCCAGCTTCAAGGCCTCGAATGATACCAGCGAGGAAAGCCTCTCCCCCATCATGCGGTTGCCGACCTGGTCATGATTCTGGATGAATATTGTGAATTGCTCGGAAGGCATGCCCACAGACGAACTTCCATGCATACGCTTGCGGTAAACCGAATAATCCCATGAATACACGAATCCCTCCTGGAGTGCTTTCACCAGATGATCTATTTTGCCGAAATCGGCATAATAGCCTTTATCCTCGCCGGTCAGGAGGGTATGCATACAATGATGGAAATCATCCGACCACTGCCCATCCATACCATAACCTCCCTCGGCCCAGGGCTGAATAACTCTGATATCATTAAGATCGCTTTCCGCTATAAGGTAATGTCTGCGGCCCTGTTTGCGGCAGAAGTCGTCGACCTCCTCCGCCATCTCCTTTAAAATATGCTTAGCGCCCATGTCGAATATGCCATGGATGGCATCCAGACGCAGGGCATCGATATGAAAATGCTCGAACCAGTAGAGCGCGTTTTGTATAACGAAATTTCTCACGCCGTCACTGAAGGCGTCATCGAAATTAACAGCCGCTCCCCAGGGAGTATGATACTTATCCGTGAAATAAGGACAGTACTGCGAGATATAATTTCCTTCCGGCCCGAGATGATTGTAAACCACATCCAAGCATACGGCAATATCCCGCTTATGGCATTCATTCACCAGATGCTTCAAACCGTCCGGGCCGCCATAGCTGTTCTGCACAGCATAAAGATAAGCGCCGTCATAACCCCAGTTGCGCGACCCGGGAAACTGCGCCACCGGCATAATCTCAATCGTATTCACACCCAGGTCGACCAGATAATCCAGACGTTTACAGGCCGCTTCAAATGAGCCTTCCGATGTAAATGTACCGATATGCGTCTCATAAAAGATCATCTTTTCAAGAGGGAGGCCTTTCCAGCCCTTATCATCCCATTTGAATTTTCCGTGGTCTACAACTTGTGAGGGCTCATGAACATCATCTGGCTGATAGAAAGACGCCGGATCGGGTTTGTCGTGTTCATCATTGATACGATAAACATATCTTGACTCCGGTTCGAGATCATCCACCTCCGCATGCCAGTAGCCCCTCTCTGTCTTCTTCATGGGGACTTTCTGTTCATTTGGAGAAAGTATCTTCAGATCAAGACGATCCAGATGAGGCGCCCATAATGTAAACTCACACTTATTAGCGCCTTTGTATAATGCGCCGATCTTCATCCCTGAAATCTCCCTTTTGGTAATTACTTATCCCTTACTGGATCAGATTGCCGTTTATTCAAGTTCCTTCTTAAATACTACCACGCTCAATGGCGGCAGATTTATCGATATCGAATCATACTGGCCGTGATTCGCAACCGGCAGAGAATTCACGCCGCCGTAATTGCCCTGTCCGCTCCCGCCGTAAATTTCGGCGTCACTGTTTAAGACCTCTTCCCAGTAGCCGCTTTCCGGAACGCCGATCTTGTAATTATCCCGCGGCACCGGCGTAAGATTACAAACTACAATAATAGAATCCTTTGTGTTCTTGCCAAGCCTCATATACGATATTACACTCTGCTGCCAATCACCGAAATCGATCCACCGAAAACCCTCGTTTTCGAAATCGCGTTCATACAGCGCCGGATTGTTTTTGTAAAAATTGTTCAAGTCGCGAATCCAGTTCTGCATGCCTTTGTGAAATGGAAATTCGGTTAGATGCCAGTCCAGGCTGGTATCATGATTCCATTCTTTCCACTGCCCGAACTCTCCCCCCATAAAAAGCAGCTTCTTGCCCGGATGCGTGAACATATATCCGAAAAGCGCACGTAAATTTGCGAACTTCTGCCAGTCATCCCCGGGCATTTTGTTTAGAAGCGAACCCTTGCCGTGCACTACCTCGTCATGTGACAACGGCAGCACGAAATTTTCGAAGAACGAATACCAGATGCTGAAAGATAACTGGCTGTGATGAAATTTCCTGTGAACCGGCTCCTTGGCATAATAATCCAGGGTATCATGCATCCAGCCCATATTCCATTTCATACCAAAGCCCAGGCCTCCCAGGTAATTGGGACGGGATACCATCGGCCAGGCCGTGGATTCCTCGGCATAGGGCTGCACATCCGGATACTCTTTATAAACCATCTCATTGAATTGCCTCAGGAAATTTATAGCTTCTATATTTTCCCTTCCGCCATATTCATTGGGAATCCATTCCCCCTCCTTACGGGAATAATCCAGGTACAGCATCGATGCTACAGCATCCACCCTGAATCCGTCAATATGGTACTGATCCAGCCAGAACATCGCGCTTGCCAGCAGGAAATTCCTGACCTCGTTACGGCCGTAATTATAGATATAACTCTGCCAGTCGGGATGGAAACCCTTGCGCGGGTCCTCATGCTCGAACAGATGAGTACCGTCGAAGTACACCAAACCGTGATTATCCGACGGAAAATGTGAAGGCACCCAGTCCAATATCACGCCGATTCCCTGGCTGTGCAGATAATCCACGAAATACATGAAATCCTGCGGACTTCCGAAACGGCTGGTGGGCGAAAAATAGCCCGCTGTCTGATAGCCCCAGGAGCCGTAGAAGGGATGTTCCATAATCGGCAGGAGCTCAACATGAGTGAAACCCATTTCATTAACATAATCCGCCAGTTCATGTGCGATCTCGCGATAGTTCAGGTAGCGATTGTCCTCTTCGGGCTTGCGCCGCCATGATCCCAGATGCAGCTCGTATATTGAAATAGGGCCGTTCAGCTTATTTCTCTCGCCCCGCATGCTCATCCATTCATCATCATTCCATTCATATTCCAGATCCCAGATCTGCGAGGCGGTTTTGGGTGAAAGCTCCCATGAAATCGCAAACGGATCGCCCTTATCCACCTCGTAATTATTGAATCTCGACTTTATGTGGTATTTATAAAGCTGACCCTTTTTTGCGTCCGGAACAAAGCCCTCCCATATACCGGAGCCGTCCCATCTGACCGCCAACGGATGCGAGGAACGATCCCAGTCATTGAAATCTCCCATCACATACACCTGCTCAGCATTGGGCGCAAAGACCGAGAACAATGTCCCCTCCTGATCCTCAACCTCTATCCGATGAGCTCCAAGCTTCTGGTAAACTCTATAATGATTTCCCTGCCTGAAAAGATAAACGTCGTATTCACTTAAAAGGCTGGGTCCGTGAATAACTTTCGATTTTTCATTTACACGTTCAGCCATAATTATGCTCCTCGTCCTGTATGTTCACTTCAACTAACCAGAAGATACTCAATACCGCGAATCGGAATCGTTATCCAGTCCGGCCTGTGATTGAGCTCATAGCCGAGCTCATAGATACCCTTCTCGAGCAGAAATGTCTGCAACAATGTTTCCAGTTCGCCGTTTTCTTTGGGGATAATATCCGATTCGCTCACTGTATCCATATAGGCTCCGAAGAACACCCCGGAGATATAAAGATACCATGGCTCGATCCATGACTCAAGCAGATTCATCTGCTCCGCATGCAATTTGGGCCTGGTCATAAAATATGAGTAGGCCGCATAATGGATCGAACGAATCATCCCGGCCACGTCTTTCAAAGGCGAATGCTTCAGCCTGCGTTCGCTTATAGCACGTGCCGGTTCTCCCTCGAAATCCAGTATCACAAAATCCTTGCCGGTATTGAGTACCTGGCCCAGATGATAATCCCCGTGTATACGGGTTCGCTGGGCCGATATTTTTTTGCGAAGGATTCGCTTCATGCGTTTCAAAATCTCATCTTCCGACTTTCGTATCATCTCCGCCTGACCGCGAAAATCCTCCGGTATATTTTTCATATTTTTATCCAACAGCTTCAAGGTCTGCCTCACCAGGCTTTGCATTGACTGATACAAAGCTCTTTGATAAAGAGTCGAAAAGCTTTCCGGCCTGAAGTCCCTGTTGTCACGATCTCCAATCAGCGCCAGATGCATCTCGCCCGTACGCTTACCGAGTACAGACATCATCTCAAGGAAAAGCCCGCCAACCAGGTCATGCATGACATGCGGTATTTCAGCTTCATTAACTTCCGTAAACGACGGATATTCCTCCATAACCTCATAGGCCGGCTTTCCCTTACCCAGAGCCCGTTCGAAATATTTGGAGACAACATCAAGAGTGTAGCTCCAGGCATCCCCGGCATTTTCGATAAACTCCTGGGCCATGGCTATGATATAATTATCGCCATTTCTGTCTATATATTCAATCGATCCTGTATATGCCGGAATATTCTCGAACCTGGCCTTCTCCGTCAAATAGCGCGTTATCTCGTAATCGGGATTCATTCCCTCCTGCATATGACGGTAAAGCTTGAGCACTATTTTATCATCATATACTATGGAGGTATTACTCTGCTCCGCCTTCATCGGCCAGGATTCGATTTCCGATATCGCCCCGCCCACGAGCTTTCTAAGCTTTCTCCCCGGCCTGCCGATAAAATCCGATATTCTGCCCTTTATCTTCCTTCGTCTCAGGATTGATGTTAAAAGCGACTTATGAAAGCTTTCGTCATATACAGCGTCATATACGATACCCTCTTCACCCTCTGCCCGTAAACGCACGATCAGACTTTGAGGATAGTCCTCCACAATCTCCGCGGCCTTCTTTTCAGGCGCAAAAGATAAGGGCAGTACGAAAAGATCGTTGCTGCTGTCGGTATAGGTTACTCTGATAATCAGGATCACCGAGGATTCCGGCGTGAGGGCCGTAAAGGCTTCCTCCTCGATCTTCACCTTTCTTATATTCTTGGTCTTGGCACCGAACCAGCGCGATTTCTTCACATATTTCGGCAAAACCGCTCTCTCGAATTTTTCTCTCTGGCGTCCCCTGATCAGATTCAGCCAGTCACCCCTCACGCTCAAAACCAGATCCTCGTCAAACTCCACATCCTCCGCAAATTCGGATTCCGGATGAAGATTAAACCAGTAATGATTATGAGGTCCCAGTGTGAGCACATATTCATCTTCTTTGATCTGGGGGAAGAGATTCTGGCTGAAGGATTCCTCGGGTATACAGCCCTCATACTCGGAAAGGTCCAGATTGACCACCTGAGCAAAACGTGACAAATTCACGATAACCAGTATAGTCTCATCCTCATACTTTCTGGCAAAGGTCAGCACCTTGGGATTATCCGAGGATATAAGTTCAAAGCTGCCCCGGCTGAAGGCCTTGTGCTGTTTGCGCATGGCAATCACCCGCCGCATCCACCATAAAAGCGATGACAGGTTGCGCTCCTGATTCTCGACATTCAGGGTTTCGTAGTGATGCTCGGGGTCGATTATCACCGGCAGAAACAGCTTCTGTGGATTGGCCTTGGAAAAACCGGCATTCCTGTCCGGGCTCCACTGCATCGGTGTACGCACACCGTTGCGGTCACCCAGATAATAATTGTCGCCCATCGAAATCTCATCACCGTAATAGATAACCGGAGTGCCCGGCAATGACAGCAGGAGAATATTCATCAACTCGATTCGCCGGCGATTGTTGCTCAAAAGCGGCGCCAGACGTCTACGGATTCCCAGATTTATTTTGGTACGCGGATCACGAGCATAGACACGGTACATATAATCCCGTTCTTCATCGGTAACCATTTCAAGCGTGAGTTCGTCATGATTCCTCAGAAACATTGCCCACTGGCAGTTCTCGGGGATTTCAGGCGTCTCCCGCAGGATATCAGTGATCGGGAAGCTGTCCTCCATCTGAATTGCCATAAACATGCGCGGCATAACCGGGAAATGGAAGGCCATATTGCACTCATCACCCCCGCCAAAATAAGCGGCCGCATCCTCCGGCCATTGATTGGCCTCGGCCAGAAGCATTTTATCCTCGAACTTGCTGTCGACATGCTCGCGTAATTCTTTCAGAAATTGATGTGTCTCCGGCAGGTTTTCGCAGTTGGTATCCTCCCGCTCGTAGAGGTAAGGAACAGCATCCAGGCGCACTCCATCCACACCTATCTTGAGCCAGTAATCGATCACGCGAAACATCTCTTTTTTGACCTTTGGATTGTCGAAATTCAAATCCGGTTGATGGGAATAGAAACGGTGCCAGTAATAAGCTTCGGCGTCAGAATCCCAGGACCAGTTGGAGGACTCGAAATCCTGAAATATTATGCGTGCATCCTTGTACTTGTCGGGATTGTCATTCCAGACATACATATCCCGCGTTTTGGTCCCCGGCTTTGCGCGGCGTGCACGCTGAAACCATTTGTGGTCGCTGGAAGTATGATTCAGCACCAGCTCGGTAATCACACGGATTCCGCGGGAATGAGCTTCGCGCAGGAACTCGCGAAAATCTTTTAATGTGCCGTAGTCGGGATTAACATTGAAATAATCGGCAATATCATAGCCGTCATCCTTCTGGGGCGAGGGATAAAAGGGCAGTATCCACAAAGCGGTAACTCCCAGGTTCTCGAGGTAGCCCAGCTTGCTCGTAAGCCCCTTAAAATCACCGATCCCATCACCGTTGTTGTCGGCAAATGACTTGACATGAAGCTGATAGATTACAGCATCTTTATACCAAAGAGGATCTTTCTCCAGATTGGATTCTTTTTTCTTAGGCAAAGTGATTTTCTCCTACATGTAATAGTCGAAATCGCTTTCGCGTCTCAATTTTCTGTGTACTTTAAAAATGTGCCCCGGCATGCTGTGGGGATTTATCTCGATGTAATTACGGCTGCCCTGCCATACATATTTATCCTGCGCAACCAGATCATGCACAAGAAATGTCTGCGATTCGGAGATGCCCCACTCATCAAGCGGAAGCTCAACCCAGCCGCTGTGCTTATGATATGGGCTCAGATTTACAATTACTATGATAGTATCCGAATTGTCGTCGGAGTCCTTCTCGAATGCCAGAAGATATTCATTGTCAACCGGCAGGAACCTGATATTCCTCGTAGCCTGTAGCGCCGGATTTTCTTTACGAATCCCGTTTATGATCCCGATCAATTCCCGAAGGTTTCCCTTAACATTATAATTCCATTTTTTGATCTCATACTTTTCAGAATCCTGATACTCCTCACGCCCCGGAAGAGCGTCGTTGACCAGAAGCTCGAATGCCGGGCCGTACATACCGTAGTTAGATGAAAGCGTCGCGGCAAGGATTAGCTTTATGATAAATGCCGGACGGCCGCCGTACTGCAAATATTCCGGCAGAATATCCGGCGTATTCGGCCAGAAATTGGGACGCATGAACTCCACAACTTCGGTTTTGGTCAGTTCATTCATGTAATGCATGATTTCATGTTTGCTGTTGCGCCAGGTGAAATATGTATAGGACTGTGTAAATCCGGCCTTGGCCAGACGATACATCAATTTCGGCCGGGTGAATGCTTCTGCGAGAAATATTACATCCGGGTATTCATTCTTAATTTCGCCAATTACCCATTCCCAGAAGGTCAGCGATTTGGTATGCGGGTTATCCACACGGAAGATACGAATCCCCTTGTCGATCCAATACATCATAACATCCCTAAGCTCTTTCCAGAGCGCCTCCCAGTCCTCGGTCTCGAAATTGATCGGCACTATATCCTCATATTTCTTGGGAGGATTTTCGGCATACTGAATAGTCCCGTCAGGCCTCTTCTTGAACCATTGCGGATGCTCTTTTATGTATGGATGGTCGGGAGAGCATTGAAATGCGATATCCATTGCTATCTCCATGCCATGCTCCTCTGCGCTTTTTATGAGCTGCTTGAAATCATCAAGTGAACCAAGCTGGGGATGAATCGCCTTATGTCCGCCTTCTTTCGA
The DNA here is from genome assembly GCA_964496505.1 of uncultured Ignavibacteria bacterium. Classification (GTDB taxonomy): domain Bacteria; phylum Zixibacteria; class MSB-5A5; order JAABVY01; family JAABVY01; genus JAABVY01. Next base: position 8,161 of record CAZBZV010000005.1, on the reverse strand, counting down.
GCCGATTGCCCAGGGAGATCCCGGATCGCCCTTTTTCGATTTGGGATTGTTATTTTTGCCCTTCCTGTTAGTCTCGCCAATTGGATGAATCGGCGGAAGATAGAGCACATCAAAACCCATTTCCGCAATCTTCGGGATCATTTTCTTGCAGTCTTTGAAAGTCCCATGCTTTTTTGAATCGCCCGCAGTCGACCGCGGAAAAAGCTCGTACCATGTGCTGAACAGCGCTTTGGGGCGGTCTACCACTATCTTCAGTGTCTTGCTGTTAATACTTGCCCTGCTGTGATCGGGATATTTATCGGCAAGCTCACGGAGATCCTCTCCCAGCGCAAGAGCAATTGCTTCGGATTTATCCTGCCCTTGCAGTATGGCAATATATTTATCGAATTTTTTCACATCAGTTTTTGTAGCCCGCTCACGAATTTCTTTGAGAAGATTTACGCCAACCATCAAATCCACTTCAATATTCTGGCCGTCGTCGTATTTCTTGAACAAATCCTTTTGCCATGTCCGGAAATGATCGATCCAGCCCTGGACGGTGAATTCGTATTCGCTGATTTCCTCGATCTTAAATTCCGCCCTCCAGCGATCGTTGACCATAGGCTGCATAGGAATCTGATTCCATTTCCGGGCACCTGGTTTCCGGTATAAAAGAGAGGCCACCACCTGGTCATGACCGTCGGAGAAAACGTCGGCCTCAACCACAACCTTCTCTCCCACAACCCGTTTGGCCGGAAAACGGCCGCAGTCGATCTGTGGGGTAATATTCTCTATTACCACCCTTTTTCTTCCATCTGCTATCATACACTAACTAACAACATACATATCAAGGATTTGTTCGGATTTTTCAACAGAATAAAGATTGATGAAAGCAAGGCCGGATTTTCAACTAAGAAAATCCGGCCAGGCTGAATTGAAGGAGAAGCACACTAAGACTAAATTCCACTAAAATTTACGTCTTTGAAATACATGCTGGGACGCATGAGAGATGAATACTGGTAGGGATCGTTGCCGACTTCCGCCAGCTTTTTCCAGAATTCCATGATATTCCCGCTAATATTCATCTCATTGACAGGATGGACTATTTCACCGTTTTCAATGTATAAACCCACAATTCCGTAGGAGAAATCGCCTGTAAGGCTGTTGGAGTTTCCTCCCACGAACTGGGTTACAAAAATCCCTTTCTTTACATCCTTAATCATCTCCTCTGGCGATCGTTTTCCGGTTTCGAAGGTTATATTTGATATCGAACCGCTGGTAGGCTCCATTCCAAGCTTCTGCGAGTAATACCAGCTGATTAAATAGGATTTCAGAATACCTTTATCTATAATGGGGCGTTTTTTCGCCGCCATTCCATCTCCGTCATAAAGCCGGGAGGCAAAGCCTGCTTCGATAAAGGGATCGTCAAGTATTGTCAGCTTTTCCGAGGCAACCTTCTTCCCCAGCTTATTTTCAAAGCATGAGTTTTTGCGATACAAAGAGCTTCCCTGCAACGGAGACTCCAGAGCGGCCAGAAGCCGGCTTAATGCCCGGTTTTCAACTATCATATCATAAACACCGGATTTGATCTTCTTCTGGCCGATCTTCTGCACAGCTCGATTATAAGCGGTTTTACCCAGCATTTCCAGCCCGGTAATATCCCTGAAAAATCGTGAGCCTATGTAATCGTAATCGCTGGGTCGTCCCCCATTGTCGTCCTTTATAGCGGTTTCGACCGAGGCCCCGAAATAGGTCGCTTCCTTTTGTCCTTCAAAGCCATTGCTGTTGATCTTTACGAATTCCGCCCGGCTGTCGGAATAAGACGAATTGCAGTTCACTATATTATCGCTCAATCCCGAGGCCATAGCCTCGATTTTCTTTGCGATTTTTACCCTCTCCTCAGGTGTGACGTTGGGGTAATTATCGTCATGAAGATTGAGGTCAATATCACCGCGCATCTTATAATATTTTTGGTCGGGAAGCGAACGGTAGGGATCTTCATTCAGGTATTTTGTCATCGCCACCGCTTCTGCTATAAATTTTTCCATAGAGGCCTTATTCAGGTCGCAGGTGGTATGGCTGGTATAGCGATGGTCAGCATAGACTGAAAGGGACAGATAATTTTGTGAGGATTCCTTTAGCTCCTCCATCTTGCCGTTTCTAAAATCGACGCTGATACTGCGGTCTTTTATCACATCAACCGAAACATTATCGGCTCCGGCTTTTTTGCCCTGCTTTACAACCCAGCGTGCCAGTTCAAGTTTGTCATATTTGCCCATATCTAAAACTCCGTTTATATAATCTGATTAATACCTTGATCAGGATCTTCCCCCGACCGTTATCGAGGAAACCTTGACTGTTGGAAGCCCCATTGAAACCGGGACACCCTGGCCGCCTTTTCCGCAGGTTCCTCCGCCCTCGGAAAGTTTCAAATCATCCGCGACCATTACCATCTTTGTCAGCACATCGGGCCCGTTACCGATCAGGTTGACATCCTTGACCGGTTTTGTCAATTTCCCGTTCTCGATCAGGTAACCGGAACTGAGATAAAACGTAAAATCTCCCGGACCGATCAAAACCTCCCCGTTTGTGAACGAATCGGCATACAGTCCTTTTTTGACACTTGCAATTATCTCCTCTTTGGTATGCGGACCGGGCATCATATAGGTATTGCGCATGCGCGGGATAGGAGGATACCTGAATGACTGCCTGCGGCCGTTACCGGTAGGCTTTACCTTGTAATGATTGGCGCTGATGCTATCATGCATATAGCTGACCAGTATTCCGTCCTTAACAAGATAAGTCTTCTCCGTATCATTGCCCTCATCATCGAGGTTTAAGGTGCCGCGGGCATTCCGCCAGGTGCCATCATCGACTATAGAAACAAAATTCTCAGCGACTTTTTTGTTGATCTTATCCGCATATATCGATTCCTCCTTGCGGTTGAAATCGGCTTCCATGCCATGCCCGATAGCCTCATGTAGAAGGATTCCGGATTCCCCGGCAGCCAGAACGACTTCCATCTCGCCGCCTTCCATATTAACCGCATCAAACAGCATAACTGTCTGGCGCACAGCCTCGTCTGCAATCGGATTTAGATTTTCACTGGTCAGATGGTCAATTCCCTTGCGGACACTAATAGAGAAATTATTCTGTTCACGCCTGCCGTTGTCCTCGGCGGTGCAGAGCACATAGATGGTTATCATGGGTTGGTAATCACAGCCCACCCGGCCATCTGAGCACACAATCATTTTATATGAGTTTGTGTCCATAAAATACACCCGAGCATTGATAATTCGTTTGTCACGGCTCCAGGTTCTTTCATTGAGGCCGCGCAAAATCGGAATTTTTTCCTTGATGCCCACATCCTCCCAGAGAGTTTCGACAGGATAATAGTCCGCCGCCTTTTGAAAACTCAAACCTTCGGGCGGCAAGATACGGCTTTGATTTGCAATATTTGCCGCAGTTTTGGCTGCGTTTATCATGGAATTCGAACTGAGCTCCTCGGTAAATGAATAACCTATCTGATCATCCTCGCGCACTCTGATCCCCGTTCCAAAATCAACACTGCTATAGGCGCGGTTAACCTGGTCGTCTTCCAGCACAATTGTGTTTGAGATCGTGTGTTCAAAGAACAGGTCGCAGTAATCTCCGCCCCTGTTTAATGCAGCCGCCATGACTTTTCGAAGTATTTCTTCTGATACTCCAAAATGTTCATAGTATTCTGATGGATTATCCGGATTAAGAAGTGGTGATGAGAGAGCGGCCAGAGGATTGGCCTTGAATATAACCGGCACTGCGGCTATAGCCAAACCCCTGGCGCTGGTTTTTAAAAAAGAACGCCTGGTCATTGATGACATTGAAGTCCTCCGTTAAAATGCTTGTATATCAATTCAGTTTTATCGCAATTTATTTTGGCATTTCCAATCCATAGCAAATGCTGTTTACGGGCAAAGTCCGTCCCATTATGGCGCCAGATTATACGGCTGGCGCTATAACGGCATATCCCTATCCAAATCTTTATATATTCAGCCAGTAACTTGCCTTAATCAGGAACACATTTGTCGAGCCCGAGCTGAAGAAGCGGTCGAGGTCACGGTCTATGACGAGATTGTTTGCGCCATGATCGACCTCGGGACGGGCCCGGGTCCATACCAGATAAAGCGTGCTTCCGGGAATATACTCCCATCTCAGAAGCAGGGTCGAATTTATCGCCGAGTAATTATAATCGTTATCGAACTCATCAAGCGGATCAGAATATTCATTGCCGCCCAGATAATAACGATAGTTCTGATAATCCAGCCCGCTTAAAAGGCCCACCGCCGAAAATTGCAGTGAAAGATCACGGCTTAAAAGCCAGCTTCCGGACATATAGAGATTAACCAGATCCTGATTCAGATCGCCGAACACTGACCGCAACTGATCGTTCTCGTCATATTGATTTGTTATCCAGCGTGTTGCGTTATTATAGCGTTGTAATGCGATACCTGTTGTAAATTCGATGTTGCTTCTGGGGCGCGTATTAATATCAAAACTCAAACTGCGATGATTTCCGCCGCGATCATCCCCGCCTCCAAGACCAAGATGAAAAGATACATCCTTGCGTTGATTGGTATTTATGTTCAACCAGGACGCCGCGGTTGGATATACAGGCCATTCCCATAGACCATTCCCGCGTGTCTCCAGATCGCTATATTTTTCGGCTTGCACTGAAAAACTCCAGTTCATCGACCAATAATTTGTGAATTCTACATATGTGTTGAAATTGCCGCCAAGCGAGTTATTTATACCCTCGTAATTCCAGGAAGAATGAAAGTTCAGATTATTCCAGCTATTGCGGATTATCCACCAGTCGTCACGGGTGCGGTACTGGAACCATGACCAGACCTCGCGATTATCATTGCGGTATATGAAGCCCAAACGATTAAGATCCAGGTTGGGATCTTTGATCTCCACTCCCACGGCTCCCCGGAAATGATCACCTGCTGCCTTATCAAGCTGGGCTTCAAAACCGAAGCCGGTCTCCTGATTATCCACCCGGCTGAAAACAGTCTGGCCGCTCAAGACCCACATGCTGTTTCCCGAGGCCAGGCGCCAGTCTATTCCACCGGTTACCGCCGGATGTACGCTCTCCTGTGAGGCCATTGTCAGCATACCGCCCACATGCGAGCTGCCAAAAATATCCTGCTTGATTCTGAGCACTGAATAATTGGCGGATTTTTCCACCACACCCTTTCGATAAATAGTATCCTGAGGCACACTTTCAACCACCGGCTCGCCGTTTACCCATGTTGTATCATCCCGGTAGTTCGACAAAGCCGCATACTCAGCCTCCTCCTCGGCGGTCACGGCATTCAGAAATGCTATCGATGTACCCGATGATAATTTTCCGGTCAGTTTGGCCGCACCCAGAATAGTGGTCTCATTGGGATAATCCTTATAGAATCCAAACTCTTCATCATCCACATGTTGCCGCGGAGGTTTCCCTATTCTGCGTGAATAGAATAGATCAAAATCTGTATTAAATAAATCAGATCCTTCAAGGAAAAACGGCCGTCTTTCAGGGAAATAGGTTTCGTATGCAGATAGATTCAAAACCGGCTGATCCAGCTCCACCTGACCGAAATCGGGATTTATGGTCGCATCCAGAATAAGGTTGGATGAGAGCGCATATTTCATATCGAAACCCACATCTCCCATAAAATCACGGCCGTCAGGATTGCCCGCCGATTTCGATTCGGTAGCGGTACTGGAGACGGCATAGGGCATCAATTCGATTCGACCGCTGGAATGAATTCCTCTCAGCCCTTTGATATGGCCGAAATTGGATACAAATCCCCCCTTCGAGGGCGGAGTGTAGGCCCAGATATCGGTTTCCCCGTTATGGCTGATATACCTCTGGAAATCTATGCCCCAGGTATGCTCTTCTTTTTCGGTAAATCTCAGACAATGATAGGGTATCTTGAATTCCGCCCCCCAGCCCCAGATATGTTTTTTGACCCTGGCATCCCAGACAGCATCCCAGGACATATCCGCGCCTACATCGTCAAAATAACGTGCATCACGCAAGACTCCGGCCGAACTGACCTCGAATGCATGGCCGTTCTGATGGTCGTGAAAAGGATCGATCCGCACAGTCACTCGATCGGACTCCGACCAGCGGTCACGCCGAACAAGTTGGCTGATCATTTGATCCGGCTCGCTGTCGTAACACCAGAAAGCAACATATACCGCATCATCATCATAGGCAACCGCCACCAACGTGGATTCGGTGGCTTCTTTGCCCTCATCCGGCTCCTGTTGTGTAAACTTCCGCGCCAGCATCAGTTCTTCATGCTGCCAGACCGGATCGTCAAGATTTCCATCTATTACGGGGGGATGCGGGTTTATGCGGAATGCTTCGATTTCCGGGACTAATCTGTCCCCTTCCAGTGTGCCCTGTGCAGATAAAGCGAGCGCCCACGCCATAACCAGCACAGCAGGCAGGCAAGTGAGAACCAGTACACGCCTCATGGTTTTTCTCCTGATTGTGTAAAAAGATTACGACGTACGGGCGCTCACTTGACTCTGCTGACTATTGATTACGGGATTGAAAGTCTGTTGTTGCAAATAAAATAAAAATGCGAGGGATTATCGAGCTCATGTCAATAGTTGTGTAAATTTAATTTTCAAGCAGCGTCCCTTTCAGCCTGATTTTTCTTTTCTTTCTTAACCTCGATACCGTCTTCGAACGTCACTCCCGCCAGCACTTTCGTCACCAGATGGGGCGCATTGAGCCGTCGCCAGCGATGTTGGGCTCTCTGAATCAACTGGAAGATCAGGTACAAAGCCGAACGCGGCGATTTGATCCGCCGGGCGGCATTGGTTCTCAGCTTGACCGTGGCGAAGATCGACTCGATGGGATTGGTCGTCTTCAAACTGACCCAGTGCTCCTTCGGATAGGCGAAGTAGGTCAGCAAGGCGTCCTGGTCCTTCAACAAACACTCGACCGCACGAGGATATTCCCGCTCATAGGTCTCGGCAAACTGGGCCATCAACGTCTCGGCTTCATTCCTGGCGTCGACCTTATATATCCGCTGAAGGAAGCCCTTGACCTCGCCGTGCAGACGTTTCGGGAAGTGATTCAGCACATTGCGCATCTTGTGGACCCAGCAGCGTTGGTGATCGGCCTGGGGATAGACTTTATCGATGGCGCCCCACAAGCCCAAGGCGCCGTCGCCGCAAAACAGCTTCGGGTCGGTCAGACCACGAGCTTTCAAGTCCCGTAACACCTCGGCCCAGCTCTCGGTCGATTCCCGATACCCCTCGACAATCGTCAAAGGCTCCTTCTCGCCATTCTCATTAGCTCCGAGGATAACCAAAAAGGCCGTCTTGTCGCCCTGCAGACCCGCCTTCGGGTACACCCCATCGCACCACAGATAAGCATAACCGCCGGTGGACAGCGGACGTTTGCGCCAGGCCTCGTATTCAGCCTCCCATTTCTCCTTCAAACGCGTTACACTGGAGGCCGAGAGACTCGCTCCCTCGCCCAGAAAACCTCGCAATGCCAGCTCGAAATCACCTGTCGCCAGGCCATGCAGGTACAGCTCCGGGATCAGTTCCTTGACCTTCTGTGATTGACGCTGATAGCTCGGCAATACCTGCGACTTGAAGCGAACTCGACCCTCTCGTACACGAGGGGCGCGAATCTGCACCGTCCCGCTACCAACCGCCACTTTACGACTCTTGCCGTAGCCATTGCGGTAGCCACGGAACTCTTCTGTCCGCTCATAGGACCGGCGACCCAGAAACTCCTCTACTTCTGATTCCAGCACCGCTTTCAGCATCCGACGGGCTCCCTCAAGGGCCAACTCGTCCAGACTTTTTTCAAACTTTTCGGTTGACTCAATTCCAACTTTTTCATAAGCTCTCATCAGCGTATCCTTTCCCTTTAAATCTAAGTTTCCAAATATCTTGTGAAAGGGTACGCTACTTTTTTGTCAATTTCCACACCTTTTGCAATTAACTCGGATTATCTCAAAATAGTAGTAAGTGGTTACATTCAAAAAAAATGATTTTAATGTATTATTTGGCTCTTTGAAGCATACCTATACTTAAAAGACAATTGCTTAAGTTATATATTCTTAGAAGCAGATAATACTTCATTATATTATTAAAATCCGTAGGAGGATAAGAAATGAGA